>NZ_MUYM01000043.1 GCF_002150765.1 Lentzea kentuckyensis
CATGAATGTGCCCCCCATGGCAAGGCGCGGGCAAGCGAGCAGCGCGGTTACAGGGTGACGGGCTTGCCGCCGAGGGTCACGCGCAGCTTGCCGTCCGAGGCGAACGACCAGCCGAGAGCGCCGGTGTAACCCGAGCAACGCGAGCCGTTGGTGCCCGTCCAGAACTGGTTGGAGCTGTCGGCGTTGCCGATGGTCTTGTCGTTGGAGCCCGTGCTGCTGCGGCACGAGGTGTTGCCGCGGTACACCGTGCTGCCCGCGTCGAACGAGAAGTTGCGCTCGTCGTTGTCGATGCTGAGGTTGTTCGACACGGCCATCGCGCCGGGGTTGCGGTTGTAGGTGAAGCCGTGCTTGCCGTTGTCGAACGCGATGGTGCGGCGGACGACGTGCGGCACGGCGATGTCCTCGCCGCCGAGCTTGAACCCGTTGCGGTCGCCGTTGCCCGCCTGGCCGCCGTTGCTCAGCGTGCCGTTCTTGTAGGCCAGCGAGTCCTCGATGGTGACCGGGCCGATCGCGCCGGTGTCGGACTTGGTGTAGAGGTCCCAGCCGTCGTCGATGTTGTTGTGCGACACCGCGTACCGGAAGATGTTGCCGGAGCCGACGGTCAGCTTCGCGGCGAACCCGTCGGCGTCCTCACCGTCGGAGTCGCGGTTGTCGTGCGACTCGGCGCTGAGGATCAGGTTGTTGGCCGGCCACTGGTTCTTCGGGGTGGTGGACGCGATCCGGGAGAGCTGCAGGCCGGTGTCGCGGTTGAACCGGGTGATCGTGCGCTCGATGATGTTGTTGCTGCCGCCGACGAAGATGCCGTTGTCGCCGGCCCGTTCCACGGTGATGCCGTAGACGTGCCAGTACGAGCCGTTGACCGCCAGGCCGCGGTTCGCCGGGTCCTCGGTCTGCGCCGAGAAGTTCAGCACCGGCTTCTCGGACTGGTAGGCGGTCAGCTTCTTGCGGGCGCTCGCCGTGCCGTTGTTGCTCGGCGGAATCGTCACGGTCATGGCCTGGCTGTAGGTGCCGCCGCGCAGGTAGATGGTGCCGCCCGCGGCGATGCGGGTGATCGCCGAGGTCAGCGTGGTCGGGGCCGAGATCGTGCCGGCGGCACCGTCCTTACCGCTGGGTGACACGTACAGCACGGTGTCGGCGGCGGACGCGGGTAACGGCGACGCCAGGCACGCGACCAATGCCGCGCCAATGTACTTCGATTTCATCAGGGTTCTCCCCAGGTGCGAATTGCAGGGATCTGGGAACGCTCCCACGCAAGCTAACGCACCAACTTTCCGAATAGCAATGAAATCAACGAAGATTCACAACGGTGAAAAGCGTGCAATTCACGGATATAAATCAGCCACAAAAGCGCGGGCAGGCTGAATCCGCGGACGGGCGATCCGTCCGCGGATTCGGTGTTCAGTTGTCCGGGGAAGCCGTCAGGGCGAGGCGAAGCTCGGGTGCGGCGGCTGGTTGTAGGCGGTGTTCTGCCAGGCCACCGCCTCCCGGTACTGCCGGTCCTCCATCAGCGAGGGCCGCCGGATCGTCGTCGGCTCGGTGGTCGAGTAGATCCGCAACGCCCGGCTGTCCGAGGTCCGCCAGACGACCTCCTCGCGCCAGTCGCCGAGGATGTCCGCCTGCAACGCCGGCGTGGACTTGGTGCCGTTGTTGGAGGCCACGCCCGAACCGGTGAGCAGCCGCGTGTCACCGTTGGGGCCGTACTTGTCGATCGTGGTGCCGTTCAGCAACTCGCGCTGCGCGTCGCCGTCCCACCAGATCACGAAGTTGGTCGAACCTGGTTTCCGCGCGGCGACCTGGGCGCCCGTGGTGGCGGACCGCAGCCCGCCCACCGAGGCCGACCACGCCTCCGCACCGGGGTTGCCGGCCCAGATGTCCGCGGCGACCGCACGGCCGTTGTCACAGCCGCACGACGGCGCGCTCCAGATGATCTGGCCGGTCCGGGCGTCGCCCATCCAGTGCGTGACCTCGTTCGTGTGCTCCGACGGCTTGAAGACCTCGAGGCCCGGCCTGGACGGGATGAAGTCGCCGACGTGCAGGGTGTCGCCGTGGTGGGTGCCGTTCTGCCACAGGCCCCGGCCGTTGTCGTCGATCGCCATCGAGCCGTAGATGATCTCGTCGCGACCGTCGCCGTCCACGTCGGCGATCGAGAGCTGGTGGTTTCCCTTGCCCTCCCAGGCCGAGCGGTTCGACTGGGTCGCCGAGTCGAACGTCCAGCGCTGCGTGAGCTGTCCGCCGCGGAAGTCCCACGCCGAGATCACGCTGCGGGTGTAGTACCCGCGCGCCATGACGATGCTCGGCCGCGCACCGTCCAAATAGGCCGTTCCGGCGAGGAACCGGTCGACCCGGTTGCCGTAGTTGTCACCCCACGACGAGACGTTGCCGCGCGGTGGCACGTAGTTCTCCGTGTCGAGCACCGCGCCGTCGGTGCCGCGGAACACCGAGAGGAACTCCGGCCCGGTCAGGACGTAGCCGTCGCTGTTGCGGTGGTCGGCGTTCGCGTTGCCGATCACCTGCCCGGTGCCGGACCGCGTGCCGTCCGCGGTCTTCACGGCGACCTCGGCTCTGCCGTCGCCGTCGTAGTCGAAGACCTGGAACTGGGTGTAGTGCGCGCCCGCGCGGATGTTGCGGCCGAGGTCGATGCGCCACAACCGGGTGCCGTTGAGCTTGTAGGCGTCCAGGTACACGTTGCCCGTGCGGCCCGCCTGCGAGTTGTCCTTGGCGTCAGCGGGATCCCACTTGAGGACGAACTCGTACTGGCCGTCGCCGTCCAGGTCGGCGACCGACGCGTCGTTCGCCACGTAGCCGGACGCCGGGATCTGCAGTGGCACGTCCTGGCTCGTCGCCAGCGTGCCGACGGAACGCGTGACCGCCGCCGGTTCCACGCCTCCGCCCAGCCGCCGCACCGAGTAGGACGCGGTCGCGGGCGCGCCCGCGTCGAGATAGCTCGTCGCCGTCGTCACCGGCGTGCGGTTGACCTTCACACCGTCGCGGTAGACGTCGAACGCCACATCAGCGGCGTCGGAGCCGAGCAGCCGCCACGACACGAAGTTGCCGCCGCCGTGGACCGACCGGATGCTGACGAGTCCGCGATCGGTGGCGACCGCCGGTTCGTCCGCGAGCGCCGGAACGGTGCCCGCCACGAGGATCGCCGCGAGCAGCACCGGCAGCGTGGTCCGCCTCATCGCCGGTCACCCGCCCGAGACCGAGTAGCTGTTGGTCGTGAAGTTCAGGCCACCGCTCGACGACGTGATCTCGTAGCCGAACTGGACCTCGCCGACCGTCACGTCACCCCACCAGCCGCGGGTGCGGATCCAGTTCATGACGGCCTTGAGGTCGACCGAGCCGGACGACGTGTTGGACGTGCGCAGGAACGAGAACACCGCGTTGGCGCCGTTGGAACCGCGGTAGACGTCCCAGGTGTGCCCGCCGACGGAGAACGTGCCCTGACGCGAGCCGATCGCGCCGACCGGGCCGGTCTTGTTCATCCAGATCATGACCTCGTAGGCGTTGTTGTTGGCCCAGATGTCATATGTGGTCGTGTAGGCGCCCGAGCCGGGCACGCTGACGTTGAAATTGCTCGTGAGCGAGCCGATCGCGCTGAGCCTCTTGTTCAGCGCCTTGCCCGCGTGCGGGTAGGACTTCACCCCGCCGGTGTTGGGGTGGTTCGCCCACACGCCCCAATTGCTGTAGGAGTTGGCCCAGATCGACTGCGGACCGGCGCCGTTGCCCCAGATGTTGTTGCGGACGACGTAGCCGCCGTTGTTCCAGGTGCCCCACCGGTCCGAGGAGGACCAGGCGGCCGCGGACGCGGTCGGCGCGCCCAGTGAAAACGCCAGTGCCGCGGCGAGAACCGCCATCAGCACGCGGGTGAACTTGTTCATGGAGCTTTACCTCCAGAATCGAAACGTTTCAACGACCGAAACATTAGCGTCGAATGAATCGATGCGCGGCCGGCGTTTTTTTCGACCTGCGTTCGACGTCGAAACGCCGGGACGGTCAGGCCCAGGCGCTAAAGTTGCGGCGACAACGACGCGCGCACTGGAGGCCGGTTGATCACCATCAAGGACGTCGCCAAGCACGCCGGCGTGTCCGTCAGCACCGTGTCGTACGTGCTCAGCGGCAAGCGTCCGATCTCGACGGCGACGTCGCAGCGCGTGCGCCGCAGCATCCGGGAACTGGGCTTCCACCCGAACGCGGGAGCCAGGGCGCTGGCCAGCAGCCGCACGAACGTCCTCGCGCTCGTCGTTCCACTCCGGACGGACCTCAACCTGCCGG
Source organism: Lentzea kentuckyensis (assembly GCF_002150765.1). Lineage (GTDB taxonomy): Bacteria > Actinomycetota > Actinomycetes > Mycobacteriales > Pseudonocardiaceae > Lentzea > Lentzea kentuckyensis. The sequence continues at coordinate 4,276 of NZ_MUYM01000043.1, forward strand.
TGATCATGCAGTTCGTGTCGTCGATCGTCACCACGGCCCGCGAGCACGACTACGACGTCCTGTTGCTCACGAAGGAGTCCGGTGCCGACGAGGTGCACCGGGTGATCGCGTCCGCGCGGGCGGACGCGGTGATCGTGATGGACGTGGAGGCGCACGACCCGCGCATCCCGGCCCTGCGCGAGCTGGAGGTGCCGGTCGTGCTGGTGGGCGTGCCCGCCGACTCCGCCGGGCTCAACTGCGTCGACCTCGACTTCAGCGCGAGCGGCGCGCGGACGGTGGCGCACCTGGCCGACCTCGGGCACCGCAAGGTCGGCTTCATCGGCTCTCCCCCGGCCGTCTACGAACGCAGGACCGGCTACGCGACGCGGTTCCTGTCGGGGTTCGCCAAGTGCGCGCAACAACGCGGCGTGACGGTCCACGTGCATCCATGTGCGCCTACCTACGCGTCGTTGAGCTCCTGTCTGGACAAGCTGCTGCGGCCGGAAGCCGGGATCACCGGGCTGGTGGTGCACAACGAGGCGGTGCTCGCGGACGTCGTGCTGGAGCTGCGGCGCCGGGATCGCCGGGTGCCGGAGGACCTGTCGGTGATCGCGCTGTGCCCGGACGTCATCGCCGCCTCCCAGCCGGTGCCGCTCACGTCGATCGCGGTACCGGCGGAGGAGGTCGGCGCCATCGCGGTGCGGATGCTGATGCGCCGCCTGGCGGGCGAGCAGTCGTCCGAGGTACGACTGCTCGACCCGCACCTCACGGATCGGGGCAGCACGATCACGGCACCGCGCATGGCCGATCGTTGAGCGTGAACGCCACCGGTTTCGCGTTCGTCCCCGCCCAGGAGGCGGTGAACCCGAAGCCGACGGTGGTGTTCGGCTTGATCTCCTTGTTGTAGCCCTGGTCCGCGACGGCCACCGCGGCACCGGTCTGGGTGAGCTTGCCGTTCCACAGCTGGCTGATCACCTGGCCGTTCGCGAAGGTCCACTTCAGCGTCCAGCCGTCGACGGTGGTCGTGCCGGTGTTGGTGATGTCGACGGCCCCCTGGAACCCGTTCTGCCACTGGGTCGACACCGTGTACTTCACCGCACAGCCGGTGCCCGGCGGCGGGCCCGTGGTCGTGGTGGTGGTGGTGGTGGTCGTCGTCGTCGTCGTGGTTGTCGTCGTCGTGGTCGTTGTGATGGGCGGAGTTCCGGTCATCTCCCCGAGCACGACACCGCGGCCGTTCGTGCCGAGGTAGACGCGGCCGTACACCCGCGGGTCGCCGGTGATCGCGTCCTGGATGTTGCCGTACTGGTGCCGGTCGTCGTTGATCCGCACCCAGCTCGCGCCCGTGTCGTCGGACCGGAAGACGCCTTTGACACCACCGGTTTCGCCGATCAGGTACAGCGCCGGGTACGCGCGTCCCGGTGCGGCCTTGCCGAACCCGATGTTGAGCGAGCTCGTCACGCCGGAGACCTTCGCGAAGCTCGCGCCGGAGTCCGTGGACCGCCACAACCCGCCCTGGCCCGCGAGCCAGATGTCGCCTTCCTTGCCCGCCACGGCTTTGAACTGCGCCGACTGGGGCAGCCCGGTCGCGGCCGTCACGGTGAACGAGGCACCGCCGTTGGTGCTCACGTAGAACTTCCCCGCGGCGAAGCCGTAGAACTTCATCGGGTTCACCCGGTCCGACCGCACGACCGCGCCCGCCGGGATGCCGGTCGACGCCGTCCACGAGTTGCCGAACCCGGTCGCGTGGTGCACGCCGGTGCCCGCCGGACTCCAGACGAACCTGCTGCCGTCGGCCGCCGCCGCGACCGTGCCGCCACCGGTGACCCCGCCCGGTTCCTGGCCCTGGAACCAGTTCGCGCCGCCGTCGGTCGAGAACCCGACCCGGTTGTCGTTGGGCCTGCTGGTCTTGTCGAAGTCACCGACCCGCACGATCGTCGCGGGGCTGAGCTCGGCGAAGTCCAGGCTGCGCGTGGTGGTGAAGTACGGCTGGTTGAAAGTTCTGGCCGGCACCGCGTCCAGCCGGTCGTGCCGGAAGCCGCCGATGTCACCGAGTGCGCTGATCAACGGCGGTCCGGACGGCGGGCTGATCAGGTCGATCACCGCGGTCTCCTCGAGCCCGGCGGCCATCGGCCTGATGGTGAGCTGGGTGCCGCGATCCCACGCGGTGAGGTCGGTGGTGCCGTAGAGCGTGGCACCGGTGCCGTACATCATCCGGTCGGAGTTGAACGGGTCGATCTCCAGCGACTCGGTCATCCAGCCGAGCTTCGGCGAGACCTCCGGCGGCGCGGGGTTCGCGCCGAGGTCGAGCCACGGCGACGCGCTGATGTCCATCTTGTAGCGGAAGCTGCGGTTCGGGTAGCTCGTCCAGTCCCAGATCCGCGTCCACGTGGCGCCGTAGTCGGTGCTGCGGAAGAAGGTCACGTCCGGCCACCACGCGATCTGGGTGGCGACCATGAGCGTGCCGGGCTTCTTGCGGTCGACGGTCAGACCGCTGTAGCCGAACGTGTTGTCGGCGCTGCTCGACGGCACGGGACTGATCTGCGTCCACGCGCCGGTCGCGGTGTTCAGCTTCCAGACGTCACCCTTGGCACCGTCGTACGGACCGCCGGTGTCGCTGGTGGCGAGGTAGAGCGTGTCGCCCTGCAGAACTCCCTTGTGGGGCAGGAAACCGGTGGGCTGTCCCGCCACGCGTTCCCACGTCGTGCCGCCGTTCGTGCTGCGGTAGACGTTGTTCTGCTTGTCGGCCACGCCCACGTAGATCGTCTGCGTCGCCGTCGAGGCGCTCCCGGTGCGCGGATCGAAGGTCACCCACAGCACGCCCTGGTTGTCGCTGAGATAACCGTTGGGGTCACTGGGGTCCTGGGCGTAGTTGCCGGCGTTGGGGAACGCCGTGACCTTGCTCCACGTGGCACCGAAGTCCGTGCTGCGCCACAGGCCGTTACCGCTCGGCGCGCCGAAGTACAGCACGCTGTTGCGGTTGGGGTCGATCGCGAGCCGCTCCCCCATGCCGCGGCCGGGCATGTTGCCGCCGACCTTGAACGGCAGCGGCGTGGTCTGCCAGGTGGTGCCCCGGTCGGACGAACGCAGGATCGCGCCGTTGTTGGGATCCCAGCTGTTCGTGTACATGCCGGCGGCGACGTACACGCGGTTCGGGTCGACGGCGTCGGTCGCGAGGCTCGCGACGCCGTTCAGTCCCCAGTTGTCGAGGCCGACGTGGTCGAGCAACGGGATCCATCTGTTCGTCTGGGGATTCAACCGATACGCGCCACCGATGTCCGTGCGCGCGTAGACCAGGTTCGGTTCGCGTTGGTTGAACACGATGCCGGGCACGAACCCGCCACCCGCGATGTCGACGTTGCCCCACGAGTAAGTCTCAGCCGCGGCCGCGGTGTGGCCCGCGCCCGTCGTGTGTGCCACCACGACGAGCGCGGACATGGTCACCGCCGCGAGTGCGCCTGCGAGAGCTCTCCGCATCGAGAATTCCCTTCTCGGCTATTTCCGCGAAGTGTCCGGCGGCGCACCATTTATTTCAATCAGCACTGACTATTTCGAATCGATTCGACCCCGAATCCCCAGGCGGAAGTGCACGCGGGGAGCTTTCGTTCACCCTGACTGCACGAAGGGTCCCCGCGTGTCGTCAGGCAGCAGGGGACTTGGCCAGGATTTCGATCTCGGCGAGAGTCAGGTACCCGGACGGGCGCGCGGTGAGGACGACCCGCACCGCGGTCGCCGGAGGTGACGGGTTCAGCACGACCTCCGTCCGCAGCGCGGTCACCTCGACCTCGCCGCTCGCGTCGACCCACGCACCGTCCGCCGTGCGCACCTGCACCTTGAGGCTCTTGGCGATGCCGCCTTCGCCGTCGCGGTAGGAATGCACGGCGACCCGCGTCAGATCACGGATCTTCGGCAACGTGAACGTGATCGTGTCGGCCGGGTTCTTGGTGCCGGACCGCCAGTTCGACCACGCCTTCTCGTCCGTGACGCCGTTGCGCAGCCGTTCCGCGGCATAGCCGGACTCGGTGTAGGTCGCCGTGACGGCCGCGTCCAGCGCCGCGTTCACCTCGACGGGCTCGGTCACCTGGACGACCGCCGTCGCGGCCACCGTGGTGCCGTCGACGACCTGGGCGCGTCCGGTCACCGTCACCGTGCCGACGTGGTCGAACACGGCGGAGTCCCACGTGACGGGGAGTTCCGCCTTGCCGCCGCGTTTGCCGATGCCGGTGACGGTGGCGGGCAGGTCGGGCCGTCCGCCGACGTAGGTCTTCGCGCGGGCGGGCAGCGTCGAGGCGATCGTGTCGACGGTGACCACGGCGAGCGCGGGCAGCTTGCGCCCGAGCACGTCCGTCGCCGTGCCGTGCACGCGAACCGTGCCGGGCTGCTGCCACGACCAGTCCGGCGGCAGGTTCCACACCACCGGCAGTGAGCCTCGGGCGCCGTCCGGGTACACCGGCGTCACGGTCTGCGGCAGCACCGGCCGCAGCTTGGGCACCGTGAACACGGCGGCGTCCTGGGTGCGCAGCACGGTCTCGTCGACCGGGGTCCAGCGTTGGCTCGCACCCGAGGTCGGTGTCCTGGCCGACACCGTCTCGCCGGTCCCGTCGAGCAGCGTGCCGGTGGCGGCGTTGACGAACGTCCAGCTGCCGTCACCGGTCGTGGACATGATCCACTGGGCCTCGGTGCCCCTGGCCGACTGCAGCACCACGGCGTCCCCCGCGGCGGCCAGCCGGGTTCCGGTCACGGCGTTGACGATCTCGTAGCGCTCCCGGTTCCCGTTGCCCAGCCCGAGTTTCCGCACCGACCACAGCTGACGCGCGCTGGTGGCGTCGGAGGTGCCCAGCACCGCCTTCGACCAGTCGTCGGACGGCTGCACCGACTTGCCGTTCGCGGCGATCCGGTACACGTGATCGGGCTGGACCAGCGCGGCGTCACCGGACACCCCGGCCACGCCGTCGACCAGGAACGTGGTGACGGACTTCGCCGGGACCGCGAGCGTCGCCGACTTTCCGGTCACCCGCACGGGCTTGCCGCGCACGAGGGCGCCGGCCGCGTTCGTGACCACCGGGGTCACCTTGGCCAGCGGCGACACGAGGCCGAACCGCGACAGGTCGAGGGTCACCGAGCGGTCGGTGCTGCCGCTGTTGACGTGCACGACCGTCGCGTCCAGGCCGAAGCGCTTCACCGCGGCGACGCTCGACGGGTCGTCGGTCTTGACGAACCGGTCCCCCGGCCGGACGAAGTGGGTGAAGTTGCGGATGGTGTTGAACTTGGAGTTGGTCTTGATCGGGCACGACTCCAGCGTGTCCGCCGCCGTGCAGTTGAACGGGATGTGGATGCTGCCCCAGTTCTTGCCGGCGGCCTGCTGCGGGATCGAGTCCTCGATCGGCTGCCAGAACACCCAGGCCGACGGTTCGAGCTCGCGGATGTCCTCCAGCATCCGGGTCGCCATGCCCAGACCGGGTTCCATGCCCGTGTAGTCGGTGGTGCCGTTGCCCCAGGTGCCCTCGACCTCGCTCATCCAGAGCTTCTCGTTCGCGCCCTTGGCGATGTCACGGACGCTGGTGCGCTGGCCCGTGCCGTAGGTGTGCACGTTCAGCTGGTCGATCACGTCCCGCGCCGGGCCGTACCCGTTCCAGTTGCGCACGAACGTGCCGGGGTTCGTTTCGTCCATTGCGGACACTTTGACCCGCGATCGCAGCGCGTCGAGTGCCCGCCGCGTCGCGAGCAGGACCTCCTGCTGGAGCTCGGGTCCGGCGTGCGCGCCCTCCTGGCGTCCACCGGTCGGCTGGCCGTTCGGGCCGATCTGGGTGCCCCAGTAGTTCGTGTTGGGCTCGTTCAACGGGGCGAGCGTGTCGAACCTGATGCCGTGCGCCCGTTCCAGTTCCTGGGTCACCCGCGCCAGGTAGGTGGCGAAGTCGCCGACGCGGTCGCGGCGGATCTGGTCGGTGTTCGCGTCGAACCCGCCGGAGACGTATCCGCTGACGGTCTGGAACCACGGCGGCGAGTTGCTGAACGCCTCCCACCTCGTCACCTGGCGCTTGATCTGGTCGATCCACCAGCGCTGGTTGGCGTCCGCGGCGAAGTTCCAGTGCTCCGGGTTGTCCGCGCGCCACCAGTCGGTGTCGGTGCGCGTGGTGCCGGGAGGAGCCTTCCAGAAGCCCTCCATCGTCGCGCCGGTCTTCATGTAGTCCCTGCGGACGTCCGGCGCGTTGCCACCGCCGATGTTGTACCGCGCGATGTTCAGGCGCAGTCCGTCCTCACCGAACAACAGGTCGACGAGCTTGCGGCGGATCGGCTCGGGGTAGCCGCCGGTGATGTTGGCGAACCACACCAGGCTCGTCCCCCAGCCCTCGAACTCCGGCTGCTGGTACGACGGGTCGATGCGCACCGTGACCGCGTTCTGCGGCAACGGTTCCGCGAACGCGACCGCGGGCACGGTGGCGAAACCCGTGCCCGCGGCCAAACACAGCGCAAGCGCTGTCAAACGACGTGCGATTGTCATTGACGTCCTTTGAGGTTGTTCAGTAGATCTTCATCTCCGTCAGTCCGGTCCTGAAACCGCTGGCGTGAGTCATCTGCACCCGTAGTCGTTGCGTGCTGACCGGGGTGAACTGGGCGAGGTTGTAGTTGGCACGAGGCGTGGCCGGTGTCTTCACCTGTCCGCCCACGTCGGCCCATCCGCTGCCGTTCCAGTACTGGACCTGGTACGACGCCGGCGCCCGATAACGGTTGCCCGCGCGGTCGTCGCGGAAGTACAGCCGTGCCTCGCTGACCGAACGTTGCTGGCCGAAGTTCAACTCGAACCAGTCGGTCGCGTTCGGTGAGCCGGAGGTGCCCCAGATCGGTTCGTTGATCGGGAACCCGTCGACTGCCGCACCGACCGACGTGCCGGACGCGGTGTAGGAGGCCGAGGGACCGGACGCCAGGTTCGGCCGGGTCGACGTCAGGTCCACGCCCGCCTTGGCGAACACGTCGACCATGCGCGGGCTGTTCTGCACGACGTCACGAGGAGCGCGCGCAGCGGGAACCGAGGTCTGGTAGGTCACCGAACCGCCGGAAGGCAGCGTCACCTGACCGGTCGCCGGGTCGTAGAGCACGCGGGTGAGCCGGTCCACCGTGAACGCGCGGCTGCCGTTGAGGTACACCGAATAACCCTGCGGAACACCGTTGTACCGGGTCACGCCGTCGGACGGGTCGTCCCACACCACGCTCAGGTCGGTGTTGCGGTGCCGCAGGTTGTTGACCGCGAAGTGCGACCAGCCGATGTTGATCGGCGACAGCTCGATCAGCCCGTCGGTGCGCGGCCGCAGCCCCGCGACGTCCTCGACGACGGTCCAGTTGCTGCTGCCGAGGATGTTGTGGTGGATCCACGACCGGTACTGGATCGAGCTGCCGTTCCAGTCCGCCCAGAACTCGTTGGCGTCCGGCCATTGCGTGTTGCCGCCGATGTACTGCGCCCAGGTGTTCCAGTACAGCAGCTTCTTGTAGTCCTCCGGGCTCATCCACTGGTTCTGGTAGTTGCGCAGCACCGAGGAGTACAGCCGGAACTGCACGGTCGAGTTGATGGTGGAGAAGTTGTTCGAACCGGGGTGGCCCGCTGCCGCGGCCGCCGCCTTGTCCCGCTGGTTGGCCGTGTAGAACGGGAACACCGGGTACTCGGCCGGGTCCGCGAACAGCCGCAGCGACTGCTTGTACTGGTCGGTGTTCGGCATCAGGCCGACCGAGAACGGGTAGTAGTTGTTGATTTCCTTCCACGGCACGTGCTCGTTCGTGGCGACGTGCTTGTGCTCCAGCAGCTGCCGGGACGGGTTCCACAGGGTGTTGATCACGCCGGACCGGATCCGGTCGGCCAGCGCCTGCATCTCGGCGGCCTTGGCCGAGTTGCCGGCCAGCGCGTAGGCCTGTTGTGCGGCAACGGCTCCGCTCCACACGTACGCCGTCTCCGCGCGGTCCATCCTGCCCTCCCGCCAGTGGAACGACACCGCGTCGGCGTCGTTGCCGGTGAGGGCACCCCAGTCGTACTCGATCACACCGTTGTTGTTGGTGTCGTAGAACGACAGCTGGCCCTTGGCGTCACCTTCCGCGTACCGCGCGAGCAGTGCCGCGATCGCGGGCTGGCCGCCGTGGACCTGGTAGGCGCGCCACGCGGCCTCGGAGATGTACTGGGTGTAGGAGTTCGACCAGTTCTCCGGGTCGCCGGGGTTGTCCATGAACCGGCCGCCCTTGGACGTCTGCCCGGCGGACAGCCACGGTCCGGAGGAGTAGACGGGATCACGCAGGTACTTCAGGTCGTCGATGTGCATCGGCTGCGTCAGCACGATCGCGTTGTTGTAGCCGGTGGCGCCCTCGACCGAGATCGGGAACTGGTAGTCCTGACCGGGGATGTCGACGTCGAGGTGGTTGAACCGCATCAGCCACCAGCGGTAGTAGATGTTCTTCTTGATCGCCGCGTCGGGCACGTCGATGTACGGGATGTTGTCCGCCCACCAACGGTTGTACGCGCGCACGTGGGTGGCGAACGCCGTCTCCGGCGAGTACCCGCGATAGGACTGGTACTCGGTCGACGACTCCGGGATCTCGGTCGTCAGGAAGCCCATGGCCACCTTGGTGGTGACGGTCTGCCCGGCACCGACGGTGATCGAGCGGTCCAGGCCGCCGTTGTTCACCCCGAACCCGTCGCCCGACAGGCGCGGCCGGATCGTGGTGAGGTTGTTCTTCACCTGCCTGCTGCCGGTCAGCTCGTTGCCGCTCGCGGAAGTCGCATAAGGAGACGTGGCGCGCAGCTGCAGCGTCGCGGACGAGCCGCCGGTGTTCACGATCGCCAGGTTCGTCACGGCCACGTTGTTGTGCGTGATGAACTTCGTCATCTCCACCCGGATCGAGCCGCTGGTGAAGACACCCCGGTAGTGGCTGGGTTTCTGCACGCGGTTGTTCACCTGCTCGGTGAAGTTGCCGGGCGACACGGCGACCGAGTAGGCGTTCTGGCCGCTGAGGTCGTCCCAGTACGCGGACCTGCCGCCGAACCCGATCACGGCGGGGTTGTGGGTGTACATGAACAACCCGCGCCCGCGGGTCATCAGGAAGTTGCCGGCGGGGTCGTTGCCGGGACGGGCCAGCAGGCGGTCCATCCAGAAGTCGGTGCCGGAGCTTTCCGCGTCGTAGATCGCGCGCATGGTGCTGCCGGTGTCGTACCCGACCGGCGGCGCGGGGATCGACGGTCCGTTGAACGCCGGATAGCCGATGGGCTGCGCGGCCGAGGCGGCGGGTGCCATCCCGCCCGCGATCAGCACCACGGCCAGCGCGGGTGCCGTCAGGCGGCGAATGCTTGCCATTCCAGGACTCCCGTCGAAAGGCCGGTCTTCGCGGTGATGTTCAACCGCAACCGGGTCGTGGACACGGTGGGGAACGAGAGGGTGTTGAAGGTGTTCGCGGCCGTCCCGCACGAACCGGGCAGGTCGGCGTAGGCGCTGCCGGTCCAGTACTGCACGCGGCACGACGCGGGCAGGTCGATGCCCTGGTCGTCGTCGAACCAGTAGACGGCGGTGCGGTTGATCGATCTGGCGGACGGCCAGGTGTACTCGAGCCACTGCGTGCCCTGCTCGGGCCAGTTGCCGTAGACCAGGTTCGACCGGTCCGCCGAACTTGCCGGTGCGGCACCGTTGTTGACCGCGGACAGGTTCTCCCACGGCGACACGTAGGACGTGGTCGCGGTGGCGCTCAACGCGATGTTGCCGGTCGGTGGAGTGCTGGGGTTCGGCGGCGGACCGGTGGCGGTCTGCGTGACGCGCTGCATCGTGCCGTCGGCGTTGAAGCGCAACAGGTCCACGGCCACGGACCGGCGGAAGTCACCGCCGCCGGGGGCGTTCGCGTTGTGGTAGACCATGTACCACTGGCCGTTGAACTGGGCGACGCCCGCGTGGTTGGTGGTCGACGAGACCTGGCCGAGCACCACGCCGCGGTGCGTCCACGGCCCCATCGGGCTGGTGGCGGTGGCGTAGCGCTGGCAGGCGTAGCTGGACGACGTGACGCAGCCGTTGGTGTCGTTGGCCGCGTAGATCATGTAGTAGAGGCCGTTGCGCTTGAACATGAACGGCGCTTCCCAGAAGTTGTCCAGACCCTGCGGGGTCACGACCGGGCCGTCCAGTTCGATCATGTTCGGCTTGAGCTTCGCCGCCCGCGCGCCCCAGTAGCTGCCCCAGTAGAGGTAGGCCTGGCCGTCGTCGTCGGTGAAGACCGTCGGGTCGATGTTGAGCCCGGACGAGTTGGGCGTGCTGTCACTGATCAGCGGCCCGCCCTTGGCGTCGGTGAACGGTCCGAGCGGGCTGTCGCCGACCGCGACGCCGATGTCCATCCACCCGGCGCCGTTGCCGTTGACCGAGGTGTACCAGTAGTACTTGCCGCCCCGCGGTTCGACCTCGCTGGCCCACGCGTCGGCGCCCGCCCAGCGGAACGTGCCGATGTTCGCCTTGGCGCCGTGGTCGGTCCAGGTGGCGGCGTCGGTGGTGGACAGCACGCGCCACTCGCGCATGAGGAAGTTCGACTGGCCGGACGCGGCTTCGTCCCGTCCGGCGTAGACGTACATCGTGTTGCCGACGACCAGCGGGGCCGGGTCGGCGGTGTAGATCGAGGTGATGATCGGATTCGCCGCGCTCGCGGGCGTTGCGACGACAACGCCCGCGAGCAGTGTGATCGCGGCGGCCAGAAAGGACGTACGCAGCAGGATGGCGCGCATCGATCCTCCTTACGTGCCGGTGGAGTGGAGGTTCGCGACCTCAGCGGCGGTGAGAGCGCGGCCGTGGACGCGGAACGAGTCCACAGCGCCGTCGAGGAACGGGTCGCCTTCGTACTGGGAGCGCCCGATCCAGTTCTGCGTGGTGTTGCCGGGCCGCGACGTCATCGCCGAGTTGCGCGCGACTTCGAGACCGTTGACGTACAGAACGCCGAGATCGCCGTTCTGCGTCACCGCGACGTGCGTCCACACTCCCTGCGGAAGCGCCGTCGGTGCGTTGATCTGCTGCTCCGCGCCCGCGCCGCCCGTGGTGACGGCGAACCTCGCTCCGCCCGCCGAACTGCGCGGGGTGAGGAAGGCGTAGGCCCCGGTGCCGGAACCGAAGTCGAACACCCGCGACCAGGTCGCCACCGCGTCCAGGCGGACCCAGGTGGCGATCGTGAACGCGGTCGCGCTCGCGAGCAGGCCCGCGGGCAGCACGACGTGCGCGCCGTTGCCCGGCAGGTCGACCGCTTGCCCGGTGCGGCCGGTCGTCCAGGCCGTACCGCCGGCGAGAGTGGCGGTGAAGCCGTTGCCGGTGGCGTCGTTCGCGTTGCCGTCGAACGGGTAGTGCGCGATGAACGATGGTGTCTCCGCGGCGACGGTCCAGTAGACGGTGTAGCGCTGCCCGTGGACCTTGTAGAACGGCAGCAGCGTCACCTGGCCCGTGCTCGCCGTGGCGGTGTACTGCAACGGCGTCGACGTGGGCTTGATCGTCGACGGCTGCAGGGAAGGCATCGACGAGAGGTTGTTCGTGCCGTACGCGCCCGCCAGCACGATCGGACCGTGCTTGACCGCCTGCACCGTGCGGTTGTCCGGAGTGGACTCCCGCTGCAACGTCATCGGCAGGTCGACGTCCACCACGTCACCGCTCGCCCAGGTCCGGTTGATCCGGGCGTACGAACCCGGCGTGACCGAAGCCTGCGGCGTTCCGTTGACCCGGATCTGCGCACCTGTGGCCCAGCTGGGAACACGCACGCGCAACTCGAACGCGCCGGAACCCGTGATCGTGAACCTGGTGGCCCCCGTCTCCGGGAACGAGGTCTCCTGCCGCACGGTGAACCCGCGCCAGCTCACCGTCGAGGCGATGAACAGGTTGACGAACAGCGTGCTGCCCGAATGCGCGTAGATCCGGCCGGTGTGCCCGGTGTTGGTCTCCATCCCGGTGCCGTGGCAGCAGGTGAAGTCGTTGTAGTCATTGCTGTACGTCCGTATTCCGCCAGGTCGCAACGGCGTGTAGTAACTGTGGTGGCCGTGGTCCGAGTTCGGGTTCTGCGCGCCCAGCAGGTGGTTGTAGAGCGTCTTCTCGTAGAAGTCGAAGTACCGCGCGTCGGAGGGATTGCCCCGGAACAGCTGCGCGGTGAGCTTCAGCATGTTGTAGGAGTTGCAGGACTCGCAGGTGTTGTCCGACAGTTCGGAGGCGATCCGGCCGGGTGCCTTGAAGTACTCGCCGTTGGAGTTGCCGCCGATCGCGTAGCTGTGCGCACCGGTGACGATCTCCCAGAAGTTGCTCGCGATGTCGCGGTACCTGGTGGTGCCCGTCGCGTGGTACTCACGGATCGCACCGATCGCCTTGGGGATCTGGGTGTTGGCGTGATAGCCGTTCAACGCGTCGCGGTTCTGCGCCAGCGGGTCGAAGATCTCCGCGTGGTCGAAGTACTGCGCGGTGGTGAGGTGCGCCGGGTCGCCGGTCACCTGGTAGAGGTTGGCCAGCACCTCGTTCATGCCGCCGAACTCGGTGTCGAGCATGTTCTGCCGCTGGTCGTAGGTCAGCCTGCCGTTGCGCCAGGCCGTCCACGACGCCTTCTGGGTGAGCACGGTCAGCGCCCGTGCGTTGCCGGTGAGCAGGTGCACGTCGAGCAGGCCTGCCATGATCTTGTGCAGGGTGTAGTAGGGCGCCCAGACCTGTTCGCGCGCCTCGACCCGGCCGATGAAGCTCTCCGGGAACGCCGAGAGGTAGCCGGTGCTGAACCCGGCGGCCCTGGCCCGGTCCTGGCACGCCGCCAGCTGGTCGACCAGGTAGGTCGCCTTGGTGGCGAACGCCGTGTCACCCGTGGTGGCGTACGCCTGGGCCAGCGCGGTCAGCACGTGCCCCGTCGAATGGCCGCGCAGTTCGGTGGTGGGCGACTCCCACCCTCCACAAGGGACGACGTCCGACGGCAACGACACGTTTCGACGGAACGTGTGCAGCAGCCGGTCGGGATCGAGGAACTTGAGGTAGGCGTGGGTGCGGGTGGTGTTGTCCCGGAACGGTCCTGGCAGCAGGGTCACCGCGCCCAGCGGGAACAGCTCGGCGGACACCCCGATGTCGGTGCGTGCCGCGGCGAGCGCGCGTGCGGGCAACGCCGCCGCCGCAACGGCGAACGCGCCCGCACGCAACACAGTGCGTCGAGAGGGGAGGCTCATCAGAACCCGTACCGGTTCTTCAGGTGCCGCCACCAGTCACGCAACATCCACTTGTCGAACTCGGTGATCACCGTGGAGCTGCCCGCCTTCATGATGAACCGGTCGACACCGCTCGGTGTCCAGTCGTAGAAGTCGTCCAGACCGAACGTATGTCCTACTTCGTGCAGGAAGATGTGCACGTCCGACGAGTTCAGGTTGCCCATGAAGTACTCGCTGCCGATCCGCTGACCCCAGTCACCGCCGGCCCCGCCGCCGAAGCCGGCCGTGAGCCACAACGACTGGTCGTAGTGCCGCGCGACGCCACCGGGGCAGCGCGGGTACGAGCCGTTGCGGTTGAAGAACCTGCCGCACCCTTCCGAGCACTGCGGCGCGTTCTCCCTGATGTCGTTGACGTAGATGTCGACCGAGTTGTCGGTCCACTGCAGCTGGTTGCGGTCACGCACCGCCCAGCCGACGACCTTGATGGGCACGGACGCGTACGGGAAGTTGTTGTGCCCCGCCATCGCGTCCATCCACTTCTTGTACTGCCGGGCGAGCTGCGCGTGCACCGCGTCGCGTTGCTGCGCCGTCACCGGCTGGGGCGAGTCCCAGCGCACGCAGAAGTTCAGGTAGCCGCCGTTGGTGAACAGCTGGTCCCAGCCGTAGTTGCGGAAGCCGTAGAGGTCCCCGTAGGTGCTCTCCACGTGCTGCCACACCTGGTTGAGCGGGGTGACCAGGTTCGCCGGCGGGTTCCACGTGTCCGCTCTGGCCGGAGCCGCCACGCCGACCGCCATCACCGCCGCGAAGAGAGCGGCCACGAATCCTTTCCACAACCGGATCATTTCGATCTCCTCAACCCTTGAGGGCGCCCGAGGTGAATCCCCGGACGTAGCTGCGTTGCATGAACGCGAACAGCACCAGGCAGGGCACGGCCATGAACACCACGCCGGCTTCCAGGGCGGCGTAGTCGATCGAGCCGTGACTGGCGGTGCGCATGTTGACCACGGCAAGGATGGCGGTGAACTTGCCGGTGGAGTTGAGCAGGATCAGCGGGGCGAAGAACTCGCTCCACGACGCGAGGAACGCGAACAGTCCGACGGTGACCAGACCGGGTCGTACGGCGGGCAGCATGATCCGCACCAGCGTGCCGAAGCTCGTGCACCCGTCGACGCGGGCGGACTCCTCCAGTTCGATCGGCACGGCCTCGAAGCTGTTGCGCATCATGAAGACCGAGAACGGCAGCTGGAACACGATCAGCACCAGGCTGAGGCCGATCAGCGAGTCCTCCAGCCCGAGCCAGCCCAGCAGCACGTACAGCGCGATCAGGATCGTCGCGTACGGCACCATCAGGATCGCGAGCGTGAGCAGGAAGAGCACGTCCCGGCCGGGAAAGCGGAACCGTCCGAACGCGTAGCCCGCGAACGTGGCCACGACCAGCGTGCCACCGACCGTCATCGCGCTCACCAGCACGCTGTTGAGCACGTGCACCGGCTGGATGCCGTTGTCGGAGGTGAAGAGCCGGACGTAGTTCTCGACGCCGAACCCGGTGTCCGTGCGCACCGACGCCCACCCGCTCCAGAGCAGCGGGAACAGGAACAGGATCGCGAGTGCGGTACCGGTGAACCAGTAGGCCCTCATGCCGACCTCCTGCGCAGGACGGCGAGCTGGACCGAGCTGAACAGCGCGAGCAGCACCAGCAGCACGACCGAGATCCCGGCCGCCGAACCGAGGTCGAGACGGATGAACGCCTCCCGGTAGATCACCATCACCAGGGAGGTGGTGCTGTTGTCCGGGCCTCCCCTGGTGAGGATCCAGAACTGGTCGAACGCGAGCAGCGACCCGGTGGTCATCATCGTCAGCACCAACGCGATCGTCGGCCGCATCATCGGCACGGTGATGCTCCGGAACGTCTGCCAGCGGGTGGCACCGTCGATCCGCGCGGCCTCGTAGACGTCGAGCGGGATCGCCTGCAGCCCGGTCAGCAGGATCAGCATGTTGAACCCGGCGAACCGCCACAGCACCAGCAGCACGGCCGATCCCAGCGCCGGGCTGTCACCGGAGCCGGGGAACGGACCGATCTCCTCGCTCAGCAACCCGAGGAACAACAGCGAGGCGCTGGCGAACCCGACCGCCATCGGCAGGAAGAACGCGGTACGGAAGAACCCCACGCCCTTCCGCCTGTTCTGCACCAGCAACGCGAGTCCGAACGCGACCACGAACAGCGCCACCGTGATGAGCACGGTGTACCGGACGGTGAACCAGGCCGCGGACGTCAGCAGCGCGTTGTCCACGACACCGGTGTAGTTGGCCGGCGCGTTGAACCTCGGTTTGCCGAGCAACGGCCAGCGGTTCAGCGACATCCAGCCGACGAGCAGCAGCGGAACCACGAAGAACAGCCCCACCAGCACCGCGGCGGGTGTGGCGTACAGGGCTCCGGTCACCGCTCGCCTGCGCACGGTTCACTCCTGCCGCAGCGACTTGGTGATCGCCTCGTTGCCGGCCATGAGCGCCGAGCTGGCGTTGCCGAACAACGCGCCGCGCACGGTGGTCAGCCACGGCCCCTGCGGGTCGTTGAACGTGGCGTTGAAGTTGCGCGCGTACGGCGTCTTCCCCTTGGCCACCAGCCCGTTGGCCGTGACCAGCCGCGGATCCGCCGACGAGTACTTGTTCGACGCGAGGTCGGTGCGGAACGGCACGCCCTTGCGTTTCGCGATCACCTCGACCTGGGCCTCCTCGGACATCGTCCACGCCAGGAAGTCCCACGCCTGTTGCGTTTTCGCGCTCGTGGCACCGATGCCGATCGCGTCACCGCCGAGGAACGTGGACTCGCCGCCGTTGACACCGGGAATCGGCGCGAGACCCGTCTTCACGCCCTTGGCCTCGATGGCGTCGAGCCAGACCGACGGGCCGGGTGCGATGCCGACCTTCCCGCCCTGCAACGCGCCGAGCCAGGTCGGCCCCGCCTCGCCCTTCGACGCGGGCGACGCGACGCCCTGGTCGTAGAGATCGCGGTACACGGCGAAGACCTCGGCCATCTCGGGTGAGTCGACCTTCCCGCTCCGCCCGTCGTCGTCCAGCACCTCACCGCCGGCGGCCCACACCGAGGGCCAGAGCGTGAACTCGATGCACCCGCCGCAGTTGCCGCCGAAGTAGGTGCCGTGCACGTCCTCGCCGAGCTTGTCGATCTTGCGGGCGTGCTCGGCGAACTCCACGAGCGTGCGCGGCGGCTTCTCCGGGTCGAGGCCGGCCTTCGTGTAGAGGTCCTTGTTGTAGAGCATCACCGACAGGTCGATGGTGTGCGGCACGGCGAAGTTGTGGCCCTCCCACGTTCCCGCACGGACGTGGGAGGGGGCTACGGAGTCCTTGAACGGCAAGGACTTGAACTGCTCGGAGACATCGGCCCACAGACCCTGGGCCGCGTACTGCGGGGCGAACACCACGTCCGCGGCGAAGAGGTCCGGCAACGACTTGGCACCCGCGGCCGAGGCCAGCTTCGCCGGGTACTCCTCGTTGGGATACGCGCTGACCTCGACCTTGTTGCGATGCGAGGCGTTGTAGGCGTCGGCATAGGCCTTCGACACCGACTCGGTCGCCGCACGGGTCCACAGCGTGAGGGTCGCACCGTCGTCGGCGGCACCGGTTTTCTCCGCACCGCACGCGGCGGTGGCCAGCAGCAGTGTGACTGCCGCGAGCATCGCTTTCACTGTCTCTCCTTTGAGACTGTGGTCAGGCGCAGGGAAGCCAGACCCGCATGGTGGACGGGCCTCGGCGGGCCCAGCGGTGGTAAGGCGTCAGGTGCAGCGGGACGGACGTGCCGGGTCTCGCCGACGGTTCCCCGTACGGCCAGGAGGAATCGAGCAGGGACTCGAACCGGGCCCGCACCACCGCGCCGTCGCCCGCCTGCTCCGGGGTGTGCCCGACGCAGACCCGCAGCGCGTCGAGGTCGTTCTCCCCCAACGACTCGGCGCACAGCACGAGCGGCCCGCGTTCGACCGCGACACAGCCGCGCACCGCGTCGATGCGCGGATCCGGCCAGGTGAACCGGGGCTGCGTCGGCAGCTCCAGCCGGATCTCCTGGCCCGCCGCCCAGTCGCGGGTCAGGACGACGTCTCCTGGTGCGACCGGGCGGCGCTCGTGATCCACGACGAGCACCGCCCCGGTCGCCCAGTCGGGGACGCGCAGGGTGATGGACCAGGGACCGCCGCTCCTGGCCACCCGCACGGCCACGTCTCCGCCTTCCGGGTACGACGTGCGCACCTCGATGCCGACCTGGCGGCCGTCGGCGAGCCTGGTCTCCACCTCGCAGTCCGCGTATTGGTGCAGCCGCAGGCCGGTGTCGTCAGCGGTGACGAGGTACGACGAGAGGCTGGCCAGCAACCGGGCGATGTTCGGCAGGCAGCACGACACCTCACGCCACGGCGCCCTGAGTCCGCCGACGTCGAGCCGTTCACCGTCGGTCTGCGTCTGGACGATCGTGCGCTGGTGCAACGTGTTGGCGTAGAAGAAACTCCGGCCGTCATCGCCGATCGCGCCCGCGATCAGGTTGTGCAGCACCCGGTCCACGACACCGGCGTAGCGGTTGTCTCCGGTGGCCAGGAGCAGGCGCTGGGCGAGCATGACGGTGGCCACGCCCGCACACGTTTCGGCGTACGCGCGGTCGGGGGGCAACACGAAGTCGTCGCCGAACGCCTCGTCCTGGTGCCGCGACCCCATGCCGCCGGTGATGTGCGTGCGGCGTGCCCACGCACGGTCGAACTGCTCGGCCACCGCTCCCAGCAGGTCGTCGTCGCCGGTCTCGACGGCCACGTCCACGGCTCCGGCCGCCAGGTACAGCGAGCGCACCGCGTGTCCCCGCAGGACTGTCGCCTTGCGCACCGGGATGTCGTCGTTGAAGTAGGACCAGCCGAACTCGTGCGCGGGCAGGGTGCGGTAGCCGCGCCGCTCGACGAACGACGCGGCCTGGTCGAGGTAGCGCTGCTCCCCCGTCAGCCGCGCGAGTTCCACCAGCGCGGTCTCGATCTCCGGATGCCCGCAGACACCGGTGCCGTCCGGCCCGAACGTCGCGCAGACGTGGTCGGCGGCGCGGCGGGCGACGTCCAGCAACGGCCCGGCGCCCGCGTTCCTCGTCCTGGCGACCGCCGCCTGCAGCAGGTGCCCGACGCAGTAGAGCTCGTGTCCCCACGCCAGATCGCCGTAGCGGGGCCGTTGCCAGTCCCGGCCGAACGACGTGCTGAGGTAGCCGTCCTCGGCCTGGGCGGCGGCGATCTGGGACGTGAGCGTGTCGATGCGCGCGTCGAGTGCCGGGTCCGCGGATCTGCCGTGTTCCCACGACATCGCCTCGACGATCTTGTAGACCTCGGAGTCGGAGAACTCCCGGCCCTTGCGCTCCCGTGACCCGGAACCGTTGCCGACGGTGGTGAAGTTGCCGGTCCAGCCCAGCTCGTCCATCCACTCCAGCGCGTGGCCGAGCGTCGCCTCGCCGTTCACCCGCTGCCGGGGAGCCCAGAAGCCACCGGTGACGCGCACCTCGTCCGTCCCGAGTGGACGGAGAGGCCCGCGGGACGGGACCACCGGTCCGCGGATCGACTGGGTGTTGCGCTTCGTTGCCACACCACGCACTCTGGAGACCGAAAACGATTTCGACAATGCGCCATCAGGAGCAGAAATCGTCGAACACGCAGTCGAACCTGCTTCGAAAGGATTTCGATGGGCAGACGGCGTTCTGAGGCTGTGACCCTCGGGGACGTGGCGAAGCGGGCGGGCGTGTCCATCGCCACCGCGTCCAAAGCGATCAACGACCGTGGCGAGGTCGCCGCGGCCACACGCGCGCGCGTGTTGCGGGCGGCGGCCGAACTGTCGTTCCAGCCCAACGTTCTGGCGCAGGCCCTGGTGGCCGGCCGCACCCGCGCGATCGGCCTGCTCACCGACGAGTTCGACGGCCGCTTCGCCATCCCGATCCTGCTCGGCGCCGAGAACGCGTTGTCCAACCAGGAGATGTCGGTGCTGCTGTGCGACACCCGCGGCGACGCGATCCGCCGCAACCACTACATCCGCACGCTGCTGGCCCGCCAGGTCGACGGGTTCATCGTGGTGGGAGACAGCAACGACGTCCGCACGTCGCTCACCGCGGACCTCCCGGTGCCGGCCGTGTACGTCTACTGCAGATCGAGCAACCCGGACGACCTCAGCCTCGTCTCCGACGACTCTGGCGGGGCCCGGCTCGCGATCGAGCACCTGATGGCGTTGCAGCGCAAGCACATCGGCCACATCACCGGCCCGCAGCACTACCGCGCCGCCCGCGATCGCGCGGCCGCGGTGCACGCCGTGCTGGCCGAGCAGGGCCTGTCGCTCGCGGGCGGTCAGCCGTTGCACGGCGAGTGGTCGCAGCGCTGGGGCCGGCACGCCGCCCGCGTCCTGGTCGCCACCGCGCCCGAGGTCGACGCGATCTTCTGCGGCAACGACCAGATCGCGAGCGGCGTCACCCAGGCCCTCACCGACCTCGGCCGGCGCGTCCCGGACGACGTCGCGATCGTCGGGTACGACAACTGGGAGATCTTCGCCGCGGACTGCAAGCCGCCGCTCACCACGATCGATCTCAACCTCCAGCAGCTCGGCACGACCGCCGTGACGCACCTGTTCGCGGCGCTCGAGGGCAACCCCGCGGCCGGTGTCGTCCGGCAGCCGTGCCGGCTCGTGGTGCGCGAGTCCACCGCGTGACGGTCAGGACAGGAAACCGCCGTACCGTCCGTTTCGGATCGCGTTCTTCTGTTGCTCGTTGAAGTGCGTGTTCGGGTAGTCGTAGAACGACGCGGACATCGGTGTGCCGTCGGTGAACGACGAGTCAGGCAAACCGAAGGCGTGGCCCAGTTCGTGGACCATGCCGCCGTACCAGCGGTTCATCGGACCGTTGATACCGGCCGCACCGTCCGCGTCGTGTCCGGAGAGGATCACCCAGCCGTTGCCGCCACCTCCGCCCGCGCCCGGTCCTTCCGCGCTGACCTCCCCGACGTTGAGCCACCGGTTGTCCGGTGCGCCGAGGCTCAGCCTGCGCAGGAGTTCCTGCTGCATGTTGAACACCGACCACCAGTACCGGTCGGGGCCGTTGGGCGTGTTCTCGTACCAACTGCGGTTGTGCTCACCGGTGATCACCTCGACCACTGGGGTGTTGAGCTGGAACGTCTTGCCCAGTTCCTGCTTGTAGTACCGCTGGGCCTCCTGCATGACGCGGGCGATCCCGTCCGGGTAGCGCGTGTCGTTGGCAACGTCGTAGGGCCGCAACCAGTAGACCCGCACGGTCTTCGTGGGTGGTGCCTGCACCGCGTCCGCCGCCGCCAGCGGCGTCGTCGTGGCGAGCAGGCAGATCATCGTCAGCAGCACCGCACGAATGCGGCCGCGCGAAAACTTTTCGAAATCAATCATTCAAAGAAATCTCCTCTTCGAATGAAGGTTCGACAAACATTCGCGAGATCGACGATTCCACGAAAACAATTTCGGGGTCACAGGCCGTCGCGCACCATCGCCTCGACGATCTTGACGTGCCGGTCGGCGTTGGTCTGCGAGAACTCGCTGTCGTAGTTCAGCCCGTACGGCCAGAAGTGCTGGCTGTCGCAGCTGATCTTGCCGCTGGAACCGTCGTACTGCCGCACGAGCGCGGTGGTCGCCGCGCCCTTGAAGGTGCCACCACAACCGAGAGATCCCCATTTTCCACTTGTACCGACACCGATGGTGTGGCCGATTTCGTGCAGCGCCGTGCGTTCGTTCATGGAACCGGTGCTGCCGAACCGGATCGTCCCGTTGATGTTGCCGTTCGCCGTCGGCACCGAGGGGTCGTAATGCGCGGTGATGCTCTTGGTGAGACCGCTCAGGTTGTTGTAGCGCGCCACCGCGGCGTTCATCGCACGGGTGATCAGGTCGTACGCGCGCTGCTGGTCGGCCGTCGGGTTCTGGGCCCGGACCAGCCTCCAGGACAGCGTGCCTTGCTGCGTCACCTCGGTGGAAGCCGGTGAGGCGGCCACAGCGACCGCCGGCGTGATCAGCGCGAGAGCGGCCGCACAGGCCACGAGCGCGCCACTGAGTCGGGACAACGACATGTTGGTCCTCCTAGTGCTGGGCAACTGACCAGAAGCCATGTCCGAAACCTGGACTCGTTGGTGCTGAATGGCGTCTGCAAGTACCACCAACCCTTGATCGAATCGCCGCCAACTACACCCAACCCGCTCGTCGCCCGCCGAACCGCCGCCGCGTCCCTCAGACCACAACGGCCCTGTTGGTAGTAGAGAAGTGCTTGTTGATCATGGGTTGGCGGTACTTGCAGACGCCATCAAGGCAGGGCGCGGGTTCGGCGGGCGGGTGAGGGACACAACTTCTGGCCGCCTGCTCAGCCGAGCCGGAAGTCGGCGACGCGAATCGCCGACGGCGTGGTGCCGCTGGAGGTTTGCTGGTACTGCACCGAAAGGATGCCCAGCGACGCGACGCGGGACGTGTCGACGTTGACCTCTCCGAACGCCTGCAGGGACGGGCGGTCGAACACGGTCGTCCAGTCCGTCCAGCCGCTCGCCTTGCTCGCCGCCACGATCTTGCCGCGCGGCATCACCAGGTAGGCGTTGTCGGCGCGGTCGAGCACGATCTTCGTGCGCTGGGTGTGGTTCGGCGGGATCGGGACCTCCATCTTGGTCCACCTTCCGTCCGCGCCGCGGAAGACGTGGAACGTGCGGCCGTACTGCGCGCGCTGCTGGGCGTAGTTCGAGACGCACTGGGTGAAGCGGCCGGGCACGTAGCTGATCACCACGTGCGGCCGGCCGTTCGCGTCCACCGCCTGACTCTCCTGGTTCATCAGGCCGTGGTTCGGGTCGAGCGGATCGGCCACCAGGCCCGGCGAGGTCACGCTGACCGGCGCGCCACCGGTCGTGCCGACGACGGTTCCCGCGCCGTTGCGCCAGGTTCGGCCGCGGTCGTCGCTGTAGACGTAGCCGGTGTCGTGGTTGGTCAGTCCGCCCGAGTTGCAGAGCACACCCGCATTGCCTTCACGCCAGGTGAAAGCGGCGTGCAACCGTCCACTTCGGTCGTAGTTGAGGCCGTGCAGGTACATGTTGCGGGTGTTCGAGACCACGCCGTTCGGACCGGTGTACGAGCCGGTGGCCGACGACCAGCCGCCGAGCTTGCGCCACGTGCCGCCGTCGTACTCGGCCAGCTCGTTGACGCCGTTGCCGGAGCCACCGGTGCGGTAGCTGAACTGCAGTCTTCCTTCTGGTGTCACCAGGAACTGCGGGTAGGTCATCGAACCGAGCTCGACGCCACCGAGCGTCCGCTGCACCCCGCCGAACGACGCGGCGTTCCACGGCTGGCCGCCGATCGCGAGACCGGCCTTGGAGCGCAGGTAGAACAGACGGGTGTTGTGGGTGTCCAGGGCGACGTGGATCGTGTTGTCCTGCGGGGAGACTCCCAGCGAGATCACGTTGTGCGAGTCGTCGACGCTGAGCTGGTGCGGCAACACCACGGTCTCCCACGCCGTGCTGCCCAGACTCCGGCGGGCGATCACGGCGTTGCGGCTGCCGGTGTACCAGGTGGCGTACTGACGGCCCTGGTAGGTCAGGATCGCGTCCTGCTGGAACGAGTTGTTGTTCACCAACCCGTCGTACGAGACGAAGTACAACGCCGACGGGTCGAGCAGGGTGTCGCTGACGAGGCTCACGACCGGTGCCGCGTGCGCGGTCCCGGGCACGGAGAGCGAAGCGGCGACGACAGCCGCGGTCAGCAGATGAGGGAGCGTCCTGGCCATGGCCCCGGAGCGTGCTGTCGAACAAAATCGAACGCAAGAGACAACCCGTTCGATAACAGTGTTCGACCTGTGAACCACGCGGACCTCGTGGCCCCTTGTCGCGTTCGAATACCGACTGTTCACTTGTGTTCATTTCTGTCTGAACATGGAGGTTCAGCGTGCGGCGCGCGATCGTTCTTGCGACAGTGATGTTGGTTGCGGCGGGTTCGATGACACCGATCGCCGCCGCCGTCGACCCCCCTCCTGACGTGCACACCTATCTGGAAGATCCGCGCAAGATCGAGGAGGGGCAGGAGCCGCACCACGCGTTGCTGCTTCCGCAGGCCGACGTGGCCGCCGCCGTGCGCCACGCCGAGCGCACGCCGTTCACGCAGTCGCTGGACGGCAAGTGGCGGATCTCCATGGCGGACAAGCCGGCCGACGTGCCGGCGCGGTTCTACGCCGACGACTACGACACCTCGCGCTGGCGCACGGTGACCGTGCCGCACACGTGGCAGACCGACGGCCTGGACCACCCGATCTTCCGCAACATCGCCACCGAGGTGCAGCCGGACGACCCGCCCCGCGTCCCCCGCGACGTGAACCCGACCGGCGCGTACGTCCGCGACTTCGACGTGCCGGCCAACTGGACCAAGCGCGCCACGTTCCTGCGCTTCGAAGGCGTGACGTCGGGCTACTTCGTGTGGGTCAACGGCAAGTACGTCGGCTACGACCAGGGTGGCTACACCCCGGCGGAGTTCGACATCTCCTCCGCGCTGCGACCGGGCCGCAACAAGATCGCCGTGCAGGTGCACCGCTGGAGCGCCGGTTCCTACCTCGAGGACTACGACCAGTGGCGGTACTCGGGCATCTTCCGCTCGGTGTCGCTGTACTCGACGCCCGCCACGTTCATCCAGGACGTCACCCTCAAGACCGATCTCGACGCCACCTACACCGACGCGACCCTCACCGCCGACGTCGAGCTCGGCCACAAGCCCGGCGGCACCACCGGAAAGCACCGCGTCACCGCCAGCCTGCGTGACGCCAAAGGCAGGGAGGTCGGGTCGGCGAGCCAGGAAACCGAGGGCAGCACGGCACGTCTGACGTTGCCGGTGCGCAACCCGGCCAAGTGGACCGACGAGACGCCGAACCTCTACACCGTCGTGCTGACGCTCGCCGCGCCCGACGGGAAGATCACGCACATCACCAGTGACACCACCGGTTTCCGCAAGATCGAGATCCGCGACCGGACGTTGCTGGTCAACGGGAAACGCGTGCTGTTCAAGGGCGTCAACCGCGCCGAGACCGACCCGGACCACGGCCGGCACGTGCCCCGCAAGGCGCAGGAACGCGACGTGGCGCTGATGGAGCAGCTCAACGTCAACGCCGTCCGCACCTCGCACTACCCGAGCGACCCGTACTTCTACGACCTCGCCGACCGCAACGGCATCTGGATCGACGACGAGGTCGACATCGAGACCCACAACCACGAGAACTGCTCCCGGTGGTGTCAGGCCAACCAGCCGGAGTGGCGCGACACGTTCATGGACCGGATGATCGCCATGGTCGAGCGGGACAAGAACCACCCGAGCGTCTTCATGTGGGACACCGGAAACGAGGCCGGACTCGGCGCGCACCACTACGAGATGGCGAAGTGGGTCAAGGCCAACGACCCGTCCCGCCCGGTCTACCACCAGTCGAACAACCCCGACGGTGACGCGCCGTTCGCCGACGTGTGGGGCCCGCGCTACCCGTCGCCGGAGCGGTTCGCCGAACAGGCGAAGACCACGACCAAGCCGCTGATCTTCGGCGAGTACGCGCACGCGATGGGCAACAGCCTCGGCAACTTCCGCGAGTTCTGGGACATCATCCGCGCCAACCCGCAGACCCAGGGCGGGTTCATCTGGGACTGGGCCGAGCAGAACATCAGGCAGAAGACCCGCGTCGCGCCGGACAGTTCCGGCAACAACATCACCGCGCTGCTCTCCGGCGCGCCGAAGCTCGTCGACGGCCACCGCGGCAAGGCCCTGTCGTTGTCCGGGCTCGACGACTTCGTGGAGGTCTACCGCGACCGCAAGCTCGACATCACCGGCACGGCGCTGACGCTGGACGCGTGGGTCAAGCCCGGCAAGTGGACCGGGCAGTTCCCGATCATCGCCAAGGGCGACCACCAGTGGACGCTCAAGATGAAGAACGAGACCACGCTGGAGTTCTTCATCCACAGCGGCACGTGGCGCGCCGTGCAGGCGAAGGTGCCCGCCGACTTCTACGACAGGTGGCACCGGGTCAGCGGCACCTACGACGGCACCGCGATCCGGCTGTACATCGACGGCGCGGAGGTCGGCTCGTTGCCGTTCACCGGCGCGATCGACTACTCGGCGGCGGACGTGAACATCGGCCGCGACTTCGAGATGTCGTGGAACGACCCGTCGACCGTCACCAGGCTCTCCCACGGAGACGTCGACGACGTGCGGATCTACAACCGGGCGCTGTCCCCCGCCGAGTTGAACGCCTCGCCGCCGGCCGGTGGCGCGGTGCTGGCGCTGGACTTCGACAGCGTGCGGGAACGCGGCACGCACTTCGCGTACGGATCGACGCTGTCCGGTGTGGACGGTCTGATCAACACCGACCGCACCACGCAGCCCGAGACGCTGCAGATGGCGTGGGCACACCAGCCGATCCGGTTCGCCTACTCCACCGGCGTGCTGTCGGTGACCAACGAACGCCAGTTCACCGGTACCGACGACCTCACCCTGCGGTGGCGGGTCACCGAGGGGTCGCGGGTGGTGAAGGACGGCTCGCAACCGTTGCGGGTCGCCAGCGCCTCGACGGCTGCCATCCCGCTGCCGGTGCCGGCCAACAACGCCGACCGCGAACGGTTCCTGACCGTCGAAACGGTCACGTCTGATGGGCACGCGCTCGCGCACGACCAGTTCTCGCTGGGCGGCAGCCGCGTTCCCGGTCTCGACAAGGCACCGCTCGACTGGGCCGTCGTGTTCACCCAGGAGGACGCGGCCAAGGTCACCGCGACGGCCGCCGGCGCGACCTACACGGTGGACAAGAAGTCCGGCGCCCTCACGTCCATCAAGTCGTGGGGACGGGAACTGCTCACCAGCGGCCCGAAGCTCGACGCGTGGCGTGCGCCGATCAGCAACGAGACCTACACGTGGGGCCGCGCGGAGGGTGAGGACTGGCGCAAGGCGGGCCTCGACCGCCTGGAGACCACCGTGAACGGCGTGCGGGTGGAGAAGGACGGCCTCAAGACCACCCGGATCATCGTGGACAGCAAGGTGGCGGCACCCGGCGTGACCGGGGCGTGGTTCGACCAGACGATGGTGTACTCGGTGGACTCGGCCGGCGTGCTGCGGCTCGGCCACCGGGTGACGCCGCAGGGGTCGATGCGGACGCTGCCCTACCTGCCCCGCATCGGCGTCCAGTTGTCCGTGCCCGACCGCTACGACGAGTTCTCCTGGTACGGCCGCAAGGCGGAGAGCTATGTCGACCGCAAGGACGGCACGCCGATCGGGGTGCAGTCGACCTCGGTGGCCGACCAGTACGTCGAGTACCACCGCCCGCAGGACCACGGCAACCACACCGACACCCGGTGGGCGCTGCTCACCGACGGCCGCACGTCGGGCCTGCTGGTGTCGGGCGTCAAGGACGTCAGCGTGACGCAGTACGACGACCTCGAACGCGCCGCGTACCCGTTCATGTTGCAGCGCAACAAGGGCTACGTCACGCTGCACGCCGATCACGCCGTGACCGGCGTCGGTGACACGCCGAACCCGGTGCGGCAACGCAACCAGGTCCGGCCTGACAGCACCTACGACTACACCATCACGATGCGGCCGTTGACGTCGCAGGAGGCCTGGTCAGGCAAACCGGCGGGTGCCTGACCGGAGGAGGCCCGCAGACTGGCCATGAACGGCGCTTTTGTGGACCTGTGGTCCACAAAAGCGCCGTTCATGGCCAGCTCGCGAGCCAATCCCCACCCTGTTGCATATGATGTGCAAGTGCACGAATATTGCATCAGGACGGCCGGGCCGGACGACCTCGGTGGAGCGCGGGCGGTGATGCTCGACGCGCTCTACCGCGACTTCGGCACGGGGTACGTACCGGAGTGGCACGAGGACGTGATCGACCTCACCGGGTACTACCTCACCCCGCGACGCCACGTCCTGCTGGTCGCGGTCGACCAGCAGGGCGCGATCGCCGCGACCGCGGCGCTGGACTCCCGCGGTCCCCGGACTCCCGAGTGGCTCGCGGCGCGCTACCCCTCCGGGCGGACCGCCCAGCTGCGCCGCGTGTACGTCGGTCCGGAACACCGCCGGCGTGGTCTCGCCCGCGCGCTGGTGACCGAACTGCTGGAGTTCGCCCAGGCGGATGGCGGCTACGACTCGGTCTACCTGCACGCGTACCGCCACTCACCCGGCGCGCTCGACCTCTGGCACGCCCTCGGCGAGGTCGTGTGGGACGAGGAGGGCGTGGTGCACTTCGAGATCGCCACGCCGAGCCGGGCTCACGCGCGCGTCCGTCCGATGTAGACGTTGCGCGCCCGGTAGACCGTGTCCGCAGTCGGGCCGGGACTGCCGGACGAGCCCTCCATCTGCAGGTTGATGATCACCCACAGCGGTTTGCCGACGAAGTTCCTCGCACTGTGCTGGGCGATCCATTTGCCGTCGAGGTAGTAGTGGATGTCGACGTCGGTGTTGTTCACCTTGGTGATCCAGGCCCGGTAGGTGTGCCAGGAGCCGGGTGAGGACACGCCGACGATCGAGCTCGACACGTCACTGGACGTCCGGAAGGTGTTGAACCAGTTCCGGTTGTCCCCCTTGAACTCCAGGATGTCGCTTTCGGGTGGCCAGCTGTTGACCCCGGTCAGCCAGAACGCGGGCCACGTGCCGCGGGCCGACGGTGCCTGGAAGTCGCCTTTGACCTCCCAGCTGGGGAACTGGTTGTTCACCACGACGTGCTCCTTGGCGTGGATCGCGCCGGAGTGGTAGCGGATGGGCAGGTGCGGGACGGCCCCGCTGTTGCCCTCGTCCCACGAAATCCGCGTCGCTTTCAGGGTCAGCACGCCGCCGGACAACGACACGTGATTGTGGTCGCCGGCGCTCGCGTACATCCGGGCCGAGCCGTTGTGGTCCGAGCCCCACGGATAACGGTAGTTCCACTCCGACTCCAGCGCACCGTAGCCGCCGAAGGAACCTGTTCCGATCACGTCCTCCCAGGTCGCCGCATGCGCGGGACCAGGAATGAAGGTGATGAGCAAAAGTACAGCCGCCGCAATTCTCATTTTTTCACTGTGAAGCAAGAACTTGTTGTTGTACAACAGGTTCGTCGATTCGACAGAGGTTCTGTTCGACGTGAACAAAGTGAGGGTGTGTCTCGTTCAGAACGGGTGACCGCGCAACGCTTCCGAAAGGCCACCCTGCAGTGAATGCCGTGTTCCGCGATACCGCACTGCGCGACCTGCCACCGCCGGACCGCGCGTTGTTCCAGTCGTTCGGCGCCGGTCCGATCAGGACCCCGTCGTTCCACCACATCCACCACGCGGTCGAGAAACAGGCCGCGCTGCATCCTGACCTCGTCGCCGTGGAACACCTCGGCGAGTCGATTTCCTATGCCGAGCTGAACCGCAGAGCCGAACTGCTGGCCGAACTGCTGACCCGTGCGGGAGTGCGTCCGGGTGAGCGGGTCGGTCTGTTCCTCACCCGGTCGATCTCGATGGTCGTCGGAGTTCTCGGCATCCTCAAGGCGGGCGCGGCTTATGTGCCACAGGACGTCCGCATCGCGCCGGAAGTCCACTTGCGACACATCGTCCGCACCGCGCGCATGAATTTCGTGCTCACCACGAGCGAGCACGAGGCGGCGCTGCCCCGCAGCCTGGGGACGATCATCGCGATCGACCGCGTGCCCGACGCCACCGAGTTCTGCCGCACCACCACCGAGACCTCGGACATCGCGGCCGTCATCTTCACCTCCGGCACCACCGGACGGCCCAACGGCGTGCAGGTCTCGCACGCCAACCTGTGCAACGTCCTGCTGACCGCGCCCGGATGCCTCGGCGTCGAGCCGGGCACCAGGGTGGCGCAACTGCTGAACATCGCGTTCGACATGGCGATGTGGGAGATACTCGGCACGCTGGCACACGGCGGCACGCTGGTGATCCGCGGCGCAGACATCGAGCGGACGGCGAGCACTGTGGACGTCGTCATCGCCACGCCGAGCGTGCTGGCGTCGCTGGATCCCGCCGTGTGCCGCCGAGTTCGGACGATCGCGGTGGCCGGCGAGAGGTGCCCGCAGTCGCTGGCCGACAGGTGGGCCAGCCAGGCCGCCTTCCACAACGCGTGCGGCCCCACCGAGGTCACCATCGTCAACACGGTGCAGCGGTACGTGCCGGGTGATCAGCTGACGATCGGCCGGCCGGTGCCGAACACCACGGTGTACGTGCTCGACGAGAACCTGCGGCCGTGCCGCATCGGCGAGGTCGGCGAGATGTGGGCGGGCGGTGAGTGCGTGACCGCGGGGTATCTGGGTGACCCCGCGCTGACGGCCGAACGCTACCTCCCGGACCCGTTCCTCGGCGGCGACCACCTGATGTTCCGCACCCGCGACCTCGGCCGGTGGACACCGGAGGGTCTGCTGGAACACCACGGCCGCACCGACGACCAGGTCAAGGTGCGCGGGTTTCGGGTCGAACTGGACGCCGTGACGTCGGCGCTGGAACGCGCGGCCGACTGCAGCCGAGCCACGACCCTGCTGCACAACGGCAGGCTCGTCGGGTTCATCAGCCCGGCCAGCGCGGTGCCGGAGCAGGCCCGCCGGGCGGTCGCGGAGCGGTTGCCGTACTACTGCGTGCCCACGGTGATCGTGCCGGTCGACACGCTGCCGACCACGGATCGCGGCAAGGTCGACCGGCGCGCGTTGCTGTCGCGTTTGGACGGACAGAAGGAAACCGTGGCATGACCTCGGTCCGCGCAGTCCAGCTGCCCCCTGCCGACCGGTCCTGGCGCACGATCCTGCGCCGCCGCCCGTTCACCCACCACAACCGGCTCGTCGCCGCCGTCGTGCTGGTCAACCTCTGTTTCATCGGCTCGTGGGACGCCGACCGGCTGACCGCTCTGGTCGTCGCCAACCTCACGCTGGCCGCGCTCATCCGCCAGCAGCTCGTGATCAACCTGCTGTTCTGGCTCGCCACCAGCGCGCCGACGCGATGGCCGTTGCGGATCCGCTGGACGCTCGGCAAGGTCTACCACTTCGGCGGACTGCACGTCGGCGCCGCGATCTGCGCCACCGCGTGGTTCCTCGTGCTGGCCGCCACGACGACGGGACCACCACTCGTCCTGGCGCTGACCTGGACGATCATGGCCCTGCTCGGCACGCTCGTCGTGCTCGCACTCCCCCGGCTGCGGGCCAAGCGGCACAACCTGTTCGAGCGCGCGCACCGGTTCGGCGGGTGGGCCGTACTCGTGTTGTTCGGCGTGCTGTCCGCGGTGTCCAACCCCGTCTTCCTCTGGCCCCTCGCCCTCGTGGTGGCCAGTGTGGCGTTGCCGTGGCTGAGGCTGCGGCGGGTTCCCGTGCACATCGTCAGTCCGTCGCCGCACGTCGCGCTCGTGTCGTTCGACCACGGTGTCACGCCGTTCGCGGGTTCGTCGACGACGGTGAGCCGCAATCCGTTGCTGGAGTGGCATTCCTTCGCGAACGTCCCGGCGCCGGGCCGCTCCGGCTTCCGGCTGACGATCTCCCGCGCGGGTGACTGGACCGGGAAGTTCATCGCGGACCAGCCGAGTCACGTGTGGGTCAAGGGCATTCCGACGGCGGGTGTCGGCAACATCGACAAGCTCTTCACGAGGGTGGTGTGGGTCGCCACGGGTAGCGGCATCGGTCCGTGCCTACCTCACTTGCTGGCCGGCGATACGCCGTCGGTGTTGGTGTGGTCGACCCGCAACCCCCGCCGCACCTACGGCGACGCGCTGGTCGACGAGATCCTCGGTGTGCAGCCCGACGCTGTTGTTTGGGACACCGAGAGCCAGGGCAAACCCGATCTGGTCGCGCTCGCGTACGACGCGTGCAAGCGGTTCGACGCGGAAGCGGTCATCTGCATCTCCAACAAACCCACCACCTGGCACGTCGTCGAAGAGCTGGAAGCCAGAGGAATCCCGGCCTACGGCGCCATCTGGGACTCGTGAGGAGACCACCGTGGACTATCAGACACTGCTGCTCGACGAGCACGACGACGTCCTGACGGTGACCGTGCACCGACCACCGGCGCGCAACGCGTTGTCCCAGCGGACACTCACCGAACTGCGCCACCTCCTCGCGACCTTCGCGGGCCCGCGCGCGCTCCTGCTCACCGGCTCGGTTGGACCCGCGTTCATCGCCGGCGCGGACATCCGCGAGATGGCCGCGATGACGCCGGAGGAGGGCGAGCAGTTCGGCGCGCTGGGCCAGGAGGTGACCCGGCTGCTCGAACAGCTCCCGGTCCCGGTGATCGCGTGCGTGGACGGGTACGCGCTCGGCGGCGGTTGTGAGATGGCGATGGCGTGCGACTTCGTCTACGCCACCCGCAAGGCCGTGTTCGGCCAGCCGGAGGTGTTGCTGGGCCTCATCCCCGGCTTCGGCGGCTGCGTCCGGCTGTTCCGGCGGGTCGGCATCGCCAAAGCCCGCGAGCTCATCTACTCCGGCCGCCGCGTCGACGCCGCGGAGGCGCATCGGCTCGGCCTGGTGAACGAGGTCTTCGACAACCGCGAGGAGATGTTCGCCGCCGCCCGGCTCGTGCTCGCCGACATCGCGGCGAACTCCCCCGCCGCCGTCTCGGCCTGCAAGTCGGTGCTCGACGCGGTGGACGGCCTGAGTGTCGACGAAGGACTGCGGGTGGAGCTCGAAGCGTTCCGCGAAGCGTTCACGACCACCGACATGCGAGAGGGCACAGACGCGTTCCTGTCCAAGCGGGCGCCCACGTTCCGGACCTAGGGGGTGCGTCATCAACGCCGACCACAGCACCGTGCTGCGCGCGCTGCACGACGGCCACGCCGAGGCGCTCTGGCGTTACGCGGTACGCCTCACCGGAGACGAGCAACTGGCCGAGGACGTCGTCCAGGAGGCGCTGCTGCGGGCATGGCGCAACCCCCGCATCCTCGAACAGGGCTCCGCGGCGTCGAAAGCGTGGCTCTACACCGTGGCACGCAACTTCGCGATCGACGAGTGCCGCAGCGCCCGCGCCCGCTGGGAGGTCGGCTCGGCCCGCCTGCCCGAACGCGAGCGCTCCGACCACACCGACCGGACGCTGGACGCCTGGCTGATCGCCGACGCCCTGTCCCAGCTCAAACCCGAGCACCGGGTGGTGATCGTGCGGGCGTACTACCGCGGTGAATCCGTCGCGGAACTCGCCGCGGCGCTGGACGTGCCGCAGGGAACAGTGAGGTCAAGGATGCACTACGGCCTGCGCGCACTACGGCTGGCGCTGGAGGAGAACGGGGTGACCGGGCGGTGATGTGCCCGTTCCGCGAGTGGGACGTGGCCTACCTGCTGGGCTCGCTGTCCCCCGGTGACCAGCAGGTCTACGAACGCCACCTCGCCGCCTGCCCGCCGTGCGAACACGAGGTGTGCCGGATGGCGGGCACGGCGGGTCTCCTGTCCCGCGTGCCCGCCGAGTGGGTGGAGAAGTCGCTGGAGCCCGACGCCGAGTCGCCCCCGCGACGACGCCTGCTCGTCACGGCGACCGTGCTGGCCGCCGTGCTCGTCGCGGTACTGGTGTTCGTCCGGTTCCGCTCGCGGGACGACACGTCGTGAGGTCGCCCAGTTGTGAGTCGCCCAGTTGTGAGTCGCTCAGTCGTGCGGCGATCTCCCGTCGGCCGGGTCGTGCACGTCCAGCCGGCCGCACATGCCGAGTCGCTGCGGTCCTTCCGCACGCATCACGTGGATGTCGGCCTCGGCCAGGTGCCCGATGTCGCCGTCCCGCAACCGGTCCAGGTGCACGCCGGTGCGTTCGGCGGACGCCAGCGCGCCTTCCCGCCAGCGCTTCTCCCACGCGTCGAGGACGTCCTGCTTCAGGCTCACGGCGGAACGGTAGAAGTCCTCCAGCGCCGCGGAATCGCCGGCGCCGACGCGGCGCCGCAGCTCCAGGAACCCTTCCAGGGCCAGGTCGCGACGGCGCTGGGCGGACTCCTCGTCACCGGCCTGAGCGCGCGCCGCGTACTCCGACGGGTCGGCGAGCACTGAAGGCGGGAACGTGAACACCGCGTCGCCCGCCTCTGGCAGGCCGCTGTTCTGCATCACGACGATGATCCGCAGGTCGCCGTCGTTGACCAGGCGGTGGATCGTGCCTGGCGTGAACCAGGCGACGGTGCCCTCGCGCAACGGGGTCGACGCGAACCCGCGCGGGGTCAGGGTCTGCACGCTGCCCTGACCGCCGATCACGTAGTAGCACTCCGCGCAGGCGAGGTGGACGTGCGGCGAGCCTCCGCACAGCCCGTCCACCGTCGGCCAGTCGTACACCCGCAGGCCGGAGATGCCCACCCCGCCGGGAAACGGCGTCACCACGGGTGAGCCTCCACATAGGACTCCAGGCGCTCGCGGTCCCACTCTCCGGAAGCCACGACGAGCCGGTAGCGCAGGGCCAGCGTCTCGCCGGGCGGCACCTCCACGGTGTCGAAGAAGGCGAACGACGGGTTGACCGCCGCGAACGGCGTGCTGCGGACGAACCAGTGGGTGTTCTTGTTGTCCGGGTGGTCGATGAACAACATCGTCGACGAGCGGTCCACCTCGTCGTGGTTGCCGACGAACGCGAGCCAGCGGGCGGCCTTGCCCATCATCTCCTGCCCGGATCCCCCGTCGGCGGCGATGACCGTGCCTTCGGTGAACGACCGCGGGCCGCGCCAGAAGAAACCGGTGTAGCCCGCGAGCTCGCGGCCGTTGGTGGTCGGGCTGCCGAAGATCAACGGCTCCGCACGCAGGTTCGTCAGAGCGGTGGCGAACTCCAGCGTCCAGGCGTCGTCCTCGACGTCGCGCACGGTGAAGGAACGGTTCTCCCGCACCCAGTTCTCGCCGGCCTCGGTGAACCAGGACAGCGACTCGTCCACCCGAAGCTCGTCGGAGGCGACCGTGAACTCCTCGTGCCGCATGGTGCCGACGTTCGGCAGCGCCACGTACCCCTGGTCGCGGACGTACGTGACGCCGCCCCAGAAGTTCTCGCCCGACACGTCGGTCGCGGTCATCTGCACACCCTTGTGCCAGCGGTGGTCGTGCGGCCGGAACGCCGTCACCACGTCGCCGGCCAGCGTCCGCACGGGGTGCAGGTAGGGCTTCGGGCCCTCGAACGCGGGGGTCGACGGCTGGTGCACGTAGGTGAAGAGCTCGACGTCGCCCACCGACACGACGAGCACCTCGTCGTCCTGCCGAGTGATCACCGGGCGTTCGCCCATGGGGCACCGATTCCTTCCATCGTCGCGTAGAACGGGCTGTCCGGGCCGATCTGACCGGCCTTCACCGCGGTGCCGGTGAACGCCGAGGCGTACAGGGCCGCGATGAACTCCATGGTGATGCGCGTGTCCGCCAGCGTCACCGGCGGCGTCCCACCACTGTCCAGCGCGTCGAGGAACGCCGCCAGCTGACCCCCGTGACCGCTGGCCGTCTCGGACCGCTCCGCGCGCCAGTGGTCCACGACGTCGTCGTGGCCAGGCGCGGGAGTGACCGTCCAGTCCGAGTCGGTGTAGCCGTAGAGGTGCTCGACCTCGACCGTGGCGCGCTCGAAGTCGAACCTCAGCTGCGAGGTCTCCCGGGGCGACAGCAGGGAGTTGACCACCGACGCGACCGTGCCGTCGGCGAACGTCACCAACGCCATCGACACGTCCTCGGTCTGCACGTCCCTGGCCTGCCGCGCCGCGACCGCGCGGATCTCCTGCCACGGCCCCAGCACGGACAGCAACAGGTCGAACTGGTGGATGCCGTGGCCCATCGTCGGGCCGCCGCCCTCGCTCTCCCACGTCCCGCGCCACGGCACGTCGAAGTAGGCGTCGCCGCGATACCAGAGCGTGTCCGACTTCGCCACGAGCGACCTGCCGAGCACCCCCTCGGAGACCAGCCGCCGCAACCGGACCGCGGCCGGGCCGAAGCGGTGCTGGAACACCGTGGCGACCCGGCCGGTCGAGTTCCGTTCGGCGGCGATCAGCGTGTCGATCTCGCTCAGCGACAACGCCGGCGGCTTCTCGACGAGCACGTTCACGTTGGCGGCCAGGCACTCGAGCGCCAACGGCACGTGCGAACGCGGTGGCGTGCACACGTGCACGACGTCGAGCTGTTCCACGTCCAGCAACGTGGACAGCCTGGGGTGCACGCGGGGCACACCCCACTCCTCGGCGAACGCGGTGGCGCGCTCGGCGTCCACGTCCACCACCGCGACCAGCTCGATGCGATCCCCAGCCGACCGCAACGCCTCGGCGTGGGAGGTCGCGATCGCGCCCGTACCGACGATGGCCGCGCGCCTCACTTCGCCGCGTCCACTTCGGCCTGGACTTCCTTGATGAACGACGCGGCCGCCGCGTCCGGGGTGGTCCGGCCGAACAGCACGTCCTCGGTGTGCCGCTTGAGGATCGTGTCGAGCGTGCTGGCGCCGTTCGGGGTGATCCTTGGCGGGTCGCTCACCGGCACGGTGTCGAGGTACTCCTTGGCCGCCTTGTCGGTTTCCTTGAGCTGGCCCGCGATCGCCTCGCGGATCTTCAGGTTCGCGGGCACGCCGCGTTCGGTCAGCAGGATCTTCGCCGCTTCCTCGTCGTTGGCCAGGAAGCTCACGAACGCGGCGGCCTCCGCCGGGTGCTTGGAGCGCGCCGACACCGACCAGAACATCGACGGCTTGTAGTAGGCGCCGGGCGACTTGCCCTGCGTCTCCCCCGGCAGCCGCAGCAGCTTCAGCTTGGCACCGCTGGCGGCGGTCAGCGCGGTCAGCTGGGTGTTCCACCACAGGCCGAACGCCGCGGTGTTGGTCGCGGTCGCCGACTGGTTCAGCCCGGCCGAGGCCTTCTCGATGGTCACCGACGGCGACGCCGCGACCCCGGACTTGGCCAGATCCAGGATGTACTGCCAGTAGTCCCGGGCGATCTCCTGCGGCAGGACGACCTTGCCCTGAGCGTCGAACATCGACTTGCCCTGCTGGCGCGCCCGGATGCTCAGCCCCGCCGCGTCGTTGATCCCCGGCGACTGCACGCCGAACACCTGGCCACCGCCGGCCTTGGACACCTGCTCGCCGATCTTCCTCAGGTCGTCCCACGACCACTTCGTGTCGTCGGGCACCGGGATGTTGTACTTCGCGAGCAGGTCGGTGTTGACCATGATCGAGTACATCCCGAGGCCGACCGGCAGCCCGTACTGCTTGCCGTCGACGGCGCCGGTGGCGAGCGCCTTCTGGTCGAAGTTCGAGGTGTCGAGGTGCTTCTTGGACTCGTTGAGGTCCAGCAACGCGCCGCGCTCGGCGTAGGAGGCGATGTACAGCTCGTCCATCTGCATGATGTCCGGCGCGTCGTTGGCCGCCATCGTGGTGGCGAGGCTGTCCCAGTAGCCGTTCCACTCCTTGAACTCACCCTTGATGGTGATGTTCGGGTGCTTCTGCTGGAACATCTCGATGACCTTCTGGGTCCGCTTGTGCCGGTCGTCCGCGCCCCACCAGCTGAAGCGCAGCGTCACCGGCTCCGCGGTCAGTTCGCCACCGGCGTCGGAGCCGGACCCGCACGCCGCGAGCAGCGACGCTGTGAGCGAGACCAGGACCGTTAACGCGGTACGGCGACGGAGACCAATACCCATGTCCGTTCCTTTCGGCTACTTGCCACCGGTCGTGGCGATCCCCTTGACGAGGTACCGCTGGCCGATGAGGAAGGCGAGGAAGATGGGGATGAGCGACACCACGCTCATCGCGAACTGAGAGCCCCACGACGTGGCGACCGTCGAGTCGACGAACGAGCGCAGGGCGACCGGAACCGTGTACATGTCCGGGTCCGTCAGGTAGATCAGCTGGGTGAAGAAGTCGTTCCAGGTCCAGATGAACGTGAAGATCGTCGTGGTGGCGAGCGCCGGTTTCATCAGCGGCAGCACGATCTGCAGGAAGATCCGCGGGTGACCGCAGCCGTCGATGCGCGCCGCCTCGTCCAGCTCGCGCGGCAGGCCGCGGATGAACTGCACCATCAGGAACACGAAGAACGCGTCCGTGGCGAGGATCTTCGGCACGATCAGCGGCAGGAACGTGTTCACCCAGCCGATCTGGGAGAACAGCACGTACTGCGGCACGATGATCACGTGGATCGGCAGCATGATCGTGCCGAGCATGATGCCGAACCACCACCGCTTGCCGCTGAAGTTCAGCCGGGCGAAGGCGTAGGCCGCCATCGAGCACGACACCAGGTTGCCGACGATGCAGCCCAGCACCAGGATCGCCGAGTTCAGCAGGTACGTCCCGAACGACGGGGTGAGGGCGTTCCAGCCCTCGACGTAGTTCTCGGTCCGCAGGCTGTCGAGGATCAGGCCGGGACTGCGGAAGATCTCGTCGCCTGGCCGCAACGAGCTCACGATCATCCACAGCACCGGGTAGAGCATCACGAACCCGAAGAGGACCAGGCCGAGGTGCTTGACCGGCGTGGAAAGCCGGCTCACGAATCGCGTGTGGCGGAGGTTAGTCGTCATAGAACACCCAGTACTTCGCCGCCCAGAAGTTGATCGCGGTGAACGCCGCGATGATCAGCAGCAGGAACCACGCCAGCGCGGACGCGTAACCCATGTCGAACCGGCTGAAACCCTGCTGGTACAGGTAAAGCGTGTAGAACATGGTCGAGTCCGACGGTCCTCCCGTGCCGCCGGAGACGACGAACGCCTGCGTGAACGACTGGAACGCGTGGATGATCTGCAGCACCAGGTTGAAGAACAGGATCGGCGACAGCAGCGGCAACGTGATCCGCCAGAACTGCGACCACCTGCTCGCGCCGTCGATCGAGGCGGCCTCGTAGTAGACCGCCGGGATCTGCCGCAGCCCAGCCAGGAAGATGATCATCGGTGAGCCGAACGTCCAGACGTTCAGCACGATCAGGGTCGACAGCGCGGTGTCCGGGTCGGAGATCCAGCCCTTGCCCTCGACGCCGAAGAACCCCAGCACGCGGTTCAGCAGACCTTCGGCGCCGAAGACCTGGGTCCACAGCACCGCGATCGCCACACTCGACCCGAGCAGCGACGGCAGGTAGAACGCCGAGCGGTAGAACGCGAGCCCGCGCAGGCCCCGGTCGAGCAGCAGCGCCACCCCGAGTGCGCACGCCAGCTGCAGCGGTACGGACACGAGCACGTAGGTGAAGGTGACGCGCAGAGCGTTGTGCAACCGCTCGTCGCTGAAGATCCGCGCGAAGTTGGCGAAACCGATGAACTTCGGCGGCTGGATCAGGTTGTACTTCGTGAAGCCGAGACCGAAGGACGCGAGCACCGGACCGACCGTGATGAAGACCAGTCCGGCGAACCAGGGCGCAAGGAACCAGAAGGCGGCCTTGTTGTCCCGCTTGCGCACCTGCACGCCGCCGTGACGCAGCTGACGCAGTTCGTCTAGAGCGCTCATGAACTCCTGACCCCGTCGGCTGGAAAACGCTTTCCGGAGTCTGCATCGGGCCTTCCCGAGCGTCAAGCAACGCAGTCGAATGGCGTCGAACAGAATCGTCGAACGTGGTGTAGCGGTTCGACAACAGTCCTGTGTAGACGAATCCCGCCGGGGAGGAATCCCGCACCCCTTCGAAACAGCAAACGTCTGCAAGCACCGCGGCGAGCGGCACTTGCAGACGTCGGTAGAAGCGTCAGTCCAGAACGCGGACCGAGAGGCCGGCCAGGCTGTAGTTGGCCTGCACCCGGCGCTCCCCACCGGTGACGGTGATCCGGGCGAACCGGCCGGCCAGCACGGGTGCGGCGAGCACCGGGACGACGGCGCCCGCCGGCACGTCCTCCAGCGTGAGCTCCAGCATGCTGCCGCTCGCCAAGGTGACCGGGCGACCGGCGGTCAGGGGTGCGCAGCCACCCTTGCGCAGCGTCACGGCCAGCACCGATCCGGAAGCCTGCCGGTAGCTGCGCACCCGGACCGCGGTGTCCAGCCGGAGAGTGCCCGACCGCAGTTCGACGTCTCCCTTGCCGAGCGCGGCGGCCGAACCGGCCACGAGCGTGCCGCCCTCGACGCGGGTCGCGCCGGTGTAGCTGTTGGCACCGGCCAGCGTCAGGGCACCGGTGCCCCGCTTGACCAGACCACCGCGACCACCGATCGCGTTGTGCCAGGTGTCCGCGGCGTGGAAACCGCCGCGGTTGGCGTCCATCTCGACACGCACGTCCGAGTCGAACGCGCCGAAGCCGTCAGCCGCGGCGAAGAGGTTGAGCCTGCCCCACTGCTCGGGGCCGTCGAGCAGCGCGTGCCCGGACGGGAGTGCGGTGGTGCGCAGGACTTCCCGCCGCTGGTTCGCGGTGAGGTACGGCTGACGGGTTTCCAGCAGCACCTCCGCGCCCTTCGGCACGGTCATCGCGACGCGACGACCGGTCTTGGGCAGCCCGTAGGTCAGCAGCGGCGTGACGAGCGCGGCGTTCGCCTCCCGGTCGGCGTACGGGTCGGTGTCGGTGCCGGCCGAATGCGCGTGGCCGAACAGGTCGCCGGCGGCGTGCTGGCGGAAGTACTCGCTCGCCTGCGCCCTGGCGGCGGCCTTGAGCGTCGCGTTCTGCGGGTCCGCGAGCGTGGCGGCGGCGAGCGCGGTCGCCAGGATCCGCCCGCCGATGACGTCCGCCGGGGAGTGCATGCCCGCCACGATCCGCATGTCGGCCGTGTCGAACGCCCTGGTCACCAACTCCTGGAAGCGTTCGGGGATCGCGTAGGCCAGCGCCAGGCAGGCCAGGTGCAGCGCGTTGGTGTGCCCGCTCGGGTAGCCCCCGTCGTCGGCCGGGCTGAGGTTGCGCTGGCGCAGCAGCTGCGGGGCGACCACGACGTCGGAGCGGTACACCGGGTACCCGAACTCGTCGGTCTCCCCCGTCGGGTCCACCGTGCTGTCCGGGGTCATCCGCCACGGCCGCGGGTACTGGTAGGCGTACTTCGACGGGTTGCCGGAGGCGAACTGCCCGCGCAGCGTGTTGACCAGGAGCACGACCTGGCCCAGCGCGGAGTCCGGCGAACCCGCGCCGAGCGCCGATCCCGCCGGGGCGTCCGGCGGCAGCTTGTCGTCCACAGTGGATGGTGGCGTGCCGTCCGGCGCGGTGGTGATGCCGGTGACGGCCTTGGCGCCCGCCTTGTACAGCTCGGCCAGCGGGCCGAGGCCTCCGATCGCGCTGTAACTCTGATGCTGACGGTCCACGATGAACGCTCGCTTGGCCTGGTCTGCGGTGCGTGCGGCGGTGATCCGCGCGACGTGCCGGACGTTGGCCGTGAGCACGCTCCGGTCGAGCACGACGCCGTTGTTCCAGCTGCTGCCGGTACGCCAGAGATCCTGCATCCCGGACAGGGCGCGCACGGCGGCGTTGGTCTCCGGCGTCTGGTTGGCCAGGACGTTCGTGCGGTAGGAGTCGACGAAGGGCGCCGCGCCGGTCGGCAGCTCGGCGGCGCTCGCTTCCAGGGCCCGATCCAGTGCGGCCGGGCCGATCAGCAGGCCGGCGGACAACATCGCCGAACGACGCAAGAGAGCTCTGCGGTCGAACCCCTCAGCGGCGGTGGTCATGTTAACGCTCCCAATGGTCCGTTAAGGACACGTGTGGCGGCACGGGGATTTTGGTGCACAATACGCAACGGCACGTGACCGTACTCGAAGTCGAGGTGATGTGAGCGTTAACAGTTCACCGTGTGGCGAGGCGCAGCACCGGCTCGCCGCCCACATCACCCGCGGAATGACCGACCACCGCCGTGAAGAACGGGGTGCGCACGTGCACGCCGTTCACGACCTCCTCCGCCGACACCTCCAGCTCGATCGGTTCAGGCCCGTAGCACAGGGCGAACACGGCGCGGCCGTACGGCGTGTCGGCGATCGGATCAGCCAGCACGTGGTTGGTCGCGATCACGCGCCGCCAGCCCGCGTCCGGATTTCCATAGCCCCTCGGGTCGTCGCCGAGCCAGAACGACAGCTGTTCCTGGGTCATGCCGGCGGTCCGCTGGTTGTTGAAGAACGCCGGGCCGTCCGGCGGGTTCTCCACCCGCAGCCCGCCTGCCGCGCTGAGCGCGAGCCCGTCGGCGAGCAACGTCCCGCCAGTGCTGAACGAACGCCAGGGGTCGGCCAGGTCGAACGGGTCGCCACCGGGCTCGCTGACCGTCCGGATGCGACGTTGCCGGGAACCCTCCGCGGTCGCGTAGGGCAGACCCGCGAGGAAGTTCAGCTCCGCGTCCGCCGGCAGTGCGGCGCGGTCCAGCACGGCGATCAGGTGCAGGCGTTCGCCGTCGGTGACGTACAACTGCTGGACCGAGAGCATGACCTGGTCCCAGCTCACGACCGCCTTGGTGACCAGTTTGGCGCCGAACCTGCCTTCGATCACGTCCCGCACCCGGACCGGGCCGAGCGGCCGGGTGAGCAGCGTCCTGCGGCCGTCGGCGTAGCTCACCAGCGGCCCGATGCCGTGCTGGTGGTCGACGACCGACTCGATCACGGCGGTCCCGCCGGCGTCGATCAGGTACGGGGTGAGCTGCCCGGTCAGCGACACCGAGACCTTGTCGTGCCGCAGCGAGTACCGGGTGTGCACCGGGGCCCCGGCCGGCGCGCGGTACCACTCGCTTTCGTCGAGGAAGAACCACACGGTGGCGAACGCGAAGTGCCCGCTCGGCAGGCCGGGCGTGCTCGCGCAGTAGTAGGCCACCCGCCGGTCGCCGAGGTAGCGTCCGAGCTCGGCCTGGACGCGGCCGCTGAAGAACCGCAGGCCGAGCATGCCCTCGCAGCCGCAGTGCTGCTCGCTGTAGCGGGGCCCGCCGTAGTCGAACCCGCGGGCGGACAGCCGCGTCTCCAGGTGCCTGGCGATCTCGTCGCCGTCGTCGAGGAAACACTGTTCGCCGCTCACCTGGTAAGCCCTTGCCAGGAACGTGAGGGAGATGGGCAGGTAGTTCTGGTCGTGCCCGGCGCCGTGCTCGACGGGCAGCCGGAGCTCGCGGTCGACGACGCGCTTGGTCCTGATCTCGCTGTGGTACAGGAACATCGCAACGTCCACGATGGACTTTTCGGACAACAACCGCCCCAGCGTCAAACCGCCCACCACGGCACCGATCGCCTGGTTCGCCGTCTGCTGGGGGTTGAACATGCTCGCTTCCGTCAGCCAGCGCCAGAAGCCGGCCGCCACGTCCGCGAGAGCGGCCCACTGGGTCACGGTGATCAGCTCGCGGCCGAACTCCAGCACGTTGACCGCGTGCAGCAGTGCCCAGACGGTGCTCGGCCAGTCGCCGAACGGATGTTCCCCGGTCTCGATCACGTAACGGGCGTACGGCAGACCGCTGTCGCGCACGAGCAGGAACGGCTCGCCGGGGTTGTCGGTGCGGAAGACCCTCTTGGCCAGCACGAAGTCCAGGCCGCGTCGCACGGCGTCCGCCAGCTCGGGGTCGCGCCGGTCGCCGCGGTGCCAGGCCAGGCACAGCAGGGACACCACACCCAGCGACATGTCACCGATGTCATCGTCCGCGGCGATGTCCTCGAGGTTGCCGTCCGGGCGCTGCCGGCCGATCGCCGCGGACACCGCCCGCGCGAGCACCGCGCGCAGCTCTTCGTCGTCGTCCGGCAGGTCGTGCACGCTCGCGTGCTGGCTCGGCAAATACACCGCGGCGGCGGTCATCGGTACTCCTCGCGGGTCGCTCGCCCGAGTTCGTTGGCGGAGATGGGCGTGCGTGGCCGGAGTGCGTTCCCTCTCCTTCGTTCACGTGTGCGGTGCGGCTGGGACCCGCCTAGTTGGTTAAAACGTAAACTTCCCGACCCGGTCGGCGTCAAGTCACAACTTCCGCCGATCCCGCAGGGAACAAGGTTTCCCATAGATCGTCTTGACAGGCCCGTACTCGGTTCCTACAGTCCCCGGAAAGCGCTTTCCAGCTCCCTGGGACGGACCACTGGCAAAGCCGTGCGTGGCATCGGCAAGACCCCGTGGTCCAGCGATGACGTCCCAGGAGCGACATGTCAGGTACACCCGTCCGCAAACGCAAGCGGCACAAGCACAACCTCGCCGGCTACGCCTTCCTGGCGCCCTGGCTGATCGGCCTGTTCGCCTTCACGCTGATCCCGATGGTGTACTCGCTGTACCTGTCGCTCACGAAGTTCAACCTGCTCACCGCTCCACAGTGGATCGGTGCGGAGAACTACGTCCGGTTGTTCTCCGATGAGCGGTATCTGCAGTCGATCAAGGTCACGCTGCTGTACG
This sequence comes from Lentzea kentuckyensis, assembly GCF_002150765.1. GTDB lineage: Bacteria > Actinomycetota > Actinomycetes > Mycobacteriales > Pseudonocardiaceae > Lentzea > Lentzea kentuckyensis. The sequence goes on from NZ_MUYM01000043.1 coordinate 47,523, forward strand.
TCGTCACTTCTGTACCGCTCAAGCTCGCCGCCGCGCTGCTGGTCGCCGTCGCGCTCAACCGCGGCCTGAAGGCGCTCGGCTTCTACCGGGCGACGTTCTACCTGCCGTCCCTGCTGGGCGCGAGCGTCGCGGTGTCGGTGATGTGGCGGCAGATCTTCTCCCGCGAGGGTCTGCTCAACCAGTTCCTGAAGATCTTCGGCGTGCAGGGCTCCGACTGGATCGGCGACCCGCGCTACGCGATCTGGACGCTGGTGGCGTTGTCGGCCTGGCAGTTCGGCACGCCGATGCTGATCTTCCTGGCCGGGCTCAAGCAGTTGCCGCAGGACCTCTACGAGGCGGCGGCGATCGACGGCGCGGGCAGGATCACGACGTTCTTCCGGATCACGCTGCCGCTGCTGTCCCCCATGGTGTTCTTCAACCTCGTGCTGGAGACCATCAACGCCTTCCAGACGTTCACGCCGGCCTACGTGATCTCCGGCGGCCTGGGCGGTCCGATCGACTCGACCCTGCTCTACACGCTTTACCTGTACCTCAAGGGATTCGGCAGCATGCAGATGGGTTACGCCTCCGCGATGGCGTGGGTGTTGTTCGCCGTGATCGGCCTCTTCACGGCCGTCTACTTCTGGTCGGCCCGCAAGTGGGTGAACTATGCGGACTAAGGGCAACCACTGGCGGGCGCACGCTCTGCTGCTGCTCGTGCTGGTGGCGATGATCTATCCGATGGTGTGGCTGGTCGGCGCGTCGTTCAAGCCGGAGAACCAGATCTTCACCACGATGAACCCGCTGCCGCTCGCCTTCACCATCGCCAACTACGTGAACGGCTGGACGGCCACCGGCACGTCGTTCACCGTCTACCTGGGCAACTCGCTGACGGTGTCGATCGCCACCGTGATCGCGAACGTGGCGTCCTGCTCGGTGGCGGCGTACGCCTTCGCCCGCCTGGACTTCGCGTTCCGGAAGTTCTGGTTCGCGGTGATGCTCGGCACGATGATGCTGCCGTTCCAGGCGACCCTGATCCCCCAGTACGCGATCTTCTACCAGCTGAACTGGATCAACACGTTCCTGCCGCTGGTGGTCCCGTACCTGCTCGCCTACGACGCCTTCTTCATCTTCCTGATGGTGCAGTTCATCCGCGGCATCCCGCGCGAGCTGGACGAGGCGGCGGCACTGGACGGCGCGGGGCACGTGCGGGTGTTCTTCAGCATCGTCCTGCCGCTCATGAGGCCCGCGCTGATCACCACCACGATCCTCACGTTCATCTGGACGTTCAACGACTTCCTGCGCCAGCTGGTCTACCTGTCCGACCACTCCCGCTACACCGCGCCGCTGGGCCTCAACGCCTTCGTGGACCGGGCCAGCGGCTCCAGCTACGGCGGGATGCTCGCGATGTCCGTGGTCACCCTCGTGCCCACCATCGCCGTCTTCCTCGCCTCGCAACGCCGCATCGTCGACGGTGTCGCCACCACCGGCATCAAGTAACACCTTTCACCGCCAAGAAAGGACCAACGCATGTCCATTTCCAGGAGAGGGCTCTTCGGCCTGGCCGGCGGCCTGGCCGCGGCCTCGGTCGCCGGCTGTGGTTTCGCGCCGACCAGCAGCGGTGGCGCGGCGAGCAACTCGCTGACGTTCCGCTGGTGGGGCGGTGAAGCGCGAAACAAGGCCTACCAGGCGGCGTTGAAGATCTTCACCGAGAAGACCGGCATCAAGGTGGACGCCCAGTACTCGGGCTACGACGGGTACTTCAACAAGCTCAACACCGAGTTCGCGGGCGGCAACCCGCCGGACATCTTCCAGATGGACACCGCGCTCGTCAGCACCTACGCGGCCAAGGGCGTGCTGACCGACCTGTCGTCGTACATCCCCGACACGATCCACCTGGACACCCTGTACCCCGCGGTGCGCTCGGCGGGAGCGGTGGGCGGCAAGCCCTACGGCGTCCCGTCCGGTTCCGGTATCGCCCCCGTCCTCTACGACAAGACCGTCTTCGAGACGGCGAAGATCCCGGTGCCCGCCGACACCTGGACGTGGGACGACTTCGCGAAGATCGCCGGTGAGCTGTCGAAGGCCATGGGACAGGGCAAGTACGGCTCGCTGGACGCGTCCAAGGACGACTCCGGTGCCCTGCAGCCGTGGCTGCGGCAGCGCGGCAAGGACCTCTACAACGCCGAGGGCAAGCTCGCCTTCACGAAGGACGACCTGGCCGAGTGGTTCACCTTCTGGGACGGACTGCGCAAGTCCGGCGCCATCTGCCCGCCCGAGATGCTCTCCAACACCGACTCGGCGACCGGCAACCACCCGTTGATCTCCGGGCAGATCGCGATGACCACGGGCTGGGGACTCGCGCAGATGGCACCGCTGACCCAGCACCAGCTCGACATCGTGATCGTGCCGCGCGGTAGCAACGGCAAGACCGGGCAGGCCATCAGCGGTGGTGTGCTGCTCTCCGTCCCGGTCAAGAGCAAGAACGCGGAGGGCGCGGCCAAGCTGATCGACTTCTTCATCAGCGACGTCGACGCGATCAAGGCGATGGCCCTGTCGCGCGGCATCCCGCCGTCGGGCAAGGCGCTGGAAACCCTGACGCCGTCGCTGAGTGCGGCCGACAAGCGGGACGTGACCTACGCGCAGTACGCCGCCGACCAGGTGGCGAAGGACGGGCTGCCGCCCGCACCGACCGCGCCGCCCGGCTACAACGACGCGAAGAGCGCGCTCGACGCGGCGGCCAAGCAGATCGCGTTCGGCAAGATGTCCATTCCCGACGCCGTCGCGCAGTACTTCCGCGACGCCGAGGCCGCACTGAACGGGGCCAAGTAACACCGTGCCAAGCAACACCGGGGTCGTCGTCGAAAGCACGGATCTGTTCGTCGGGCCGGTTTCCGCTCCACGCCAACTGGTTCGCGTCACCCTCGCGGTGCCGCGACGCGAATCGGCGTGGGTGCGGATCTCCGGTCCGCTCGTCCGCACACCGCAACCGGTGCGGGTGGGGCCGGAGGACGTCGAGGTCGAGGTCGGCGTGGTCTTCTCCGCGCCGGTCACGGCGGGCACGTCGTATCCGGCGGCCGTGCTCGTCGCCCCGGTGAGCGGTGATCCGCCTGCGGCCTGGGACGTCACGGTGACCGTGGCGGAGACCGGCTGGACGATGTGGATGGTCTCGCACTTCCACTACGACCCGGTGTGGTGGAACACCCAGGCGGGCTTCACCGAGACGTGGCTCGACCTGCCGGGCGCGCAGGCCAAGCGGATGCCGTTCCAACTCTCGGCGTTCGACCTGGTCCGCGCGCACCTCGACGCCGCCAGGGAGGACGAGGACTACCGGTTCGTGCTCGCCGAGGTCGACTACCTCAAGCCGCACTGGGACGCGTTCCCCCGCGACCGGCACGACCTGCGCCGGTTCCTGCGCGAGGGCAGGATCGAGATCGTCGGCGGCAACTACAACGAGGCCAACACGAACCTGACGCATCCCGAGTCGACCGTCCGCAACGCGGTCTACGGCGTCGGTTTCCAGCGGGACGTGCTGGGTGCGGATCCGCGGTCCGCCTGGATGCTCGACGTGTTCGGGCACGACCCGTCGTATCCGGGGCTGATGGCCGACGCGGGACTCGACTCCAGCGTGTGGGCGCGCGGGCCGTGGCATCACGTCGGGGCCAAGCGGCACACCGGTGACATCACCAGGATGCAGTTCCCGTCCGAGTTCGAGTGGATCTCACCGAGCGGTCGCGGTGTGCTCACCGCCTACCTGGCCGATCACTACGTGGCCGGCTGGGACATCGAACGCAAGTCCACTTTGGACGAGGCGATGGCCGAGGCCTACCGGCAGTTCAGCACGTTGCGCAAGGTCGCGGCCACCCGCAACGTGCTGCTGCCGGTGGGACACGACCACAACGTGCCGTCCCGGTTCTGCACTCAGATCCACCGGGCCTGGAACGAGAAGTACGTCTGGCCGCGGTTCGTGGTCGGCCTCCCGCGCGACTTCTTCGCCGCCGTGCGCGCGGACGCCTCGGCGCGCTCGGTGACGTTCAGCCCGCAGACCAGGGACATGAACCCCGTCTACACCGGCAAGGACGTCTCGTACATCGACACCAAGCAGGCGCAGCGCGCGGCCGAGGTCGCGGTGCTCGACGGCGAACGGATGGCGGCGGTCACGACGTTGCTGGGCGCCGGCTACCCGGCTTTCGCGCTGGACAAGGCCTGGCGCCAGCTGATCTACGGCGCGCACCACGACGCCATCACCGGTACCGAGTCCGACCAGGTCTACCTCGACCTGCTCACCGGGTGGCGGGAGGCGGACGAGCTCGGCCGGTCCGTGCTGACCGGCGCGATCTCGCACCTGGCCTCCCGCGCCGACACGACCGGCGCGGGTGAGGCGGTGATCGTCGTCAACACCCTGGCCTTCGCGCGGGACGCCCTCGCCACGGTGACGCTGCGCCTGCCCGGTTTCCGGGGAGCTCGCGTCCGCGACGCCGACGGTCAGGAGGTCACCGCGGTCACCGAATCCGTGGTCCGGCACCAGGACGGCACGCTCGAACTGACGCTGACGTTCCTGGCCCGGCAGGTGCCCGCGACCGGGTACCGGGTGTACCGCGTGACCGACGCCTCGTCGGTACCGCCGACCTGGATGCCGCGCGACGGCGTGGCGATCGCCTCCGACACGTTCATCGTCCAGGCCGATCCGGCCAGGGGTGGCGCGCTGACGAGCGTCTACGACCGGCAGGCCGGCCGCGAGCTGGTGCGTCCCGGCGGTCTCGCGGCGGAGTTCGTGGTGCAGGAGGAACATCCCGGCCATCCCGTGTGGGGTGAGGGGCCGTGGCACCTGCTGCCCAAGGGCCCCGGGGTGAGCGCGGAAGCAGCCGAGGTGCACGCCGAGACAAGCCCGATCGGCGAACGCCTGGTCAGTCGCACGGTCCTCGGTGATCTGCGGATCACCCAGCGGGTGACGCTGTGGCACGGCGTGGCGCGGGTCGACGTCCGGTCCTTCGTGGACGGTTCGATCGGCCAGGACCGGTTGCTGCGCAGCAGGTTCGCCTTCGACCTGCCCGGCACGCTGCCGGTGGCCGAGGTCGGGTTCGCCGCGGTGGGCCGGTCGTTCGGCTTCCCCGACGTCGACGCCGCCGAGCACCTGTGGACGCTGGACAGCCCGGCGCACACCTGGGCGGGCCTCTCCGCCACCGTCCGGCTGCGGCTCACCGACGGCGTGCTGCACGCCATCGGGGTCGCCGAGGTAGTCGCCGACGACGGGCGAGCCCTGCTGGCCGCGTTGGCCGCCAAGGGTGTCACCGCCACCTGCACCCGTCCGTCCGGTCCGCGCTACGGTTCGCTCGACGTCGACTCCAACCTGCCCGACGTGCGGATCGTGGTCGGGCACAACGACTTCACCAACTCGGTGCTGGCCTTCGCACCCGGCAGCCGCGAGACGCTGGAGGCCCACGGCAGGGTGTTCGTGCCCGCCGTACGGCCACGGGCCGAGCAGTGGGTGCCGGACGCCGACCTGCGCGGTCCACGTGACCTGCCGGTGCTGATCGTGACCGACGTGGACGCCCTGATCGACGACCTCGCCGACGGCTGCGTCGAGGTGCCCGGCAGCACCACCGATCCCGCCGTCGACCACTCGGTGGCCGTGGTCAACCGCGGCACGCCGGGGTTCGTCGTGGCACCGGACGGCACGTTGCACGTGTCGCTCATGCGGTCGTGCAGCGGCTGGCCGGCCGAGGTGTGGATCGACGGCGAGCGCCGCACGGTGCCGGACGGGTCGAGCTTCGCCTGGCAGCACTGGTCCCACACGTTCGACCTGAGCCTGCTTTCCGGGGCTGGCGACTGGCGGCAGGCCGGGTTCGCCATGGCCGGCCAGGACGTCAACCACCCGGTGCACGCCCTCCAGGTGCCGTCCACGGCGGGGGATCTGCCATCCGAACTCGGCCTGCTGGCCGTGTCACCGCCGAACGTGCTGCTGACCGCGGCCAAGACCCGCGGCAATCCGCTCGCCTCCTGCGCCGACGACCACAGCACGGACCTCTCGGTGCGGCTGTACGAGTCGGCCGGGACGCCGGTGACCGCGACGGTCTCGTTGTACGGCGGTCTGGCCGCGGCCCACCGCACGGATCTGCTGGAGCAACGCGACCTCGAACCGCTGACCGTCCACTCCGGACAGACATCGGTGGAGCTGGCCGCGGCGGACGTGGCGACGCTGCGACTGGTACCCGCCACCGCGCTCCCCAGCACCCCCGCGGAATCCGTCGAAGCGGTCCAGCCGGTCTACACGCGGTACTGGCGGCACAACTCCGGTCCGGCTCCCGTCGGAAACCTGCCGGTGAGCGTGCACGTCACCCCGTCGTTCACCCGGCTGGCGCCCGGCGCGTCCGCCCAGGCTCGGATCACGGTCAGCTGCAGCGGCACCCCGGCCAAGGGGCGCCTGGAGTTCACCGGCGGTCAGTCCTGGGACTACGACCTGGCCGCCGGCGAGTTCGCCGAGTTCACCGCGACCGTGCAGGGCCGGCCGGGCCGGCACCTGCACTCCGCACGCATCCGCGACCACCTCGGCCAGGTGCTCGAGGACACCGTCGAGGTCGTGTCCGGCGCCACCACGGACCGGGACCTGGTCGAGGTCCTGCTCAGGGCGGGCGCGCTGTTGCTCGGCCCCGGTGAGCACTCGCTGCTGCCGGTGACGCTGCAGAACCGGACGCAGAGCGAGGTGCACGGCGAGGTCACGGTGATCAGCCCGTTCGGCACCTGGGACCACGACATCACCATCGGCCCGCGCACCCAGCCGTTCGCGATCCCGCCCGGAGGCAAGATCACCGTGCCGGTGACCGCCACCGCGACATCCACGGCTCGCCGGGGCGCGCACTGGTGGGCGGTCGTGCGGGTGGCCACGCACGGCAAGCTGTACTACTCCCCCTCGGTCGCCGTGTCCGTGCGGTAGGTGAAGCTCGCGAAGTCGGCCCACGAGTCACTCGGCTCGCCGTTGCTGGTGGCGTAGAGCCCGATGTGCACGCCGGTGAACCCACCGGCCACCGGCGTGCTCAGGAACCGGCCGTCGAACGGCGCACCGAGCGGCTGCCCGTCGACCAGCGCCTGGTGTTCCTGCCCGCGGGCCTCCACCCCGAGCCGCACGACACCCTCGCCGGCCTGGGCCCTGGCGAGCACCTCGTCCTGGCCAGCGGACCGGCGGACGAGGGTGACCTCGCGGCCGGTACCGAGCAGCAGCCGGACGTGGTGGTCGTCGTTCTGCAGGAGCACCAGTCCGGCGGCCTCGCCACGACCGGCGGGCGCGAAGTCCAGTTCGCAGGAGGCGTGGAACGACTGGTGCTGCTGGCGCCGCACCACCAGGCTCGGGTTGACGAGATCGGTGAGCGACTCCGGCCGGACGCGCAGGCGCAGGTGGCCGGGTCGTTCGGTCAACGACCAGAAGTCCGATTCCGGTGTGCGCAGGAACATCCAGGCCGGATCGAGCACCGGTGACGAGAAGTCGCCAGCCACCTCCGGCCACGGATGCGGTGGCAGGTCCGGGACGGGATACGAGTCCTCGACCCGACCGGTGCCAGGGCTGAACACCGGACCGCCGTTCTCCCACGACACCGGGACCAGGAACGTCTCCCGGCCGAGGTTGTAGTGATAGCCACCGTAAGGACGTGTCGCGAGCAGCACCGCGTACCACTCGTCGTGCTGCGTGCACACCAGGTCCGCGTGACCGGTCGCCGCGATCGGGTACGACCGGCCGAGGTGGCGATGGGTCAGCACCGGGTTCAGCTGCGAACCGCCATAGGGACCGGTGACGCCGTCCGCGAACGCCACGACCACGGAATGTTCGAAGTCCGTGCCCCCTTCCGCGCACACCAGCACATATCGTCCATCCACTTTGTACAGATGAGGCGCTTCGAGCCAGCGCGAGTCCGCCATCGCACCGCGGAACAGCACGTGCTCCTCGCCCGCCAGCGACAGCGTCTCCTGGTCGAACTCGCGCAGGTAGACCTCGGTGCGGCCGTCCCGGATCTCCCGGGTCGCGGTCCACCACGCGCGGCCGTCGGAGTCGAAGAACAGCGACGGGTCGAACCCGTCGGCGTCGGGCAGCCAGTGCGGCTCCGACCAGGGACCGGCCGGATCGCTCGCCGTCACGACGAAGTTGCCGGTCTCCCGCGTGCCGTGCACCAACGTGCACACGACGTAGAACACGCCGTCGTGGTGCCGGATCGTCGGCGCGTACAACCCGCCGGAGGCCCGCACGCCCTGCAACGGCAGCTGCGACGGCCGGTCCAGCACGTGCCCGACCTGCCGCCAGTGCACCAGATCGCGGCTGTGGAAGACCGGCAGCCCCGGGAAGTACTCGAAGGTGGAGGTGATCAGGTAGTAGTCCGATCCTGCCCGGCACACCGACGGATCGGGGTGTGAGCCGGACAGGATCGGGTTCGAGAACCGTGCCAAGTGGACTCTCCGCTACGGGTTGATCCTGGTGTACGCGGGTTTCGGCCTCAGGTTGGTGTCGTACAGGCAGGCCGCGCCCTCACCGGGGAACGTGCCCGGCACCCACGAGTGCCGGTCGGTGAAGCCCCAGGTGGTGAACTCGACGCACCGCGAGACCGCGTGGCAGGCGTCCCAGATCTGCTTGAAGTAGTTCGCCTGCGTGTTGAGCTTGGTGGAGTCGGCCGGCAGCGGGATGCGCACGTCGGCCTCGGTGATCGCGACGTCGAGCCCGAGAGCGGCGAGCCGTTCGATGTTCTGCCGCATGCTCGTCGGGAACCCGTACTGCGTCGACAGGTGTGTCTGGATGCCGACGCCGTCGATCGGCACGCCCTGCTGCTTGAGCGTGCGCACGAGGTTGTAGAGCGCGTTGCTCTTGGCGTTGACGCCCTCGGTGTTGTAGTCGTTGATGTACAGCTTGGCCGACGGGTCGGCGGCGCGGGCCCAGCGGAACGCGTCGGCGACGTAGCTGTCGCCCATGCGCTGCTGGAAGATCGACTGCCGGCGCGAGCCGTCGTCGTTGAACATCTCGTTGACGACGTCCCATGCGCGGATCCGGCCGCGATACCGCCCCATCTCGGTGTTGATGTGCTGCTGGACCACGCTGCGCAGCTCGCTCGACCCGAGGTTGTTCAACCAGTTCGGGTACTGGCTGTGCCACACCAGCGTGTGCCCGCGCACGGTCTTGCCGTTCTGCCGCGCGTAGTTGACGATCGCGTCCGCGCCGGACCAGTTGAACTGGCCGCGGTTCGGTTCGACGACGGCCCACTTCATCTCGTTCTCCGGCGTGACGCTGTCGAACTCGCGCGTCAGCACGGACCGGTAGTCCGCCTCACTGTTCAGGGTTTGGGCAGCCACCGCGCTGCCCACGTACCTGTTCGTGATGTCCTTCAACGGTCCCGCCGCTGACGCCGGGACCACCGGCACCAGCAACAGTGCCGCCGTTGCCACTGCTAATCGTGCGAACATCTCTCAACCCTTCACCGATCCGGTGAGCCCGCCGACCATTCGTCGTTCGGCGAGTACGAAGAACGCGAGAGCCGGCAGCATGGACAGCGCGGTGAAGGCGAGCACTTTCGCGGTGTCCTGGGTGTGCTCCGACTGGAACATCGCCACGCCCAGCGGCAGCGTGAAGTTGGTGGAGTCGTTGAAGACGAGCAACGGCAACAGGAAGAAGTTCCAACTGGTGACGAACGCGAGCACGGACACCGTGATCAGCGCGGGACGGGACAGCGGCAGCAGGATCCGCCAGAAGAACCCGAGCTTGGCGGCGCCGTCGAGCAGCGCCGCGTCCTCGAGCTCGCCGGGGATCGCCCGCATGAACGGGCGCAGGATCACGATCGTGACCGGCAGCGAGAACGCCGCTTCCGGAATCGCCACCCCGAGCGGGTTTTCCAGCAACCCCAGCTGGCGCAGCCACAGGTACAGCGGCAGCGTGGCGACGCCGATGGGGAACAACAGGCCCAGCGTGAACAAGGTGTAGACCGCTTCGCGGCCCTTGAAGGCGTAGCGGGACAACGCGAACGCGGCCATCGACCCGAGTCCGACCGCCAGCACCGTCGCGATCACCGCGATGAACGCGCTGTTGCCGAGCAGCCGCCAGAACACCGGCGAGCCCAGCACCCCGGCGTAGTTGTCCCACACGAACGGGCCGGGAAGTCCGGCCGGCGACGAGTTGATCTGCGCCGTCGTCCGGAAGCCGCCCAGCAGCACGAACAGCAGCGGCACGACCGTGACACCGACGACGGCGAACGCGGCCAGGTAGCCGACGGCGTTGCGACGCATCACCCGATCGCTCCTTCCGTGTCACGGCGCAACGCGAACCGCTGGTACAGCAACGCGAACAGGAAGCAGATGATGAAGAGGATCACCGCGACCGCGCTGCCGAACCCGAACTCGTAACGCTTGAAACCGTGGTCCACCAGGTAGGTCGCCATCGTCGTGGACGCGTTGGCCGGTCCGCCCAGGGTCATGATCCAGACCAGGTCGAACAGCTGCAGCGACCCGATCACCGACAGGAAGATCCAGATCCGGATCGTCGGGCCCAGCAACGGCAGTACGACGTTGCGGGTGATCTGCCAGCTGGACGCGCCGTCCAGCGCGGCGGCCTCGCGCAGCTCGACCGGGATTCCCTGCAGCCCGGCGAGCAGCAGGATCACACCGAACCCGATGTACTTCCAGGTGATCACGACGAACAACGTGTAGAGCACGATCGACTGGTCGGCCAGCCACTGCTGCACCATCCAGCCGAGGCCGACACCGCGCAGCAGCTCGTCGATGAACCCGCCGGGTTGCAGCATCAGCAGCCAGATCACCGCCGTGACGGCCTCGGACAGCACGTACGGTGCGAAGACCACCATCCGCAGCAACGTCCGGCCGCGCAGCTTCCGGTTGAGCAGCAGGGCAAGCCCGATGCTCAACGGCAGCTGCACGACGATCGACAACGCGGCGATGATCAGGTTGTGCCCGATCGCGCCCTGGAACACCGAGCCGGACAGCGCGTCGATGTAGTTGCGCAGGCCGACGAAGTCCGTCAGCGGGCCGAACCCGCTCCACGAGTAGAGGCTGTAGAACCCGGCCACGCCGATCGGCACGAGCACGAACCCGGCGAACAGCAGCAGGCCCGGTCCTAACAGCAGAGCGAGTTCGAGACGGGTGCGGGTGCGGGATCTCCGGCGGGTGCCCCCGGCCGCTGGCGCGTGCGGCGCGGGGGCGGTCTGTGACCTTTCGCCGGTACCGGTGCTGGTCGCCGTGGTCATCACTTGTTACCGGCGGCTGCCTTGCTCACCGACTGTGTGATCGTCGACGGATCCCCTTGCCCCGCGAAGAAGTTCGCGATCGCGTCGTTGAGCGCCTGGCCGACGTTGGTGGGGAACGCGGTGTCGAAGTAGAACTGCAGGTACTTCGCCTTGGCCATGTGCTCGGAGATCGTCTTGTGCGTCTCGGTCTTCAGCGACGCCACCGCGGCCGGGTTGACGGGCAGGCCCGAACCGGTCTCGGCCAGCTTCTTCTGGATCTCGTCGCTGACCAGGTGCTGCAGGAATCCCTCACACGCCTTGGCCGCGCGGGTGGTGCAGGAGAAGCCGTCGCCGCCGCCGAGCAGCACGCTCGGGTCGCCCTGCCCGCCGGGCACCGTCGGGAACGGGAACCAGCCGAGCTTCGAGTCGAGCTGCTTGTCCTCGGTGAGCGCGGTCATCACGTCCGGATCCCAGTCGCCCTGCAGTTCCATGGCGGCCTTGCCGTTGGCGAGCATGCCCGCCGAGCTGCCCGCGCCCTGCTGGGCCGGCGTGCCGACGAACCCGTCCTGGAACGGTTTGGTGTCCAGGAACGTCTTGAGGTTCTCCCCGGCCTTGGTGAAGCACGGGTCGGCGAGCTCGGTCTTGGCCACGGCGTTCTTCAGCGCGTCGACCGAACACTGCCGGACGGCGAAGTAACCCCAGTAGAACGCGTCCGGCCAGCGGTCCTTGCCGCCGATCGCGATCGGCACCAGGCCCGCGGTCTTGAGCTTGGTCACGGCCGCGTTCAGTTCGTCCAATGTGGACGGTGGACTGGTGACGCCGGCCTGGGTGAAGAGGTCCTTGCGGTACCAGAACCCGACCGCGTGCATCTGGTAGGGCAGGCCGTACTGCTTGCCGTTCACCTGCCAGCCCTTGCCGTACTCGCCGAGCTGCGCCTGCGCGATCTCGGCGATCTTGCCGGAGCGGATCTGGTCGGCGAGCGCGCCGCCGCCCCACTGCTGGAACAGGTCCGGTGGCGTGCTCGACTGCAGCGCCAGCGGCACCTTGGTCTGGAACTGCTCGTTCTGGATCGGTTCGATCGTGAACGAAACGTCCTGGTGAGCCTGGTGGTAGTCGTCGGCGATCTGCTGCCACTTCGACTTCATCGGCTCGGTGGTGCGGTTGTGCCACCAGGTCAGCGTCGCGGGTCCGCTGGTTTCTCCCCCAGAACCGCTGCAGGCGGCCAGCAGCAGAGCGACCAGGGCGAGCGAAAGCCTTCGCCCGGAACGCAGGGTTGCAGAACGCATGGGTCCACTCCTGACGACGTCGGCCGAGTTGGACTGGGTGTGACGATGCGTGAGACGCCAGTGAGACTCCACCCTCGAAACCGTCGTGTCAATCGTTGTCGATAACGTTTTACACGGCTAGCCTGTGTCGGTGCCTCCACGTTCTCGCGTCACCATCCGTGACGTCGCTGCTCACGCGAACGTCTCGGTCGCCACCGTGTCCAAGGTCCTCAACCAGCGCTACGGCGTCTCCGCGGAGACCTTCGCGCGGGTCACCGCGGTGATCAAGGAACTCGGTTACGAGGCGAGCCTGGTCGCGCAGAGCCTGCGCAACCACCGGACGAACGTGATCGGGATTTTGGTCGCGGACATCGAGCCGTTCAGCACCGAACTGCTCAAGGGCGCGGCGGACGCGATCCGCGGCACCGGTTTCGAACTGGTCGTGTACTCGGCCGGCGGGCGCACCGGCGATCCGCAGGGCTGGGAGCAGCGTTACCTGACCCGGCTGAGCGGCACCCTCGTCGACGGCGCCGTGCTCGTCACGCCCGCGGTCGACCTCGAAGGTCTGCCGGGCACGCCGGTCGTCGCGGTCGACCCGCACACCGGGCGTTCTCCGTTGCCCACCATCGACTCCGACAACCTGCGCGGCGGACAGCTCGCGACCGAGCACCTGCTCGAACTGGGTCACCGCCGGATCGCCCTGATCACCGGCCGCGCGGACCTGAAGTCGGCCCAGCAACGGGAAACGGGCTACCGCCGCGCGCTGGTCGCGGCCGGCGTGCCGGTGGACACGAGCCTGGTCCGGCGCGGTGACTACGACCACGACGTCGCCGCACAGTCCGCGCGCGAACTGCTGAGCGGGCCCGACCGGCCGACCGCCGTGTTCGCCGCCAACGACATCAGCGCCATCGCGGTCATCGAGACGGCGCTGGAGCTCGGCCTGCGGGTACCCGACGATCTTTCGGTCGTCGGGTTCGACAACATAGCGGAATCGGCGTTGTGCAGACCACCGCTCACCACCGTGCAGCAGCCGATCCGCGAGATGGGCTACCGCGCGATCTCGTTGCTGGTGAAGCTGATCAACCGGGACGAGCCCGGCGACACCCACATCACGCTCGGCACCGATCTGGTGGTCCGGCACTCGACGAGGCGGCTTTCGTGACCATCGAAGCGACTTCGGGCTGGCGGGACGCCGGCCTCTCCCCCGCCGAGCGCGTGCGCGACCTGATGGAGCGGATGACCCCGCGCGAGAAGATCGCCCAGTTGCACGGCGTCTGGGTCGGGATCGACTCCGGCGGCGAGATGGCGCCGCACCAGCACGACTTCGTGGTGGACCCGCCCGACCTCGACGAGCTGTCCCGGCACGGCATCGGCCAGCTCACCCGCGTGTTCGGCACCCGGCCGATCGCGCCGGAGGTGGGCGCGCACAGCCTGGCGCGGACCCAGCGCAAGATCATCGCGGGCAACCGGTTCGGCATCCCGGCGATGGTGCACGAGGAGTGCCTCACCGGCCTGGCCGCGTGGCAGGCGACGGCGTACCCGTCGCCGCTGTGCTGGGGTGCCACCTTCGAGCCAGACCTGGTGCGGCGCATGGCTTTCCGCATCGGCACCGCGATGCGCCGGCTCGGCGTGCACCAGGGGCTCGCGCCGGTGCTCGACGTCGCGCGCGACCTGCGGTGGGGCCGGATCGAGGAGACCATCGGCGAGGATCCGCTGCTCGTCGGCACGATCGGCGCCGCGTACGTCAGCGGCCTGGAGTCGGCGGGCATCGTCGCCACGCTCAAGCACTTCGCCGGGTACTCGGCGTCCAGGGCCGGCCGCAACCTCGCGCCGGTGTCGATCGGTCCGCGCGAGCTCGCGGACGTGATCCTGCCGCCGTTCGAGATGGCCCTGCGCTCCGGCGCCCGGTCGGTGATGAACTCCTACACCGACACCGACGGTGTTCCGGCCGCGGCGGACGCGGCCCTGCTGACCGGCCTCCTGCGCGACGAGTACGGCTTCACCGGAACCGTGGTGGCGGACTACTTCTCGGTGGCGTTCCTGCACAAGCTGCACTCCGTGGCGGCGGATCGCGAGGACGCGGCCGGGCAGGCGCTGGCCGCGGGCATCGACGTCGAACTGCCCACTGTGGACTGTTACGGCGATCCGCTGCTGGCCGGGCTCGAGTCCGGCCGCGTCGACCTGGCGCTGGTGGACCGAGCGCTGGAACGCGTGCTGCTGCAGAAGTGCGAGCTCGGGCTGCTCGACCCCGGTTACTCCCCCGACCCCGCCGCGGACCTGGAGCTCGACGACGACGAGTCCCGCGCCCTGGCCCGCGAGGTCGCCGAACGCTCGATCGTCCTGCTGCACAACGACGGCGTGCTGCCGTTGACCGGTAGGCGCCGCGTCGCCGTCGTCGGACCACGAGCGAACGATCCCGGCGCGATGATGGGCTGCTACTCGTTCCCGTTGCACGTCGGCGTCCACCATCCGGACGTGCCGATGGGCATCGAGGTGCCGACGGTGCTGGACGTCCTGCGCACCGACCACGACGTCACCTTCGCGCTGGGTTGCCCGGTGCTCGCCGGGACCGACGAGGAGATCGCCGAAGCCGTCGACACCGCCCGGAGCGCGGAGGTCTGCGTCGTGGTGCTCGGCGACCAGGCCGGTCTGTTCGGCGGTGGCACGTCCGGCGAAGGTTGCGACGCCGCCGACCTGAGGTTGCCCGGCCGGCAGGAAGAGCTGCTGGAAGCCCTGCTGGCCACCGGTACCCCGGTCGTGCTGGTGCTGTTGTCCGGCCGGCCGTACGAGCTGTCCCGGCAGATCGACCGGCTCGCCGCGGTCGTGTGCGGCTTCTACCCGGGAGAGGACGGCGCGGCGGCACTGGCCGGCGTCCTCAGTGGACGGATCAACCCGTCCGGCCGGCTCCCGGTGAGCTTTCCCGGTGCCGGCGCCAGTCAGCCGTCGACGTATCTCTCGGCTCCGCTCGGCGGCCGCAGCGAGGTCAGCACCGTCGACCCGACGCCGCTGTTCGCGTTCGGGCACGGGCTGTCCTACGCCCCGGTCACCTGGGTCACCGCGGGCGTCGAAGCACGGGAATGGCCGACCGACGGCGTCTGCCGGGTGGTCACGGTCCTGCGCAACGACACGGAGATCGCCACCACCGAGGTCGTCCAGATCTATCTGCACGACCCGGTGGCCGAGGTCGCCCGGCCCGTGCAGCAGCTGATCGGCGCGGTCAAGACCGATCTCGCGCCCGGCCAGACCAGGGTGGTCACCGCGATCCTGCACGCCGATCTCACCTCCTACACCGGCCGCGCGGGGCAGCGCCAGGTCGATCCGGGCGAGGTCGAGCTGCGCATCGGGCGGTCCAGCACGGACCTCCACGCCTCCGTGCGGACGACGCTGGTCGGACCTCGGCGGCAGGTCGGCTTCGACCGCGTCCTCACGCCGGAGTTCGAGATCGACTGTTAGCGCTAACATGGCGGGATGCACCGTTCCGGCACCGCCACCCCCACGGTCACCACCGAGCTCTTCGGCACGGTCGGTGAGACGAATGTGCACCGATATGCGCTGGTCAACCCGGGCGGGATCACCGTTCGGGTACTCGACCTGGGCGGCGTGATCCAGTCGCTCGACGCACCGGACCGCGAAGGCGTGCCGGCGAACGTGATACTCGGGTTCGCGGACCTCGACAGCTACGTCGCCAACAACCAGCCGGACGCGGGCCGGGTGTTCCTCGGCGCCCTGATCGGCCGCTACGCCAACCGGATCGCGGAGGCGAAGTTCAGCCTCGACGGCACGGAGTACCGCGTCTCAGCCAACGAGAACGACAACTGCCTGCACGGCGGCGTCTCGGGGTTCGACACGCACGTCTGGCAGGCGAGCACGTTCAGCGATGAGGACTCCGTCGGGGTGCGCCTGAGCCATGTCAGCCCGGACGGCGACCAGGGCTTCCCCGGCCGGGTCACGACCACCGTGACGTACCGCCTGGACACCCGGAACCGGCTGACCATCGGCTACCACGCGGAAACCGACGCGCCGACGGTGCTGAACCTGACCAACCACGCGTACTGGAACCTCGCCGGCGAAGGCTCCGGTGACATCACCGGCCACCTGCTGACGATCCGCGCGGACACGTTCTGCGCGGTCGACGACTCCCTGATCCCCCAGGGCGTTCCGGTTCCCGTCGGCGGTACCCCGTTCGACTTCCGCGAGCCGACGCCGATCGGCGCCCGCATCGACGCAGCCGACCCCCAGCTGCGGATCGGTCACGGCTACGACCACAACTGGGTGCTCGACGACCCCGCGTTCGCCGCGCGCGTGCACGACCTGGGTTCCGGCCGGACGCTCACGGTGCGGACGACGGAGCCGGGTCTGCAGTTCTACTCCGGCAACTTCCTGACCGACGCGCTGGTCGGTACGAGCGGCCGTCCGTACGGTCACCGCGCGGGATTCGCGGTGGAGGCACAGCACTTCCCCGACTCGCCGAACCGCCCGGACTTCCCCAGCACCGTGCTGCGTCCCGGCGAGACCTACACGCAGGAGACCGTGTACGAGCTCTCGGTCGGCTGAGCGCGTCGAATTCGAGTCGAAGAGTTCCCTTCGGATTGCTTGCGCCGCAAGGGCTACAGCATTCTGAGTGAATGACTTCAGCGGTAGCAGTCGCAGCGCTGGTCCTCCTCGGTTCGCTCACCACTCCGGCCGCGGCCACCACAGCCACCATCGACGCCTCGCACCAACTCCAGCAGATCGACGGTTTCGGGTTCTCCGAGGCGTTCGGCCGTGGCGACATCATGCACGGCTCGCAGGGCCTGTCCGCGCCGAAACAGCGCGAGATCCTCGATCTGCTGCTGTCGCGCACCTCCGGTGCCGGCATGTCCATCCTGAGGCTGGGCATCGGATCGACCTCCGCCAACTCCATCCAGCCGGTCGATCCGGGTGGCCCGGACGCGACCCCGCGCTACGTCTGGGACCGCGACGACGAGAGCCAGGTCTGGCTGGCCCAGCAGGCCAAGGCGTACGGGGTGAACCGCTTCTACGCCAACGCCTGGAGCGCACCCGGTTACATGAAGACCAACGGCGACGAGGCCAACGGCGGCAGTCTCTGCGGTCTGTCCGGCGCCTCCTGCACGAGCGGTGACTGGCGCCGCGCCTACGCGAACTACCTGGTGCAGTACACCAAGTTCTACGCGCAGGAAGGCATCCGGATCACCGACATCGGGTTCACCAACGAACCCGACTACACCGCCACCTACTCGTCGATGCGTTTCACCCCGGCACAGGCGGCGGAGTTCACCAAGGTCCTCGGACCGGTCGCGGGAGGCCTGAAGGTCGCCTGCTGCGACTCGTTCGGCTGGGACCAGCAAAGCACCTACACCAAGGCGATCGAGGCCGACCCGGTGGCGCGCCGCATCGTCGCGACGCACACCGGCCACACCTACGCGTCCCCGATCACCGGCCCGCTGCCGACCTCGCGCCGCACCTGGATGTCGGAGTGGTCGCCGAACGGCACGACGTGGAACGAGAACTGGGACGACGGCAGCGGATACGACGGCTTCACCATCGCCAAGGCCGTGCACACCGCGCTCACCACCGGCAACGCCAACGGTTACGTGTACTGGTACGGCGCGTCGGTCGGCGCGACGCGTGGCCTGATCCAGATGGACGGCGACGGCTACCACGTCTCGAAACGGTTGTGGGCGCTGGCGAACTACAGCCGGTTCATCCGTCCCAACGCGACCCGCGTGGGTGCGACGACCTCGAACGGCAACCTGCTGCTGTCCGCGTTCCGCAACACCGACGGCTCGCTCGCCGTTGTCGCCCTCAACACCGGCGGCACCGAGGAATCGGTCTCGTACGCCGTGAAGAACTCCGCTGCCACCAAGGCAACCCCCTACCTCACCAACACAACCGGCAACACCACAGCCCAGTCCCCCATCCGCCTGACCGGCGGCAAATTCACCACAACCATCCCCGCCCGCTCCCTGATCACCTACCGGCTCACCCCATGACTGCCATGAACGGCGCTTTTGTGGACCTCAGGTCCACAAAAGCGCCGTTCATGGCCAGCTCACACCGCGGTGAGGGCTGTTCCGCACGACTCGCGCACGGTCAGGGTCGGCCAGAGGACCACGCGGTGCACTGGGCGGTCCAGCGGATCCGCGAGCCGGGCCAGCGCGAGCTGCGCGGCCAACGCCCCGAGCCGGTGTTTCTGCGGCCGCACGGCCGTCAGCGGCGGGTCGGACGCGGCCGCGACCTCGTCGTCGTACGACACGACGGCGAGGTCGTCCGGCACCCGGATGCCGCGCTCGCGGGTGCGTTCGAGCAACCCGATCGCCTCGCGGTCGGCGTGCACCAGCACCGCGTGCACGGAGGCGGCGAGGCACTCGTCGATCACCTCGTCGACCGCGCGAGTCCACTGTGGAGAGCCGTACGGCGGGACGTCGAGCATCGGAACCCCGTGGAACGGCAGCTCCAACGACGACACGGCGGTGGTCCAGCCCGTCCGGATGGCGTCGCTGTGCGGGCTCTGCCGGGACGTGACGAGGCCGATGCGCTGGTGGCCGAGCGTGGCCAGGTGCCGGACGGCGAGCCCGGCGCCGATCGCGTGGTCGGTCACCGCGGCGTCCAGCGCGATCGTGGGGAGTTCGGGCGGTGGCAGGCGTTCGACGAGCACCACCGGCACGTTCTGCGCGCCGAGCCAGCGCAGCAGCTCGACGCCGGCGCGTCCGGTCGTGCTCGGGGCCACCAGCAGGGTCTGCACGCCGCGATCGAGCAGTTCGTGGACCCGGCGGCGGTCCTCGGCTGCGTCGTAGCTGGACGCGCGCAGCACCAGGCGTCCGCCCGCCGCGGCCACGGCGGTCTGCGCGCCCTGGATCACCGCCGGCCAGTAGTACTCCACCGAGGGCGCCACCATGCCGACCAGCGGGTGCGTCGGTGTGGGGCCCACCACGGACTGCGCGCCGCGCGGGAACGGCTCGGCGTGTTTGGGCATGGTGATGCCGCCGTGCACGCGCACGACGAGTCCGCGGTCGGCGAGCGCGGTCACGTCCCGGCGGACCGTCACCGCCGACGCGCCGAGCAGGTCCACCAGCTCCTGCAATCGGACCGTGCCGTGCGTCCGGACGGCGCGCAGGATCAGCTCATGGCGCTGAGCAGCCAACTTCTGGTTCATCTCTTCGCTTCTGGTCGGTTACGAGCGTTTCTGATCGTTTCGTTGACCGCTGAGTGTGCCACGGGGTGAGGTGTGCCACATCACTCCAGCAGGAGGGTCAGCAATGGAGCTTTCCCCTGCGCTGCAGGCCCGCGGCATGTCCCGCCGCGGCTTCCTGCGCGCTTCCGCCGCCCTGGGCGCGGCGGGTCTCGTCGGCGGCTGCACAGCCACCGCCGCGCCTCCGGGCGCCACGAAGATCACCATCTGGTCGTGGCTGACCGGCATGGACAAGTACGTCGCCGCGTTCAACGCGGCGCAGAAGGACGTCTTCGTCGAGCTGCGGGTGATCGCGGCGGGCCTGTCCGGCGGCTACGCCCAGCAGACCAACGCCATCCGGGCGCACAACGCGCCGGACGTGCTGCACGTCGAGTACCAGGGTCTGCCGCAGATCCTGCTCACCGGCGGGCTGCGCGACCTCACGGCGGACATGGCCGACCTGGAGAGCCAGTACTCCCCCGCCGCGTGGCGCGGGGTGCGGCCGGACGGCCGGACGTGGGGCGTGCCGATGGACCTCGCGCCGATGGTCTTCTACTACCGCAAGGACCTGTTCGACCAGCACGGCATCGCGTTGCCGCGCACGTGGGACGACTTCCGCACGGCGGCCGCGGCCGTCAAGAAGGTCGACCCGCAGGCGCGCATCTGCTCGTTCCCGCTCAACGACGGCTCGTTCTTCGCGGGCATGTCGTGGCAGGCGGGCGATCCGTGGTGGACGGCGCAGGGCGACACCTGGGCCGTCGACATCACCGGTGAGGGCACGCTGCGCACCGCGTCGTACTGGCAGTCGATGATCACCGACAACCAGGTCGCCGGGGTCGTCTACGGCTCGCAGGACTGGATCGCCGGGATCCACGACGCCAAGCTGTGGGGCGTGCTCGGCGCGTCGTGGAGCGTCGGCACGCTCAACCGGTCCATCCCGAAGGACACCGGCCGCTGGGCCGTGGCGACCATGCCGACCTGGGACGGCAAGCCCGCCAACGGGATCCAGGGCGGCACGGCCTGGGGGATCTCCGCGGAGAGCAAGCAGCCGGAAGCCGCCCTGAAGTTCCTGCGCTGGCTCAGCACCAACCCCGAGGTGCCGAAGATCGGCAGTGCGTTCAGCACGCCGTTCCCCGCGCACCTGCCCAACCGCGCCGTCGCGCGGCAGGCGTACAAGGGCGGTTTCTTCCTCGGCGACCCGGTCTACGACGTGCTCGACGAGGCGGCGAAGCGGGTGCCGGACTGGACGTGGGGCCCGAACGCCCTGCGGTTGTTCTCGACCATCTCGGACTCCTTCGGGCCGGTCCGCAGCGGCGGGACGACGTTGCCCGACGCGCTGCGGAAGGTCCAGCAGCACGCCGTGGCCGACATGCGCGCCAGGGGACTCTCGGTACGAGAAGGGAAGACGGCATGAGCGTCCTCGCGCCCGAGCGAACAACACCACGGGAAACGCCCCGAGACGTCCCGGTCACCGACCGGGCCCGCAAGAAGGACTTCGCGGGAGCGGTGCTGGCCGTGCCGTTCGCGGTGCTGCTCCTGTGCACCGTGCTGGTGCCGGTGGCGTACGCGCTGTACCTCAGCCTGTTCACCGAACGTCTGCAGGGCCTGGGCTTCTCCGGTCCCGAGAACGTGTTCGTCTGGCTCGGCAACTACCTCACGGTGATCGCGGACTCCGCCTTCCACAAGAGCCTGGGCAACGTCGCGCTGTTCGCGTTCATCCACATCCCGAGCATGCTGATCGGCTCGCTCGTGCTGGCGCTGCTGCTGGACTCCGGTGTCGTGCGGCTGCGGCAGATGTGGTCGCTGGCGGTGTTCGTGCCGTACGCGGTGCCGGTGGTCATCGGCGGCCTGATCTGGGCCTATCTCTACAGCCCCACGATCGGCCCGATCAAGAACGTGCTGGGCGTCGACCCGCTGAGCGACGGCGCGCTGCTGCCGTCCATCGCGAACATCGCGACCTGGCAGTGGGTCGGCTACAACATGATCATCTTCTACACCGCACTGCAGGCCGTCCCCAGGGAGATCGTGGAGGCGGCTCGGGCCGACGGCGCGGGCGGGTTCCGCACCGCGTGGTCGATCAAGATCCCGGTGATCCGTCCGACGATCTTCGTGGCAGCGGTGTTCACCGTCATCGGGTCGTTGCAGGTGTTCACCGAACCCATGGTGCTCAAGGGCTTCACCGGCACGGTGACCAGCACCTGGTCGCCGAGCATGTACGTCTACGAAGCCGCGTTCGTCGCCGGCGACAACGGCCGGGCCGCGGCGGCGTCGGTGCTGCTCGCGGTTATCTGCGCGCTGCTGTCCGCCGTCGTCATGCGCTTCTCGACGAGGAGGTCGTGATGAGCACGTCCATTGTGGACAGCAAGTCCCGCTGGGTCTCCGTGCCCGCGGTGCACCTGATCCTCGTGGTCGCCGCGTTGTACAGCCTGCTGCCGCTGGTGTGGCTCGTCACCTCCGCGACCAAGTCGCTCGGCGACTTCTCCACCACCGGCGCGTTCGAGTTCGGCGAGTGGAACCTGTGGACCAACGTCAAGACGTTGTTCACGCAGGAGAACGGCATCTTCTGGCACTGGCTGCTCAACTCCGTGCTGTACGCGGGTGGCGGGGCGGTGCTCGGCGCGCTGATCTGCGCCTCGTGCGGGTACGCCATCGCCAAGACGAGCTTTCCCGGCCGGCGGGTGCTGTTCGGGCTGACCCTGACGGGCGTGCTCGTACCCACGACGGTGCTGGCGCTGCCGATGTACCTGCTGGCGTCGGAACTGCGGGTCGTGGACACGTTCTGGGCGGTGTTCATCCCCTTGCTCACCAACCCGTTCGGCGTCTACCTCGCCAAGGTGTACGCGGACGCGTCGGTGCCGGACGAGGTGCTGGAGGCGGCGCGGGTCGACGGGGCGGGCCAGCTGCGCACGTTCTTCACCGTGGCGCTGCCGATGATGCGGCCCGGTGTGGTGACCGTGCTGCTGTTCCAGTTCATCGGGATCTGGAACAACTTCTTCCTGCCGCTGGTCCTGCTCACCGATCCGAAGCTCTTCCCGGTCAGCCTGGGGCTGTTCCAGTGGAGCACCCGGCAGACCCAGTTCCCGCAGTACACCCCGCTGGTGATCACCGGGTCGCTGCTCGCGGTGCTGCCGCTGGTGGTGGCGTTCCTGGTGCTCAACCGGCAGTGGCGCAAGGGTCTGGCCGCGGGGAGCGTCAAGTGACCGCTCACCGGCCGGAGGTCCTGCTCGCCATGAGCCCGGACGTCGCCGATCTGCAGTTCGGCCCGCGCGAGCTGGAGCGGCTCGGCAGGCTGGCCAAGCTCGGCAACCCCCTGGTGGCGCACGACTTCTCGTCACCGGCCGTGCGCCGCCGGCTGGCCTCGGTCGAGGTGCTGATCACCTCGTGGGGCTGTCCGCCGATCGACTCCGGCGTGCTCGAAGCGGCGCCCGCGTTGCGTGCCGCCCTGCACGCGGCGGGCAGCGTGCGGTCGCACGTCGGTGACGCCGTGTTCGACCGCGACGTCCTCGTCACGACGGCCGCGCACGTCAACGCCGAGCCGGTCGCGCAGTACACCGTGGCGTCGATCCTGTGGGCGTTCAAGAAGGTGCCGTTCCTGGCCGCGGACGCCCGCCGGTTCCGCGAGGACTGGGGCTATCGCGAGCGCCGGGGCGAGCTGTCCGGGCTGGGCCGCACGATCGTGCTGGTCGGGTTCTCCCGGGTCGGCCGGCGGGTGGTGGAACTGTTGCGACGGCTCCAGGTGGGCAGGTTGCTCGTCGTCGACCCCGTCGTCGACCCCGCGCTGGTGCGGGCGGCCGGCGCCGAGGTCGTCACGCTCGCCGAGGCACTGCCCCAGGCCGACGTGCTGAGCCTGCACGCGCCCGCGTTGCCGGAGACCCGCCACCTGATCGGTGCCGCGGAACTGGCCGCGCTCCCGGAGTACGCCACGCTGGTCAACACCGCCCGAGGGTCCCTTGTGGACACCGCGGCGCTGGAGGAGGCGTGCTCGCACGGACGTCTGCACGCCGTGCTGGACGTGACCGAGCCCGAACCGCTGCCCGCCTGGTCGCGGCTGTACGACCTGCCGAACGTCGTGATCACCCCGCACGTGGCAGGGTCGCTCGGCTCGGAGACCAGGCTCATGACCGCGGCCGCGCTCGACGAACTGGAGCGTTACGTCGCCGGGCAGCCGCCGCTCGAACCGGTGACCAGGCACGGACTCGCGGTGCAGGCATGATCCTCCCACCCGAGAACCGCTTCCTCTCCCCGCGCACGGGCTGGACCCGCGCGCACTGGGAGGCGGTCGCCGACCGCCTGCTCGCCGCCGTGCACCAGCACTGGTCCCCGCGGTGCGCGCGGATCGACCTGCCCGGCGAACCGAGCCGGTACGGGCCGGTCTCCGACGGGCTGGAAGGGTTCGCGCGCACGTTCCTGCTCGCCGGGTTCCGGGTCGCGGGCGGCGGTGACCCGGCGCTGCTGGAGCGGTACGCCTGGGGCCTCGCCGCCGGCACCGACCCGCATTCGCCGGAAGCCTGGCCCCGTCCCGACGAACTGGGGCAGGCCAAGGTCGAGGCCGCGTCGATCGCGCTGATGCTACAACTGACCAAACCGTGGTTGTGGGACCAGCTCGACGACAGCGTGCGCGAACGGATTGTGGGCTGGCTGGGCACCGTGGTCGGCCAGCCGTACCCGCCGATCAACTGGGTGTGGTTCCGGATCGTCGTCGAGTCGTTCCTGCGCGAGGTGGGCGGTCCCTGGTCGGCGGAGGACGTCGAGCACGACCTCGCCGTGCACGCGTCGTTCCGGCGCGCGGACGGATGGCTCAGCGACGGCGAGGAACGCGCGTACGACCACTACACGGGCTGGGCGCTGCACCTGTACCCGTTGCTGTGGACGCATCTGTTCGACGTCCCGGACTCGCTGTGCTCGCAACAGGTGCGCCGGACCTGGTCGGACGATCTGGCCAGGTACCTGGAGGACGCGGTCGCACTCCTGGGCGCCGACGGGTCGCCGTTGATGCAGGGCCGCAGCCTCACCTACCGGTTCGCCGCCGCCGCACCGTTCTGGGTCGCCGCGATGACCGGTGTCCAGGGGCCGGCGCCCGGTCTGCTCCGGCGTGCGGCGTCCGGTGTGTTGCGGCACTTCGTCGACCACGGCGCGCTCGAACCCGACGGCCTGCTGCGCCTCGGCTGGCACGGCGGCTGGCCCGCGCTCCGGCAGGCGTACTCCGGACCGGGATCGCCCTACTGGGCCGCCAAGGGAATGCTGGGCCTGGCCCTGCCCGCCGATCATCCCGTGTGGACGGACGACGAGCGGCCGCTGCCGGTCGAGCGGATGGACCACACCCGCGTCATCACGGCGCCGGGCTGGCTGGTGTCGGCCCGCCGGACCGACGGCATCGTCACGACGATCAACCACGGCACCGATCACGCGCTGCCCGGCGACCAGCGGGCGGACTCGCCCCTGTACGCGAAACTGGGCTATTCCACGGCGACGATGCCGACCTCCACGGACAACTCGGTGGTGCTGCTCGACGCCGCGGGCGCGGCCAGCCACCGCGCGGGCTTCCGGACGTTGTTCACCGAGGAGCTGCCCGGCGGTGTGGTGGCCGGTGCGTCGCGGGGACCCGTGCGCTGGGTCGACACGAGCGCCGACGACTCCCCCGACCACGGTTCCGGCCGTGGTGGCGAGATCGTCGAGGGACCGCCCGTGCTGGTGGTGTCGGTGGTGCGCGACGGTGCCGAGATCCGGATCGTGCGCGTGGACGGCGAAACGGACGCCCGGCTGCGGCTCTCCGGCTGGCCGGTCGCCGCCGACAGCCGACCGCGGGAGGAGACCGCGTCCCGGACCGAGGTCGTGGTCTGCGGTGCGCGCCTGCGCTCCTCGCTGCACGGCGTGCGCGGGTTCGACCAGGCCGGCGTGCACACCGGCACCGGCACGTCGCCGCTGGGCAAGTACGTCGCGGTCCCCTGGCTGGCGACGACCGGTCCCGTGGCACCCGGTGCGGTGTTCGCCGCCGTCGTGCGCCTGGACCGGGGCCGCGACGCCCTGGCCACCCCACTGTTCACCGTGCACGGCAACGAGATCGTGCTGCGGTGGAGCGATGGACTCGATTCGAGGATCACCCTGCCAAGTCCTTAGGAGGACACATGGTCACCCGCAGGACAGTGTTGTCCGGTGCGGCGGCCGCCGTCGCGGCGACAGCCATCGGCACCAACGCCAGTGCCGACCAGACCATCGCGATCGACCCCAGCACGAGCTACGGCACATGGGAGGGCTGGGGCACGTCGCTCGCCTGGTGGGCCAACGTGTTCGGCGACCGGGACGACTTCGCCGACCTCTGGTTCACCACGAAGTCCGTCACCTACAACGGCACGACGCTGCCGGGGCTGGGCATGAACATCGCCCGCTACAACCTCGGCGCGTGCAGCTGGAACAGCGTGGACGGCCAGACCATGGTCGCCTCCCCGAACATCCCCCGCTTCAAGCAGATCGAGACCTTCTGGCAGGACTGGCGCAACACCGACCCCGGTTCGTGGCAATGGGGCGCGGACGCGAAACAGCGCGCGTCCCTGGTCAAGGCCGCGGCGCGCGGCGCCATGACGGAGCTGTTCGCCAACTCACCGGCGTGGTGGATGTGCATCAACCACAACCCGTCCGGCGCCGCCAACGCGAACAGCAACAACCTGCAGTCGTGGAACTACCGCACCCACGCCTCGTACATGGCCGAAGTCGTGCGGCAGTTCCGCGACCGCTGGGGCATCGGGTTCCGCACGGTGGACCCGTTCAACGAGCCCGCGTCGGACTACTGGTCGGCGACCGGAAAGCAGGAAGGCTGCCACTTCGACCCGTCGCTTCAACGGACCGTGCTGCAGTACCTGCGTGAGGAGCTGAACAACCGCGGCCTGTCCGGAACCCGCATCTCGGCGTCCGACGAGACCAGCTACGACGCCGCGCGCAGCACGTGGAACTCCTTCGACGCCACCACGAAGTCCGTCGTGAACCAGATCAACGTGCACGGCTACCAGGGTTCTGGTGGTCGCCGTGACCTTCTGCACTCCGACGCTCGGGCGGCGGGCAAGGCGCTCTGGAACTCCGAGTACGGCGACAAGGACGGCACCGGCCTCTCCATGGCCAGCAACCTGTGCCTCGACTGGCGCTGGCTGCACCCGACGGCGTGGTGCTACTGGCAGGTGATGGACCCCACCCCGGTGTGGGCGTTGATCGCCTACGACGCGAACACGCTGCAAGCGGGTGCGGTGCAGAACAAGCTCTACGTGCTGGCGCAGTTCACCCGGCACATCCGGCCGGGCATGCGGATCATCTCCGCGTCCACCGGAAACGCCGCCGTGGCCTTCGATCCCGCCGCCCGCCGGCTGGTGCTCGTCGGCGTCAACACCGCGACCTCGGCGCAGACGATCACGTTCGACCTGACCAGGTTCGGCACCCTGCCCACCGGCCTGATCACCAGGTGGTCGACCTCGACGACCAGCGGCAGCGACCGGTACGTGCAGCGCACCGACGTGCGGCTGGACGGAAAGCTGCTGCGGGCTTCGTTCGCGGCGGGCCAGGTGCAGACGTTCCAGCTCGACGGAGTCGCCGTCTGACGTGTGCAGACGTGCGCATGCGGCAACCCGAACTACGCGGAAGATCTTCCGGCAACCGACGAACGGGGACCAGGGCTCAGGTAAGGCTCACTTAGGCTCGCTGGGAATCACTTGACCAGCGGGAACGAGGCAAAGCGTGGGCGCAGCACTTCGCGGTCGTTCGCGAGCGCTGCGCCAGTTCGGCGCGCTCACCGGGACCGCCCGGCTGCTCGTGCTCAGCCAGCTTCTGTTCAACATCGGCTTCTTCCTCGTGCTGCCGCACCTCGCCGGGCACCTGGCCGACGACCTCGGGCTGGCCGGCTGGCTGGTCGGCCTGGTGCTCGGCGTGCGGACGTTCAGCCAGCAGGGCCTGTTCGCCCTCGGCGGTGTCCTCACCGACCGGTTCGGCGCCAAGCCGCTGATCATCGCGGGCTGCCTGGTGCGCACCGCCGGTTTCGCCGTGCTGGCCGTGGCGACCGGGCTGCCCACCGTCCTCTGTGGAGTCGTGCTCGTCGGGTTCGCCGGAGCGTTGTTCTCCCCCGCGGCCGACGCGTCGCTGGCGCGCGAGGCGGATCCGGGCACACGCGCGGACACGTTCGCCATCCGCTCGATGGCGGGCGAGACCGGCACGGTGATCGGACCGCTGCTCGGCGTCGTGCTGTCCGCGAGCTTTTCGGTCACCTGCGTCATCGGCGCGGTGCTGTTCGGCCTGATCGCGTTGCTGCACCTGAGGTTCCTGCCGCGGCGGCCGGGCGAACACCGTGACGAGGGCATCTTCGACGGCTGGCGCGAGGTGTTCGGCAACCGGGCGTTCCTGCTGTTCGCGGCCGGGTACTCGGCCTACCTCGTCTCGTACAACCAGCTCTACCTCGGACTGCCCGCCGAACTGCGCCGCGTCGGCGCGCCGGACGCGGCGCTGGGGCTGCTGTTCGCGCTCGCGTCGGTGCTCGTGGTCTGCGGTCAGCTGCCGACGACCGGCCTCGCCCGGCGGTTGCTCGGCCGCGACCGGGCGCTGGTGGCGGGCTTCACCGTCATGGCGCTCGCGTTCTTCGTGGTCGCGGTGCGGCCGCCGGGGCTCACCGGCGCTACCGTGTTCGTCGTCCTGCTGATCTTCGGCCAGATGCTGGTCGTCCCGTTCGCCATGGAGCTCGTGCCGCTGCTGGCGGGCGACCGCAGGCTCGGCGCGCACTTCGGCGTGCTGGCGTCCGCGGGTGGCGTGGCGGTGCTCGTCGGCAGCACGGCGAGCGGTGCCCTGCTGGGACAGGGCCGCGTCGCGTGGATCCTGCTCGGCCTCCTGCCGTTGGCCGGCGCCTGCGTGATGGCAATCGCGGCCAGGCGACGCGCGTTCCTCTCATGATCGAAAGGCTCACCATGTTGTTGCGACGGACCCTGCTCGCCGTGGCGGTGCTCTCGCTGACCGCGGGATGTTTCGCCGGCAGCCAGGCGGAAGGACCGGCACGGTTGCGCGTCGCACTGCCGTTCGCGCCCGTGCAGTCGTTGTCGCCCTGGGGAGATGACGGCGTCACGCTCACCAGGCTCGGCATCGCGGAAACCCTCGTGCGGCTCGACTCCGCCGGCAAGCCGCAGCCGCTGCTGGCGGAGAGCTGGACGCCCAAGTCCCCGACCACCTGGTCGTTCCACGTGCGCGCGGGCGTGAAGTTCCACGACGGCAGCGCGCTCACCGCCGCGGCCGCCGCCGACGCGCTCAGCCGCGCGGCGGCCGCGAGCCCGGTGCCCCGCGCGATCAAGGGCGTCGGCGTGACCGCGAAGGCCGTCGGCGACCTCGACCTGGAGGTGAGCACGACCGCGCCCGATCCCACGCTGCCGCAACGCCTTTCGTCGGCGAACCTGGTAGTGCTGGCCCCTGCCGCCTACCAGGGCGAGCGGGTGAACCCGGCGAAGGCGGGCACCGGCCCGTTCGTGCTGGCGGACCTGAACGTCGCAGCCGGCACGGCTTTGAGCCGGTTCGACGGGTACTGGGACGGCGTGCCCGCGCTGGCCGGCATCGACGTCCGGTTCCTGCCCGACGGCAACACCCGCGCCGCCGCCCTGCGCGCGGGCGAGGTCGACGTCGCCACGACCGTGCCGATCAGCGCACTCGCCAACGTCACCGCAGAGGAGGTGCCGCTGCCTCGCACGGTGTCGTTGCTGCTCAACACGGCCAAGCCACCGTTCGCGGACCCGCGGTCGCGCGCGGCGGTGCGGGAAGCGGTCGATCCCGCCGCGCTCGCTCATGGTGTCTACGAGGGCCACGCCGACGCCGCCACCGGCGTCTTCCGCAACACGGCGGCCCGCCAGGTCACCCCGACGGGCGCTGTCGCGGGCGGCTCCCCGAAGATCGCCCTGGCGACGTGGAGCGACCGTCCGGAACTCACCGGCGTCGTCACCGCCGTCGCCGAGTCGTTGCGCGGCAAGGGTTTCCAGGTCGAGCAGGTGGTGCGCAAGTACAGCCAGCTCGAACCCGACCTGCTCGCGGGCAACTTCGACGCGGTGGTCTTCTCCCGCTCGTACGCGATGGACACCGGCGACCTGGCCGCGAACCTCAGCACCGACTTCAGCTGCGCCGGCGGCTTCAACCTGACCAAGGTCTGCGACCCGGCCCTGGACGCCGCCATCGGCCAGGCGATGGCCATCGAGGACGTCTCCGCGCGCCAGGAGGCGGCGATGCGGGCCCAGGACGCGGTCCTCGCCACCAACGCCGTGGTGCCGCTGGTGCACGAGCGCACCGCCATCGGGCACTCGGCCGGGGTCAGCGGCCTGTCCACGGACCCGTACGAACGCCTGCTGATCACCGGCAAGACCCGCGTCTCATGAACGTGCTCGGACGGCGCTGCGCCCTGCCGGGCCTCACGGGTGCCGCGGGCAGGTACGAGCGCCCGCTGATCACCGACACGGCCCGAGCGCTCGGCCGGCACTGCGCCCTGCCCAGCCTCACGGGTGCCGCGGGCAGGTCCCAGCGCCGACCGATCACCGACAAGACCCACGCCTCATGAGACCGCTCGCACGACTCTGCGCCCTCCTGGGCCTCACCGCGGTGATCGGCCTCCTACCCCTCCTGTCTGGCCGCGACCCGGCACTCACAGTGCTGCGAGCCCGTTCCGCAGACCGCGAGCCCGACGCCGAGGCAATCGCGTCCGTGCGACGCGAACTCGGTCTGGACGCCGGCCCGTTGGAACTGCTCGCCCGCTGGTCCGGCCGAGCCCTGCACGGCGATCTCGGCACCTCATGGGTGTCAGGTGAACCAGTGACGGGTCAGCTGGGGCCGGCCATCGCGGTGTCCGTCACCCTGACGGCCCTCGCGGCGCTGGTCGCGGTCCTCGTGATGACCGCGCTGGTAGCCAGGCCGTTCGTGCGCGGCCTGCGCGGGCAGTCCGTCGGCGGACGCGCGGGCTTCGCCGCCGTGCTCGCGGCGCTGCCCGAGTTCCTCATCGGCGCGGTTCTGCTGCTCGTCGTCGCCGTGCGGTTGGGGTGGTTGCCGACGTCCGGCTGGCGCGATCTCCGCTACGCCGTGCTGCCCGCGATCGCGCTGGGCACGCCGGCCGGGGCGGTGCTCGCTGTGGTGGCCGGTGACGCCGTGCGGGACGCGCTCGCCGCGCCGTGGCGGCGGTCGTGGACGGGTGCGGGTTTCCGGGCGCGCACGATCGCGCTGGCGGTCGTGCGGCGCGCGGGGTCCGTCGTGGCCGGCCAGTTCGGCATCGTGGTCGCGGCCATGTTCGGCAGTGCCGCGACCGTCGAGGTGGTGTTCGGCGTGCCGGGGCTCGGCCGGCTCGCGGTGGACGCGGCGCTGGCGCAGGACGTGCCGGTCGTCCAGGCGTGCGTGCTCGTGATCCTGCTCGCGGGTACGGCGGCGGGCGCGCTCGGGACGGTGGCACAACGGTTGTTGCTCGGTCCGGCGCTCACCGACGGAGCGCTGGAGTCGGCCGCGCCGCGCGAGATCACGTCCGGCGGACGGCTGAGCCTCGCGTTGCCCGCGGTGGCGGTGGTCGCCGTGGTGCTGTGGGGAATCTGGCGCGATCCGTTCACAGTGGACCTTTCGGCGCGGCTGCTGTCACCGTCGGCGGCGCATCCGATGGGGACCGACGCGCTGGGCCGTGATCTGCTTGCCAGGGTGGCGCACGGTGCGCTGCACACGGCCGCGCTGGCGGCGGGGGTGACGGCGCTGGTCGTCGTGATCGCCCTGCTGGTCGGGGTGACGGGGCGACGTGGCTCCGGCGCCGCCGACCTGGTGAACGCGCTCCCCACGGTGGTGGTCGCGCTGGCTGTCGCCGCGACCGCCGGTCCGGGGTGGACGAGTGCCGTGATCGCGGTCGCCGCGGTGGCCTGGGCTCCCCCTGCCGCCCACGCGCGGTCACTCGCGCTGGAGCAACGCGGCAGCGCCCACCTCACCGCCGCCCGCGCGCTGGGCGCGAGCAACTGGCACATCATGTTCCGGCACGTGCTGCCCGCCGTCGTGCCCCCGGTGCTGCGCAACGCTTTCGTGCGCCTGCCCGGCGTGGCGCTCGCCCTCGCGTCGCTCGGCTACCTCGGGCTCGGCGCCCAGCCACCCGAGCCCGAGTGGGGAGTGCTGCTGGCGGAGGGCATGCCGAACGTCGAGCGGGCGCCCTGGGTGGTCGTGTTCCCGGCGGCGGCACTGGTGCTGCTCGGCGTCGGTGCGGTGGTGGCGGCCAGCAGGATGCGCTGACGTTCAGGCCACGGCGTCGGCGAACAGCGCCGCCCTCAGCAGCTGAACGCCCTGGCCTCCCGCCGGGTCCCAGCCGGTGATCTTCGCGATGCGCTGCAACCGGTAGTCCATCGTGCTGCGGTGCACGAACAGGTCGCGGGCCGCCTGGTTGCGGTTGAAGTCCGCGTGGACGAGGGCGACCAGGGTCTCCCACAGGACCTGGTTCTGCCGCACGGGCCTGATGACCTCGGCCAACTGGCTGGCGACCGCGGTGTTGGCGGCGATCGCCTGCTCCACCAGCACGTCGGCCACCGTGTACGTGCCGACGGGCCGGCAGCCGGCCGAGACGAGCCGCAGCACCTCGACGGCTTCGGCGTAGGCGTCCGCGAGGCCTGCCACCGGCCGCCTGGCGGTGGCGACCCACCTGCTGCCGCCCACCAGCTGCCCGGTGATCCGGTCCAGCAGTTCGGTCTCGCGTTCCGGCACGAGCAGCACGAGAAGGCCGGACCTGGTCGTGCGGAGAACGCCATCGCACTCGTGCTCGTGCACCCACGCGTCACGTTGGTCGGAGATCAGGACCACGTAGTCCGGTGCGAGCCGGTCCAGCACGTCGTGCGGCACCGTCTTGCCGTCGATCAGGTCGGCGGCGAGATCACCGGACAGAGGCGGCACGATGTTGCGGCAATGCCCGTCGAGGAAGTCCTCGAGCACCTGCGCACTGGCGCGCGCGAGCCGGAGGAGTTCCGGGTCGTCGGCCGCGGCCGCGCACAACAGCTCGGTCAGCCCCGCCGGCCGGTTCCAGGCCCACTGTTCACCCGCCGCCCGCACTTTCGCGCGGAACTCGGCGAGCCGCCGTTCGCGCTCGCCGGCCAGGCGCAGAGCGTGCGCGGAGTCGGCTTTCCAGCCGGGTGAAGGGGTAGGAGTGACCACCTCCGCAGTTTTGATGTGCACGCTCACAACGTCAACCGGAATGTGTGTGAAGTTTCAACTGTTGAATGCGTCTCAATTCGTTCCGCGTTGTGACGTGCATTTCATCAGCGGAAGTGCATGGGTGGGAGCGAGCTCCCACCCATACGCGTATTCACGCCCGGCGGTCGAGACCGAAGAACTGAACGGCGCGCAACGCCATCCCGGACGCCATCAGGTTGTGGCCGACGTTCTGCAGCGAGATCGACTCGACCTTGTCGCTGTAGCGGCGGCGGGTCCAGTTGGCCTGCGGGTAGTCGGTGGACGTCGGCGTGGTGGACAACCGGTGGACGTTGGTCCACTGGTCGACCTCCTCGCCGAAGTTCGGGTAGCGCAGGACGTCGTCGGCGGTGCCGTGCCAGAGCTGCATGCGCGGCCGTTTGCCGTTGTAGCCGGGGAAGGCCGACCGCGCGATGTCGCCCCACTGCTGCGGCGTCTTGAGCACTTGGCCGTTGGCGCACTCGCTGTTCCAGGAGGAGCCGTTGTTCGTCGCGAAACAGCCGTCCGGCACACCGGCGAACGCGGCGCCGGCATCGAAGACGTCCGGGTAGTTGGCGACCATCACGTTGGTCATCATGGCGCCGGACGAGATGCCCGTCACGTACACGCGGGCCGGATTGCCCTGGTACTGCCGCAGCGCCCAGCGCACCATCGACACCAGCCCGACCGGGTCGCTCCCGCCGTCCCGCCGCAACGCCTGCGGTGACGACACGTCGAAGCACTTGTCCGCGCGGGTGACCGAGGGGTAGAGCACGACGAACCCGTACTGGTCCGCCAGTTTCGCGAACTCCGTGCCGCGATACATGTCCGGGCCCGAACCGGTGCAGTAGTGCGGAGCCAGCAGGACGGCGGGCCTGGCGGCGACGCGGTCCGGTTTGTACACGTGCAGGCGGAGGTTGCTGGGGTTCGGACCGAAGTTCGTCACCTCGACGAGCGAGGCGGCGGAGGCCTGGGGTGTGACGACGAGACCGAGCAGGACGGCCAAAGCCAAAGCTGTGCGTAACATGGCGCGCTCCTAACTTCCTACCGAGGCTTGCGAAATGCCGAGGAACCCCTGAGTGGTTCCCGGTGCGGAGCTGGTGAGATCCAGCCGGAGGCGGTCAGTGCGCACGGGGGCGAAGGTGATGTTCACCGCGCTGCCCCACTCGATCTTCGCGTCGCGCACCGGCACGAACTTCGCGCCGTTCCAGTACGAAACCGAGATCGAGGCGGGCAGGGCGTGTGCCGCGTCGGCGACGAACGAGGCGTGTACCGAGCTCACCGGACCGTCCGGCGCCGGCAACGAGACCCAGTCCGCCGCGTGCGCCCGGCTCACCGCCGGCAGCAGGCCCGTGGCGCGCTTGAGGTAGTAGTTCGACCAGTACGTCGAAGCGTTCCCGTCGAGCATCGCCGCCGGGATCGTGTCGCGGGCACCCGAGTAGCTCGCGTCGGCCGCCGGTGCCGGTACCGGTGCGGGTCCCGGATCGGCGGTGACCTGCGCCCTGCCTGGTCGCCCGCCGGCCGCCACGACGACGGTGCTCGCGGCGCGCAGTCCCGGTGCCCGTGCCGTCACCGTGATCGCGGCCGACTGTCCTGATCGGACCATGGCGAGCGCCTTGCCGTTGAACGCGGTCCGCGACGAAGCCTGGTAGTTCTCCGCGCTCTCCTGACGGCCGTTGTCCAGGCCGGCCAGGGTGCCGCCGCGGACCTGGAACGAGATCAGGTCGTCCGCGTCCGGCACGACGACGCCCGCGCGGTCGACGACCTCGGCGGTGACGAACGTGAGCGATTTGCCGTCCGCCTTCGTCACCCTCCGGTCCGGGGTCAGCCGGAGAGCGTGCGGCTCACCCGCGGTGCGGACCTCGTCCCGCGCGACCTCCACGCCACCCCGTTTGGCCACCGCGGTGAGCCGGCCGGGCTGGAACGGCACCGACCACGTCAGGTGCAGCTTGCCCGCGCTGCCGTTCGGGCTGGTGTAACTGCCCGGAAAGGGGCCGGTGGTGACCGTCTTGTCGTCCCCGGTCGCCTCGGTGGTCTCGAGATACTTCGCGCCAGAGACGGTGGTCTTGGTGTCGAACTTCCGCTCCCCCAACGACTTGCCGTCGAGGTACAGCTCGACGGTGTCCGCGTTGCTGTACGCCCACACCGACACCGGCTCGCCCGGCCGGTGGGCGGTCCAGTCCATCGGCAGCAGGTGCACCATCGGTTCGTTGCTCCACTGGCTGCGGAACAGGTGGTAGAAGTCCTTCTGGAACCCGGCGGTGTCGACCGCGCCGAAGAACGACGACTTCACCGGGAACACGTCGTACGGCGTCGGTTCACCGATGTAGTCGATGCCGGTCCACAGGAACTGCCCGGCGAACCACTTGCGGTCGCGGTCCTTCTTCAACCCGTATTCACCGCTGTACGTCCACGTTTCGAGGTTGTTGTCGTACGAGGACGTGTTGCGCCTTCCCGGCGTGTAGTTCTCACCGGTGTTGAGCTGTTCCGGGTCCTGGTAGTAGCCGCGAGTCGAGGTGGAGGACGACGACTCGCCCTCGAAGAAGAACTTGGTGGGGTAACGGACGTGCAGTTCGTCGATCGAGGAGGCGTTGTTGTAGTTCAGGCCCAGCCCGTCGAGCATCTGCAGGATCTGGTCCTGCGGCGAGCCGATCGCGGGCACCCGCCGGTACTTGTCGGAGCCCATCACGATCGGGCGGGTGGTGTCGATGGCGCGCACGACGTCGATCAGGCGCCGGGCGATCGGCGGACCCGCGGCAGCACCGGAGTCGGGGATCTCGTTGCCGATGGACCACATCACGACCGACGGCGAGTTCTTGGCGGCGTGCACCATCTCGCTGAGGTCGGCGCTGCTGTTGGCGTCGAAGAACCGCCCGTAGTCGTACTTGACCTTGGGCGTCCGCCAGGTGTCGAACGCCTCGACCTGCAACAGGATGCCCAGTTCCTCGCACGCCCGGATGAACTGCGGTGAGGGCGGGTTGTGCGAGGTGCGCACGGCGTTCACACCCATGCTCTTCATGATCCGCAACTGGCGGACGATCGCGTCGGACGAGACCGCCGAGCCGAGCGCGCCCAGGTCGTGGTGCAGGTTGACGCCCTTGAGCTTCATCTCCACGCCGTTGAGCGAGAAGCCGTTGTCGGGGTCGAAGCCGAAGTACCGGATGCCCGTGCGCGTGCTGACCGTGTCGACGACCTTGCCGCCCACCCGGATCTCGCTGTCCACTGTGTACAGCTGAGGCCGGTCCACCGACCACAGCGACGGCCGGGCGATCCTGATGTCCGTGGTGGCGGTGCTCGGGGTGGTGCCCAGTGCCGCCCGCGTCGTTCCCCTGCCGACGATTCGGCCGCGCGGATCCCGGACCGTCGAGACGATCTCCGCCTGACCGTCGCCGACCGCCGTCGTGGCCACGCGCATCGTGGCGAACCCCGACTTGATCGTGTTCGCCAGATCGGGCGTCGTCACCTGCACGCCGTGGCGCGTGACCCGGGTCTGCTCGGTGACGACCAGCCGGACGTCGCGGTAGATGCCGCTGCCGGAGTACCACCGGCTGCTGGGCACCTGGTTGCGCACCTTGACCGCGAGGACGTTCGGCGTGCCATCCACGTGCGCGTTGAGATCGTAGGCGAATCCGGTGTAGCCATAGGGATGACGGCCGAGCAATACGCCGTTGAGATACACCTCGGAGTCCATGTAGACGCCGTCGAATTCAATCGACACTTTCTTTCCGGCCATCGACCGCGGCAGCGTGAAAGTCTTGCGGTACCAGCCGAGACCGCCTGGCAGAAAGCCGGTTCCGGCGTTGGTGTGCGGGCTCTGCACCGGGTCGAGCCCGATGCTCCAGTCGTGCGGCAGCCGGGTGTCCCGCCACGCCGGGTCGTGCTCACCGGGCTGTGGCGCGTCCTCACCAGTGGTGTTGACCAGGGCGAACTGCCAGGATCCGGTGAAGTCGACCGTCCGCCCGGCCGGCCGGACCTGCTCTGCCCACACCGCCGCCTGAGCGGTGCACAGTCCGGCCACGACAACGCAGCCGAGCACGAGCCCCCAGAACTTGTTCGACCATCGATTCGACCGTCGAATAGCCAAAACTCACCGCCCTGTCGTGATTTCCGCGCCAGCCGACGCCATACTCACCATGACAGGAAAGCGCTTACCAATGTTCTGCGCAAGAGGCCGGAGAAGAGCACTCAGCAACCGAAGTCGCGCAACATCCCCGTGTACCGCTTCGGCAGCGGGGTGGCGAACTCGTCCCGCTTGCCGGTGCGCAACCCCATCTCCACCAGCGCCTGCACCGTGAGGACGGCGGACTGGACGCCGTCGACGACGGGCACGCCGATCGCCGCCGCGATCGGCGCCGCCCAGTCCGTCATGCCCGCGCAGCCGAGGACCACCGCGTCCGCCTCGTCCTGTTCGACGGCGCGGGCACAGGCGGCCGTGACGACGTCCAGCGCGTCGCCCTCCAGCTCGAGCACCGGGATGTCACAGGCGTGCACACCCCGGCACAGGTCGCGCATCCCGTAGCGTTCGGCGAGTTCCCACGTGCGGCCGCGACTGCGGGACAGGGTGGTCACCACGGTGAAACCCCGTCCCAGGTAGGCGGCGGTGCGCATTCCGGCCTCCGCCATGCCCACGACCGGGCCGCGCGCCACCTCCCGCGCGGCGTCGAGTCCCGGATCGCCGAAGCACGCCACCACGTAACCGTCCACACCGGACTCTTCACCGCCCCGGATCTCCTCCAGCAACCCCGGCACGCTGAGCGCCTCGTCGTAGTGGCTCTCGATCGACTCGGGCCCCATCGCCGGACTCACCGCGTACACCTCGGTCCCCGGCGCCGCGACGGCCTTGGCCGACCGTTCCACCAGCCCGGTCATCTCCAGGCTGGTGTTCGGGTTCACGACCTTGATGATCACCGGGCACTCCTGGACGCCAGCGCGTACACCGCCAGGGCCACGGCCATGCCGATGAACCAGGTGTACTGCGCGGCACCGGACAGCGCGGGCACCAGCACCGGGAGCACCGCCAGGATCGCGCCGGCGGCCGTCGCGCCGATCGCCTTCGGGTTGTAGCCCTTGCGGTAGTGGTAGCGGCCGCCCTGCGACATGGTGAACAGGTCGTCCACCACCACCTTCTGCTTGCGCACCAGGTAGTAGTCCGCGATCAGCACACCGAACAGCGGGCCGATGAACGCGCCGAGCACCTCCAGCGTGTAGTGGATGACCTCCGGGCTGTTGTAGAGGTTCCACGGCGTGATGAGCACCGACCCGACGGCGGCGATCATGCCGCCCGCGCGCCAGCTGATCTTCTGCGGGCTGACGTTGGAGAAGTCGAACGCTGGCGAGATGAAGTTCGCCACGATGTTGATCCCGATGGTCGCGATGGTGAACGTCAGCGCACCCAGCACGATCGCGAACGTGCTGTCGACGCGCGCCACCGTTTCGACGGGGTCGGTGATGAGCTCGCCGAACACCGGCAGGGTCAGCGACGTGGTCACGACCACCAGCACCGAGAACACCAGGAAGTTCACCGGCAGGCCGAGGAGGTTGCCTCGCTTGACGGCGGCGAACGACCGTCCGTAGCGGGAGAAGTCGCCGAAGTTCAGCATCGGACCGGAGAAGTACGAGACGACGAGGGCGATCGCGCCGAGCATGACCGGCACCGAAGCCAGTCCGGTGTGAC
The DNA here is from genome assembly GCF_002150765.1 of Lentzea kentuckyensis. Lineage (GTDB taxonomy): Bacteria > Actinomycetota > Actinomycetes > Mycobacteriales > Pseudonocardiaceae > Lentzea > Lentzea kentuckyensis. The sequence goes on from NZ_MUYM01000043.1 coordinate 85,986, forward strand.
GGACCTCGCCGAGGCTCAGGTCGATCGCGCCCCAGCCGGCCCGGTAGATCAGGTAGCCGGTGAGCAGGAACATCACCACGTACACCGCGGGACCGCAGAAGTCGATGAACCGGCGGATCGTCTCCATGCCGGTCCAGAACACCGCCGCCTGCACGACCCACAGCACGGCGAACGAGCCCCAGCCGAGCAACGGCAGCCCGAGGAACCCGTACTGCTGCACGTCCGCGTACGGCATGAGAGCCGGGAAGAGCTTGAGCAGCACCACGTTCAGCGCCGCGGACGCCAGGTAGGTCTGGATCCCGTACCAGGCCACCGCGATCAGCCCGCGGATGATCGCCGGGACGTTCGCGCCCAGCACACCGAACGACGCCCGGCAGATGACCGGGTACGGCACGCCCGTCACCTGGCTCGGTTTCGCGACCAGGTTGCAGAAGACCTGCACGATGCCGATTCCGACGAGCAGCGCCAGCAGCACCTGCCAGCTGGACAGGCCGAGCATGAACAGGCTGCCCGCGGTGACGTACCCGCCGACACTGTGCACATCGGACATCCAGAACGCGAAGATGTTGTAGGAGCCCCAGGTCTGCTTCTTCAGGGGCGCCAGGTCCTCGTTGGTGAGGCGCGGGTCGTACTTTGGCGTCGTGCTCGTCGCCGGGCGGGAGACTGTATCGGTCATCACCAACTCCTCGTGCCCTCCGGGTGGGGTGCGAGCAGCCTGGTCCCGCCGTGTTACGCCGTCATGACGCGAACCGTATATCTTTCCGGCCTCGCTATTCGGAGTCGACGAACAACCCTGTGTCACGAGGCAACGCGGCGAGTGACGCCCGCAGCCGGCCGTGGTGCGCCCGTGCCGCCGTGACCAGCCTGTCCACGTCCCTGGCGAGGAACGCCGAGAGCATCTCCTCGTGGTCGCGGTGCATCTCGGCCTTCGCACCGTCGGACACGTGGGCCATGGGCCGCACCGGCTCCGTGGTGTTCCACGCCGACTCCAGCATCGCCAGCAGCCGATGCATTCCGCACGGCCGTACCAATGCGAGGTGGAACCGCCTGCTGTTGCGGTGGTAACCGCGCACGTCGTGGGCCTCGATGGCCTGGCCGAGCGCCTCGTGCGTCGCGGTCGCCTCCAGGTCGTCCTGCTCCCCCGCCGCGGCGACCGCGGCCGTCAGCGCCGCCACCTCCAGCACCTCGCGCACCACGTACAACTCGTGCAGCTCGTGGGTGGTCAGCCGGGCGACCTGATAGCCCAGGTTGGGCTGGTGCTCGACCAGGCCCTCGCCGATCAGCGTCTTGAGCGCCTCGCGCACCGGGATGCGGCTCACCCCGAACACCTGCGCGACCGCGTCCAGCGGGATCTCGGTGCCCGGCGGCACGTCGCCGTCGAGCAGGCACCGGCGCAGCTCGTCGAGGATGGTGGCCTGGGAACCGCCCGGCTGGTCGCTGACCAGCCGGGCGATCAACGCAGAACGTTTCCGCGGACCCGCCATGCCCGGCAGCCTATGCCACCATCGCGCGGTGCGGCTGGGGATGGTCCGCCCCGCGCAGCACGAACCTCCGGCCGTTGGCCTCGGTGACGCCCAGTGTCAAGTAGTGCTTTCCCCAAGGAGGATCTCCTAGTCTCCAGTCATGCCAATGTGGAAAGCGCTCTCAGTGCTCCTGGCACTCCAACTCGCGACCGCGGCCGCACCGGCCGTCGCGGCCCCCTCCCACTCCCCCTCCAGCTGCGCCCGCCAGGACGTGTTGTTCTGCGAGGACTTCCAGAAGGTCCCGCTCGGCGGCGCCACCAGTCTCAACTGGGGCGTCGACACCAGCCACGGCACCCTCACCGTGGAGAAAGCCCCACGCGGGCAACGGGTTCTCCGTGTGCACACCGAACGCAACGGCCGTGCGTTCCTCCGGGTCGAGGACTTCTCGGCGCCGGGCAACAGCTTCTACGGGCGGGTGCGCCTCAAGGTCGACGCCTTTCCGCGCCGGCCCGACTGGGCCCACTACACCCTGATCGAGGCCACCGGTCAGGGTGCGGAGATCGTGCGGCCACTGGGTGGTCAGTACGCGCCCACTTCGGACGGTGCGTTCTGGGGCGTCGGCGCCGACGGCGGACCGACTGGCGACTGGACGAACTGGCGCGAGTCGGCACCGTCGCGTGAGGACGTCTGGCAGTGCGTCGAGTGGCGGATGGACGCCACCGACAACCGGATCGAGCTCTGGTTCGACGGCGTCCCGCAGCCTGATCTCACCGTGTCGACGCGCAGCCACGGCGGAAACCCGGTGGACTTCGTGTTCCCGCGCTTCAACACCGTCAAGTTCGGCTGGCAGCTCTACCAGCCGAACGACGGCGCGTACGACCTCTGGATGGACGACATCACGCTCGCGACCAACCGGATCGGCTGCTAAGCACCTGGCCGAAAGTGGTATCCGAAACCTCTGGCCTCGCTGGGTGCCCACACCTGCAAGTACCACCAACTCTTGATCGAATCGCCGTCAACTACACCCGATCTCGTCGCCGCCTGTCGAGCCGCTGCGGTGTTCTCAGCGGGAAGCGACCCCTGTTGGGTGTAGAAACACGCCTGTTGATGTTGAGTTGGTGGTACTTGCAGACGCCATGAGAGCCCAAGGCAGAGCACCAGACGAGTAACGGACACAACTTCCGGCAGCCTGCTCAGCCCTCACACACGAGCCCGTTCAGGGTTGGTGATCCGAACGGCGGGTGCCGCCACCCATAGGTCGCGTTGGAGCCGATGGTGGCGGTCCCGCCGGTGCCGAGAGCGAGCCGTCAGCGCACGGCGAACTGCACGCTCGTGGGCTGAACCACGTCCGGTTTGACCGGCAGCGGGTTCACGACGAGACGCTCGCCGTAGATGTCGGTGACCGCGAGGGCGCCACCGCAACCGGCTCCGTTCTCGGAGAGGAAGTAGTTGTACTCGGCGCGCCGGACTTCCTTCCACTGCCCGCCGGCCTGCACCTCCAGCCGTGCCACCGGGTTGCGGTGGTCGATCACCTGGATGCCGCACCACCACTGGCTGGACCCGGTCTTGTAGCGCACCGAGATCTTCTTCTCCAGCGGCGGGCTGACCAGCGTCCACGTCACGGGGATCTCGCCCTGCTGCGGGTCGGCGAGCCGGGCGAACGCCTCGCGGCTCAGGTCCAGCTGCCCGACCCGGCACGGCGCCGGGCAGAGGTTCGTGACCCGCACCGTGAGGCTCTTGCCGTTGGCGCGCACCAGGATGTACGCACCGCAGGCCTTCGAGTCCTCGTAGTCCGACCAGTTCATCGCGACCGTCAACGGGTCCGGGCCGGGGTCGTACGAGCACGCGCCGCCGCCATCGGTGCCGTAGAACGTGGCCGGCGCGTTCCGGGTGACGCCCGGCTTGATCTTCCCTGCCAGTGGCGCGCCGGCCGCCGCGACGGTCGCCGGTGGTGCGGAGGAGGACTGCGGCGTGGAGGACGGTGACGAGGTGGTCGGCGTGGACTGCGGCACCGTCGGTGGTGGCGCCGTGGTCGTGGTGATCGCGGCGGCGACGGCGCGGCCGGTCACGTCCGCGTTGCCCCGGACCGCCAGACCACCGATCGCCACTGCCGACACGGCCACCACCAGTACCGCGAGTCCACGCCTTCTCACCAGTTCAGCCTCAATCCTCTGATGTAGTCGTTCAGCAGCTTGGAGATCAACTGGTGGTCGTGCTGTGAGAAGTGCCAGTCGCAGCCGAGCCGGTCCAGTGCCGGGTCAGCGTAGTTCCAGTAGCGGACCCGGCTGTCGCCCCGCTCCTGTACGACCTGCCTGGCGGCGTCGGCGAACGTGCCGGACCCCTCCGGCACGGACACGACGATCGTCGTGCCGGCGCCGAAGCGAGCCCGCAGCTTGTTCAGAAAGCCCTGGTAGGCGGACTTGTAGGCGGTGACGAGGCTGGCCGTGTCGGGCCACTGCTCGCCGGGCTTGAGCGCGGTGGAGAAGTCGTTGGTGCCCAGTCCGACCACGACGAGCTGCGGCCGCCAGTTGCCGGGGTTCTGCCACACGTCGCCTTCGACGTTGAGCAACGCCCGGTCGTAGAAGGTGCGGTAGCTGACGCCTGGATCGCCGCCACCGTAGTTGCGCACCATGCCGCGACCGGAGATGGCGTTGACCTGGTAGTCGGCGTTCAGCGCGCGCGAGGTGAGCGCCCCGAAGCTCAGGTCGGTGTTGGTGTTGCGGTCCACGCCACCGTTCGCCGAACAGTCGCGGGTGGTGGACAGGTTGCCGTAGCCCGCGGTCAGCGAGTCGCCGATGAACTCGATCTGCCGGGCTCGTGCCGCCGGCTTCGGCAGCACGGTGCCCACGAACCCGCCGAACTCTCCCGCCGCCCACGGGCTCTCCGACCGTTTGACGAGCCGGACGCGGTGCTCGGCGTTGCTCAGGCCGCGCACCCAGTAGGTGGTGCGGCCCGATTTCGTCAGCGTCGCCACGGTTCGCCCGTCGATCTGCACGTCGTAGTAGTTCGTCGAGTCGTTGAGCGAGATGCCGACGCTGGTGCCGCGGAACCGGCCCTCGAAGTAGACGCCGGGCCAGGTGTACTGGCCGGACTTCGTGACCCGGCCCGCGGTGTGCGCCTGGTCCAGGACACCCGGTGCCGCCTGGGCGACGGGCGCGCCGAGCAGCGCGGCGACGAGGACGACGGCCGTTGTACGGATCATGCGATCGCTCCTGTCATGTTGCTGCCCGACCTGGTGACGTAGTAGGTCACCTTGGTGCCGCTCCAGTAGTGGAACGTGAGCGTCACTCGTGCGTTGTCCCTGAGGCTGTTGAGGAGGTCGGGCCTCAGCAGGGTGGTCCCGGCCGGGTAGTCGGGCGCGAAGGTGCGGTCGTACTCCTTGAAGGAGGTCCAGTCGTTCGGCCCGGCGTTCGTGCCGTCGGCGTACTTGGCCTCCATCGTGGCGAGCAGGTCGCCGCGGAAGTTCGTCGGGATGGCGAACGAAGCCGTTGTGCCGCTTGCGTTCGAGAGCACCGGACGGTCATAGGTGATCAGGTTCAGCTGCCACGGCACGCCTCGGGAGAAGCGGGCCGTCAGCACCGCGTTCGTGCCGTACTGCCGCGATCCGCTCAGCTTCGTCAACGCCTGCGCGGTGAGCGTGAGCTGGTCACCCGTGACGGTGTAGTCCCGGCCGCGGACCAACGCGGTGTTGCCCTGCCACAGCCCCGTGAACGAGGTTCCGTTGAGGTTCAGGGCGATCGTCCTGGCGGTGATGGTGCTCGACCGCTCGGTGAACACCTGGTCGGTGAACGCGGTGCCGGAGCGGGTCGTCCAGCTGGACCTGATCTGCGCGTAGAGGTCGGGATCCTTCCACTGGAACGAGGTGCGACCGAAGTGCTGGCCGTTGTCCCACAGCATCGTGGTGATCTTCTTGGTCCGCGCGTAGTGGCCGAGGTGCTCGAAGAACTTGAGCTTCTCGCCCTGTTCGATGGTCCCGGTGTGCCGGTCGAAACCGAGCAGCCCGTACTCGCCGAGGATCACCGGGACGCCCTTCGCGACGAAGGCGTTGTAGACCCGGTCGAAGTAGCCGGTGAGGTCGTTCTGCGCGGTGGCGTCGTACCGGGTGCCGCCCGCGATGTTCACGCTGAACGGCCAGTAACCGTAGTAGTGCACGGTCGCGGCCAGGTTGGGATCGTTGAGGCCCTGCATCTGGTTCGCCAGCGCGTCGACCAGCGGCTGGTCGGCCGACGTGTGCAGGGTGGGCAGGACCAGCAGGCGGTTCGCGTTGTTGCCGCCGGACCGCCGCACGATGTCCCGGAACGACGCGTTGAGCTCGTTCAGCAGCTGGATTTCCTGTGCCTGCCCGGAACTGTTCGCGAACTGCGGCTCGTTCACGCTTTCCAGCGACAGCTTCGGCCCGAAATCGCGGAAAGCGGCGGACAGTTGCGTCCAGACGGCGTTGAAGCGGCTCAACACGCCGGTCCGGTCCGCCGGCATGGTGTTGATCCACTGCCACGAGTCGTGATGGATGTTGACCATCACGGACAGACCGCGCGCCAACGCCCAGCGCACGACCTCCTTGACCCGGTCGAGGTACGCGGCCTCGATCGTGCCGTCCGGTGCCAGGTGCGCGCTCCACGTGACAGGCAGCCGAATGCTCTTGAAGCCCTGCCTCTTCACGTTGTCCAGCAACGCTTCGGTGATGCGCGGGTTGCCCCACGACGTCTCGTCGGCGCCGGTCGAGTCGAGCGTGTTGCCGAGGTTCCACCCCGGTTGCATCGCCGCGACCTGGTCCATCGCGCTGCGCGCCTGGACGTCCGCCGAGGCCGCCGGCGTGACGCCGGCGGCGATCACCGCACCGACCACCGAACCGATGAGCCAGCGGATCGACCGCCCACCAACGAATAGTCGTGACATGAACCGAAAGCTGGCACGACGCCTCGCACTCGTCAAGGCATTCTGGCGGAAATCGATGCGCTTCGACGAATTCGAAAGGCCGCATCCTCGCGCTCAACTCCTTTGCGACCAAGGAATCGACTCGATTCGACACAATTGCTCGAATCGACGAACTCGCCCTAGCCTCGTCCCATGCGCTCCGGTTCGCCGGTGATCGCCCGCGGCACGCAGATCGACAACCCTGTCTGGAGACCGTTGTGCGAAAACGAATTCTGACCCTGGTCGCGCTCGCCGTCCTGCCGTTCGTCGCCAGTGCCGCTCCTGCCTCGGCGGAACGACCCGACTGCGTCCCCGCCGCCAGTGGCGCGTCCGCCAGCGCCGCGAGCGTGAAGGTGTGGCTCGCCGGCGACTCGACGATGGCCGACCCGAGGTCCAGCTGCCCGGTCGGCTGGGGCAACCAGTTCGACGCGCTGTTCAAGGACGACGTCACTGTGGTGAACAGCGCCGTGGCGGGCCGGAGCATCCAGACCTGGCTGTACGAGTCCAACGTCAAGAGCACCATGGACTCGGCCGGCGAATGCGTGGTGGACCCGAAGACGTACCACCAGCGCTGGCTCAGCATGCTCGATCCCACCAACGGGATGAAGGCCGGCGACTACCTGATGATCCAGTTCGGGATCAACGACGGTGACCGCGCCTGCCCCCGGCACGTGGGTTCCGCGCGGTACAAGGAACTCCTCACCGTGATGGCCAAGGCCGCCAAGGACCGCGGCGTCACCCCGATCTTCCTCACCCCCGTCTCGGCGATCAGGTGCAGCGGCAACTCCGCCGTCGCCACCCGCGGCTTCCTCACCGAGACCGCCGACGCGGCCCGGGCCAGTGGTGTCACCGTCATCGACCTGCACAAGCTGAGCTACACGCTCTACAACACGCTCAAGCTGTGCCCCAACGACGGTGACTACACCAAAGGCCCGGTCGGCGACTTCTTCTGCAACGACCACACCCACTTCGAGGCGGCCGGTGCCAGGCAGATCGCCGGGGTCGTCGCGAAAGCCCTGCGCGACCAGCGCATCCCCCTGTCCGGCTACCTCAAGTGAGCTCGATGGTCACCGCGCCACCCGTGGCGGGAACCGGTTCCCCAGTGCGGAGCTGAACCTGCCACGCGGCCGGCGGTGACTCGGCCTCGATCTCGACCCGGTCGCCGGTGCGGCGCGTGTGGAACGTGGCACCGGCGACCTCGGTGGTGATCGAGGCACCGTCGTCGAGGTGGTGGATCCGCAACGTGACCCCGTCGGCGTAGTCGTAGTCCGGGCGGTCGTCCACGGCACCGAGCGGCAGCACCGTGTTCGGCCGCACCAGCAACGGCACGGTCAGGAAGTCGCAAGACATCGTTGTCCACCGGCCCCCGACGACCTCGGCACCGGTGAAGAAGTCGGTCCAGGTGCCCTCCGGCACGTAGAACGACACCTCGCCGCTGTCCGAGAACACCGGCGCCACCAGGAGGCTGTCGCCGAGCATGTACTGCCGTTCGAGGTGGGTGCACGCCGGATCGTCCGGGAACTCCAGCACCATCGCCCGCATCATCGGCGTTCCCTCTGTCGCGGCCTGCAGCGCGGTGTGGTGCAGATACGGCATCAGCCGGGCCTTGAGCTTGGCGAACACCCGCAGCACGTCGACCGCTTCCTCGTCGAACAGCCACGGCACCCGGTACGACGAGCTGCCGTGCAGACGGCTGTGCGACGACAGCAGGCCGAACGCGATCCACCGCTTGTACAACGTCGGACTCGGCGTGCCCTCGAACCCGCCGATGTCGTGGCTCCAGAAGCCGAACCCGGACAGCCCCAGGGAAAGCCCGCCGCGCAGGCTCTCGGCCATGGCCTCGTAGGTCGACTCGCAGTCACCGCCCCAGTGCACCGGGAACTGCTGCGAGCCCGCGGTGGCGGAACGGGCGAACACCACGGCGTCCCCGTCACCACGGCGTTTGCGCAGCACCTCGAAGACGGTCTTGTTGTAGAGGTAGGTGTAGTAGTTGTGCATCCGCTCGGGGTCGGAGCCGTCGAAGTACTCGACGTCGGTGGGGATGCGTTCGCCGAAGTCGGTCTTGAAGCAGTCGACGCCCTGGTCGAGCAGAGCGTCCAGTTTGGACGCGTACCACTCGCGGGCGGCCGGGTTGGTGAAGTCCACCAGGGCCATGCCCGGCTGCCAGAGGTCCCACTGCCACACGTCACCGTTGGGCCGCTTGAGCAGATAACCGCCCTCGACCCCCTCGGCGAACAGCGGGGACCGTTGCCCCACATAGGGGTTGATCCAGACGGAGATCCGCAGGTCCCTCGACTTCAGCCGGTCGAGCATGCCGACCGGGTCCGGGAACATGCGCGGGTCCCACTCGAAGTCGCACCAGTTGAACTCGCGCATCCAGAAGCAGTCGAAGTGGAACACGCTCAACGGCAGGTCGCGCTCGATCATGCCGTCGATGAAGCTCGACACCGTCTGCTCGTCGTACGACGTGGTGAAGGACGTCGACAACCACAGGCCGAACGACCACATCGGCGGCACCGTCGGCCTGCCGGTCAGCAACGTGTACTTGCGCAGGATCTCCTTGGGGCTCGGACCGTAGATCACGAAGTACTCCAGCGACTGCCCCTCGACGCTGAACTGCACGCAGGTCACCTTTTCCGAGGCGACCTCGAACGACACGTGTCCCGGATGGTTGACGAACACGCCGTAACCCGCGTTGGTCAGGTAGAACGGCACGTTCTTGTACGCCTGCTCGCTGTTCGTGCCGCCGTCCGCGTTCCAGATGTCCACCACCTGGCCGTTGCGCACCAACGGCCCGAAACGCTCACCGAGCCCGTACACGACGTCGCCGACGCCGAGGCACAGCTGGTCGCGGACGTAGTGCTTGTCGTCCAGCGTCAGGAAGCCCATGCCCTTGCCCTCGCTGGCGGTCAGCACCCGGTCGCCGGCGACGAACTCGACCTTCCAGTCGCGCCCGATCCGCACCTGCAGCGCGCCGGAGGTCAGGCTCTCGTCGGTGAGGTGCACGTGCGGTTCCCCGGTGGCCAGCGCGAACTCCGGCTGTCTGGGTCGCTCGCCCTCGAAGTGCGTGAGGCTCACCCCGATCACGTCCGGCATCGGTGAGGAGAACCGGACCGTCGCGACCGGGCCCTGCAACAGGTCACCGCGGTGGCGGATCGGGCGGGTCGGCGCGTGCACCACCAACTTCCCCGCCGTCTGGGTGATGTCGTAGACCTCGACCGGATGCGCCGCCTTGACGCCGTCGCGCAGCAGCCAGTACCCGTTGCTGAATTTCATTCGACCGCTCTCACCGTTCGAATTCGAATCGAATCGCTTCGATTACCTTTTCTGATACGAATGTTAGCGATAACATGCCTGACGAGGAAGCCCCGTCGATTCCCCAAATTCTCTTGGCGGAAGGGAGATTTCCCCATGTTCTCGACCAGGTGGCGAGCAGGCGCGATCGTGGCCGTGTCGGCGATGCTCGGCGGCGTGCCGCCGGCACACGCGGAGCCGCGGCTCCTGGCCTGTGGCGACCAGGCGTTCAACGCAGAGGCCGTGCTGAGCGGCAGCACGTGGACCGCCCGCAACGGCGGCCGCACCGTCTACACCGGCGGCGACATGCGGTCGGCCGTCCAGGCCGCGGTGGACAGCCTCACGGCGGGACGCACCTCGAAACAGTGGGTCGTGGTGCGCGGCAACGGTTCGGTGAGCGCGGGCGCCCGGATCTCGTTGCCCAGCTACACCGGCATCGACGTCTGCGGCACGATCAACGTGACCGGCACCGGTTCCGGAGACCAGGCCCCGATCTACTCACGCGGCACCCGCGACGTCGAGGTCCGCTACCTCAGCCTCACCGGACGCCCGCTGTACGGGATCTTCATGCGCAACGTCGACAACCTCGTCCTCGGGCAGATCGACATGAGGCTGTCCGGCGGCCTCGGCGTGCGGATCGACAACCGCGGCAACACCAGCGTGCGCAGCCGCAACATCAGGATCGACAACGTCTTCGTGTCCGGCGCCGGCAGCCACGCCGTCGAGACGTACGGCGTGGACGGCCTCACCGTCGGCACAGTGACGGCTCGCAACGTCGGTGAGTCCGGGTTGCTGCTCAACGACACCATCAACGCCACGGTCGGCACGGTGGACGCCGAGAACGCCGGCGCGGGCACCGGGTACGCGGCGTTCCGCACGGCCAACCGCAACGGGCGCGTCGGCTCGGGCTATCCGACCAACATCCGGGTCGGCACGGTCCGGGCCCGTGGCGGCGGCCGCGGCGTGTTCTGCGTGTCGGAGAGCGGCGGGCTCACCATCGACCGGATCGATCTGGCGAACACCGGCAACAACGCCGTCCTGATCGAGAACTGCTACAACGTGAACCTCGCGGCCCAGAGCGGCACCGTGACCGGCGGCGGGGAGATCCGGCTGGCCGCGCGCTCGGAGTTCCCGAACAACAGCGACATCACCATCCAGAACCTGACCGTCACCAACTCGTCGGTGCGCGAAAGCCCCTGCGGCACCAACACGACGTTCCGCAACCTCAAGCTGAACAACAGCACCTCGAACGTCTGCCCGTAAGGCCTAGTGCCCGTTCACCCACATGCTCCCCACCAGCCCCATTTTTGGACACGCGGGGACCTTTCGTTTCGCATGAGAGCACGAAGGGGCCCCGCGTGCCGGCCGGCAACAGGGGCGCTTCGGGGCGGGCGGCCGTCACGGTCAGCGGACGAAGACCGGGGGTTCGTCGGCGGCCAGGTCGTCCGGTAGGCGGAGGGCCTGCCGGCGCGGCACGAGTTCGGACTGCAGCACGATCGCCGCGGCCCCGATCGCCGGGGCCGACGCGGCCGAGGCCGACAACCGCACGGAGACCGGGTGCGCGTCGCGGGCGATGAACGCGCTGTCCAGCTCGGCGCGCAGCACCGGCAGGTAGACGGAGCCCGCGATGGCGAAACTCGGGCCGGTCAGCACCAGCACCTCGAGGTCCAGCACGTTGGCCAGCGAGCGCGCGGCCACCGCGATGTACCGGGCGGACCGCTCCAGCAACGCCAGCGCCCGCGCGTTGCCCTGCCGGGCCGCCCTGCTGATCGCCGCGAAGTCCGCCGCGACCGGTGCCACGCCACGGGTCCGGCCACCCACCAGGCCGGCCGCGCGGGACAGCGACCGGTCGGCCCGCGCCTGCGCGACCACCGCGGCGGGACCTGCCAGCACCTCCAGGCATCCCGACCCGCCGCACCAGCACCGCGGTCCGTCCACGTCGAGGCACGTGTGGCCGATCGAACCGGCGTGGCCACTCGGTCCCCGGTGCGTGGCGCCGCCCAGCACGACACCGGCGCCGAGGCCGGTGCCCATGTAGATCGCGGCGAACGTCGACGTGGCCCCGACGCCACCGGACCAGTGCTCGCCGATCGCGGCGGCGGTCGCGTCGTCGTCCAGCACCACCGGCAGCCCGGTGGCCAGTTCGACCTCGCGGGCGAACGAGTCGTGCGCCGACGGGCGGGCCGACACCAGGCCGAGGCCCAGGATTCGATCGCGTTCGACACCGACGCTCTCGATCAGCGCGCCGACCTCGCGAGCCATCCGCGCGACCACGGCCGCGGGTTCGTCCGTGCCGCTGCCCGCACGTGAGATGCGCGCGACGACGGCGCCGCCGAGGTTCGTGAGCACGTAGGTGATCCGCGCGTCGTCGAGGTGCACGCCGACGGCATAACGCGCGAAGTGGTTGAGCTGCAACATGACTCGGCGTTTGCCGCCGGTGGACTCGGCGTGCCCGGTCTCGGCGACCAGACCCTCGTCGAGCAGGCCGCGGACGACGGTGGAGATCGTGCCGCCGGTGAGACCGGTGGCGTTCACCAGCCCGACGCGGCTGATCATGCCGGCCGCGCGGATCAGGTCCAGCACGGCCGCTCTGGTGCTGGCGTGGGTCACCCGCGCCGGTCCGCTCACCGCATTCCTCCGTCGAACGACGAACTTGTCCTCATCGACAAGTGGCAACCAGTAAAGCATCTCGGACCGTTGACTTTCTTTGTTTATCAACTGAAGAATCCTCGCCGCGAACCACCCAGCGACGGGGAGGATCAACGATGCTCAAGAAGCTCTGCGCACTCGGTCTGGCGGTGGTCCTTGCGGGCACCGCGGCCTGTTCGGGATCCGGCGGAGGTGGTGGCAGCCGGGACACCCTCGTCGTCTACACCGGGCAGGCAGGCGACTTCCAGCTCAACTTCAACCCGTACGCCCCCACCCAGATCGAGGGGCCGGGCACGATCTACGAGCCGCTGTTCTTCTTCAACATCGCCAAGGACCAGCCGCCGAAACCCATGCTGGGCACCGAGTTCAAGTGGAACGCGGACGGCACCGAGCTCTCGGTCACCCTGCGGGACAACGTGACCTGGTCCGACGGCGAGAAGTTCACCGCCGAGGACGTGAAGTTCACCCTCGACATGGTCGCCAAGACCCCGGCCGTCAACAAGACCGGCTTCAAGGGCACGGTCACCGCGGTCGACGACACCCACGTCACCGTCAAGTTCCCCGAACCGTCCTACATGGACGGACCGCAGGTGCTGGGCCAGCTCTGGATCATGCCCGAGCACATCTGGAAGAACTACGCCACGCCGGCGACCGAGGTGAACCCGAACCCGGTCGGCACCGGACCGTTCCAGCTCGGCGACTTCAAGGCGCAGTCGTTCACCCTCAAGGCCAACCCGAAGTACTGGGGCGGCGAGCCGGCGCTCAAGCAGGTCAGGTACCTGTCGCTGTCCGGCAACCAGGCCGGCGTCGACGCGCTGAAGGCCGGGTCCGTGGACTGGCAGACCGGCCCGATCCCGGACATCAAGGACATCGAGAAGAACTACCCCGGCTACAAGGCGATCACGTTGCCGCTCAACCAGGTCGCGCTGTTCACCTGTTCCAACGCGCAGCTCGGCTGCCAGGGCGCGCAGACCGACCCCGCCGTGCGCAAGGCGATCTACTACGGCATGAACCGGACGCAGATCAACTCGCTGGCGTTCCAGAACGTCAACAGCGAGATGTCCCCCGGCTTCACGCTGCAGCCGCGCGACGCGGGGTTGCTGTCGAGCAAGCTCACCGACCGCATGGCGCCGATGGACGCGAACGTCGCCAAGTCCGACCAGATCCTCACCTCCGCCGGCTACGTCAAGGGCGCGGACGGTCTCTACGCCAAGGACGGCAAGCCACTGGCGCTCACGGTGAAGGTGGTCGCCGGCTGGACGGACTACATCACCACGCTCGAGACGCTGAGCCAGCAGCTGCTCAAGATCGGCATCAAGATCACCCCGCAGCAGCTTTCGTGGAACGAGTGGGCCGACGCCCGCGGCCGCGGCCAGTACGAGCTGCTGATCGACTCGGTGGAGCAGGGCCCCGCACCGGACCCGTACTACACCTACAGCTACTTCTTCTCGACCGCGACGACGGCGCCGGTCGGCCAGCCCGCGAACCCGAACTTCGCCCGGTTCAGCAACGCGATCGTGGACAACGCGCTGGCCGCGCTGAAGAAGACCGACCGCGGCGACCCCGCGCGGCAGCCGCACTACGACGCCATCCAGGTCGAGCTGGAGAAGTACCTGCCGTACATCCCGGTGCTGACCGGCGGGATCCCGAGCGAGTTCAACGCCAAGGCCTTCACCGGCTGGCCGAGCAAGGACGACCTCTACGCGTTCCCCGCCGTGTGGAAGCGGCCGGACGCCTCCCAGGTGTACATGAAGCTCAAGCCCGCCGGTAACTGACCATGGGCTATTACCTGCGCAAGCTCGCCTTCTACCTGACGGCGCTGTGGGCGGCGGTGACGCTGAACTTCGTCATCCCGCGGATGCTGCCGGGCAACCCGGTCGACATCCTGATGGCCAAGCTCCAGCAGCGCGGTGGATCGGTCGACCCCGCCGCCCGCACGGCCTACGAGACCCTGCTCGGCACGGGCGGCAAGGAGTCGTTCGCCGAGGAGTACCTGGCGTACCTCGGCAACCTGCTGCGCGGCGATCTCGGGGTGTCGGTCAGCGCGTTCCCGGCGAAGGTGTCGGACGTGATCGCCGACGCGTTGCCGTGGACCGTCGTCCTGGTCGGGCTCGCGACCCTGATCTCGTTCCTGCTCGGTGTCGGGCTGGGCGCGGTCGTCGGCTGGAAGCGCGGCACCTGGCTCGACTCGCTGGTGCCGGCGACCACGGTGCTGTCCGCGGTGCCGTACTTCTGGCTGGCGCTGCTCCTGGTCGCGGTGCTCTCGTCGGGGCTGGGCTGGTTCCCGCTCAACGGCGGCTACGACGTGGTGCTGGATCCCGGCTGGGATCCGGAGTTCATCGGCTCGGCGATCTACCACGGCGCGTTGCCCGCGCTGACGATCGTCATCTCGTCGATCGGCGGGTGGCTGCTGGGCATGCGCAACATGATGGTCTCGGCCATGTCGGAGGACTACGTGCTCACGGCGCGGGCCAAGGGCCTGACCGACAGCCGGATCATGATCCGGTACGCGGCCCGCAACGCGGTGCTGCCGTCGGTCGCAGGGTTCGCGATCTCGCTCGGCTTCGTGGTGTCCGGGTCGATCGTCACCGAACAGGTGTTCTCCTACCCCGGCATCGGGTCGAAGCTGCTGCAGGCCGTGCAGAACAACGACTACGCGCTCATGCAGGGGATCTTCCTGGTGATCACCATCGCGGTGCTCGGCGCGAACCTCGTCGTGGACCTGCTGTACGGGCTGATCGACGCCCGCACGAGGGATCGGAGCAGCGTGTCATGACCTGGTCAGGAAAACTCGGCGCCGGTCTCGGCCTGGCGGCGCTGATCGTCCTGTTCGGACTCGTCGGGCCGCTGCTCACCGGCGATCCGGCCACGATCAGGGACATCGGTCTCACCCCGCCCGGCGGCGAGCACCTGCTCGGCACCACGCTGACCGGCCAGGACGTCCTCGCGCAGCTGGCCCACGCCACTCGCGGCTCGCTGTGGATCGGGGTGCTGGTCGGGGTCATGGCCACCGTGCTGTCCGGCGTGTTCGGCATCGTCGGT
This sequence comes from Lentzea kentuckyensis, assembly GCF_002150765.1. Lineage (GTDB taxonomy): Bacteria > Actinomycetota > Actinomycetes > Mycobacteriales > Pseudonocardiaceae > Lentzea > Lentzea kentuckyensis. Next base: position 101,348 of record NZ_MUYM01000043.1, read on the forward strand.
GCCTACGCCGGCGGGTTCGTCGACGAGGCGTTCTCGTTGTTCTCCAACGTCATGCTGGTGATCCCGGGCCTGCCGCTGGTCATCGTGGTCGCCGGGTTCGTCCCGGCGGACCAGCGCGGCACGTGGACGATCTCGCTGGTGCTGGCGATCACCGGGTGGGCCGCGGCCGCACGGGTGCTGCGGGCGCAAACGCTGTCGTTGCGCAACCGGGACTACGTGGCCGCGGCACGGGTGTCCGGCGAGAAGACCTGGCGGGTGATCTGCGTGGAGATCCTGCCGAACCTGCTGCCGATCCTCGCCTCCCAGTTCGTGTTCGCGGTCGTCCTGGCCATCCTCAGCGAGGCGGGACTGTCGTTCCTCGGACTCGGCGCGGCCAACTCGTCGACCCTCGGCACGATGCTCTACTACGCCCAGAACGGCTTCGCGCTGCAACGCGAAGCGTGGTGGTGGTTCGTGCCGCCCGGGCTGATCATCGCGTTGTTCGGCGGTGCGCTGGCGCTCATCAACTTCAGCATCGACGAGATCATCAACCCGAAGCTGCGTGACCGGGCCCGGCGCGAACGCGATGTCGTCGCCGCGGAACCGACCCCAGCGGAACCCGATGCGGTGCTCACGGTCCGGAACCTGAACGTCGTGTACCAGGGCGAAAAGCCGGTGCACGCCGTCAAGGACGTGTCGTTCACGTTGCGGCGGGGCGAGATCCTGGGCCTGGCCGGGGAATCCGGGTGCGGCAAGACCACGCTCGCCTACGCGATCAACCGCCTGCACCGGCCACCGGCAGAGGTGACGTCCGGCTCCGTGACGTTCGAGGACGTCGACGTGCTGGCGCTGGGGCCGGAGGAGCTCAGGGAGTTCCGCTGGGTGCGGCTCTCCATGGTGTTCCAGGGCGCCATGAACTCGTTGAACCCGGTCACCCCGATCCGCGCCCAGCTGCAGGACGTCCTGCGCACCCATCGACCGGGAATGTCCACTCCGGACCGTGAGCTGCGCTGTGCGGAGGTGCTGCGGCTCGTCGGCGTCGACCCGGCCAGGCTCGGCGCCTACCCGCACGAGCTGTCCGGCGGCATGCGGCAGCGGGTGATGATCGCGATGGCCCTGCTGCTCGACCCGCAGGTCATGATCATGGACGAACCCACCACGGCGCTCGACGTCCTGGTGCAGCGCGAGATCCTGAACGAGATCAAACGTTTGCGCGACGAGCTGGGGTTCGCGGTCGTGTTCATCACGCACGACCTGCCGTTGCTGCTGGAGCTGAGCGACCGGATCGCGGTGATGCGCGACGGCGAGGTCGTCGAGTACGCCGAGGCCGAGGAGCTGTACCTGCGGCCCCAGCACCCGTACACCCGTGAGCTGCTGGCGTCGTTCCCCAGCCTGACCGGCGAACCGGGAGCACTGACCCGATGACGACACTCGAAGTTCGCGGCCTCACCAAGACGTTCCACAGGTTGCGCGCGGTGGACGACGTGTCGTTCACGCTCACGCCCGGCCGCACGGTGGCGCTGGTCGGCGAGTCCGGTTCCGGCAAGTCGACGATCGCCAGGATGATCGCCCGCCTGGTCCGCCCCACCTCCGGGGAGATCCTGCTGACCGGGCCGGACGGCGAACCGGTGCCCCGGCGGAACTACCGCGACCACGTCCAGATGATCTTCCAGGACCCGTTCGCCTCGCTCAACCCGTTCCACACGGTCGAGCACCACCTCGCCCGGCCGTTGCGACTGCACGGGCGGACGAGCGCGGAAGTGCCTCTGCTGCTGGAGAAGGTGAGCCTCAGCCCGGACTTCGCGCGCCGGCGGCCGCACGAGCTGTCCGGCGGCCAACGGCAGCGGGTGGCGATCGCCCGCGCACTCGCTCCGGGCGCACGGGTGATCATCGCGGACGAGCCGGTGTCCATGTTGGACGTCTCGATCCGGCTGGGAGTGCTGAAACTCCTCGCCCGCCTGCAACGCGAGGAGAACCTCGCCGTCCTCTACATCACCCACGACCTGGCCACCGCACGGCACTTCTCCGACGAGGTCCTGGTGATGCATCGGGGCCGGATCGTCGAACGCGGCCCGAGCGACGACGTGCTCGTGCGTCCAGAAGCCCCGTACACCCGGCAGCTGGCCGCCGCCGCGCCCGACCCCGAAGCCCGTTTCCGCCAGGGAGGTCCGTCTTGATCCGCCAGTACCTGCACGACGGCTGGCAGCTGACCGCGACGACGAACGAGGTACCGGACCAGGTCAGGGGCAGGACCGTGCCCGCGACCGTGCCCGGCAGTACCCACCTCGACCTGCTGGCGTCCGGGCTGATCACCGACCCGTTCCTGGACCAGGCCGAGACCGAGCTGGCCTGGATGCACCGCGCGGACTGGCGCTACCGCACCACGTTCCTCGCCGCGCCGGTGCCGCCGGACGAGCGGGTGGACCTCGTGTTCGACGGCCTGGACACCATGGCCGCGATCGAGCTCAACGGCCACCTGCTCGGCCACACCGCGAACATGCACCGGAGCTACCGCTTCGACGTCCGGCAGCACCTCACCGACGGCGGCAACGACCTCGCCGTGTCGTTCTCGTCCGCCCTGGCGCACGCCGAAAAGGTCGAGGCGGGGCTCGGGCCGCGCGCGCACGTCAACGCACACCCGTTCAACATGATCCGCAAGATGGCGTGCAGCTTCGGCTGGGACTGGGGCCCGGACCTGCAGACCGCGGGCATCTGGCGGCCGGTCCGGCTGGAGCGCTGGCACACCGCCCGGCTCGCTCAGGTGCGCCCGGTCGTGACCGTGTCCCCGGACGGCACCGGGCACGTCGAGCTGCACGTCGACGTCGAGTGGGCGGCGGCACCACGCGAGAACCTGACCCTGGAGATCACCGTGGGCGCCCGCGAGCACACGGTGACCGTCCCGGCCGGACAGACGACGGTCATCGCCCGCGTGGACGTCCCCGACGTCGACCTGTGGTGGCCCACCGGATACGGCCGGCAGCCGCTCTACGACCTCGAAGTCGTGCTGCGCGGCCGATCGGCCGTTGTGGACGGTGCGACGCGGCGGATCGGTTTCCGGACGATCACCGTGGACACCACGCCCGACGAGATCGGCACGCCGTTCACCGTCGTGGTGAACTCCAAGCCGATCTTCGTCAAGGGCGCCAACTGGATTCCCGACGACCACTTCCTCACCCGGATCACCCGCGAGCGGCTGGTCCGGCGCGTCGACCAGGCCGTGGGCGCGCACGTCAACCTGCTCCGCGTGTGGGGTGGCGGGATCTACGAGTCCGACGACTTCTACGACGTGTGTGACGAACGCGGTGTGCTGGTGTGGCAGGACTTCCCACTCTCGTGCGCCGCGTACCCGGAGGAAGAGCCGGTGCGCGGCGAGCTGGAGGCCGAGGCCCGCGAGAACGTCGTCCGCCTGATGTCGCACGCCTCGCTGGCGTTGTGGAACGGTGGCAACGAGAACCTGTGGGGGTTCGCCGACTGGGGCTGGCCCTGGCAGCTGGAGGGCCGGACCTGGGGACTGGGCTACTACGAAGACCTGCTGCCGGGGATCGTCGCCGAGCTCGACCCGACCCGGTTCTACTGCCCCAGCAGCCCGTACAGCCCGGTGGAAGGCCTGCACCCGAACGACGAGAACCACGGCACGCGGCACGAGTGGCAGGTCTGGAACGAGGTCGACTACACGCACTACCGCGACCACGTGCCGAGGTTCTGCTCCGAGTTCGGGTTCCAGGGCCCGCCGGCCTGGGCCACGCTCACCCGCTGGATCCACGACGAGCCGCTCAGCCCGACCTCACCGAGCTTCCTGGTCCACCAGAAGGCCGAGGACGGCAACGGGAAGCTCGACCGCGGCCTGGCGGCGCACCTGCCGGTCCCGCAACGGTTCCCGGACTGGCACTGGGCGACGCAGCTCAACCAGGCGCGCGCGGTGAGCTTCGGCATCGAGCACTTCCGCTCCTGGTGGCCGCGCACGGCCGGCGCGATCATGTGGCAGCTCAACGACTGCTGGCCGGTCACGTCGTGGGCGGCGATCGACAGCGAGGAGCGCCGCAAGCCCCTGTGGTACGGGCTGCGGCACGCGTTCGCGCCCCGGATCCTCACCTTCCAGCCGCGTGACGGCAGGCTCGTGCTCGTCGCGGTGAACGACCACGACGAACCGTGGGACGCGCACATCACGCTCGACCGGCAGACGTTCCGCGGTGTCACGCTGCACCTGATTAGACTGCGCCGGACGGTTCCGCCCAGGTCCACCCTGGTGCTCGACCTGGACGAAGCTCTACTGCAGCCGGCGCACGACGACGCGGAGGTGATGGTGGCGACCACCGCCGACGCGCGCGCGATCCTGCCGTTCCGCCAGGACACCGAGCTGGACTACCACCCGAATCCCCTTGCCGCCCAGGCGGAAGCCGTGCCCGGCGGCTACGAGGTCGAGGTGCGCGCGAGTTCGTTCGCCCAGGACGTGGCGATCCTGGCGGACCGGGTCGCGCCCGACGCCGTGGTGGACGACATGCTCGTGCCGATGCTCGCCGGCGAGGTGCGCGTGTTCCACATCCGCACGGACGCCGTGGTCGATCCCGCGGCCTTCACCGATCCGCTGGTGCTGCGCTGTGCCAACGACCTCGGCGTGGTGCCCTGATGCACGAGGAGTCGACCGGTGCGGTCGGGCTGGTGCTGGCCCGGCCGGCCCGGCTGCTCGGCGTCGAGCCGTTCTTCATGGAGTTCATCGCGGGTATCGAGGAACGGCTCGCCGAGCGCGACCTCTCGGTGCTGCTGCACGTGGTGGCGGACCACGAGGCCGAGATCGCCGCCTACCGCCGCTGGGCGAGCCGAAGCCTGGTCGACGCGACCGTCGTGGTCAATCCCGTCGTGGACGATCCACGCCCGGCCGTCCTCCAGGAACTCGGCCTGCCCGCCGTCGTCGTCGGTGACGACCCGGACCTGCCCGCGGTCCGCACCGACCACGCCGGCCCGATGACCGAGGCGCTCGGGCACCTGCTCGACCTGGGCCACCGCCGGATCGCCAGGGTCACCGGACCCTCCGCGCTCCAGCACACCCGCGCCCGCACCGCCGCGCTGCTCTCGGGCTGCGCGGCGGCCGGCGTCGAGCCGGTGATCGTGGAGGGCGACTACTCGGAGGAAGCGGGCGCCAAGCTGACCACCTCGCTGCTGAGCGGTCCGGAACCGCCGACCGCGATCCTCTACGACAACGACGTGATGGCGGTGGCCGGGCTCGCCGCCGCCGCGGCACTGGGCGTCGCGGTGCCGGCTGAACTGAGCCTCGTGGCGTGGGACGACTCGACGTTGTGCCGCCTGGCCTCCCCCGCGCTCACGACGATGAGCGTGGACGTGCACCAGTTCGGCGTGTCGGTGGCGGAGTCGGTGCTCGAACGCGTCGACGGAGTTCCCGTCACGCCGCGCTGGTCCCCCACCGCCCGATACCTGCCGCGCGGCACCACGGCACCGTCTACTTAGGACGTATCGGATCAGGGTTGCCTGCGCGCCAGCAAGGTGAACGTGTTCGGCAGCCGTCCGCGCCACGCCGCCGCGTCGAGCGCGCCCCACCGGTAGAACGGTTCCGGGTGCTCCGCCACGTGCCGCAGCTCCAGCCCCGCTCCTAGGACCGCGGTGATGATCTCGCCGAGCGTCGCCTGGTACTCCACCGCGCCGTTGGCGGGGAACGAGTCGTTGACGTGTGAGCGCTCGAAGTAGCCGCGGTCCGGCCGGATCCTGGGCTCGTCCTCGTCCCACGTCCACAACGGCACCATCGGATGCGCCTCGTGCACGAACAGGTGACCGCCCGGTCGCAGCAGGCGGGCGGCGTCAGCGGCCCACGCTGCCAGGTCCGGCATCCAGATCAGCGCGCCCTTGCCGGTGTAGACGAGGTCGGCGCACCCGTCGCGCAACGGCGCACCCGGCAGCGCGGCCACCACGTACCGGCACCGCACGCCCAGCTCGTCCGCCCTGCGTTGCGCCGCGGTGGCCGCGACCTCGCTGAAGTCGACGCCGACGACCTGCCGGGCGCCGTGCGCGATCAGGTCGACGTCGTCCAGTCCGTGGCCGCTCTGCAGGTGCACCACAGCGGGCGCGGACGCCAGCAGAGGCCGCAGCAGGGCGAGCTCGCACTCGACCAGCGACGAGGTGTTCCTGGCCTGTTCGAGCAGCTCCTCGTGTTCGTGAACGTACTTCCGCGACGCCGTTTCCCACGCGATCCGGTTGTGCCTGGTGCTGGAGTCCACGATCACCACTGTGGCCGGGCCGGCTCCTGCGGTCCACCGAATTGCGGATCAGTGCGCGAAGCCGCCAGCGTCGTGTGACCTTCCCGCGCGAGCCGCTGGAACCGCACCGCGTCGACCGTCCCGGGCTCAAACCTTGCCGGCGAACAGAACTTCGCGCTGCCGGACGCGCACCCGCTCCGCCTCGCGAGTGCGGTGCTGGGAACGGAACAGCTCCAGCGCCTCCTGCCACGCCTCCCTGGCACCGTCGCGCGCTCCCATGGCGGCGTAGGCGTCACCCAGCCTGGCCAGTGTGCGAGCGACCTGGAACGGGTGGTCGATGGCACGGTAGAGGTTCAACGCCTCCCGGTAGTGCTCGGCGGCGGACTCGTGCTCGCCGCCGTGGTGGTGGCTGTAGCCCAGACTGTCCAGCGTCGCGGCCTCGCCGACGTGGTTGCCGTGCCGGCGGTGCAGTTCCAGAGCTTCCCGGCAATGTCTTCGCGCCGTGTCGTGGTCACCGACGCGGGCCGCGTACCAGCCCGCGTCGTTGAGGGCGAAGGCCTCCCAGACGGGGTTGCCGAGCGTGCGGAACAGCTTCAGGGCGTGGCGGGCGTGGGCCAGCGCCCGCCGGTCGTCGCCCCGTTCCTCCCAGGCGCCCGCGAGGTCGTGGTGGGTGGTCGCGATGGCGACGACGTCTCCCTGCCGCTCGGCCAGGTCGAGGGCGCGGCGCAGGTGCCACACTCCCTCCTCCGCGCGCTGTGCGTCGACGTAGGCGTTGCCCGCGTAGCGATGCACGACCGCGCGCTCGCGTTCGTCCAGGTGGCCGGCGACGGCCAGCGCCGCCTCCCACGTGGCGATCCGGTGGGACAGCTGACCGGGCGATATGTGTACGTGTGCAGCACCCACGCCATGCGCCACACGACGTCGTGCCAGCCCCTCTCCTGCGCCGCGTGCTGGGCGGCCAGCAGACTCTGGTGCTCGTCGTCCAACCACGCGAGCGCGGCGGTGGCGTCGGCGGGCAGGTCCGCGTGGTGCGGGGTCACCTCGGGGAACACCACCTGGCGCGGGCGGTGTGGAGCCAGCAGCCGATCGGCGGCGTGGCCGGTCGCGAGCTGGAAATCGGTCAGGCGCCGCAACGCCGGCTCCGGTGTTCCCGGCAGACAGGTCGCCGCGTACTGCCGGACGAGGTCGTGCAGCGCGTACCGGTCCCGGGCGCTTCGCGTGACCAGCGACGCCTCGGTCAGGCCGCGCAACGCCTTGCGGACCCCGGCGGGTCGCAGCGCGGTCAGGTTGACCACCGACGCGAGCCCGATGTCCTGGCCGGGAGCGACGCCGAGGTGGGCGAAGACGAACCGTTCTTCCTCGGTGAGCGCCCGGCACGACCACGAGAGAACGGCGGGCAGGCTGGCAGCCGGGTCGTCGTTCTCGAAGGCGCCGAGGCCGAGATCGCGCAGTTCCGCGGCGAACGCGGCGAGCGGCACGCGCGGACTGGCCGCCGCTCTCGCCGCGAACACCGCCAGCGCGAGCGGAAACCCGCCGCACAACCTGATCAGCTCCGCCGTCGCGACTGGTTCCGCCGCCGGTCTCGCCACGCCGAGATGCCTTTCCAGCAACGCACGTGCCTGGTCGTCGCCGAGCGGATCGACGGCGAGGTGGTGCGCGCCCACCGCGGTGACCACACCGGTCAGCACCCGGCGACTGGTGACGACGGCCGCACACGAACCCGCGCCGGGCAGCAACGGCAGCACCTGAGCCGTGTCGGAGGCGTTGTCCAGCACGACGAGCACGCGTTTGCCGGCCAGCAGGCTGCGGTAAAGACCTTGCTGTGCCGGGGAATCCGCCGGAAGGTCGGCCGCGGCGACCCCCAGCGCCCGCAGGAAACCGCCCAGCACCACCGAAGGATCCATCGGCGGGCCGTCGGGACCGAACCCGCGCAGGTCCGCGAACAGCTGCCCGTCCGGAAAGTCGCCGGCGGCGCGGTGGGCCCAGTGCAGGGCGAGCGAGGTCTTGCCGATGCCACCCGCACCGGACAGCACCGTGACGCCCGCGCCGCACTCCCCGAGCACCGCCAGCTCCGCGGCGCGACCGGTGAACCGTCCCGACGCGGGCGGAAGCTGGCGCGGTACCGGTGTCACGACGGAATCCTCGCGAACCGGCTCGGCGGCGCGGCGCGGGTTGACGAACCCGAGCTCGGCGTCGGAGGCGTTCCCGAGGATCGCCCGGAACGCCTCGCGGTACCGGGCGTTGGGCCACCGGATCACACCACGTTCCAGCTTCGCCACGTAGTGCGCGTCCAGCTCCACCTTCCTGCCGTGGCGCGTCCAGAGATGGGCGTTCGCCAGCTCGGCCAGTTCGTGGCGGGACAGTCGCTCCCCCGCGTGTCGTCTCGACTCCGTCCGTTCACGAGCAGCGCGCAACAGCTCGTTCTCCCCCATTTACCGCGGACCTCCCCCTGTCGCGGCACCCCAGGCCAACCAGCCTCGGCAGGCCGGGACGGGTTGTCAACCGCGAGGGGAGGAATCAGCGGCCGAATCCTCCCCGGTTTCCTCCCTCCGCCACGGCGCCCGGCGCGGCCAGAGTGGTCGGCACGGCCCCGGAACTGGCCGGGGACGAGCAAGGATGGGGGAAGGAAAACCATGTCTGGTAACAACTTCCTGGTGCGCACGGCGACGTTCGCCGCGGCGGCGCTGATGGCGCTGGGTGTCGGCGTCACGGCCGCTCAGGCCGCACCCTCCGCCGCCGGCACGGGTGAGGTGTCCGTGGCGGCCGACTGCAACTACGTGGTCGTCGCGACCAGGACGTCCATCCGCAGCGGCCCCGGCACGTCGTACCCCGTCGTGCGCACCAAGGTGAAGGGCGAGCACCTGACCGGACCTGCCACGTGCGTGCCCGTCAACAACGCGTGGTGGGAGGTGTACCTGAGCACCGGCGGCTACGGCTACGCCCCGAAGGCGGACCTCCGCTACACCGGCTGACCGTCCACATCGGACCGTCCGGGGCGACCCGGGCGGTCCTTCGCCGTGCTCACGTGGCGATCTGGTACCTGCCGAGCACCATCTGGGCCAGTTCGTCCGCGACCTCGTCCAGCGTCGCGTCGACCCAGCCGACGACCCAGTCGTGCATGAGCCCGTTGACGGCACCGATGATGGCCGCCGCGGTGATCCGGTAGTTGCCCGGCGGGATCTCCCCGCGGCTGACCGCCTCCGCCGCGAGCCGGTTGATCAACTCCACCCAGATGGCGCGGCGTTCGAGGCGCTGGCGGTCCATCCGCGGGCTGACGCCGACCACCTCGACGTAGGCGATGCGGGCGTGGCGCAGGTCGGCACAGGCGCCCTTCACGTAGGCGTGCACCATCGCGGGCAACGACTCGGCCAGGGTCAGGTGCCCGAGCGCGGGCAGCGCGGCGGCGACCGCCTGGCCCGCCACGTCGTTGACGTACAGGTGCAGGTCGGCCAGCAGGTCTTCCAGGGTCCGGTACTCCTCGTAGAACTGCCTGCTCGACAGCCCGGCGGCCTTGCAGAGATCACCCAGGCGGGTGCCCCGGTAGCCCGGCTCCGCGCCGAACGTCTCCAGGCCGGCCGCCCGGAACCGCCCGCGCCGCTCGTCCCGGCGCTGCGCCGCGTCCTTGCCCCCGTAACGGCCTTCCGCCGGCGTGATCCTGCCTGCCATCGCGCCTCCAGCGGAGCTGCGGACCGGTTTTCTCCACTGGTCTTGTGGCTGGCATCACACCAGCCTACTATCCAGTAGCCAAGATCTGAACTTGGCCAAGTTCAGATTTCCCCTGCGGCATGCGCCTTCCCAGCCGGCGCCCACCTCACTCGGAGATGCCATGTCCGACCCTGCCCGGAAAGCCCGCGGAAGCGCTCTCAGGCGCCGTCGCCTCATCCACGCCGCCGCCACGGCGGCAGTGCTCGCCGCCTGCGTCACCGCCCCGGCCGCCTCCGCGGCGCCGTTGCGGGAGGTGATGTTCGTCGGCAACAACTGGGACGGCACCGCCGACGTCATCAAGTCCACCGGTGACTTCGCCAAGATCGGCCGGCTCAACGTCATCCCGGACAAGGACGCGCGGCTGACCGAGATCTACCTCAACCCGATCAAGCTGGCGTTCTTCCTCGGCATCCGGTCGGGCCCCGGCGAGGGGCACGACCAGTTCGTCGACGACATGTACGCCACCCCCGACGGCACGGCCATGGTCGTCTCGCGGCCCAGCTTCGCCGACGTGGTCTCCCTCGACCTGGCCACCGGGAAGATCAAGTGGCGGTTCCCGGTGTCGGGCTTCCGGTCCGACCACATGGCCGTCTCCCCGGACGGCACCAGGATCGCGGTCTCGGCGTCGACCTCCAACACCGTGCACGTGCTGGACATCAACACCGGCCAGCAGCTCGGTTCGTTCAAGACCGGTGACAAGCCGCACGAGAACGTCTTCACCAACGGCGGCCGGTACATCTGGAACATGTCGATCGGCGAGGTCAACAACAACTTCGACGCGCCGTGGCAGGACTTCATGAAGGGCGACCGGCACATCACCGTCGTCGACGCCACGACGTTCCAGATCGTCCGGACCATCGACATGCGCGGCAAGCTGGACGCCTACGGCCGCAAGGACCTGTCCAACGCCGTGCGCCCGGCGATGTTCAGCCCGGACTTCTCGAAGCTGTACTTCCAGGTGTCGTTCTTCAACGGCTTCGTCGAGTACGACGTCGCCACCGACAAGGTCACGCGGGTCAAGACCCTGCCGAAGAACTCCAACACCAGCGACGACCGCACCACGTACGTCAACGACTCGCGCCACCACGGCCTGTCGATGAGCCCGGACGGCAGCAAGCTGTGCGTCGCCGGGACGATGGACGACTACGCCACCGTCGTCGACCGCGACACCCTGCAGGAAGGCCCGCTCGTCACGGCCTCCAAGCCGTACTGGGCCACCGTGAGCGGCGACGGCCGCGCGTGCGTCATCTCCGAGAGCGGCTCCGACCAGGTGACCGCGATCGACTTCGGCACCGGCCAGAAGGTCGTCTCCGTGCCAGTCGGTGACCACCCGCAGCGCGTTCGCGTCGCCCGCATCTCAGCGGACTGGACCGGCCCGACCCGCTGATCACGACCGGTCGTGGGGCGGACGCGCCTCCGCCCCACGACCTACCAACCCCACCGCGACGTCGGTCGGTCCTCGTTCCGTTGCGCGTTTCGCGGTGCCAGATCGAGGAAGTGGAACGCGGGCAGCGGGCCGGTGCACGTCGCCACGGCGTCGGCGTCGCCCAGTCCGGCGACCGCGTTCCGCACGGCCTCGACCCGGTCCAGCGGCACGAGAAACGCGCGGACCTCCTCGGTGTGTTCCGGCGCGGTGGCCACCGCCACCGACCGTGCCAGCGCTGACACCGGTGCGAGGATCACGTCGGCCTGCTTTTCGCGCCAGGCGACGATTTCCCGCGCGATCAGCTCGCCCTGCGCGATGGTGGAGGTCAGGTCGCCACCCCGTCCGGTGAACGTCCCCTTGGTGTGGACGGCGCGCAGCGCGGTGTCCTCGTCGAACACCAGGCGCACGTGCATCTCCGCGACTCCGTCGAGCCGTTCGAGGTTGTGCCGCAACACCGACGGCCCCAGCGCGAGCACGGCGGCGCGGGCGGCGGCCTCGTCCACCGCGGTCGTGCCGATCCGCAACGGCAGCACCGGCCCGCCCGGCAGCAGCGCGCACAACGCGGCCAGGTGCGCGGTGGCCTCCTGTTCGGTCAGCCCGTGGTCCGCGGGCCGGGCGCTGACCACGACGGCGTTCTCGTCCAGGCCGAGCAGCCGGAACGGCGACCCCTCCGGCAGCCGGTGCCCCGCCCGCACCACGCCGTGCAGGTACAGGCTCACGACTGGGGTTCCTCCACCGGGGCGGGTGCCGGCGTGACCATGGCGGGCGCGGGCGTGACCACGGCGGGAGTGACCATGGCCGGGACCGCCGAGGCCAGCAGGCCGTAGGTGCCGCCGATGCCCTGCGCGGCGGGCGGTGACGTCACCAGGCCGCGGCGGGCGGCCTCCAGCCGTTGCATCGCCTCCAGATAACGGATGTAGGTGTCGACGCTCGCGATCACGACCTTGATGTCGATGCTCAGGATCTCGATGCCGATCAGCGAGACCTTCACCGACGCGTCGATCACGAGTCCCTTGTCCAGCAGGACGTTCAGCACGTCGGCGAGTCCGCCGGAGTTCGGGATGGCTGGTGCGGTCACGGTGATGTCCTCTCTTGGTGCGACAGGCCCGCGATGTCGACCGGAAGCCGGACACCGGACGTGTCGGGATCTCCGAGTGCTTCGCGCAACGCCGCGAACTGGCGCTGCAGCGAGATCAGGGCCTGACCGAGGTTCTCCACCTCCTGCGCGGTGAGGGTGCCCGCGTCCACCCGGCGCAGCGCCTGACGCTCGAGCAGTTCACACACGATCTCCAGCACGGCCACCACGATCCGGCCCAGGCCGCGGCCCGCGTCCTGCGCGCTCATCGGACGTCGCCACCGATGCCGACCAGCAGCAACCTCAGGTCGAGCCGGATCAGTTCCACGCCCGCCAGCGTGATCACCACGTCGCCGCGCACGACCGCACCCCGGTGCACGACCCGGTCGAGCAGGTCGACCAGACTCGCAGTGCCGTGCTCAGGCATCGGCGAACTCCACCTTCGTGAACGAGTACGGCGGCCACGGACCGGTGATCTCCACTGACAGCCCCAGTTCCGCGGTCAGCCGGGCCAGCTCGGCGTGGAACCCGTCCTCGTCGCCGACCAGATACGCCGCTTCCAGCAGCAGATCGCGACTGAGGTCACGGCACGCGCTCTCGTCCGCCCGTTCGCTCAGCGCCTGGTGCAGTGTCGCGGCGGAACGGCGGGCGAGGTCGGCGTCGACGAGCCGCTGACGGCGCAGCGTCAGGTAGGCCGTTCCGGACACCGCGTCCAGCTGCACCGGTTCCCGTTGCACCGCACGCACCTTGACTCCCCACTCCTGTCGTCCCTCTACGCGGCTCAGCCAGGCCGACACCTCCTCGTGGCGAGCGGCGAGCAGCCGCACGGCCGCGTCGACGCCGTCGAGGACGGTGCCGAACCGCAGCGGCAGCACCGGTGCGTGGCGGAACACCGCACGCACCACGGCGTCGTGGTAGCGGGCCAGCACGGCCAGCGGACTGTCCTCGGTGGGCTCCTCGACATCGAGTCCGGCGAACCGCTGCAGCTCGACCTCGGCCACGACGAGAGCCAGCCCGCGATGGCCGATCAGCCAGGGTCCGGCGAGATCGACCGGCTGATCTCTGGTGATCGCGTAGGCGTACAGACCGCGGCTCATCGTCGCCCGTCCGCCACGGCCTGCTCCAGCTGCGCGACGCGGTCGCGCAGCACGGCGTTCTGGCGGGCGAGCTCGTTCGTCTCACTCGCCGGTTCCACCGCTTTCGGCGTGAAGAACGGGTCGTTCGTCCACCAGTCCATCCCCATCTCACGCGCGGTTTGCGCGGAGGCGATGAACAACCGCACCCGCAGTGTGAGCAGTTCGATGTCCACCACACAGACGGCTATGTCCCCGACGATCACCACACCTTTGTCCAGGACGCGTTCCAGCGTGTCGGCGAGCGAACCGGATCTGTTGTCCACGAAGAACCATCCCGTCACATATCGGTCGTTCCACGGGTGTAGCGCCTGAGCCGTTCGCAACCGCACAACTCACCGGCGGCGTCGATGTCGACTCGATAGGTCGCGATGATGCTGGTGGTGGCCGGAATTCGTTCGAGCTCGACGACGTCGACCAGCACCGACCAACCGCCGTCCGGCACAGCGCGAATCCCCGAAACGGCTTCGGGGGTCCTGCCGATCAGAGCACTGAACTGCTCCGTTGCGACTCGAATTGCCAATACCGCGGTAAGTTTTTCAGGTTTTCCGGACGACGAACTTTCATTCGATTCGACGGCCACTCTCCCGATCTTAGGCATAACCGAGAGACCAGCAAAAGATCGAGCTTTCGAATCAATCGAACATTGGGCCGTCCGCGCCAGTCGAATGGCCGGTTCAGGGGCGCAGGCTCTCCTCGGCCCGCATGGCCGCGTCGATCACGGCCTGGCGGTCGTGCCGGGTGAACCGGCCGCGCCGCTGCCACTCCCCCGACACGTCCCTGACCTGCCGGACGAACCGGTCGTGGTGCGGGAACGGCGCCGCCTGCCAGACGCGGTCGAGGAACGAGAAGCCCTCGTCGTCCACCGACTCGTTCGACACACCGGAATCGGCCGACCCGAACACCACGGTCGGCTCCAGCCGCTTGAAGTACAGGTGGTGCGCGTCGTCGGCGGCGATGTAGAGCGGCCGCAGCGTGTGGCCGTGCGTGGCGAAGAAGTTGGGCTGCCCCAGCGGGCTGACCGCCGCGCGGAGGTCGCCGTCGAGCTTGAGGTGCCGGTAGAACGAGAACGTCCGCCACGTCCGCGAGTCGTTCAGCGCGGGCAGCACCAGCGGGCCGTAGAGCAGGCTCTGCACGGCCGGGTCGTCCAGCGCCCGTTCGACGCGCAGGCTGAACGGCATCGTGATCTCGATCCGGTCGCCGGGCCACCAGAACCGGTTGAGGCTGAGGTACGTGCCGGGCACGGCCTTCGCGTGCTGCACGACACCGTTGATCCGCACCGTGAAGCCCTTGCGGACCCAGCCCGGCACCCTGAGCCTGATCTCCAGCCGGCCCCGCCCCGAGACGGTCAGCGTGCTCTTCTGCTCGCGCGGGAAGTCCGTCTGCTGGGTGATGGTGAAGCCGTCCCACTTCAGGGTGGAGGCGATGTAGAGGTTGACGTAGAGGGTCCCGCCGCCGGCCGACCGGAAGTAGATCGTGTCCTGGTACTTGGTGTGGTTCTCCAGTCCGGTGCCGCCGCAGCACGTGCCGAGGTTGCCGAACCCCCTGGTGGCACCGGGATGCGCCGGCAGGAAGTAGGTCACCATCGGTTCGACGTCGCTGTCCGCGTCCTGCCGGGAACCGAGGATGTGGTTCACCAGACCGCGTTCGTAGTAGTCCATGAACGCGGCGTCCGGCTTGTGGCAGAACAGGTTCCTGGTCAGCTTCAGCAGGTTGTAGGTGGAGCAGGTCTCGCCGCCGCCGCTGTCCGGTTCCGTCTCCGGCCGGGTCTGGTAGGTGAGCGATCCGGCGATGTCGCCGCGCGGCTGGAAGAGCTCGGCGTTGGTGTTCGCGGGGTAACCGTCGGCCGCCGCGTACTGGCCGCCGGCCGAGCCGTGGCTGAACATGCGGTGCGGCACCACCATGTGCCAGAAGTTCTCCGCCGCCGTGAAGTAGTCCCGTTCGGCGGTGTTCTGCTCGAAGACGCGCAGGTAGCCCAGGAACTGCGGCACGTGCTGGTTCACGTGGATGCCCCGCAGCACATCGCGGTTCTCCACCGCCGCGGGGAACACCGTGCGGCGGTTGTCGAAGCACTTGGCCGTGGCGAGATAACCGGCCCTGCGGTCGCGGTCGGGTTCGAGTGCGGCGAGATGGGCCATGTTCTCGTTCATGCCGCCGTACTCGCCGGCGATGTGCAGCGACCACATCCGGTTCAGCCGGTCACGATCCACTGTGGACAACCGGCCGCGCACCCAGTCGCCCACCTTGCGGGCGATCTCCAACGCCCGCGCGTTGCCCGCCAGGTGGTACGCGTCGAGCAGGCCCCGCACGATCTTGTGCAGCGTGTAGTAGGGCGCCCAGATGCCGGCGCCGCTGTAGTTCGTGAACTCCTCCAGCCGGATGAACTGGGCCTCGGTGTACGCCGAGAGGAAGCCGGGGTGCCGCCGCCCGTCGGTGGCGCCGAAGAACTCGGCGTGGTTGCCCCGCCCCGACGAGTCCACAACGGACGGACCGGGGCTCTCGTCGAACCGGTACCAGGCCACCAGGTCCGCGGTGCCCGCCGCGCCGGCGTGCTGTGCCACGGCCGCCACCTCGGCGGCGGTGAGCGCGCGGCCGAGGAGCTGGAACTCGTCGATCGTACCGTTGAGGAACTTGATGTTGGCCTTCGGGAACTGGGCCCGGCCGATCCAGTTGGCGGTGGTGTCGCCGAGGTCGGCGGGGCTGAGGCCGAGGGTGCCGGTACCGGCGGCGACTCCGTCGACGTAGATGGTGCCCACGTTGCCCGCCTTGGTGATGGCGACGTGCGTCCACCGACCGGCGGCCAGCTGTGTCGTGGCGTCGATGCGTTGCTCGCCACCGCTGCCACTGGTGGTGATCGCGAACCGCGGGCCACCGCTCGACGTGTGGGCGGTGAGGTACATCCGGGTCTGCGAGTCGGCGGCGCTGTCGCCGGGCCGGCCGAAGTCGAAGATCCGCGCGTCGGCGTCGCGCACCGCCAGGTTCACCCAGGTGGCCACCGTGAAGTCGGTCAGGCCCTTCGTGATGCCGGCGGGCAGCTTCAGGTGGTCGGCGTCGCCGGTGACGTGCCCGTTCGGCGTGCCGGTCAGCCGCACCGCGGTGCCGGACCGTCCAGGCACCCTGGGGGTCGACCTGCGGGCCGCCGCGGCCAGCGCGTCCTGGCACTCACCCAGAGCCGTGACCAGGTAGTCGAGCTTGTCCTTGAAGATCCGTTCACCGGTGGAGGCGTAGGACTGCGCCAGCAGCGTCAGGAAGTGGCCGGTGTAGTGGCCGCGCAGGTTTCCGTCCGGCGTCTCCCAGCTGCCGATCGGTTCGGCACCCCGGTGGCCCAGACCCGCATTCACGCGGAAACTGCGCAACATCCGGTCGGGACCGCGCCGGTCGTCCCGGACGCCGTTCATGACGCTCGGCCCGTACTCGCGGGCGAAGTGCAGCAGCCGGTCCCGCTTCTCCCGGAACACGCTGTCGCCGAGCGTCACCTGATCCAGTTCGAACGGCCGGACGACCCAGCTGCGCGGACTGGGAAACCCCTGCGGCGCGGCCGAGTCCGCCTGTGCCGAAGCGGCCTGCGCCTGACCGGGGACCAGCGGAGTGGCGGCGGCCAGCGCACCGATCTGGAGAACGCGACGCCGGGAAAGATCCTTGTCCATGCTGCAGTCCCCCACCACCGTCGGCAGTAATGCCATGTGAGGTGTGCAATTTTACTGACGGCCAGTTGCCCGTCAACGACGCCGATCAGGGCAGGCGGCTACTCCGCCGGACGCCCCGCCCACTCGCGGCGGGTGTGGCCGAGGTGGGTGGTCATGAGCTTCTTCAGCTTCTTCGCGTCGCCGGCGGCGATCAGGTCGCACATCTCGACGTGCTCCTGGGCGCTGTCCACCAGCCGGCCGGACGCGACGAGGGCGGACAGCCCGTAGAGGCGGGTCTGCGCGCGGAGGTCGTCGACGATCCGCACCAGCCGGGGATTCCCGGCGGCGGCGAGCAACCGGAGGTGGAACTCGCGGTCGGCGTTGATGTAGCTGACGAGATCGCCTTCGGCCGCGGCGGCGACGATCGCGGCGGCGAGCCCGCGCAACGCGACCAGTTCCTCGTCCGTGACGTGCGGGACCGCCTCTGCGGTCGCGGTCGGTTCGAGCAGCTGGCGGATCTGGGTGATCTGGTCGAGGTCGGCCTCGGACAGCACCGTGACCCGGTACCCCTTGTTGCGCACCACTTCCACGAGCCCTTGCTTGCCCAGGTCGAGCATCGCCTCGCGGACGGGGGTGGCGGAGATGCCGAACCGCTCGGCCAGGCCGGCCGCGGAGTACAGCTCGCCGGGCCGCATCTCGCCGGAGACGATGGCCCCGCGCAACACGTTCGCGACCTCTTCCCGCACGCTCGGGCGACGTGCGAAGGACGGCAGAGCGAGGTGCCGCGGTTCCGCCATCCGGTCCTCCAGGTGCGACTCAACTCCGGAACCTTCGAATCGTACGGCTTGTTTCATCGTGACATGGCCAAGTTGGGTGTCGTATTTTACCTGTCACCGTTCGTCGGCCTGCCCCGAAGGAGCGTGTGAGTCATGCGGTTGATCAGAGTGCTCGCCGTCCTCGCGCTCGTCGCCGGATCGGTGCCGGGAACGGCCGTCGCGAGCGCCTCCCGGTTCGAGGTGGCTCCGATCGACCCCCAGCGCTGGCAGAACCAGTACGACATGACGTGGGCGGACTGGACGGACATCCCCGGCACCAGGTGGAACGACCCGCTCGCCAGGCCGACTCAGCGCGGCCTGCGGATCGCCCTGGTCGCCGTCGACTTCCCCGACCAGTCGTTCGTGATCACGCAGCCGCGCGGCAGCGATCCGTTCGGCAACCCGCAGATCGACCCGATCCCGCGGTCGGACGTGCCGCGTTTCTACCGCGACTACTACACGATCCCCAACCAGTACAACCACGGCCGCACGATCCACGAGTACTGGATGGAACAGAGCCGAGGCCGGCTCGGCGTCGGCCAGATGGACACCTTCGGCGCCTACCGGCTCCCCCGCTCGCTGTTCGAGTACGGCCTCAACGAGTGGGGCCAGACCGCGGCCTGCCCGAAAACCGCCGCCTGCAACGGAAACCTCGACAACGACGCGGACACGGCGTGGAAGGCCGACCTCGCCGCACGCGGAATCCCCTGCCCGGACAGCAAGTGCGGCTACGACGTCGTGCTGCGGGTCTACGCCGGTTACGACGAGACCAGCATCTGGCAGGAGTTCGGCGAGATGAAGTTCGACCGCAAGGAGGACATCCCCGACGAGTGGGGCCCGCCCGCGTCGGTCGACCCGGACAACACGATGCCCAACTGGGCTCCCACCCGTTACGTCGAGTGGACCTCCTGGCGGGCCGCGGCGCAGCAGTGGGGACTGTCGTCGATCCGGCAGGCGGAGAGCTCGGGAACCATCACCCACGAGATGGCCCACTACTTCTTCAACATCGGCGACAACAACAACAATCCGTTCTCCGACCGGCAGAACCCTCCCGGTCCGTTCCACCGGGCGGGCTCCGCGCCGTGGGACATGATGGACCGCGGCTCGTTCAACGGTCCTGGTGGCCACCACATGCGCTGGGTCATCCCGCCGAACATGGGCGGCTGGGCACCCGCTGGACTGATGCTGCGCAACAGGATCCACGCCGGCATCGTGCCGGCGGGCAACGTCCTGGACCTCAGCCGCGAAGCCCTCGCCCGCACCGGACTCGTCGCCGACACCGTCACCGCCCGCGCCGTCGATCCCGGTCCCGGCAGGACGTCCGGCATCAAGGTCCGCCTCGACGGCGCGGGCCGGCCCGACCGCACGCCGGACTGCGACCCCGGCACCGACCCGTTCTGCCACGGCAACACCGGCTGGGACCACTACACGCTCGAAGTCGTCGGCCGGATGGGGTTCGACTCGTTCACCCCGGACAACGGCGTCGTCATCGCCAAGAACAAGACCGGCGAGGGCAACACGTGCGGCTACAACTGCTTCAACTGGGTGGTCGACGCCAACCCGCGCGACATCGGACTCGTCGACTTCCGCCGCCCGGACGGCACCGCCGTCATGGCGTCCGTCGCCGACCACCGGCAGCTCAACGACGCGGCCTTCCACGCGGGCCTGAACTCCGGCTCCGCCTACGAGTGGGTCGACCGGGCGAACCGGCTGCACTTCTCCGTCATCGGCGTCCAGCGCGACAGCCGCGGCGTCCTCTCGTACACCCTCGCGGTGCGGTCGCTCGACGGCTCCGGCCCGCAACGCCGCAACGTCCGGCTGGGCCCGCCGGCGGTGAGCGGCCTGCAGCCCGGCCAGGCGGCGAAGTGCTCGTTCCCCCTCACCAACACCGGCCAGGCCGCCACGAACACCGGCGGTCACCCGAGTCCGGGCGCGGCGTCCAAACTGGACAACGACGTCTACCGGCTCTCGGTGTCGTCCAGCGGCCAGGGCTGGACCGCGCGATTGGACAACGCGCTGACCACCGCGGCGGCCGGGCGGACCGTCGCCGTTCCGGTCTACGTCCTGCGGACTCCTGGCGCCGCGCGCTACACCACGGTGACGCTGACCGCCAGGTCCGAAAGCGATCCCACCGTCACCCGTTCCCTCAGCTGCAAGGTGAGTGCCAGTGATGCTGAATCCGTCGGGTGAATCCGGAACGCACATGGACGAGGGCACGAACATCGTGATGATCAACTCGGCCGGGGAGGTGCTGCTGTACCTCCGTGACGACAAACCGACCATCAAGTTCCCGAACACGTGGTGCCTGCCGGGCGGCTACGTCGAGGAAGGCGAGCAGCCGCACGAGTGCATCAGGCGCGAGATCGACGAGGAGATGGGCGTGGTGCTCGACGAGCAGGCGGTGCGTCCCCTGGTCGCCGCCACCCGCTCGTACGGGATCGAGCACACCTTCTGGACCGAGATCGACCTGGACCTCGGCCGGGTCGTGCTCACCGAGGGACAACGCCTGAAGTGGTTCACCAGGGCCGAGGTCGGCGCGCACGAACTGGGCTACGAGGACAACGCGATCCTCGCGGACTTCTTCGAGCGCCGGGACCGCGGCGACCTGGTGCCGGCCGGGACGCCGCGCTGACATGAGCGTGACCGACTTCGTCGACCACCGGCCGTGAGCGGGTGAGCCGTTACTCCACCGAGCACTGCGCGCCGTTGAAGGTGAACGAGGAAGGCTTCGCGCCGGGCCCCCACGCGTTGGCGTTGAAGCCGATCACCACCGATCCGCCGGGTGCGATCTGCGGGTTGTAGTCGGCGTTCAGGGCGTTGACCGTCGCGCCGGACTGCCGTGCCGTGGCGTTCCACATCTCCCGGACCACCTCGCCGCCGGCGAAGTTCCAGCGCAACGCCCAGCCGTTCGTGGCCTTCGTGCTGGTGTTGCGCACGGTGACGTTCGCCTGGAAGCCGCCCTGCCACTGCCCCGTGACCTGGTAGGAGACCGCGCACGGCTTGCTGGGCGCCGGCGTGGTGGTCGTCGGTGCCGGGGCCGGTGGCTGCTGCGGCGGCGGAGCGGCACCGGGAGTTGTCGTCGTCGGGGCCGGCGCGGGCTTCGAGGTGTCGGAGCCGTCGCACGGCGCGCCCCACAGGCCCCGCTTGGCCGCGGAGGCCTCGGACTGGGCGGCGATCAGCGGCCCGCCGTCGACGCCTTCCGGCCGCATCGCGCCCTCTTGCACGGCCAGCACCGCGTAGTCCGTGCCGTCCTCGAGCTCCAGGGTGATCTCGCCGGGCGCGAGGCCGGAGAACCGGACCGAGCTGGCCAGCAGCGTCTTCCGCGCGAACGCCAGCGCGGCCTCCGACCAGCAGGGCGCGGGCGCGGCCAGCGACGCGACGCGGACCCTCGACCCGTCGGCCAGCTCGATCGTGCGGCCGTCGATCACGTCGCGCACGACGGTGATCACGTTCTGCGGTGGCACCACCTCGCTGATCAGCGAGGGCGGTTTCACCGGGGTTCGAGTGGACGGTGGCGCGTCCGGCGGGTCAGCCGAGCAGGCTCCGCTGAGCAGAACCAACATCACCACAAGGTGCTTGCGCGCCACCGTCACTCCCGACTATCTACCTGAAACCGAAACCGCGGTCCAGCGCTGGTTCGCACCGGAAGTCGCGTGGTACAAACCGATTCGTGCGCCGTCTTCACGCGATTCGCCGACCACGTCGAGCAACGCTCCACTGGCGACGTTGACGAACGTCCAGCTGCCGTCCCCGGTGGACGACAGCACCCACCTGGCTGCTGGACTGTCGGTGGAGATCAGCGTCGCGTTACCGTCCACCGCGGCGATCCGCTGCCCGGTGGCGGTGTTGACCACGGCGAACTGCACGTCGTTGCCGTAACCGCCGGTCTTGCGCTCCAGCCGCCACACCTGGTTCTTCGCCTGGGCGTCGGTCGTGCGCTGCACCAGCGAGGTGCCGGACGGGGCGAGGGACTTGTCGCTCTGCGCACCGGTCAGCCGGTAGGTGCCGTTCAGCGCCTCCGAGCGGTTCATGCCGCTCACCCCGGTCACGTCGAACGTGACCACGGACTTCGCGGGCACGGAGAGCGTGGCCTTGCGGTCCTTCACCTTCACCGGGGCGCCCTTGACCAGCGCGCCGAACATGTCCGTCACGATCGGGCGCACCGAGGCGTTCGGCCGCACCGACCCGAACGCGGAGAGGTCCAGCGTCACGGCCTGCGGCTGCTCGGACTGGTTCAGGTGCACCACGGACTTCAGCTCGGTGTTGCGCACCGCCGCCACGTCCGTCTTGGTGTTGACCTTGATCATCCGGTCGCCCGGCTTGACGTAGTGGGTGAAGTTCCGCAGCGTGTGGAACTTCGAGTTGACCCGTGCGGGGCAGGTCGCGAGCGTGTCCTGCGGGCCGCAGTTGAACGGGATCTGGACGACGCCCCAGTTCATGCCGGCCGGCGTCTCGCCGCCGGGCTTCATGTTGTCGTAGTCCTCGATCGCCTGCCACAGCAGCCAGGCGCGCGGTTCGAGCTCACGCAGGTCGTCGATGACCCGTGCGGCGATGCCCAGCCCGGAGTCCATGGCGGTGAAGTTCTGCGAGTTGCCCCACGAACCGTCTACTTCGCTCATCCACAGTGGCTTGTCCGCGGCCTTGGCGATGTCCCGGGCGGACGTGCGGCGGTCCTGGCCGTAGGTGTGCACGTTCAACTGGCCGACCTGCGCGCGGGCCTCGGCCGAGTAGCCGGCCCAGTCGTCGGCGAAGATGCCGGGGTTGGTCTCGTCCGGAGCGGACACCGCCGCCTTCAACCGCTTGGCGCGCAACGCCTCCGCCAGTGCCGGCACGAGCTTCGCCTGCAGCGCCGGGCTCACGTGTGCGCCCTCCTGGCGGCCTCCCGTCGGGACGCCGTCGGGGCCGAGCGTGGTCTTCCAGTACGGGGTGTTGGGCTCGTTGAGCCCGTCGACCGTCGCGAACTTGATGCCGTGGGAGCGCTCCAGCTCGGCGGTGGCCTGCGCGAGATACGCCGCGAAGTCCTTCACGCGGTCCTCGCGCAGCTGGTCCGCGTTCGGGTCGAAACCACCGGACACGTAACCGCTGACGGTCTGGAACCACGGCGGGGAGTTGCTGAACGCCTCCCACTTGGTGACCTGGGACTTGATCCGGTCGACCCACCAGCGCTGGTTCGGGTCCGCCTTGGCGTCGAAGAACCGGGGATCGCCGGGCTTCCACCAGTCGGTGTCCGTGCGCTTCGTGCCCGCCGGTGCCTTCCACCAGCCGGGCACGGCCGCGCCGGCGCGCAGGTACTGCGGCACGTCCGGCGCGTTGCCGCCGCCGATGTTGTAGCGGGCGATGTTGAGGTTCAGCCCGTCCTCTCCGAACAGCAGCTCCGCGAGCTGGTTGCGGATCTCGTCGGGGTAGCCGCCGGTGGCGTTGGCGAACCACACCAGGCTCGTGCCCCAGCCCTGGAACGGTTCTTGCTGATAGGTCGGATCCGGCCGCACGGTCACGGACTCCACAGCGGCGGCGGCAGGGACGCCTCCGAAGACCACTGTGGACAGCGTGAGCGCCGAAGCGGCGAGAAAGGCAGGGAATCTGGTCATCGGTTCTCCGTTGAACGGGCGATGTTCACGCTAACAACTACCGAGGACCGTACAGTGCGTCAAGGCCTGCCGAGCGGTGGCGCATCCGCTCGGCAGGCCCCTGGGACGCTCACCCCCGAGGAGAGGCGGGCCCTGTTCTCTCTAACCCCGAGGAGAGTTACTTGAGCGAACAGGTGGCGAAACGTTCCAGTCCTTCCGGCTTGGCCGCAACCCGGCCGATCGCCGTCTCGATCCGGTTCAGCGCCGCGACCCGCTTGTCCTTCAACGGACCGAGAATCGCGTTCTGCACGAAGTTCGGGCCGCCCTGACCCGCCGACGTGCGCAACCGCTCGTTCGCCTCGGCCTGCTGCTTGCCGAGGTTCGCGAGCTCCCTGTCCACTTCAGCCTTGGCCTGAGCGGGCACGTTCTGCACGACGGGCAGCGGGCACTCGATCGTCTTCCCCGACGCCGACGACCCGGTGCCGGAACCGTTGTTGTTGTTCCCGTTGTTGTTGCCGTTGTTGTTGCCGTTGTTGGCGTTGTTGTTGCCGTTGTTGCCAGATCCTTGCGCCGGCGCCGGGGCCACCGCGGGCGCCGTGCCGAGGCCACAGGGCGCGAACCTTTCCAAACCTTCAGGTTTGGCGGCGACACGGCCGATCGCCGTCTCGATCCGGTTCAGCGCCGCGACCCGCTTGTCCTTCAGCGGGCCGACGATCGCGTTCTGCACGAAGTTCGGGCCGCCCTGACCCGCCGACGTGCGCAACCGGTTGTTCGCCTCGGCGATCTGCTTGTCCAGATTGGCCAGTTCACGCTGGACCTCGGCCTGGGCCTGCGCGGGCACCGCGGGTATGACGGGCGTCGGGCAGGCGATCGACTGACCAGCGCTGTTGTTGTTCTCCCCAGCAGCGAAGGCGGCGATCGCGGTGCCGACGGTCAACGTGGCGGCGACGGCGATCCCGGCGACGAGCACCCGCTTGCGCCGCTCCGGTTTTGCATGTGCTCTCGACATGTTCGAACCCTCACGAATCGGTGGACCAAATGTGCCGGCACAGCGGGATACGGACCGGGAAGGTCCAGGGTTCAACTACTTGTGAGCGTTCACAGCGGGTGGCATGCTGGCTGTCTCGTCACGCAGACCCGCACCTGCGCAGATTTTGGGGACAGCCATGCCATCGGGGCACAGAGTCGTGCACGAACAACTTCGCCTGAGAGTCCAGGGCGTGAACCTCGAAGTCGCCGCGGTCCGCCGCGGCGGTGACGACGAACCGATCGTGTTCCTGCACGGGTTCGGCACGAGCAAGGAGGACTTCACCGACATCACGCAGCGTCACGAGTTCACCGGGCGTGCTTTCCTCGCCTACGACGCACCGGGCTGCGGTGCCACGGAATGCGCCGATCTCCGGGCGATCGACGTGCCGTTCCTGGTGGACACGGCACGCGCGGTGCTCGAACGGGCCGGCATCGGCCGCTTCCACCTCGTCGGGCACTCGCTCGGCGGCCTCACGGCACTCCTGCTCGCCCACCGCGAACCGGGCAGGGTGCTCAGCTTCGTCAACATCAAGGGCACGCTCGCCCCCGAGGACTGCGCGCCGACCAGGCAAGCGCTTTCCCATCAGGAGCCCGGCGACCTCTTCGACCGGTTCGTCGCGAACCTGCGCCACGTGCCGGGCTACTCGAGCGGCCTGTACACGGCGAACTTGCCGCACAAGATCCGCCGCGGCGCCGTGCACGGCATCTTCCGCTCGGTGGTCGAGCTCGCCGACCACGGAAACCTGCTGCAGAAGTTCCTCGCACTCCCCTTCCCGAAGATGTACCTCTACGGCGAGGAGTGCGCGTCACTGTCCTATCTGCCGTCCCTGGACGCGAACGGGGTGGAGCTCGCGGAGATCCCGCACAGCGGGCACCTTCCGCTCTACTCCAACCCCGTCGCGACCTGGAAGCGAATCGCCGCCTTCTACGCGGGCGACCTGAGTCAGCGCATTCCCGCGGCCAGGCGGTGGTAGGCGGCGTTCCAGCGCAACCGGTCACCGAACTGGTCGGGGGTGGTCGCCGAGTCGATCAGCACCAGTTCGGTGGCCGCCATGGTGGCGAAGTCCCGCAACGTCTCCGGCCCGACCGCCTGGGTCAGCACGGTGTGGTGCGGGCCGCCCGCGGTGAGCCAGCACTCCGCCGACGTCGAGAGCGACGGCTCCGGCCGCCACACCGCCCGTGCGACGGGCAGCTTCGGCAGCGGCTCGTCCGGACCGACCACCTCGACCTCGTTGGCCACCAGCCGGAAGCGGTCGCCCAGGTCGGCCAGGCCGATCACCACGGCGCGGCCGGCGGCCGCGTCGAACACCAGGCGCACCGGGTCCTCCCGGTCGCCGATGTCGAGCCGGTGGATCTCGCACGACGGCACGCCGTCCGCGATCGTCGGGCACACCTCCAGCATGTGCGCGCCCAGCACCTTCGGCGTGCCCGGCCCGAAGTGGTAGGTGTAGTCCTCCATGAACGACGTGCCGCGACCCGTGCCGGCACCCATCACCTTCACCGCGGCGAGCAGCGCGGAGGTCTTCCAGTCGCCCTCACCGCCGAAGCCGTAGCCGTCGGCCATCAACCGCTGCACGGCGAGGCCCGGCAGCTGCCGCAGCCCGCCCAGGTCCTGGAAGTTCGTCGTGAACGCGCCGAACCCGCCGGCGTCCAGGAAGGACCGCAGGCCGATCTCGATGCGGGCGGCGTAACGCAGTGAGTCGTGCCGCTCCGCCCCGCGCGCCAGTTCGGGAGCGAGCCGGTAGGTCTCCGCGTAGTCGGCGACCAGCAGGTCGATGTCGGCGTCCGCCACCGCGTCCACGGCCTCGACGAGGTCGTTCACGCCGTAGGTGTTGACCGAGACGCCGAACCGCAGCTCCGCCTCGACCTTGTCGCCCTCGGTCACCGCGACGTCCCGCATGTTGTCGCCGAACCGGGCGAGCTTCAGCGAACGCAGGTGCGCGAGGCCGGCCGCCGCACGGGCCCAGCCGTCGACCCGCTCGGCCAGCTGCGGATCACTCGCGTGGCCCGCGACCGTCTTGCGCGCCACCCCGATCCGCGTCTGCACGTACGCGAACTCGCGGTCGCCGTGCGCGGCCTGGTTGAGGTTCATGAAGTCCATGTCGATCGTGGACCACGGCAGCGCCTCGTTGAGCTGCGTGTGCAGGTGCAGCAACGGTTTGCGCAGCAGGTCGAGCCCGGTGATCCACATCTTCGCCGGCGAGAACGTGTGCATCCACGCGATCACGCCGACGCACGACGGGTCGACGTTGGCCTCCTGCATGACGGCGCGGATCGCGCCCGCGTCGGTCAGCACCGGCTTCCACACGATCTCCGTGCTGATCCGGCCGGAGTCGGTGAGCATCCGCTGGATCTGCTGGGACTGAGCCGCGACCTGGTCGAGGGTCTCCTGGCCGTACAGGTGCTGGCTGCCCGTGAGGAACCAGATCTGGGGCTTGTCCGGCATGTGTTCTCCTTCTGGGCTCACTGGCCGTAAACGTTCTGGTAGCGCTCGTACAGAGCGTCGACGTGCTGCTGGTCGATCGGCTCAGCCTTGCCGAGCTGGAGTGCGAAGTGGACGGTCCGCGCGACGTCCTCCAGCATCACGGCGGACTTCACCGCGGACTTCGCGGTCGGGCCGACCGTGAACGGTCCGTGGTTGCGCATCAGCACCGCCCGGGACCTGCTGGACTTGAGCGTCTCCACAATGCCCTGGCCGATCGAGTCGTCGCCGATCAACGCGAACGGGCCGACCGGGATCTCCCCGCCGAACTCGTCCGCGATCATCGTCAGCACGCACGGAATCGGCTCACCGCGCGCCGCCCACGCCGTGGCGTAAGGGGAATGCGTGTGCACGACACCGTTCACTTCGGGCATGTGCCGGTAGACGTAGGCGTGCGCGGCGGTGTCCGACGACGGCGCGAACTCGCCCTCCACCAGATTGCCGTGCAGGTCGGTCACGACCATCGCGTCCGGACCGAGCTCGTCGTAGGACACGCCGGAGGGCTTGATGACCATCAGGTCGTGACCGGGCACCCGCGCGGAGACGTTGCCCGCGGTCCAGATCACCAGTTCGTACTTGGTCAGTTCGCGGTGCAGGTCGGCGACCGTGCGGCGCAGCTCTGCCGTGGCGGACATCAGTTCTTCTTCCCTTCCAACGCGTCCCGGCGGAACCTGCGCAGCCGGCGCATGACATCGTTGCCACCCCGGCCGAAGTGATCGTGCAGCTCCTGGTATTCGAGGAACAGCCGTTCGTACGCGTCGACGTTCTCCGCGATCGGCCTGAAGACGTGGCGCTGCACCGATCCCATGGCACCGGCGGCCTCGCGGATGTCCGCGAACGCGCCCGCCGCGACGGCGGCGTGCATCGCCGAGCCGAGCGCCGGCCCCTGCGCGGACCCGATGACGGACAGCGGCAGGTTCGTGACGTCGGAGTAGATCTGCATCAACAGCTTGTTCTTGATGAGCCCGCCGGCGATCACCAGCTCGGTCACCGGCACACCGGAGTCGGTGAACCCGTCGACGATCACCCGCGTGCCGAACGCCGTGGCCTCCAGCAGTGCGCGGTAGATGTCCTCGGCGCGGGTCGCGAGCGTCTGGCCGAGGACCACACCGGACAGTTCGTGGTCGACCAGCACGGACCTGTTGCCGCTGTGCCAGTCGAGCGCGATCAGCCCGTGCTCCCCCACCGCCTGCTCGGCGGACAGTTCGGTGAGCAGCTCGTGCACGGTGAGCCCGCGTTCGCGCGCCTGCTCGTGATAGGCGGGCGGCACCTGGTTCTTCACGAACCACGCGAAGATGTCACCGACACCGCTCTGCCCGGCCTCGTAACCCCAGAGGCCCGCGACGATCCCGCCGTCGACGACGCCGCACATGCCCGGCACCTCGCGCAGCACGTCGCCGCTCATCACGTGGCACGTGGACGTGCCCATGATCGCGACCATCTGACCGGGCTCCACGGCCTGCGCGGCCGGGGCGGTGACGTGCGCGTCGACGTTGCCGACGCTGACCGCGATGCCCTGCGGCAGACCGGTCCACGCCGCGGCCTCGGCCGTCAGGGTCCCGGCCTTGTCGCCGAGCGCGGAGAGCGGGTGGTCGAGCTTGTCGGCGACGAACTTCGTGAACGCCGGGTTCAGCGCGGCGAGGAACTCCTCGCTCGGATACGCGCCGTCCTGGTGGATGCCCTTGTAGCCGGCGGTGCAGGCGTTGCGGGTGTACTCGCCGGTGAGCTGCCAGACGATCCAGTCGGCGGCCTCGACCCAGCGGGCCATCGCCTCGTAGACCTCGGGCGCCTCCTCCAGGACCTGCAGGCCCTTGGCGAACTCCCACTCCGAGGAGATCAGCCCGCCGTACCGCGCGAGCCACGGCTCTTTCCGTTGCGCCGCAAGCTCGTTGATGCGATCGGCCTGAGGTTGCGCGGCGTGGTGGCGCCACAGCTTGATGTAGGCGTGCGGGTTGTCCGCGAACTCCGGCAGCTCGCACAGCGGCGTCCCGTCAGAGGTCACCGGCACCATCGTGCAGGCGGTGAAGTCGGTGCCGATCCCGATCACCAGCTCGGGCGCGACCCCGGCAGCCTCGACCGCTTGCGGGACGGCGGTCCGCAGCACGTCGACGTAGTCGGAAGGCACCTGCAACGCCCATTCGGGCGGCAACACCTTGCCCGACCCTGGCAGCGCGCGGTCCACTACACCGTGGCCGTAGTCGTGCACCGCGGTGCCGAGCTCGGCACCGTCCCGGACGCGGACGACCACCGCGCGACCGGACAGCGTGCCGAAGTCGACGCCCACCACACAGGCGTCGGGATGGATCGTCTTGTCAGTCACGCCCTGAGTGTTATCGCTAACATTCCGCCCGTCAAGATGCGGGCCGAACGTCGTGAAACCCGTGATGAACCGCAGGATGCCCACCAGAGTGAACGCACGACAAAACACCCGGTCGGCGGATCGCCTTCCCGCCCCTGGACCACCACCCGCCAGCTCACCGTTCGAGTGAACCAACGCCGCAGCCAGCACGCTCCGCAGTCCCCGCCCCGCCTGCCAGCGGGCACGCGGGGCCCTTTTGTCCGCTTCAGCGGTACGCGGGGTCCCCGCGTACCCAAAAATGAGGCTGATGGGGTTTGCGTGAGTGAACGGGCGCCACTGTCCACACAGGCTCGGTACCGCGTCCCTGGTCGCTGCCCGACGGATCACCACACGACCCGTCCCGCACCTGTCTCAGGGAACGCTCCGGACCCCGGCCGGCACGTGGCCGGCCGGGGTCCGAGATGCCCGCCGATCAGGACGGGAACGCCACGCTCTCCCGCCGCACCAGCACCGGCGCGACGGTCCTTCTCGACGGGACGGACTCGCCCTCGATGACCTGCTCGAGCAGCATCCCGAGCGTTTCCCGTGCCACCGCGGCGAAGTCCGGGCGGACCGTGGTGAGCGGCGGGATGAAGTAGGCGGCTTCCGGCACGTCGTCGAAGCCGACCACGCTGACGTCGTGCGGCACCCGCCGGCCGCGCTCGTGCATGGCCCGCAGCACGCCCAGCGCGAGGTGGTCGTTGGACGCGAACACGGCCGTGACCTCGGGCATCCGCGCCAGCATCTGGCCCGCCTTGTAGCCGGCGGCGGCGCTCCAATCAGCTGCCACCACCGGCGGCACCTCGGCGTTCACGGCTTCCAGCGCGCGCCGCCAGCCGTCTACCCGGCCGGCCGCGTCGAACCAGTCCTGGGGGCCCGACACGTGCCAGACGGTCTGGTGTCCCGCCTCCAGCAGGTGGGTGGTGGCCTCGAACGCACCGGCCGCCTGGTCGACGGTGACCAACGGCGTCCGGCGGTCCGGGTCACCGTCCACAGTCACCAGTGGCAGGCCGGCCGGCACGTCGGCGAGCGCGTCGGCGGCGGAGGCGTTCGGCGCGATCACCACGATGCCGGCCACGCGCTGGTCCCGGTGCCGTTCGACAGCGGCCGCTATCGACTCGCGGTCCAGCACCTTCACCCGGCCGACGCTCACCGCGAACCCGGCCTCGCCCGCCGCCTCCTCGAAGGCGGACAGGAGAGAGGCCGGGCCGTACAGCGTCGAGTTCTGCGCCACCACGCCGATCAACTGCGTCTTGCCGGTGACCAACGCCCGTGCCGCCCGGTTGGGCCGGTAGCCCAGTTCCTTGATGGCGGCG
Source organism: Lentzea kentuckyensis (assembly GCF_002150765.1). Lineage (GTDB taxonomy): Bacteria > Actinomycetota > Actinomycetes > Mycobacteriales > Pseudonocardiaceae > Lentzea > Lentzea kentuckyensis. The sequence continues at coordinate 132,045 of NZ_MUYM01000043.1, forward strand.
CGAACCCGCAGGCGGGTCTGCTCACGGACGTTCGGGTGGTCGTTGAGGACACGCGAAACCGTCTGGTGGGACACCCCGGCGAGGCGGGCGACGTCGGTCATCGCGGGGTCGCGCTGGGTCTTCTGATCCACGGACGGGCTCCGATCCTTTGGTCTAGACCGAGATGTTAGCGATCACATGTGTCGGTCCTGTTGCAGCGCACCCATTGTGACGCCTATTCGAGCCGGAACGTCGCACGTCGGCGCGCGTCGCGGTCGTTTCCGGGGCTGGCGACCACCAGTCTGCCCCGATCTTGGATGAGATAAGAATTTGCTCCAACATTCAACGAGATCGCCTTGTTGTCAGCGAGTCCTGGCACGCGCGTGAAGCTCGTCGCGCGACCGTAGGCGTCCGTGTCCTCGTACGGGTCGATACGGATCACATCGCCGTCGACGCGCACGTACCGGTCCGGGAAGTTCACCGACTGCAGCGCGACCGTGCCGGCGCCCAGAAAGCCCGGCACGAAGCGGAACTGCGAGTCGGCCAGCTCGCGGATGTTGCCGTCGAACCGCAGCCGGTACTCGTAGTGCCGCACGTGCAGACCGTCCAACGTGGCCAGCCGCACGATCGGGCCGCCCTTGCCGACCGGGACGCCGAAACTCGGTGTGCCGTCGTCGTTCCAGTACACCCGCTGCACGCGCGTGTGCCGGTTGGGGTCGAACAGCGGGTCACCGACGATGTCGCGGTAGTCGCGTGCGTGATAGACGAGCACGTCCATCGAACCGACCGTGGTGAACGAGTTGTGCCCCGGCCCGTACTGCGACGTCGGCGCGTTCGTGGTGAAGACCGGCTGAGCCGACTTGGTCCACGAACGGGCGTCGAGCAGGTTCGCGTTCTCGTCGGCGGTCAGCAGACCCATGCAGTACCGGGCGTCGGTGGCGCTCGCCGAGAACGTGACGAACACCCGGCCGTTGCGGATCAGCACCGCCGGCCCCTCGTTCACCCGGAAACCCTGCACCTCCCACGACGCGGTGGGTGTCGCGATGCGCACGGGCGTCGTCTTCAACGCCAGCGGCGAGGCCATCTCCGCGATGTAGAGGTTGGTGCCGGACCCGACCGCGGGGTCGTTCTGCGCCCACAGGAAGTAGCGCTTCCCGCGGTGCGCGAACGTGGTCGCGTCCAGCGTGAACGTGTCCAGATGCGTCACGATCTGGCCGCGCAGCACCCAGCCGTCCGCACGCGGGTCGGCGTTGGGCGACTCCAGCACGTAGGTGCGGATGCGGAACGGCTCGTCCTTGTCCCCGGCGGCGAAGTAGATGTACCACTTGCCGTCGATGCGGTGCAGTTCGGGCGCCCAGATGTAGCCGCCCATCTTGCCCGACGCCGGGCGGCGCCAGACCGTCCGCTCGCGCGCGGCGGTCAGACCGTCCAGCGTGGACGCACCGCGCACGACGATCCGGTCGTACTCCGGCACGGACCCGGTCAGGTAGTACATGCCGTCGGTCGGCGGCGTGATGAACGGGTCGGCGCGCTGCTCGACCAGCGGGCTGCGGGTCGGCAGTTCGGCGGGCGGTTCCGGCGCGGCCACGACAGGGGCGGAGGCCGCGAGACCCAGAGTTCCGGTGGCGGCGAGCACGCCGCCGGTGCCCAGCAGCAGGGATCTGCGGTCGATCACTTGCGGCTCCTGTCCTTGACGCGGAACACCGTGATGGAGTTCGGCGGGAACGTGTAGGTGAACGCGGTGCGCACGCTGATCTGCGACGTTCGCGGCTTGATCGGCTGGGCGAACTCGGTGTTGACGTCGTCCGGCCGTCCCTGCAGGACGGTCACGCGCGCGGTCGACGCCACCGGCAGGCCGAGGTCGATGCTGGTCTTGGCGGCGTTGTCCTGGGCGTTGACGACCTTGACGATCAGCTCGCCCGTCGCGTTGTCCCTGGTCACGACCTGCCGGAACGGTTCCACGCGCGAGTCGTCGTTGAACTCGCCCCACTTCTGCCCGTCGAGGAACAGCGCGACGTGGCGTCCGCGCACCTCGACGCGCACGTCGTAGGTGCGGCCCGTTTCGATGCTGGTGTTGTTGGTCATCAGCGTGCTCTTGGCGCCGGCCACGGACTTCTCCACGGCGGACTGGGTGTTGTTCCAGCCGCCGAGGTTCCACCAGTAGAAGTTGCCGGTGTCCCGCACGCCGAACGCGACGAGGAAGCCCTCACGCCCGGACTGCTTGGTGGCCTTGAGGTTGAGCGTGTAGTCGCGCCAGTCCCGCGAGCCCGCGGTGACGAGGGTGTTCTCGGCGGCGGCGTCGGACTGGACGTAGGCGCCGTTCACGACTTTCCAGATGCCCTTGTCGCCCTTGGTCCACTGCGCGTCGGTGCCGGAGAAGTCGTCGCTGAACAGCTGCTGACCGGCCGCGCTGGTGACCTTCACGTCGTCGTACGACGCCGCGGTGGCCCACGTCGAGAGGCCGATCGCGCCCGTGATCGGGCCCTGGGTCGACGGCGTGGCGGACGCGGTGCTGGGCACGACCTGGTCGCCCACGTTGTTCATGAACAGCTTCTGCGTCTCGTAGCTCGCCGAGCCCCACGACGCGTGGTTGTTGAACCAGATCATGTCCGGCTTCCACTGGACGTAGTCCTCGTTGGACAGCAGTGGCGCGTAGGAGGCGAGCTTCACGACGTCGGCGTTGCGTTCGAGGCCCGTCATGTACGCGGCTTCGCTCAGCGCGTTGAAGTACTTGTTGTCCAGGGAGGCGTACTCACCGAGGAACACCTTGGGACCGTTGCGGTCGTAGGAGTCGTACCGGTTGTTGTTCTCCAGGAACCACGACGGGCTGTTGTAGTAGTGCTCGTCGATCATCTTCGTGCCGGCCTGCTTGTTGAGCTGCCACAGCCGGTCGAACGTGCTACCGGTGTCGTCCGGGCCGGAGTTGCCGACGACGGTGATGTCCGGGTACTTGGCGTTGATCGCCTTGCGGAACTCGGTGAAGCGGGCGAAGTACTCGTCCGGCAGGTTCTCCTCGTTGCCGACGGCGAGGTGGGTCAGCTTGAACGGCTTGGGGTGCCCCATCTCGGCGCGCTTGCGGCCCCAGGTGGAGTCGGCGGGGCCGTTCGCGAACTCGATCAGGTCGAGCGTGTCCTGGATGTGCCGCTGCAGCAACGCGGGGTCGTTCGTGGCCTGGTTCTGGCCGCAGCCGGTGACCAGCGCGGGCAGGACGGGCAGCGGCATGGCGCCCATGTCCTCGCTGAACTGGAAGTACTCGTAGTAGCCGAGGCCGTAGGACTGGTTGTAGCCCCAGAAGTTCCAGTTCGTCGCACGCTGCTCGACCGGGCCGATGGTGTCCTTCCACTGGTACGAACGGCGGCGCTCGTAGTTCGGCGCGTCGTAGCCGTAGTGGCTGCCGGTGTTGACCAGGCAGCCGCCGGGGAAGCGGACGAAGCCGGGCTTCAGGGCGGCGATCTTCTCGGCGAGGTCGCGGCGCAGGCCGTGGCCCTTGTAGGTGTCCTGCGGCATCAGCGAGATCATGTCGAGACGCAGGGTCCCGGTGCCGCCGCCGGTGACCAGCAGGCGACCTGTCGTGGTGGACTTCCTCGCGCGGACGCTGCCGGTGTAGCGGGCCCAGCCGTCGCCCTTGACCTGGACCTTCACCGCGTCGCCGAGCGGATTCCCGGCCGGGTCGGTGATGGTGGCGGTGAGGGGGACGCTGCTCTGATCGGTCCGCGCCCAGACGGAGAAGTCGTAACGCTGCCCCTCCTGGACGGCGATACCGCTGTTATAACCCGAATTGATGACGCCGGCGGGCAGGCCGAGCCTGAGGTAACGGCGGTTGCGCTCGTTCATCCGGCCGCTGTCGTCGATCACGTCTACGGTGCCGCTGTGCGGCGCCCACGCAGTCAGGCCGGTGTAGGCCGCGTTGTCGGCCTTGTCGTACTCGAACGACCGGTTCTGGACGAGCTCGGCGTAGAGGCCACCGTCGGCCGCGCGGTTGATGTCCTCGAAGAAAACGCCGTACATCGTGTCGTCGATCGACGCACCCTTCTTGGTGGCGTCGACCTTCAGGGTGTAGTCGGTCTCAGCCGCCGCTCCCGAACCGGGAACGGCGGCGAGCAGGGAGGCCGCGAGTGCGGCGGACAACAGAACGTGCCTCGGGGACATTGGGTTTGAGCTCCCGGCGTTCGCAGGTGTTCGCAGCAAAAGTGAGCGCTAACATACGACCGCCACCAGGTCAGGTCAACGCTCACAATTCGTTATGGTTGAACGCTTGACGGGACCGATGTGAGCGTTCACTCTTGTCCACCTGACAGCCGCGGACTCGCGGCAAAGCTCCGCGACACCGTAGTCACCTCGGAGGAACCCCTGTGCTGAAGAAGATCACGACAGCCGCCAGCGTGATCGCGCTGTTCGCGCTGACAGCTTGTGGCTCTGGCTCGGGCGGTGGCACCGCCGCGTCCGGCGACACCATCACCATGGGCTTTGCCCAGGTGGGCGCCGAGAGCGGCTGGCGCACCGCGAACACCAAGTCGGTCCAGGACGAGGCGAAGGCCGCCGGGATCGACCTGAAGTTCTCCGATGCTCAGCAGAAGCAGGAGAACCAGATCAAGGCGATCCGCTCGTACATCCAGCAGAAGGTCAGCGTCATCGCGTTCAGCCCGGTCGTCGAGACCGGGTGGGACACCGTGCTGCTGGAGGCCAAGCGCGCCAACATCCCGGTGATCCTCACCGACCGCGCGATCGACTCGGACGACAAGACGCTCTACAAGACGTTCCTCGGCTCGGACTTCGTCGAGGAGGGCCGCAAGGCCGGCGACTGGATGGTCGCCAACGCCACCGGCCCGACGAACGTCGTGGAGCTGCAGGGCACCACCGGTGCCGCACCGGCGATCGACCGCAAGAAGGGCTTCGAGGAGAAGATCGCGTCCAAGCCGGACATCAAGATCGTCGCCTCGCAGACCGGTGACTTCACCCGGTCCGGCGGCAAGCAGGTCATGGAGGCCTTCCTCAAGTCCCAGCCGAAGATCGACGTCGTCTACGCGCACAACGACGACATGGGTCTGGGCGCGATCGAGGCCATCAAGGCCGCCGGCAAGGTGCCCGGCAAGGACATCAAGATCATCACCGTCGACGCGGTGAAGGACGGCATGACGGCGCTGGCGAACGGCGAGATCAACTACATCGTCGAGTGCAACCCGTTGCTGGGCAAGCAGTTGATGGACCTCGCGAAGAAGGTCGTCAAGGGCGAGCAGGTACCGGAGCGGGTCGTGACCGAAGAGGGCGCGTTCACGCAGGAGCAGGCCAAGGCCGCTCTCCCGAACCGCCAGTACTGATTCCTTCCCAACAGACTGCGGGGCCCGTCACTCTCTCACCTGTACCGGTGACGGGTCCCGCACCCCAGCGACGAAGGCTCCCGCCATGACCGAGTCACCGCCGCCAGTCGTCGAAATGCGAGGCATCAGCCTCGCATTTCCTGGCGTGAAGGCGTTGCAGGACGTCGACTTCCGGCTGTTCCCCGGTGAAGTGCATGCCCTGATGGGCGAGAACGGCGCCGGCAAGTCCACCCTGATCAAGACGCTGACCGGCGTGCACACCCCCGACAGCGGCTCGACGCTGCTGGCGGGAGACGCCGTCGCGTTCTCCTCTCCCGGCGAGGCGCAACAAGCCGGCATCAGCACCGTGTACCAGGAGGTCAACCTCTGCGCGAACCTCACGGTCGCGGAGAACATCCTGCTGGGCCGCGAACCCCGCCGTTTCGGCGGCATCGACTTCCGCGCGATGCGCGCGAGGGCCGCCGAGGTGCTGGCCCGCATCGGCGTGCACATCGACCCCGCGTCCGTGCTGGAGTCGCACCCCATCGCCGTGCAGCAGCTCGTCGCGATCGCCCGCGCGATCGCCGTCGACTGCCGCGTCCTGGTGCTCGACGAACCGACGTCGAGCCTGGACGCGGGTGAGGTCGCCGAGCTCTTCCGGATCATGCGGGTGCTGCGCGACGAGGGCGTCGCGATCCTGTTCGTCTCGCACTTCCTGGACCAGGTCTACGAGATCTCCGACCGGATGACGGTGCTGCGCAACGGAGCCCTGGTCGGCGAGCACCTGACCAAGGAGCTGGACCGGCGCGGACTGGTCTCGAAGATGATCGGCCGCGAGCTCGGCGCACTGGAGGCGATCGAGGACGCGAGCGAGCGGCACACCGTGTCCGGGCCGGTGCTCGTGCACGCGGAGGGCCTCGGCCGGCGTGGCTCCATCGCGCCGTTCGACCTGGACATCCGCGCGGGTGAGGTGGTCGGGCTGGCGGGTCTGCTCGGATCCGGCCGCACTGAGCTCGCCCGACTGATCTTCGGTGCCGACAAGGCCGACTCCGGCCGGTTGCTCGTCGACGGCACGCCGCTGCACCTGCGCGGCCCGCGCTCGGCGATCGCGGCCGGCATCGCGTTCTGCTCGGAGGACCGCAAGGGCGAGGGGCTCGTCGCGGACCTCAGCATCCGCGACAACCTGGTGCTGGCCATGCAGGCCGCCCGCGGGTGGAGCCGCCCGGTGCCGCGCAAGGTCAAGGACAACCTGGTCGAGAAGTACCTGGCGGCTCTGGACATCCGGCCCGCGAACCCGGACGCGCTGGTGCGCACGCTCTCCGGCGGCAACCAGCAGAAGGTGTTGCTGGCCCGCTGGCTGGTGACCGAACCACGGCTGCTGATCCTGGACGAGCCGACGCGCGGCATCGACATCGGCGCGAAGGCCCAGATCCAGCAGCTCGTCACGAAGCTGGCCGCGGAAGGCACCGCGGTGCTGTTCATCTCGGCGGAACTGGAGGAGGTCGTGCGCATCGCCGACCGCATCGTCGTGCTGCGCGACCGGCACAAGATCGCCGAACTGGACGGCGGCGCGAGCATCGACGAGGTCGTCGGGCTCATCGCCGGCGACCAGGTCGCGGAGAGGACGGCGTCGTGAAGAACCGCCTGCTCTGGCCGCTGATCGCGCTCGCCGCGCTGCTGGTGCTCAACCTCGTCGTCACCCCGTCGTTCTTCGCGCTGCGCATCCAGGACGGCCACCTCTACGGCGGCCTGGTCGACGTGCTCAAGAACGGCGCGCCGACCCTGCTGATCGCGCTGGGCATGACCCTGGTGATCGCCACCCGCGGCATCGACCTGTCCGTCGGCGCTGTCGCGGCCATCGCGGGCGCGGTCACGTGTGTCCACATCGGAGCGTCCGGGGACGCGGGCACGGCGTTCGCCGGCATGGCGATCGCGCTGGTGCTGTGCGCGTTGCTGGGCCTGTGGAACGGTTTCCTCGTCGCCGGCCTCGGCATCCAGCCCATCATCGCCACGCTGGTGCTGATGACCGCCGGTCGCGGTATCGCCATGCTGGTGACCGAGGGCCAGATCATCACCGTCAACAACACCCCCTACCGGCAGGTCGGCGCCGGGTTCCTGATCCTCCCGATCTCCATCCTGATCGCCCTCGCGGTGCTCGGTCTGGTCGCCTTCGTCACCCGCAAGACCGCGCTGGGCATGCTGATCGAAGCGGTCGGCGTGAACCCGGAGGCGTCCCGGCTGGCCGGCGTGCGGTCCCGGACGATCATCTGGACCGTGTACGTGTTCGCGGCGGTGTGCGCGGGCATCGCGGGCCTGATGATCAGTTCCAACGTGAGCGCCGCCGACGCCAACAACGCCGGGCTGTGGATCGAGATGGACGCGATCCTCGCCGTGGTCATCGGCGGCACCTCGCTCGCCGGCGGCCGCTACTCCCTCACCGGCACGCTGCTGGGCGCGCTGATCATCCAGACCCTCACCACGACCGTCTACACGATCGGTGTGGCGCCCGAGGTCACGCTGGTGTTCAAGGCGGTCGTCGTCATCGCCGTGTGCCTGGTCCAGGCGCCGAAAGCCCGTGCCGCACTCAGCTTCCGCTCCCGAAAGGTGGCAGTCTCATGACCGCTCTCACCCAGCGGGTCTCTCAGCGGGTGCCGGCGCGGTTCCTCCCGGTCCTCGCGACCGTGGTGCTGTTCGTGCTCACGTTCGGCGCCGGTTCGGCCAGCTACGACGGCTTCGCGTCCGGGCAGGTAATCGCGAACCTGTTCATCGACAACGCGTTCCTGATCGTGCTCGCCGCGGGCATGACGTTCGTGATCCTCAGCGGCGGCATCGACCTGTCCGTCGGATCGGTCGTCGCGCTGTCCACCATGGTGACCGCGGCGGGTCTGCGCGCCGGCTGGCCGGTGCCGCTGGTGGTCGTCGCCGTGCTGGTCATCGGCAGCACCCTCGGTCTGCTGATGGGGCTGGTGATCTACAAGTTCGACATCCAGCCGTTCATCGTGACGCTCGCCGGCATGTTCCTCGCCCGCGGCCTGTGCTTCGTGATCAGCGTGGAGTCGGTGTCCATCAAGGACAGCACGTTCCGCGACATCGCCACCGCCGTGATCGAACTGCCCGGCGGCGTCACGATCACCTACAACGTCGTGATCGCCCTCGTGGTGGTGCTCGTCGCGCTCTACGTGCTGCACCGCACCAGGTTCGGCCGGTCGGTGTACGCGGTGGGCGGCAACGAGCAGTCGGCGCTGCTGATGGGTCTGAAGACCGCGCGGACCAAGGTCGGCGTCTACGTGATCAGCGGCTTCTGCTCGGCCCTGGCCGGGCTGCTGTTCAGCCTCTACATGCTGTCCGGCTACGGCCTGCACGCCGTCGGCATGGAGCTCGACGCGATCGCGGCGGTCGTCATCGGCGGCACGCTGCTCGCGGGCGGCGTCGGCTACGTGCTCGGCTCGCTGGCCGGCGTGCTGGTCCTCGGCACGATCCAGACGCTGATCTCGTTCCAGGGCACGCTCAGCTCGTGGTGGACCAAGATCGTGATCGGCGCCCTTCTGCTGGTCTTCATCGCGGTGCAGCGAGGCCTCGCCCGCGGCCCGCGACGGCGGCAGACGCTGACGACCTGATCTTCGTCGGACGAGCCGCCCGCACGGGAATGCGGGCGGCTCGTCCGACGTTGATCGGTGACATGGCGGACGTGGAACTCAGCCCCACCGAGTGGGTGCAGAACCAGACGAAGAAGATCCTGGAGACCGGGACCACCGAGGGCATCAAGGTCCTCGGCAAGCCGATCGTGCTGCTGACCGTGCGCGGGGCGAAGAGCGGCAAGCTGCGCTACACCCCGGTCATGCGCGTGGAGCACGACGGCAGCTACGCGGTCGTGGCGTCCAAGGGCGGCGCGCCCGAGCACCCGACCTGGTATCACAACATCAAGGCAAACCCGGAGATCGTGCTGCAGGACGCGACCGTGACGAAGGACTACGTCGCCCGCGAGGTCGACGGCGCCGAGCGAGCCGAGTGGTGGGAACGGGCCGTCGCGGCCTACCCGTCCTACGCCGAATACCAGGAGAAGACCGACCGGCAGATCCCGGTCTTCGTGCTCGACCCGAAGTGACGGACTGACCCCCGGCCGGTCAGAAGCCGCCGCGTTCGAGGACGTTGCGCGCCTCCCGCACCTCCCGGTCGCCCTCCGCCTCGGCGAGCGCGCCCGGCAGCGGGGGGCTCGTGTCCTTCTCCTCGACCCAGTCCTCCGGCTTCGGCCGTTCGGGCAGGGCCTTCCACTTGTCGTTCATGAACTCAGTGTGCCCGCGCCGTGGTGTTGACGCCCGTGGCGAGACCCAAGTGGTCCACACTGGCCACAACATCGACTGCTGGCTGAAGAGGTGGCTTGATGAAGCTGGGTGAGGTCACCCGGATCGCACTGGCCTGCGTCCGGATCTTCAACGGCGCGCTGGGGCTGTTCGCGGCCGGGAGGATGGCGAAGAGTCTCGGCGGGGAACTGGGTGACGACAAGCGGTTCGTCTACCCCGCACGCATGTTCGGCATCCGCACGCTCGTTCTCGGCGTGGATCTGCTGACGCTGAAGGCCGATGACGCGTCGGCTCCGCGCGTCCTGCGGCAGGCCGTGCTCATTCACGCCACCGACACGGCCGCCGCGATGTACGCCGCCAGGCGTGGCGAGCTGACCGGCAGGGCCGCGAAGCTCACCACGATCATCTCGGCGGTCAACACCGGGCTCGCCGTCGTGTCGCTCGTCGCGTCGAAAAAGGACGACTGACTCGTCCTTGCGTCCTCGCGGTCCCAAATGGACCGTCCACGTTGCTCCGAACGGGCATTTCAGGCACGGTCGACGCGACGTAGGGTGACTTGATCACGTGGTCCTGCCAGCAAAGTCGTTGGGAACACAGGAAAACCGTCTCCACGTGTGACTCGCCGCGAGGAGATGTGTTCCGGATGGACATCGAAACCGCATTAAAGGAAGCAATGACCGTCGCCGGCGCGGTGGGGGCAGCGCTCGTCGACTACGACAGCGGGATGTCGCTCGGCTCGATCGGTGGCGGTGACTGGCTGAACCTGGAGGTGGCCGCGGCCGGCAACACCGAGGTCGTGCGGTCCAAGCAGCGGGTGATCTCGGCGCTCAAGCTGAACGACGAGATCGAGGACATCCTGATCACCCTGCACCGCCAGTACCACCTCATCCGCCTGCTCAAGCCCACCAAGCGGGGCGACTCGATGCTGTTCCTCTACCTCGTGCTGGACCGGGAGCGGGCGAACCTCGCGCTGGCGCGGCACCACCTCAAGGCCATCGAAGCCGACCTGACGGTGTGACCGGGATGTCCACCCAGCCGGCGTCGACGCCCGACGTGCTCCCCATGCGCAGACGTGGATCGACGCAGGACGCCGCGGCGACGGTCTCGCGGCCGGAGGCGGGCGCCAACGCGCGACTCATGACCGAGGCGCTCCGGGAGATCCAGGACAGCATCGACTCGATCGCGATCAACGGGGTCTTGGTCGCGACGCGGGACGGCCTGGTGCTGTGCAGCGCCACGCGGGCCGTCCAGGACGACGGCGTCGCCGCGATGGCCGCGGCCGCCGCGGGGCTCGCGACCCAGTTCACCACCCAGGCCGGGGTCGGCAGCCCGAAAGCGGTGTTCTTCGAGGGCGACTCCGGTCAGGTCGGCGTCTTCGGGGTCGACGCCGACACGCTGCTGGTGGTGCTCGGCGAGCGCGACACCACCATGGGCATGTTCAACGTCGTGGCCAAGCAGGCACTGACCCTGTTGCAACAGGCGGTCGCTGCTCGCCGCTGAACTGGCGTTACCCACCGGAGGTATTCCACCCCGTCCCTCCCGTCTCCGTGTCATAGGCTCGTGGTTGCCGTGGACGGGAGGTGCGGTGGGATCGGCGGTCGAGATCGCTCTGCTCGGAGAGGTGAGCGCGCGGGTCGGCGGCCTCGACGTCGGACTGGGGCCGGCGAGGCAGCGCTGCGTGCTCGCGGCACTGGCGGTCGACGTGAACAGGACCGTGTCGGTGAGCCGGTTGACCGAACGGGTCTGGGGCGCACAGCCACCGCCTCGGTCACGGGCGACGTTGCACAGCTACCTCTCGCGGCTGCGGCAGGCGTTCGCCGGGACCACCGCCGTCACCCTGGCCAGCAGGGCCGACGGGTACGCGCTCGTCACCGATGAGTCCGCCGTGGACCTCATGCGGTTCCGCGCGCTCCGCGACGAGGCACGCCGGCGGCGCGACGACGAAGCCGTCGTGCGGATTCTCACCGAAGCGGCGACGCTGTGGCGAGGTGAACCGCTGACCGGCATCGGCGGCGAGTGGGCCGGTGACACCCGCGACCGGCTCGCCGCGGAACGCGACGCCGCCGAACTGGATCTCGTCGACGCCCGGCTGCGGCTCGGCCAGGGCCCGGAGCTGCTCGCGACGATCTCCGCGCGGGCCGCGGCCGGTCCGCTCGACGAACGTGTTGCGGCACAACACATGCAGGCGCTCGCGCAGGCGGGCCGCGGCTCCGAGGCACTCGAGGAGTTCCGCAGTGTCCGGACCCGGCTCGTCGAGGAGTTCGGCGCCGAACCGGGCCCGGAACTGCGCCGGCTCCACGAAGAGCTCCTCCTCGGTGACGCCGGACCCGCGGCCGGCGTGCCCAGGCAGCTGCCGTCCGCGCCCGCGCAGTTCGTCGGCCGTGAGGAGGACCTGGCGGAGCTGGACGACGCCCTGCGGGAGCAGGGCGTCGCGGCGATCGCGGGCGCGGGCGGCATGGGCAAGACCTGGCTCGCGCTGCACTGGGCGCACCGCGAGCTGGACCGTTTCCCGGACGGCCAGCTGTTCGTCGACCTGCGCGGGTTCAGCCCCGACGAGACGCCGATGGAACCGGACGTGGCCATCCGCGGGTTTCTGCACGCGCTCGGGCTGGACGCGAACCGCGTCCCGGCCGACCCACGTGCTCGCGCCGCGTTGTTCCGCGGCCTGACCGCGCGCAGGCGCATGCTGGTGGTGATCGACAACGCCGTCGACGCCTCCCAGGTCGTCCCGATCCTGCCCGGCGGCGACACCTGCCGGGTGCTGGTGACCAGCCGCAACCGTTTGCCCGGCCTCACCACCGCCCGCTCGGTCGGGCTGGACGTGCTCGACGACGGCGACGCGAGCACGTTGCTGGCCGGCCGGATCGGCGCGACCAGGTTGACCGCCGAACCTCGTGCCGTGGCACGGCTGATCGACCTGTGCGGCGGGCTGCCGCTGGCGTTGAGCATCGTCGGCGCACGGGTGCTGACGGAGCCGGACCTGTCGCTGGCCGCCATCGCCCGGCAGCTCGAGGAACTCGGCCTCGGCGCGCTCGACGCCGACCCGAGCGTCAGCGTGCCGGTCGTGCTCTCGTGGTCGTACCGCGCGCTGACCGACCAGCAGAAGGAACTGTTCGCGCTGCTCGGCGTCGCACCGGGCGAGGACATCGGGCCGGACGCGGTGGCCAGCCTCGCCGGTCTGTCCACAGAGGACACGTATGCGACCTTGCGGGCACTGGAACAGGCCTCGCTGATCTCGATCGGCAGCGGGTTCCGCGTCCGGATGCACGACCTGGTGCGCGCCTACGCGGCCGAACGGCCCGGCAACCGCGACCAGGCGCTTCGCCGGCTCGTCGACCACCACGCGCACACCGCGCACGCCAACGACCGGCTGATCGACCCGCACCGTCCGTTGATCGAGCTCGACGCGCCGGCGGCCGGAACCGTCATCCGCCCCGCCGCCGGCAAGGCGGGCGCGCTGGCGTGGTTCGACGCGGAACGGGGCACGCGCCGGGCCGTGCAACAGGCCGCCGCGGCGCACGGCTGGAACGACCGGGTCGTGCTGCTGGCCAGGGTGTCGCACGCCTATCACCAGCTGCGGGGCCATCTCGACGACGAGCTGGCCATGTGGCAGACGGCCATCGACGCCGCCGACGACCCGGAGGAACGGGTGGTCGCGCACCGGATCATGGGCAGCAGCCTCGGCCAGGTGCACCGCTACGACGAGGCCCAGCACCACCTCGCCGCGTCCCTCGCACTGGCCGAACAGGTCGGCGAACCCCTTCAGCTCGCCGACGCCCACGGCACGCTGGCCTGGCTGTGGGCCAGCCGCTCGGAGTACGGAAAAGCGTTCGAGCACGCCAAAGCCGCGTTGCCGCACTACCGGAAGACCGGCAACCAGATGCTGATCGCGTTGGCGCACAACAACATCGGCCACTGCGCCAGCGAGGTCGGCGAGACCGGCCTCGGCCGCGAACACGCCGCGAAAGCGCTCGCCCTGCTGCACGAGCTCGGCGACCGGCAGGGTGAGGCGTCCGCCGTCGACACGCTCGCCCGCATCGAGCACCAGGTCGGCAACCACGCCAAGGCGATCGCCCTGTACGAGCGCGCCATCGAGCTGTGCCAGGCCGAGAACGACGACTACACGACCGCCAACATGCTGACCAACCTCGGCCATCCGCACCTCGCCCTGAAGCAGCGCGACCAGGCCACCGAGGTCTGGGAACGGGCGCTGGACATGTTCGAGCGGCAGGGCCGCGAGGACGAGGCGGGCCGGATGCGCGAGCAGCTCACCGCTGTCCCGGGGACGGAACGACCAGGGTGATTCACGGGCGCGAACAACCGGCGGCGCGAGGAAAGTAGCTCCTGCAGACAGCACAACGAGGAGCCACGACATGACCACCATCACCCTGCACCAGCCGACCACCGCGAGCCCCGAGCAGTTCGTCGCCGCGCTGACCGACTTCGGTCCCGGCCGCAAGCAGCTCTTCCCCAACAGCAGCGACGACGCGCTGCGGGTGCACGAGCGCGGCGAGACGTTCGCCGACGTCACCGAGGGAAACGGGGGCATCTGGGAACGTCTGCGCTACGACTGGTCCGATCCGAGCCGCGTCGTGCTCACCACGACCGACTCCAACCTGTGGGGCGGGCGGTCCGGTCACACCTACACGTTCACCAAGCAGGCCGACGGAACGACCGTCGTGCACGCCGAGATCGTGCGCGACGGCAAGAACCTCAAGGGGCGGCTGCTCGCCGGTGTGCTCGCCCTGTTCGGCAGGCAGGTCCTGGGCGGTGCGTTCGCCAAGACCGTGAAAACGATCGAGGCGCGGGGTTAGGTAAGGGTGCCCTGGGTCCGGCCGACCGGCGGCGGCTAACGTAGCCCGTCGTGAGCATCGTGGTGGAGCAACGCGGACGGGAGTCCGCACCGGCCGAGGCGGGTCCGCGGCAGCGGCGGCTGCTCGGGCTGGCGTGCCTGGTGGTGTTGCTCGCCGGGTCGGCGGTGCTGTCGCTGGTCATCGGCGCGCGGTCGCTCAGCCCCGCCGAGGTGTGGCAGGGCCTGTTCGGTGATCCCGGCACGGACCAGCGGCTCACCGAGATCACGCTCATCGTGCACACCCTGCGCATCCCGCGGACGGTGCTCGCGGTGGTGGCGGGCGTCGCGCTCGGCATCGCGGGCGCGTTGATCCAGGGGCACACCCGCAACCCCATCGCGGACACCGGGCTGCTCGGCGTCAACGCCGGTGCGTCGTTCACGGTGGTGCTCGCGGTGTACCTGTTCGGGCTGCAGAACCCGGTCCAGTACATGTGGTTCGCGTTCGTCGGCGCCGCCGCGGCCGGCGTGCTCGTGTTCGGGCTGTCGAGTCTGGGCCGGGGGTCGGGCAACCCGCTCACCCTCGCCCTGGCCGGGCAGGGCGTCACGGTGTTCCTCGCCGCGATGACGACCGCGGTCGCGCTGGGGAACAAGCAGTCGCTGGACGCGCTGCGGTTCTGGAACGCCGGGTCGGTGCAGGGCGTCGGGTTCGACGTGATCTGGGTCGCGACGGCGTTCGTCGGCGTCGGCGTGGTGCTGGCGTTGCTCAACTCCCCCGCGCTCAACCTGCTCAACCTCGGCGACGACGTGGCGCGCGGGCTCGGCGTGAACATCGCGGCGAGCCGGACCATCGGGGTCGTGGCCGTCACGCTGCTGGCGGGCGCGGCGACGGCGGCGTGCGGGCCGATCGCGTTCCTGGGGCTGATGGTCGCGCACATCGCGCGGTGGATCACCGGCCCGGACTACCGCTGGATGGTGCCGTACGCCGGGTTGCTCGGCGCGGTCGTGCTGCTCGTCGGCGACATCCTCGGACGGCTCGTCGTGCGGCCGGCCGAACTGCAGGCCGGCATCGTCATCGCCCTCATCGGCGCACCGTTCTTCGCGGCGCTGGTCTGGCTCGGAAAGTTCAGGCAGGCATGAGCATCCAGAATCATCCAGCGGAGATGCACCCGGAAAACATGCATCCAGGTGTCCGCGTCGGTGGCTGGTCCTGGGTCTGGCGGCCGTGGATCGTGCTCGTCACGGTGGTTCTGGCCGCGCTGACGTTCCTGATCTTCTGCGTGTCGATCTCGGTCGGCGACTTCACCATCGGGCTCGACGCCGTGGTCCGGACGCTGATCGGGCAGGGCGAGCGGGTCGACGAGTTCGTGATCATGGATCTGCGGATGCCGCGCGCGCTCGTGGGCCTGATCGTGGGCGCCGCGCTCGGGATCTCCGGCGCGCTCAGCCAGTCGATCGCGCGCAATCCGTTGGCCAGCCCGGACGTTCTCGGCATCACCGGCGGTGCCAGCGCCACCGCGGTCGCCCTCGTGACGGCGTCTGGCGGCGCGGCGATCACCAGCGCGATCGGGCTGCCCGCGGCCGCGCTCACCGGCGGGCTGCTGACCGGGTTGCTCGTCTACTTCCTCGCGTGGCGCAAGGGCATCGACGGCTTCCGGCTGATCCTCATCGGCATCTCGGTCAACGCGGTGATGCAGGCGCTCACGACGTGGCTGCTCGTGCTGGCGGACATCCGCGACGTCGCCCGCGCGCAGTCCTGGCTGGTCGGGTCGCTCGACGCGCGATCGTGGCCCCAGGTGTGGACGACGCTGTGGGTCACCATCGCGCTGGTCGTGATCGTGCTGGCGATCTCGTTCCAGCTCCGGCCGATGCACTTCGGTGACGACGTGGCCGCCGGTCTCGGTGTCCGGTACGGCGCCGTGCGAGCCCTGCTCCTGCTCTGTGCCGTGCTTCTGGCAGGTGTCGCGGTCTCGGCAGCGGGCCCGGTTCCGTTCGTCGCACTGGTCGCGCCGCAGATCACCATGCGGTTGCTCAAAAGCCCGGTACCGCCGCTGATCGCGTCCGGGCTGTTCGGCGCGCTGCTGCTGATCGGCTCCGACCTCATCGCACGGCTGGTGCTGCCCAACGACCTGCCGGTCGGCGTCGTCACGGCGATCATCGGCGGGCCGTTCCTCGTCTACCTCCTGGTGCGCGCCAACGTGAAGCGCGCGGCCTGACGGTTCAGGCCAGCCGGTCGATCTTGCGGTCGAAGTAGCGGTTCAGCACGGGCGTCAGCACCCCGCCGAGCCTCGCCAGCACCTTCATGCTCGGGCCAGGGCAGATGAGGAACCGCCGCTTCTCGATGCCCGCCACGATCGCCCGTGCCACCACCGAGGCCTGGATCGGCTTGACGGTCCCGCTGATCGCGCGCGTCTCGGCGGGCTTCCACCGGTTCTCCTCCGCGAGCTGCGGCGTGTCCACGTCCGGCGGGAACACCACGCCGACGTGGATGCCGTGCGGCCGCAGCTCCGCCCGCAACGTCTCCATCAGGCCCCGCACCGCGAACTTCGCCGGGGCGTAGGCGCTGTAGCCGTAGACGCCGAGCAGTCCGGCCGCCGACGACACCGCCACCACGCTGCCGGTGCCTCGGGCCACCATCGACGGCACCGCCGCCCGCACCGCGTGCAACGTGCCGAAGTAGTCGACCTCGATCATCTCGCGGAACACCTCGTCGTCGAGTTCGAGGAACTTGCCGGGACGCGCCAGCCCCGCACAGCTGACCAGCACGTCACAGGGCCCGAGATCGCTCATCACCGCCGCGAGGGCGGCGCCGTCCGCGACGTCGACGGGGCGGGTGTCGACCTGGCCGCCGCGGGCCCGCAGCTGCTCGGCCGCGGCGATCAGCCTCGACGCACCGCGGGCCAGCAGCGACACGCGGGCGCCGCGGGCCGTCAGCAGCTCCGCGGTCGCGAAGCCGATGCCGCTGGAGCCGCCGGTGATGATCACGTGCTTGCCGGAGAACATCGGGGCAGCCTGGCAGAACGCGGGCCATGACACACGCTGACCAAGGGCAACCTCAGTTAAGTAAGGTTGCCCTATGACCGCGCTGCGCAACGATGTCGCCCGACTGGGGGCCGAGGGCGTCACGGTCGGGTACGCCGACCGGGTCGTGCTCGACAACCTGGACGTCTCCATCCCGACCGGTGTCATCACCACGGTCATCGGGCCCAACGGCTGCGGCAAGTCGACCCTGCTGCGCACGCTGTCCAGGCTGCTCAAACCGCGCCAGGGAACCGTGCTGCTGGACGGCCACGACATCGCGCGGCTGCGGACCAGGGACGTCGCGAAGAAGATGGGCCTGCTGCCGCAGACCCCGATCGCGCCGGAGGGACTCACGGTCGCCGACCTGGTCGCACGTGGCCGGCACCCGCACCAGAGCTGGGTCCGCCAGTGGTCGAGCGACGACGCGGGGATCGTCGCCGAGGCGCTGCGGATGACCGGTGTGGCCGATCTCGCCCACCGCCCGGTCGACTCGCTCTCCGGCGGTCAGCGGCAGCGGGTGTGGATCTCCATGACGCTCGCCCAGGGCACCGACCTGCTGTTGCTCGACGAGCCGACGACCTATCTGGACCTGGCGCACGCGATCGACGTGATCGACCTCGTCGACGACCTGCACGAGGGCGGCTGCACGATCGTCATGGTCCTGCACGACCTGAACCTGGCCGTGCGCTACAGCGACAACCTGATCGTCATGAAGGCGGGATCGATCGTCGCGCAGGGACACCCGAGCCAGGTGATCACCAGCGAACTGCTGCTGGACACGTTCGGCCTGCAGGCGAAGGTCATCGACGACCCGGTCAGCGAGCGTCCGTTGATCGTGCCCATCGGCCGGACCCACGTGGTATCGAAGAGTGACCAAGGACTAGGTTAGCCTGCCCTAACCGGGTGATAAGGTTCGGCTGTCCTAATTTCCACCGCCGCGTGGGCAGCGAACGAACGAGGTGCCGAATGGGCCAGAGAACGACCATGACCTGGAAGCGACTGACCGCTGTGGCAGCAGCCGTGGTGGTCGGTGCCAGCGTCCTCGCCGGGTGCGGTTCCTCCACGCCTGCCACGACCGCCGACTCGAACAACGCCTCCGGTGGCACGTTCCCGACCAAGGTCGAGCACTTCTTCGGCACGACGGAGATCAAGGAAGCGCCCAAGCGCGTCGTCTCCCTGGGCTACACCGACGAGCAGTCGCTGCTCGCACTCGGCGTCGTACCGGTCGGCATGGTCGACCAGTACCCGAACCCCGAGGGCAAGAAGCCCGACATCAACACCCAGTGGGCCTGGGTGAAGGACAAGTGGGGCTCGACCACGCCCGAGGTCGTCATGAAGAACGGCGACACCGAGCCGAACTACGAGAAGATCGCCCAGCTGCGTCCCGACCTGATCGTCGCCGTCTACTCCGAGGCGACCCAGGAGTGGTACGACAAGCTCAGCAAGATCGCTCCGGTGGTCGGCCGCACCAAGGAGGAGAAGGAGCCCTTCTCCGCCAAGTGGCAGGACAACGCGCTGCAGGTCGCGAAGGCGGTCGGCAAGGGCGACGAGGGCACCAAGATGATCAAGGCCATCGACGACAAGATCGCCGAGGCCAAGAAGGCGAACCCGGCCTGGGCGAACGAGACCGCGGTCGTCGCGTCCTGGTACAAGGACGCCATCGGCCCGTTCGCCACGACCGACGTGCGTGGCCAGGTCATCACCGGCCTCGGCTTCAAGGGCAACACGAAGGTCGACGAGCTCGCGGGTGGCAAGTTCTACGTGTCGTTGTCCCCCGAGCGCATCGACGTGATGAACGTCGACCGCATCTTCATCATCAACGACGAGGCGGACCAGAAGGCGCTCAAGGGCTTCCAGCTCTTCGCGAACCTGCCCGCGGTCAAGGCCGGCAAGGTCCACTGGATCCTCGACAGCGAGGGTCCGGCCGTCGGTGCCGCGATCTCGCAGGCCACCCTCGCGTCCATGCCGTACGCGATCGACGAGCTGGTCAAGGCCGCCAAGTCCGTCAGCTGACCCAACTGCCATGAACGGCGCTTTTGTGGACCTGAGGTCCACAAAAGCGCCGTTCATGGCCAGCCCGCGACCGTGGAAAGGTCTCTCGTGACCAGGAGTGTCTCCACCGTGCCCGCGAAGATCCTGCGCACGGCGTCCGGACGGGAGGCACTGACGTGGGTGCTCGACCACTGCCGCGCCGCCCCCGGCCTGCCGATCGCCACCGTGCTGGCGACGGTGGCCGGGGCGGTGCTGCAGATCATCCCGGTGTTCCTGCTGGGCACCGTGGTGGACGGGATCGTCGGCGGGCGAGACGCATCGCTGCTCTGGACGATCGGCATCGCCACGGTCGTGGCCGCGGTGTCCGGCGCGGTGATGACCGCCGTCTCGACGTACCTCGTCGGCCGGGTCGGCGCGGAAATGCTGGCGCGGCTGCGGGAAGGCGCGGTCCGCGCGGTGCTCGGGATGCCGAGTGCGCGCATCGAACAGGTCGGCCGGGGCGACGTGCTGTCCCGGGTCGGTGACGACGTCGCGGTCATCTCCAAGGGTTTCCGCACCGCGATTCCGACGATCTTCTCGGCGGTCGTGCTGGTGGTGATCGCCACCGCGGGCATGTTCGGGCTCGACTGGCGGCTCGGTCTCGCCGGTGCCTGCGCGCTGCCCGCCTACTGGCTGGCGCTGCGCTGGTACCTGCCGCGTTCGCAGCCGCTCTACCGGGCCCGTTCCGAAGCCCAGGCCGATCGCGCCCAGGCGTTGATCAGCGGCCTGGACGGCATCGACACGGTCCGCGCCTACCGTCTCGAGAACGCGTTCCGGGACAAGGTGACCGCCGAGTCGTGGCGGGTGCGCGACATCGGCATCGACGTCTTCCGGTTCTTCGGCCGGTTCATCGGCAGGGAGAACCGCGCCGAGTTCATCGGCCTCGGGTTGATCATCGTGGTCGGCTACTTCCTGGTGACGAACGGACAGTCGTCGCTCGGCCAGGTATCGGTCGCGGCGCTGTTGTTCCACAAGCTGTTCGTGCCGCTCGGCTTGATCATGGCGTTCTTCGACGAGGCGCAGAAGTCCGGTGCAGGGCTGACCCGGCTCGTCGGCGTGCTCACGGAGTCCGACGGTGACGAACTGGTTCGCAGCGCGGTCGCGGTGGACCGGAACGCCGCACCGCTTCCGGTGTCGGTGCGCGGGCTTTCCTTCCGCTATCCCGAATCCGAGCACGACGTGCTGCGGGACGTCGACCTGGAGATCCCCGCCGGCACCTCGCTCGCGCTGGTCGGCGCGACCGGTGCTGGCAAGACGACGCTGGCGGCACTGGTCGCCGGTACCGGCACCCCGCAGACCGGGTCCGTCCACATCGGACCGTCCGATCTCGCCGAACTGGACGAGGCCGGCGCCCGCGCGCTGGTCAGCATCCTGACCCAGGAGGCCCACGTCTTCGCCGGTCCGCTCGCGGAGGACCTCCGGCTGGCCGCTCCCGGCGCCACCGACGACGAGTTGATGGACGCGCTGCGCACCGTCGGCGCGGATTCGTGGGTCGAGGCACTTCCGCAGGGACTCCAGACCGACGTCGGCGAGGGTGGCGAACGCCTCGACGTGACCAAGATCGCCCAGATCGCGCTGGCCAGGCTCGTGCTCGGCCGGTCCCCCGTCGTCGTGCTCGACGAGTCGACGGCCGAGGCGGGCAGCCAGGGTGCCGCCGCGCTCGAACGTGCCGCGCTCGCGGCCTGCCGGGGCCGCACCACGCTGCTGGTCGCGCACCGGCTGACGCAGGCGATGGCGGCCGACCGGATCGCGGTCCTCGACGCGGGCCGGGTCATCGAGCAGGGCACCCACGAGGAACTCGTCGCGCGTGACGGGCGTTACGCGGCACTTTGGGCCGCTTGGCGATTCGGATCGGCAACTACTTAGGTTAGGCTACCTTCACCGATCGTGAAGGGATGGCTGAGTCGTCGATGGAACTGATGGCCGAGCGTGACGTACTTCTTTCGACCGCCCGGATCGCCTCCATTCGGCGCCGTGCCGGTGAGTACCCTCAGCGGACCATCGCCGTCGCGAGCGCCGTCGCGCTGTCCCGCTGGGCGAACCCGGACCTTCAGGTCGACGGACTCGACCTCACGCCTGCAACGCTTTTCGGCGATCTGCTGGTCTGGGCCGACAAGGGCCAGCGGTGGGACGTCGCCGAACGGCCTGAGGGCTGGGCGATCCCGCTCCCGGAGGGCGTCGACTTCGTTGAGGCACAACGAGCGCTGGACGACCTGGCCGAGTTCCCGAACCGCGCCATCGGCACGCTGACCTCCCAGACGGTCGAGGAGCGGCTCGCGGATCTGGCGCGGTGGAACGACAACGAGTTCCCGCGCGACCGGCCGAGCATCGTCGAACTGTTCCGCTCGCAGGCCCGGCAGCGCCCCGACGCCGTCGCGAT
The DNA here is from genome assembly GCF_002150765.1 of Lentzea kentuckyensis. Classification (GTDB taxonomy): domain Bacteria; phylum Actinomycetota; class Actinomycetes; order Mycobacteriales; family Pseudonocardiaceae; genus Lentzea; species Lentzea kentuckyensis. The sequence continues at coordinate 153,843 of NZ_MUYM01000043.1, forward strand.
CAACGACGGCGAGCGCGCGTTCACCTACGGCGAGGCGCTCACCCGCTCCAACCAGCTGGCCCGCCACCTGGTCGAACGCGGGTTGCGGGCCGAGCAGGTCGTCGGCATCTCGCTCGACCGCTCGGCGGAGATGGTGATCAGCCTGCTCGCCGTGCTGCAGGCCGGTGGCGCGTTCGTGCCGCTGGACCCGCAGTGGCCGGCGTCGCGGCGCGAGTCCGTGATCACCGACGCCCAGGTCGTCTTACTTCTCGGCACCGGCCAGGAGGGTGAACCCCCGGCCGTCGCGGTCGACCTCGATTCGTGGGACTTCTCGGCGTACTCCGGCGAACCCACCGACGTCACGATCCAGGGCGCGCAGCTCGCGTACGTGATGTTCACGTCCGGTTCGACCGGCCGCCCCAAGGGCGCGATGATCCGGCACGAGGCGATCAGCGAACGCCTGCTGTGGCAGGTCGACCAGATCCTCCACTTCGGACACTCCGACGCGTCGCTGTTCAAGGCGCCGCTGTCGTTCGACATCTCGATCAACGAGATCTTCCTGCCGCTGGTGTGCGGCGGACGGACCGTCGTCGTGCGGTCCGGCGGCGAGCGCGACCCGCACCACCTGTTGCGCACGATCGACCAGCACCGTGTGACGTTCGTGTATCTGGTGTCGTCGATGCTGGACGTGCTGCTGAACATCGCTTCCGAGGGCGAGCTGGACAGCCTGCGGCACGTGTGGTGCGGCGGCGAGGTGCTGACCCCCGAGCTGTACGACCGGTTCCGCACGCAGCTCGACATCCCGATGTACCACGGTTACGGCCCGGCCGAGGCCACGATCGGCGTCTCGCACGTGATCTACCGCGGCGAGGCCGAGCGGCTGTCGACGTCGATCGGCAGGGCGAACCCGAACACGGACCTCTACGTGCTGGACGACCAACTGCGGCCGTGCCCGCCCGGTGTCGGCGGCGAGCTGTACATCGGCGGGTTCCTGCTGGGCCGCGGCTATGTGAACGCCCCAGGCCTGACGGCGTCGCGGTTCGTCGCGAACCCGTTCGCCGCCGACGGTTCGCGCCTCTACCGCACCGGTGACCTGGCGCGGTTCGCGCCGGACGGCTCGCTCGACTTCCTCGGCCGCGTGGACAACCAGGTCAAGATCCGCGGCATGCGGCTGGAGCTGGAGGACGTCGAGGTCGCGCTGGCCGAGCACCCGCAGGTCCGTCACACCTGTGTCGTGGTGCGGAAGAACTCGGCGGGCGGCAACTACCTCGTCGGGTACGTCGTGCCGGCCGTGGACAGCCTGACCGCCGACGCCGTGAAGCAGTGGGCTGCCGAGCACCTCGTCGAGTACATGGTGCCGGCGCACATCGTCGTGATGGCCGAGTTCCCGTTGACCGCCAACGGAAAGCTGGACCGCCGCGCGCTGCCGGAGCCGGTGGCGGAGACCGGGCCGGTCACCGCAGCGGCGAACGACGACGAGGCCGTGATCTGCGCCGCCATCGCGTCGGTGCTGCGGGTTGAGCAGGTCGGTGCCGACCAGGACTTCTTCGAGCTGGGCGGCGACAGCATCCTGGCGATCTCGCTGCTGTCCGCACTGCGGGCCGAGGGCGTGTTCGTCACGGCCACCCAGATCTTCCTCAACCGCACTCCGCGCGCGCTGGCCGCCGTCGCGTCGCGGGACGGTGCCTCGGCGGTCGACCACGACGACGTGCCGACCGGGCCGGTGGCGGGTCTGCCGATCGTGCAGTGGCTCGGCGAGACCACGGACGCCATCGACGGGTTCGTGCAGTCGGTCGTGCTCAACACTCCCCCCGACCTCACCGCCGACGCTTTGACGCAGATCCTCGACGCGGTGGTCGAGCGGCACGACATGTTGCGCGCCAAGCTGGTCCGCGGTGAGCGCTGGTCGTTCGACATCCCCTCCGACGGCCATGCGTTGTGGGACGAGAGCAACGCGCCGCTCGACGAGTGCGTGCTCGCCGCGACCGAGGGGCTCGACCCGGACGCGGGCATCATGCTGCGGGCGGTGTGGCGGTCCGAGGCCCGGCAGCTCGTCATCGTGATCCACCACGTGGTGATCGACGGTGTGTCGTGGCGCATCCTGTTCGACGACCTCGCCCTGGCGTGGCAACAGGTTTCGTCGGGCTCACCCGTGGAACTCCGTCCGGTCGGCACGTCGTTCCGTCGCTGGACCCAGTTGCTGGAGCAGGCTTCTTTCGAGGCGGACCGCGCGTACTTCGAGCGTGCGCTGCCGGGGGAGGATCAGCTGCTCGGCCGGCGTGAGCTGACCGACGAGGATGTCGTTGCGGGCGAACAGGTTCGCACGGTCACGGTCGGTTCCGCCGCCACCGCCGCACTGCTCGGCGACGTGCCCGCGTTGTTCCACGCCAAGGTCAACGACGTGCTGCTGACCGGTCTCGCGGTCGCGCTGGCCCGGTGGCGGCGGGACAACGGTCAGGACCAGACGTTCGCGCACATCGAGCTGGAGGGCCACGGCCGTGAGGGCCGGTTCGTGCCGCTCGACCCGGATCTGTCCCGCACGGTCGGCTGGTTCACCACGCTGTTCCCGGTGACCGTGGATCCGGGTTCGGACGACCTGGCCTCGGCGTTGAAGCGGGTCAAGGAAGACCTCGCGCTGGTGCCTTCGAACGGCGTCTCCTACGGTGCGCTGAAGTACTTGGGGCGCAACGAGTTCGGCGTTGGCCGTCCCCAGGTCCTGTTCAACTACCTCGGCCGCTTCGGCGGAGGCACCAGCGGCGACTGGCAGCTCGCGGAGAACGCCGGACAGCTCGGCGAGAAGCGCGACCCGGCGATGCGGTTGCCGCGCGCGCTGGAGTTCAACGCCTCCGCCGAACCGGGCGCTGACGGCGAACTCGAACTGGTCACCGTCATCTCGTGGCCGTCGGGTGTGTTCACCGACGCCGACATCGCGAAGATCGGCTCGTATTTCACAGAGGCGCTGGAAGGCCTGGCCGCGCTGACCGTGGGCGGCCACTCCCCCAGCGACTTCGATCTGGTGCCGCTGACGCAGGCGGACGTCGACTCGCTGGACAACCCGGCGCTGCGCGACGTGCTGCCGCTGACGCCGTTGCAGGAGGGCCTGTACTTCCACTCGGTCTTCGACGACGACTCGGCGCACCGCTACGTCGAGCAGCAGTTGCTGACGCTGTCCGGATCCGTGGACGCGCGCAGGCTCGAAGCGGCTGCCGTGCGCGTGCTGGAGCTGTTCCCGAACCTCGCCGCGCGGTTCGTCGGCCTGCCGGACGGCCGGGTCGTCTCCGTGCTGGAGTCCGGGGTCCGGCCGGAGTTCTCCACTGTGGACGGTCAGGGCATGACCGCAGAGGAGCTCCAGGCGTTCGCCGAACAGGACCGCGTCGCCGGGTTCGACCTCGCCCGCGGGCCGTTGATGCGCTTCACGCTGATCCGGACCGCGCCCGGCCGTTACGTGCTGGTCCAGACCGTGCACCACATCATCGCGGACGGCTGGTCGGTCCCGCCGATGCTGCGGGCTTTGCTGGCCGAGTACGAGACGCCAGGTTCTGTGCACGTACGCGGCGGTTACGCCGACTACGTGCGCTGGCTGGTGACCGGTGATGCTCTCGAAAGCGACCGCGTCTGGGCCGCCGAGCTCGCCGGGCTGGCCGCGCCGTCGTTGGTCGCCGAGGGGCACACGCCGTCCGACCAGTTCGCCGACATGGTGATCGACGCGCCTGCTGACCTGGACGAGTCGGTGCGCGCTTCGGGTGTGTCGCTGAGCAACGCCGTGCACAGCGCGTGGGGCGTGACGCTGGGCGGCATCCTGGGCAGCCAGGACGTCGTGTTCGGCTCGACGGTCTCCGGCCGGGACGCCGACGTGCCCGGCATCGCCGAGATGGTCGGCCTGTTCATCAACACGATCCCGGTGCGCGTGCGGTGGTCCGACTCCGCGACCGCGCGCGAACTGCTGGCATCGGTTCGTTCGCACCAGACCGCGGTCCTGCCGCACCAGCACGTGTCGCTCACCCGCATCGGACGGCAGGCGCCGCACGGTTCGGCGTTCGACACCATCGTGGTGTTCGACGTGGCCACGGACGCGACGTCGTTGAGCGGCCCGTTCGAGATCACCGAGATCGTGAACGAGGGCGCGTCGCACTACCCGCTGACTTTGGTGGCGGAGCGCGGAAACGACGGCGCGCTGCGGTTCAACCTCATCTACGACACCACGGTCGTGCGCGAGGCCGGCGCCCACACGATCCTGCGGGCGTTCGTCGACACGCTGACTTCCTTGCTGGGCGGTTCCAGCATTCCGGTGCCATCGCTGACCTCGACGCGCGCCGCTGCCGACGTCGAACCGGTCACGCTGGCCGACCTGTTCGACGCCGCGGCCCAGCGTTCCCCGTCGTCTCGCGCCGTGACGATGTGCCACCTCGACGGCAGCTCCGAGAGCCTGACCTACGGAATGCTCGCCGACGCCAAGAACCGGCTGGCGCGCTCGCTCGTCAACGCGGGTGTGGGGCCGCGGCAGCGGGTGGCGGTCGCGATCGGGCGATCGCCGCAGCAGGTCGTCGCTCTGGTCGGCATCGTGTCCGCCGGCGGCGCGTACGTGCCGCTGGACCTCGCGTACCCGGACGAGCGCCTCGAGTACGTCCTCGCCGACTCCGCACCCCAGGTGGTGCTGGTGGAACGCGAGCACCGGGAGCGCTTCGAACGCCTGCTGTCCCGCGCCGGCGTTGCGGCGCGTGTCCTGGTCTACGGCGACGAGGTGCCGGGCGAGGCTGCCGTGCCTTCCTTCGACTGGCAGAACCCTGCCTACGTGATCTACACGTCCGGCTCGACGGGCAAGCCCAAGGGCGTCGTCGTGCCGCACGCCAGCGTGGTGACGTTGCTGGCGAACACCCAGCCGGACATGAACTTCGGCCCGGACGACGTGTGGACGCAGTTCCACTCGTACTCGTTCGACTTCGCGGTGTGGGAACTGTGGGGCGCGCTGGTCTACGGCGGCGAACTCCTGGTGCCCGACCACGGCCTGACCCGCTCGCCGGTCGACTTCCACGCCCTGGTGCGCGCGCGTGGCGTCACCGTGCTGAACCAGACGCCGTCAGCGTTCTACCAGTTCATCGAGGCCGACCGGCTCTCATCGCCGTTGCCCGCACTGCGCCGCGTCATCTTCGGCGGCGAGGCCCTTGAGCTGTCGCGGGTGCGCGGGTGGGTCGAGCGGTACGGGACCGACCGTCCCGAGCTGGTCAACATGTACGGCATCACCGAGACCACCGTCCACGTGACGCATCGCGTGCTGGAGGACGCTGACTTCGCTTCGGGCCGCGAGGTCAGCCCGATCGGCGGACCGATCCCCGGCCTGCGCACGTACCTGCTGGACCCGTCTCTGCGCCCGGTGCCACCGGGCCAGGTCGGCGCGATCTACGTGGCGGGCTTCCAGATCGCGCTGGGCTACCACAACCGGCCGGGCCTGACCGCGAGCCGTTTCGTGGCGGACCCGTTCTCCGGCGACGGCGCGCGCATGTACAACACGGGCGACCTAGCGCGCCGCACCCTCGACGGCTCGCTGGAGTTCGTCGGCCGCGCGGACAACCAGGTGCAGCTCAAGGGTTTCCGGATCGAGCTGGGCGAGGTCGAGGCGGCGATCCGCTCGGTCGCCGGCGTCGTGGACGTCGCCGTGACGGTGGCGGACACCGCCGACCATCTGGTCGCGCACGTCGTGGGCACGCCCGCCGCGGACATCGCCGCGGTGCTCGGGGCGAAGCTGCCGGTGCACATGGTGCCGCAGCGGGTTCTGGCGCTGGACGCGCTGCCGCTGACGGTGAACGGCAAGCTGGACCGTGCCGTGCTGGAGGAGCGGGCCCGTGCCGAGGAGGCACCGGTTGCCGCCGCGGCCGACGCTCCGGTCCTGACCTCGCTGGTGAGCATCTTCGCCGAGGCTCTGCCCGGTACCGACGTCGACGCCGACTCTGACTTCTTCGTCTCGGGTGGCGACAGCATCATCGCCATCAGCGTGGTCAACCGGGCGCGCGCGCTCGGCCTGTCCATCGCGCCCCGAGACCTCTTCCTCCACAAAACCCCGCGCGCCCTGGCCGCGCACGCGGGGCCCTCTCGTGCGCTCCAAGTGAACGAAAGCTCCCCGCGTGCACTTCAGCAGCAGCAGGAGGACGGGCCGATCGTGCCGACGCCGATCGTGTTGCGGCAGCGGGAGCTGGGCGGGGACCTGAAGCTGTTCGCCCAGGCCCGACAGGTGGAGTGCGGCAGCCTGGCGGAGGCACAGCGCGCCGCGGACGCCGTGGTTCGAGCTCACGCGGCCCTGCGGATGCGACTGCGGGTCGAGCACGGGGTCTGGTCGTTCGGAATCGATCCCGATTGGCAGGCCCCCTGGGGGGATCGGGTCCCCACTCCAATCGTCTCAAGCGGGTCTGACAATTCTGACGATCCGCAGGTCGCAGCCGGTGTGGTGCCGGTGCTCGTCGCGACCACCGACGACCCCCAGGCCGCCGCCAACGAAGCCGCTCACCGCCTCGACCCCGAGGCCGGCGTCATGGCCGCGTTCACCTGGCTGGAGTCCACCCGCACCCTCGTCGTCGTGGTCCACCACCTCGCCGTAGACGCGGTCTCGTGGCTGATCCTGCTCGACGACATCGCCGCCGCCATGCGCGGCGAAGACCTGGCCCCGGCCACCACCCCGTTCAGCGCCTACACCAGCGCCCTCACCATCCAGGCCCAGTCCGACACAGACCTGCGCCGCTGGATCGACGTGCTCGACTCCCCGGTCCTGACGCACCACATCGGCGACCAGCGCGAGATCACGGTCAACCTGTCCGCCGACATCACCGACCGCGTCGTGCACGCCGCGCCGGTCGCGCTCGGCGTCGGCCTGACCGAGCTCCTCTGCGGTGCGCTGCGCACGGCGTTGACCGAGATCCAAAGCACGCCGACGGATCTGGTGATCGAGTTGGAGCGCCACGGCCGTGTGCCGGTAGAGGACCACCACGACTACACCCGCACGGTCGGCTGGTTCACCTCCATCGCGCCGGTGAGGCTCAGCCCGCACACCGATCCCGTCCAGGCGGCGCGGGAGCTCACCCAGCGTCAGCCGGATGAGCAGCAGCACGTCGGTTTTGGCCGGCTGCGGTACCTCAACCCGCAGACCGCGCCGGTCCTGGCGGCACTGCCCAGGCCGCAGGTGTTGTTCAACTACCTCGGCCGGGGCAGCGAGGCGCAGGCGATCACCATCGACGCCGGCGAGCAGCCGAGTCCGTACGCGGTCGAGGTCAACTCGTGGGTGGACACGTCGACCGGCAGTCTGCGGGCCACGTTCGCGCTGACCGAGGACGTGTCCGACGAGATCGCGGCACGGTGGTTGCTCGCGCTCGAACGGATCGCGGACGCCTCGGTGAACGCGCGGCGCACGGCACCGGTTTCGCCGTTGCAGCGCGGTTTGTACTTCCAGGCGGAGCTGAGTGCGGCTGGGCATTACGTCGCGCAGAGCTACTTCACGTTCGACCGCCGCCTCGACACCGCCGCGCTGACCAAAGCCCTGCAGCACGTCATCGCCCGGCACCCGGTCGTCGGCGCGGGGTTCGAGGACGAGGACGGGTCGCCGGTCCAGGTTCTCGGCATTCACAACGACATCAAGGTTCGCACGGTCGACGTGCTGAACCAGGACGCCGTCGAGGCACTGCGCGTCGAGGACCGCGGCACGGGCTTCGACCTCGGCGCTCCGCCGCTCGTGCGGCTCACCGTGCTGCGGCTGCCGGACGGCCGGGACGCGTTGCTGTTCAGCTACCACCTCCTGCTGTGGGACGGCTGGTCGCGCGAGATCGTGCTGCGCGACCTGTTCGACGCCTACCAGGCGTTCCTCCGCAACGAGCCGGTCGACTCCTCCCCCGCCACGCCCAGCTTCGAGAGCTACACCCGTGCCCTGCGAGCCAAGGACGCTCAAGCGGCCGAACGGTTCTGGGCCGGCTACCTCGCGGACCTGCCCGGTCCGACACTGCTCGGCGACGGGTCCACTTCGGACACCTTGCCGACCAAGATCGTCAAAATTCTGTCCACGGAGGACTCCGCAAGAATCAAGGAGGCCGCGCGCAGGCACGGGGTCACGCTGAACTCGGTCGTCACCGGCGCGCTCGGGTTGTTGCTGGGCAGCGAGACCGGACGCGGCGACGCGACGTTCGGCGTCACGGTGTCCGGTCGTGAGGAGGAGGGCACGGACGGGATCGTCGGCGTGCTGCTGAACACCGTGCCGATGCGGATCACCGCACGGCCGGACGACACGGCGGCCACGTTCCTCGCGAACGTGCAGGCGTCGCGGGTCGACGCGATGGAACACGAGCACGTCGGGCTCGGCGAGATCCAGCGCGCGAGCGGCCACGACCAGCTGTTCGACAACCTGTTCGTACTGCAGAACTTTCTGGGCGACAGCACGTTCGACGAGTTCAACGCGGCGAACGGGATCATCGACCACGAGTCGGAGGACTCGACGCACTACCCGTTCACCTGGGTCGTGACGCCGGGCAGGCAGCTCACGGTCAAGCTCGAGTACCGGCCGGAGGTCACCGACCCCGCGCTGGCCGAGCGGCTGTTCGACGACTACCTGCGGGTGCTCGACGACCTCGCCACCGCGGACGGCCCGGTCGGGGCGATCCGCGGCACCGGACCTGAGCCGGAGCTCAACCCCGCCAACGACTTCGGCAACCAGACCGTCGTCGACCTGTTCGACATCGCGGCCGACCGCAACCCGGACCGGATCGCGTTGGTCGCGCACGGCAAGTCGATGACGTTCGCGGAACTGCGCGACCGCAGCCGTCATCTGGCGGGCGTGCTCACCGACCGGGGCATCGGCGTCGAGACGTCGGTCGCCATCGCGGTGCCGCGCTCGATGGACTGGGTCGTCGCACTGTTCGGAATCCTGCGCTGCGGTGCGGCCTACGTGCCGCTGGAGCTGGACCACCCGGACGAGCGGATCGCCGCGATCATCGACGACGCCCGGCCGTCGTTGATCATCACGACCAGCTCGGTGGCGCCGCGGATCCAAGGCCCCGCATTCGAGCTCGACGGGCCGTGGCCGGACGCCGAGCCGGTGATCACGTTCGCCCCCGACGACCCGGACCGGCTCAAGCACGCGGCCTACACGATCTACACGTCCGGTTCGACCGGCAAGCCCAAGGGCGTGGTGACCGAGTACGCCGGCCTGACCAACATGCTGGTCAACCACCAGCGGCGGATCTTCGAGCCGGTGCTGGCCGAGCACGGGCACCGGACGTTCCGGATCGCGCACACCGTGTCGTTCGCCTTCGACATGTCGTGGGAGGAGCTGCTCTGGCTCGCCGACGGCCACGAGGTGCACGTCTGCGACGAGGAACTGCGCCGAGACGCGACCGAACTGGTCGAGTACTGCCTTGAGCACCGGATCGACGTCATCAACGTGACGCCGACCTACGCGCAGCAACTGGTTGCCGAAGGCCTCCTGAACAACCCGGCTCACAAGCCGGCGCTGGTGTTGCTGGGCGGTGAGGCCGTGACGCCGACGCTGTGGCGGCAGCTGGCCGACACCCCCGGCACGATCGGCTACAACCTTTACGGCCCAACGGAGTACACGATCAACACGCTCGGCGTCGGCACGTTCGACTGCGTGGACCCGGTGGTCGGCGTGGCGATCGACAACACCGACGTGTACGTGCTCGACCCGTGGCTGCGGCACGTGCCGGACGGCGTCCCCGGCGAGCTTTACGTGTCGGGCGTGGGCATCGCGCGCGGATACCTCGGTCAGCCGGGGCAGTCCGCCGAACGGTTCGTGGCGTGCCCGTGGGTGCCGGGCGAGCGGATGTACCGGACGGGCGACCTGGTGATCAGGCGTCCCGACGGCAACCTGCTCTACCTCGGCCGCACGGACAAGCAGGTCAAGATCCGCGGTCACCGCGTGGAGCTGGGCGAGGTCGAGGCGAGGTTCGCCGCCCACGAAGGCGTCCGGTTCGTCGCCGCCGTCGCGCAGGCCGACCCGCAGGTCGACGGCGCGTACCGGCTCGCGGCCTACCTCGTGCTGGAGCCGGGCGCGGACATCCCGTCGATCGCGGCGGAGGTCGGTGCCGGGATGCCGGACTACCTGCGGCCCTCGCACTACGCCGAGGTGGACGCGATCCCGTTGACGGTCAACGGAAAGGCCGACACGAGCGCCTTGCCCGACGCCCGGCCGCTCGGCACCCTGGTCCGGCAGGAGGTCCGCGAGCTCACCGAGACCGAGCTCGTGGTCAGGGAGATGTTCGCCGAGGCGCTCGACCTCGACGAGGACGAGGTGGGCATGACGAGCGGCTTCACCGACCTGGGCGGGCACTCGATGCTCGCGGTCCGGCTGATCGGCCTGCTGCGCCGCGAGTTCGGTCCCGTGGTCACGATCCGCGACCTGCTGTCCCTTTCCACCCCCGAAGCGATTGCGCGCCACGTTGACGAACACTGAAGTCCGCTCCGGCCGGGAGATCCTGCGGGTCGCGTTGCGCCGCAACGTCGGCGCCATGACCTCCGGCACCCTGCTGATGGGCTCGTACCAGGCCGCCGAGACCGCGGTACCGATCCTGCTGGGCGTGATCGTCGAGTTCGCGTTGCGCGGCGGTCAGCTCAGCTCACTGGGCCTGGCGCTGCTGGCGCTCGGGCTCGTGATGGCCACGGTGTCGTACTCGTGGCGGTTCGGCATGCGCATCCTGCAGAAGGCGAACACCACGGAAGCGCACCGGTGGCGGGTCGCGGTCGCGGACCACGGCCTGCAGCCGGTGGCGCGGGACGTCGACCTGAAGTCCGGCGAGGTGCTCACCATCGCCACCGAGGACGCCGACCAGACCGCGGACATCATCGAGGTGGTGCCGCTGCTGATCAGCTCCCTGGTGTCGGTGGTGATCACCGGCGTGGTGCTGGCGGTGATCAGCGTGCCGCTGGGTGTGCTGGTGTTCGTCGGTACCGCGGCGATCCTCAGCGTGCTGAGCGTGATGTCACGACGCATCGGCGCGAACACCCAGATGCAGCAGGCGAAGGTCGCGCGGGCCGGCGCGAAGGTGTCCGACCTGATCGCGGGGTTGCGGCCACTGCACGGGTTCGGCGGCAGCTACGCGGCGTTCCAGGCGTACCGGCGGGTGAGCACCGAGGCCAAGAAGCAGTCGATCGTGGTGGCACGGGTCAACGGCGTCTACGCCGGTCTGGCGTTGGCGCTGAACTCGTTGCTGGCCGCGGCGGTGACGTTGTGGGCGGGCCTGCTGACGTTCCGGGGCGAGATCTCGGTCGGTCAGCTGGTGATGGCCGTGGGCCTGGCCCAGTTCCTGATCGAGCCGCTGAAGATGTTCTCGGAGATGCCGAAGTACGTCATGATCGCGCGCGCCTCCGCCGAACGGATGGCGTTGATCCTCGCGGCGCCGCCCCGGATGACCCCCGGGGTCGAGGAGCCAGGACCGTCGAGCGGTCTCGAGGTCAGGTCCGTCACGCACGGAACGTTGCGGGACTTGACGTTCTCGGTGCGGCCCGGCGAGTTCGTGGCGATCGCGGCCTACCAGCCCCAGGCGGCGGCCGAGCTGACCTCGCTGCTCTCCGTCGACGTGCCGCCGTCCGCCTACTCGGGTGTGGTCCGGGTGGGCAAGCGGGAGATCGCATCACTCTCGATCGAGAGCGTGCGGACCTGCCTGCTGGTGAACCCGTCGCACCACGAGGTGTTCGCGGGAACGTTGCGCGACAACGTCGATCCGTCCGGTTCGAGTGCGTTGGTGGAAGAAGCCGTGGCCGCCGCGATGCTGACGGACGTCGTGGCGTTGCACTCCGACGGCCTCGACTACGCCGTGCGCGACCGCGGCGCGAACCTCTCCGGCGGGCAACGCCAGCGCCTGTCCCTGGCCCGCGCCCTGGCCGCCGACCCGGACATCCTGGTGCTGCACGACCCGACCACGGCCGTCGACGCGGTGACCGAACAGCTCATCGCCCGCAACGTCACCGCGTTGCGCCGCGGCCGCACCACGATCGTGATCACCAGCAGCCCGGCGCTGCTCGACGTGGCGGACCGCGTGATCGTGCTGGCCGACGGCACGGTGACCGGTGAGGGCACGCACCGCGAACTGCTCGGCCGTGACTCCTCGTACCAGTTGGCGGTGGCGCGATGACGTTGTTCCAGTGGCATGGTGGTCCGGCGACCCTGCGGTTCGAGAGCGTGCTGGAGCCTGTCGAGCTGCACCGCCGGGGCGACGTCTGGGTCGCCGAGGTCGACCTGCCCGCCCGGCTTCGCGTGACCTATCACTTCCTCTGTGACGGCGAGGAGCACGCCGATCCGCTCAACCCCGAAGGGGCGGGGCCGAACAGGTCGATCTTCTCGACCCCGGACCTGGAGCCGCAGCCGCACTGGCCGGTCGTCGGGCCGGACGAGGTGCTGGACCTGCCGTCGTCGCGCATCCGCTGGAACGGTTCTCTCGGACGTAAAACCGTTCGCGTGCACCAAGGCGGCGAGCCGGTGGTGCTGCTGCTCGACGGCGACGACTGGATGTACTCGCACCCCGCTGTGGCCGCGTTCGAATCGGCCGTGAAGAACGGCGAGATGCCGCCGACCACGCTGGTTTTCCTGCCCACGCCTCGTGATCGCGATGCCGAGTACAGCAGTCCCGCGTTGTGGCAGGCGATCCAGGACGAGCTGTTGCCGTTGCTGGCCGAGAACGGTGTGACCGTGGACCTCTCGCGGTTCGTCGTCGCCGGGCAGAGTCTGGGCGGGCTGAGCGCGTTCCAGGCCGCGCTGGACTTCCCGTCGCTGGTCTCGAAGGTGGCCTGCCAGTCGGGGTCGTTCTGGTACGCCCGCGACCTGCCGGGCCACGGGATCGCGCTCGACGGCCCGGCCGGTGGTGACACCGCCGCACGCCTGCCCGGCCTCGACCTGTCGGGCCTGCGGGTGGCGTTCGACGTCGGTGAGCACGAACCGGCGATGCACAGGCATTGTGCGGCCGTGGAAGAGCTGACCGCGGCGGCGGGGGCGACGGTGCGGGTCAACCGGTCACCGGCCGGGCACGACCGCGTCGGGTGGCGGCACGCGCTGGTCCGCGACGTCGCCTGGTTGCTGAGCGATCTCTGACCGGATCCGGCACGCTGTCCCCATGGGCGAGCCTGCGGTGATCTCGGTGATGCTGATCGTCCCGGACGCCGACGCGGCCGTCAGCTGGTACCGGACCGCACTCGGCGCCACGGAGCTGTGGAACCTCGGCGGCGTCGCCGGCCTGTCGATCGGCGGCGCGGCCTTCTTCGTCCACGAGGTCACCCCGTCGAACCCCGCGGAGAGCAGTCCGAGCGGGGTCACGAGCGTCCGCGTCGAGCTGTTCTGCGACGATCCCGACGGGTTCGTGGGACGCGCTCTCGCTGCCGGAGCTGTCCGCGGCTCGGCCGTTGTGGAGCACCAGATGCCGTGGGGCACGCACCGGCAGGGCGGCTTCACGGATCCGTTCGGCCACAAGTGGTCCGTGGGCGACAGATCACCCCTGCGCTGACTGCAACGGCCACACCTCCACCACTCCGTGAGCAACCGCGCACGGAGTGTTCGCAACCATCTCGACGGCCTCTTCCAAGGACTCGGCCTCGATGAGCGCGAATCCCGCGATCGGCAGGGTGGATCGCATGAACGGGCCTTCCTCCACCTTCGTCCCGGCGTTCTCCGGGTTGCGCACCTGCACGGGCGACCCGGCGATGCCCATCTGCACCCCGGCCGCGCGCAGACGCTCGTCGTGGGCGTGCGCCGCGTCGCGAACAGCCTGGTCCGTGCGGTCGTAGCCCGCGCGTTCGCCGTAGCCGATCGTCACGAACCTCATCACTGAACCTCCTCGATTCGAACTCTTCAGCCATACCGACTCGGGCGGCGCCGCGAACTCATCGGCCCGTTCATCGACTGTTCATCTCACGGTTGCGACCACCCACCTCGTAACGGCGTCGAAGTGACGAAGGATCTCTTCTCCGACAGGGCATCCGGCAGAGGTGGACAGTGAAGAGAACGCTCGGCATCGGTCTTGCGATCGTGCTGCTGGTGGGTGTCGTCACGGCGATCGTCCTGGGGCAGGGCGGCGGCGAGCAGACGCAGCTCCAGACGGTGCGCGGCGTGATCGGCTCGGAGAAGCTCGCCTTCTTCGCCGACCAGCGGGTCAAGGACGTCTTCGCGAAGCACGGACTGAAGGTCGAGGTGGATCCGGCCGGGTCGCGGCAGATCGCGACGACCACGGAGCTCGACAGGTACGACTTCGCGTTCCCGTCGAGCGCGCCCGCCGCCGAGAAGATCCAGCGCGACCGCAAGGCGGCGCGGACGTACGCGCCGTTCTCGTCGCCGATGGTGATCGCCACGTTCGACCCGATCGCCGACCTGCTCACCAAGGCCGGGGTGGTCAAGGCGGGGCCGGGCTACCAGACGTTCGACGTGCAGGCCTACCTCGATCTCGCGGCCAAGGGCACGCGGTGGGACCAGTTGCCGGGCAACGGTTCCTATGCGGCGCGCAAGAACCTGCTGGTCACCACGACGGATCCGCGTGATTCGAATTCGGCGGCGATGTATCTCGCGATCACGTCGTTCGTGGCGAACGGCGGAGTCGTGAGCACGCCCGACGCCGAGGCCAAGGTGCTGCCGGCGGTGTCGAAGCTGTTCCTGGACCAGGGTTACACGCAGAGCAGCAGCGAGGGGCCGTTCGAGGACTACCTGTCCGCGGGGATGGGCAAGACGCCGCTGGTGCTGGCGTACGAGGCGCAGTTCGTCGATCGGGTGGTGCGCGGCGACTCGACGATCCGGCCGGACATGAAGCTGCTGTACCCGGCGCCGACCGTGCTGTCCAAGCACACGCTGGTGCCGTTGCGCGAGCCCGGCGACCGGGTCGGGCAGTTGCTGTCGAGCGACGCCGAACTGGGGAGGCTCGCGGCGACGTTCGGGTTCCGGACCGCCGATCCCAAGCACTTCAACGACATCGTCAAGGAGAAGAACCTGACCGTGCCGCAGACGATCGTGGACGTCGTCGAACCGCCCGCGCACGAGACGCTGGAGCGGATGCTCGAAGCGATCGCGAAGCAGTACTGACGTGACCGACTTCGCGCTCACGCCACCGGACCCCGTCGAGCCCGTGCCGGTCGCCCGCGCGGCAGGGCTGATCCCGGTCACCGACGAGTCCAGGGTCGAGCTTTCCGCGCGAGCCATGGCTTTCATCGACGCGCTGAACGCCGTCGATCCGCAGTCGCCGGACTTCAGCCGCATCGTCGACGAGGCGCTGGTGCTCGGCGAGGCGGAGATGCGGATCGCGGCCCAGATCGCGGGACGGCTGCTGGACCGCACGCTCGCCTCGGTGTCGTCGCCCCACACCACGCAGGTGTCCACGAGCCTGACCGAGTTGCGGCGTTCGGTGCGTGAGCTGGACCCGCAGGACCTCACGAAGCTGACCGGCCGCAAGATCCTGGGGTTCATCCCCGGCGGCAACGCGGCCAAGGGTGTGCTGGCGCGGCTGCGGGCGGCCGACGAGCCGGTGAACCGGATCGTGCTGAAACTGCGGTCCGGCCAGGACGCGCTGAAACGCGACAACGCCGCCATCAAGGGCGAGCGGCAGCGATTGTGGGACCTGATGACCAAGCTGTCGCAGGACGCCGCGCTCGCCGCCGAGATGGACGAGGCGGTGCAACGGCAGGTGGCGATCCTCGACCTGGCCGATCCAGGGCGCGCCAACACGTTGCGCGCCGACGTGCTGTTCGGTCTGCGGCAACGCCATCAGGACCTGCTGACCCAGCTGGCCGTGTGCGCGCAGGGGTACCTGGCGCTCGACGTGGTGCGCCGCAACAACGACGAGCTGATCAAGGGCATCGAACGCGCCGTCAGCACCACCGTCACCGCACTGCGCGTCGGCGTGGCGGTGGCGGCGGCGCTGGCCGGCCAGCGCGAGGTGATCGACCAGGTCGACGCGGTGCGCGGCCTCACCGACTCGATCCTGAAGTCGAACGCGACACTGATGTCGTTGCAGGGCCAGGACATCCAGCGCATCGCCGCGACCCCGGCGGTCGGCATCGAGGCGGTTCGCACCTCGTTCGACCAGATCTACGCGGCGATCGACGCGATCGACACCTTCAAGGCCCGCGCGGCCGACTCGATGTCCAGCACGGTCACCGCGCTGGACGCCGAGATCCGGCGCGCCCACGACCACCTGAGCCGCGTGCGCGGCGCTGAGGAGCAAGCTTGACTTCCCTCCCCACTGAAGCAGGGAGATTCGCCCCTCGCGGGTTGAGTTTTCTGCTTCACCGCCCAGTGCCGACCCGCTTTCACGGCGAGGGTCGGAATACCGACCATCGGTCTTACCTGAGCTCCACAGACTTCACCTCCCGCCAGCCCGGCGGTAGGCCCGTCCGCAGCTTGGTTTTCACCCCGGACCGGCTGACCGGACGTACACGACGGTCTTTCGCCCTCGGGGCGGGCCCCCGCTTCTTGCTCTGCTCCGCGGGAGTTCGTTTCCTTCGTACGAAGGAGCAAGCATGATCCGCCGCCTCGTTCCCGCGGTCGCCGCTCTGGCGCTGCTCGCGGGGTGTTCCGACGAAGCCGACTCGTCCAGACCGGTGGGCGACGCCGCTCCCGGCGTCCTGCGCGTCCTGGCGGGCAGCGAACTCGCCGACCTCCAGCCCGTCCTCGACGAGGCCGCCAAGGCCACCGGAATCTCGGTGAAGTTCAGCTTCACCGGCACCATCGAGGGTGCCGAGAAAGTCGCGAGCGGCGCCGCCGAACAGGGTTTCGACGCGGTCTGGTTCTCGTCGAACCGCTACCTGGAGCTGGTGCCCGAGGCCCAGAAACGCCTCGGCACCCCGACCAAGGTCATGTCCTCCCCCGTCGTGCTCGGCCTGCCCGCCGCCAAGGTCAAGGAACTCGGCTGGGACACCAAACGCGTCGGCTGGGCGGAGATCGCCGCGGCCGCGGGCGCCCGGAAGTTCACCTACGGCATGACCGACCCATCTGCCTCCAACTCGGGCTTCTCCGCACTGGTCGGGGTCGCGGCGGCGTTGTCCGGCTCGGGCTCGGCACTCGACGCCGCCAAGATCAACGCGGTCGCGCCGCAGCTCAAGCAGTTCTTCTCCGCGCAGACGCTGTCCGCGGGCTCGTCCGGCTGGCTGTCAGAGGCCTACCAGCGCAGGGCCAGGGGCGAGGACCCCGGCGCCAAAGTGGACGGTCTGATCAACTACGAGTCGGTCCTGTTGTCGCAGAGCCAGGAGCCGTTGACGCTGGTGTACCCGAGCGACGGCGTGGTGACGGCGGACTACCCGCTCACCCTGCTCACGTCCGCGAGCTCGGAAGCCCGTGCGGCGCACCAGAAACTCTCCGACCACCTGAAGAGCGCGGACGTCCAGCGCAAGATCATGGACACCACCCGCCGCCGCCCGGTCGTGCCGCAGGTACCGCTGGACCCGAAGTTCGCGGTGAAGGACCTCGTCGAACTGCCGTTCCCCGGCAGTCAGTCCGCTGTGGACGGTCTGGTCACCACCTACTTCGACCAGTTGCGCCGCCCGTCCCGCACGCTGTACGTGCTCGACACGTCCGGTTCGATGCAGGGCGACCGGATCGAGGGCCTGCGCCAGGCGCTGGTGGGGCTGACGGGCGCCGACGAGTCGCTCGCGGGCAAGTTCAACCGGTTCCACGGCCGCGAGCAGGTGACGCTGCTGCCGTTCAGCAGCAGCGCGCAACCGGCGTTGAAGTACGAGGTGCCGACCGCCGACCCGCGCCCGGTTCTCGACCAGATCCGCACCACGGCGACGTCGCTGAACGCGGTCGGCGGCACGGCGATCTACAGCAGCCTGCGTGGCGGGTACGACGTGCTGCGCGAGCAGATCGACGCGGACCCGGACCGGTTCACGTCGATCGTGCTGATGACCGACGGGGAGAACACCGGTGACGAGACCATCGGCAACTTCCAGGCGTTCCACCAGGGCCTGCCACAGAACCTCAAGGGCATCCCGATCTTCCCGGTGCTGTTCGGCGAGAGCGCGACAGCCGAGATGGAACAGCTGGCGAAGATGAGCGGCGGCAAGGTCTTCGACGCCCGCAGCCGCTCGCTTTCCGCGGCGTTCAAGGAGATCCGTGGCTACCAGTAACCCGGTGCTGCGCTACCTGACGTCCTGGAAGAACATCGCGGGCTGCGCCGGCGGGCTGATCGGCCTGCTCCTGCACCTCGCCGGGTTCGCCGGCTCCTACTGGTTGCTGGTGGTGCTCGGCCTCTACGGCGTGGGCGCCCTCGCCGCGCCGCCCGAGCGGATCATCCTGGTGACCGACCCTGAGGAGGAAGCAGGGCAGCTGCGGACCGAACTGGACGCGCTCGTCCTGCGGGTCCGCGGCTTCCACGTGCCCGCCGAGGTCGCGCCGAAGCTCGCGGAGATCGCCGAGATCCTGCGCGGCATGCTGGACCGCCCGCGCGCGCTGCGCGCCGACCCGGACGCCCTGCACGCCGTCACCCGGCTCGTCGGCACCGACCTGCCGCTGTCCGTCCAGACCTACCTGAACCTGCCGTGGTGGTTCGCCGCCGCGCGTGGTTCGGGCGCGGAACTGGTGCGGCAGCTGGACTTGCTGCACGCCGATGCCGTGCGGGTCGCGGAACGGTTCCACGCGGCCGACGTGCAGCGGCAGGCGGACCACACCCGCTACCTCGAAGATCGCGAGTAGCCTGCAGATCATGCGTTACGTGCGGGTGTTCGCGGACGAGAACGGCGGATCGGCCTTCGAGGACGTCGAGGTGCAGGGCACACCGACGGTCACGGTCGAGGGTGTGCCGCCGTTGCTCGTCTCCGGCCCGTTCCAGGCGTCCTCGATGCTGGTGGTCGAGCAACCGTCCGCCGGCACACCAGAGTGGGAGCTGCACGTCGCCCCGCGCAAGCAATGGCTGATCGTGCTCAGCGGCAGAGCGGCCGTCACGGTGTCGAACGGGGAACGCCGCGAGTTCGGCCCTGGCTCGCTGCTGTCCTTCGAGGACACCGAGGGAGAAGGCCACCTGTCCACCCCGCTGACGGACGACCTGTCCTTCGCGATGTTCCCGCACTGACCGACCCTAAATGGGTGTCCACCCCGTACGTGGCGGTCTGCGATCTCCGCTAGGTTCTGCCGGGTCCTGGCTGAGGAAGTGCATTCGAGGGTGAAGCGGTGCTGCCGGAATCGGCGTTCGAACGGGCTAGACGGGGAACCGGTCAGCTCTTCGCGGTGAACAGACCCGCGGGAGCCGAACGGACGCAGTACCTGATCCAGGCGGCGGAACTGGCGCGGGCGAACGGGTTCGCGGTCACCTGGGTCGGCTGCCGCGCGGACGCTCCCGCGTTCTGGCCGTGGCACGCCGTTCTCGCCGGGCTGGGCGGTGACGCGTCGGCGCTCGACGCCGATCCCGAGGTCTGCGCCCAGAAAGTCCTCGACGTGCTGTCGGCGGGACCGGCACTGGTCATGATCGACGACATCGACGTGGCGGGCGAGGAGGCGTTCCGGCTCACCCAGGTCGTGGCCGGCGGTGTGCATCGCCTGCCGGTGGTCATCGTGGTCACCTCCACCGGGGCCACGGCCCTCGACGACACGGTCCGGCTGGTCGAACGGGCGCACGCCGTGCTGGCGAAGGGCAGGATCACCGAGGCGCGCGAGCTGCTCGACCAGGCGGCGCGGGACGGTGATCCGGAGGCGGCGCTAGGGCTGCCGGGCATGTGGGTCAACAAGTTCCGCGGCCGCGCCGACCGCGCGCTGGCGATCGCCCGGTTGCGCGAAGCCCTTGTCCTGCACCCGGCCGAACCGCTGCACACCCGGTTGACCGTGCGGCTCGCGGCCGAGCAAGCGTACGACCGGCGCGAGACCGAGTGCGTGCTGGAAGCGTTGCAACAGGCCAGGAACACCGGTGACCAATTGACCTTGGCCGAGGCCTTGTCGTTGGCACATCACGCGTTGTGGTCGCCGGAGCACAACGCCCTGCGGCTGAGCCTGGCCGACGAGCTGATCACCGTCGCGTCGGCGTCCGGCCTCGACCTGCTGGCGCTCAGCGGGTTGTGCCGGCGCACGATGGACCTGTTCTGCCTGGGCGACCCGCACGCCGAACGGTCGCAGGTCGAGCTGGCCAGACGGGCGCAGGCCCATCCGGGGCTGCTCTTCTTCCACGCCGCGATGGACGTCATGCGCACGATCCGCGCCGGGCGGTTCGCGGAGGCCGAGCAGAAGTCGCTGGCCTGCCTGCGGATGGGGCTGGAGGCGGGTGACGTGGACGCGGAGACGTTCCACAGCACGCACCTCTTCGCCATCCGGTGGCTGCAGGGCCGCGGCGGCGAACTGGTCGACCTGGCCGAGCAGGTCACGCACTCCCCCACGTTGCCGGACCTGGAGTTCAGCTTCGAGGCGGCACTCGCGTTGCTCGCACTGGAGGCGGGGCAACACGACCGGGCGCGGTCGGCGTTGCACCGGATGACGATCAACGGGCTGAGCGCGGTCCCGTTGTCCAGCACCTGGATCACGTGCATGTTCTGCGTGGTGCACGTGGCCGCGGGGCTCGGGGACGAGGAGATCGCCCGCGAGGCCTACCAGTTGCTCGAACCGTTCGCGGACATGCCGGTCGTGCCGGCCACCGCGATCATCTGCTTCGGGTCGGCCGAACTGCTGCTGGGCATCGCCGCCACGACGTTCGGCGACCACTCCCTCGCCGCGCGGCACCTGGAACGCGCGGTCACCACCAACATCCGGCTCGGCAACTTGCCGATGACCGCCTACGCCCGCGCGACCCTCGCCCAGACGCTGGGCGGCGAGCAGGGCCGGGAGTTGTTCGACGTCGCCATCACCGACGCGAACGCGATCGGCATGACCGCGCGCGCCGCGATGTGGGCCCAGGCCCGCGACGGGCTGGCCGGTCGCATCTCCATCCGGCGCGAAAGCGGGTGGTGGATCGTGTCCCGCCACGGCAAGGACATCCGCGTCGAGGACCTGGTGGGCATGCGGTACCTCGCCCGGCTGGTGGCGGATCCCGGCGTGGAGGTTCCCGCACTGGAGCTCGTCGGCGGCGAGGACAGCGGCAACCAGCCGCTGCTGGACCCGGAGGCGCGCGCCGCCTATCTCACCCGCGTCCGCGATCTCCGCGCGCGGATCGACGACAACCCGACCCCGCGGCTCGAGGCCGAACTGGAGGCGTTGCTCGACCATCTGGCGCGGGAGACCGGGCTGGGTGGCCGCACCCGCAACTTCGCCGGCCCCGCCGAACGCGCCAGAACCGCTGTGCGCAAAGCGATCCGGCGCGCCATCGACACCATCGCGGCGACCGAACAGTCCACGGCTGACGCCCTGCGCACCGCGGTGACCACCGGCTACCGCTGTTCGTACCGCCCCTGACCACCGGACGGCCACCGTGCCGCCACCGCTGGTCGGCAGACTGCGGTGCACCAGGCCCGGTCAGTGCCTCCGAGGGGGACGCATTGGCCAGCGCGGCGGCTCGCCTCCCCCAGAGCGAGCCGCCGCGCACCCCCCGAAGCCGGCACCGAGACCCGCACCCC
>NZ_MUYM01000044.1 GCF_002150765.1 Lentzea kentuckyensis
GGGCGGGGGTGGTGTCCTGGCCCTTGCACGGCGGGCCCCAGAGGCCCAGGCCTGCTTTCGACGCTGCCTGCTCGGGTTCGGTCAGGACGGGGTCGTCCTGTTGCGCGCGCGAGGCGCCCTTGCTCACCGCGAGGGTGGCGTAGTCGCTGTTGTCGGCCAGCCGCAGGGAGATGGCCGACTCCGAGGCGCGGCTGTAGCGGACGGGCTTGCCGAGCAGGGTGTCCTGGGCGAACTTGAGCGCTCCCGCCGACCAGCACTCCGCCGGTGCCGCGAGGCCCAGCACGCGCGCCCGCAGGCCGTTGGACAGCAGCACGGTCCGGCTGTCGACGACCTCCTCGACGAGTTCCGGGGCCGGCGGCATGACGGTGACGACCTGAGGCGAGGACGACGGCGTCGTCGGTGGAGTGGCCGGTGGCGACGTTTCCGCGGCGCTCGTGGCACATGCGGCCACTACGAGAACGGCGAACGGCGTGTACAGGATCGGCCGGTGATGCAGCGGTCTCAAGGATCCCCCGGTGCTGAACTTCGCCCAGTGGCGGCTGGACGCGCAGCGTATGTCCACCCGGACGAGCGCGGGAAGCGCTTTCCCTGTGACGAAAGTCAGTTGTGACAATGAAACGTGCCATTCGACGCCGTTCGAATCGAACGGCGTCGAATGGCGTGGTCGATCAGTTGTAGTAGGCCCGGCAGTGCTGCGGCCTGATCTTCTGCGGTGCCACGCTCTCCAACGTCGGCACGACCGGCGCTATGGTGCCGTCGCGGTTGAACTTCAGCCGGTCGATCGTGGTCTCGCGGTGCGTGCCGTCCCCGCCAGGAATGCCGAAGCGGTGGTACACCAGGTACCAGTCGTCCGTCCCCGGCACCTGCAGCATCGAGCTGTGCCCGGTGCCGAGGACGCCGAGCTTCGGGTCCTTCTGCAGGATCAGGCCCTTGTTGGTGAACGGGCCGAGCGGGCTCGACGCCGTCGCGTAACCGACGCGGTAGTCCTCGCTGCGGGTGTCGTCGATGGACCAGCTCAGGTAGTAGGTGCCCTTGCGCTCCACCATGAACAGACCCTCGCGGAACCCGTCGAGGCCGTTGATCCGGGTGATCTTGGCCGGGTCGTACGACACCATGTCGGCGTTCAGCGGCACGACGTAGGCCTCACCGTTGCCCCAGTACAGGTACGCCTGACCGGACTTGTCGATGAACACCGCCGGGTCGATCGCCTGGCCGCCACCGGTGGGGTTCTTCGCGATCAGCGGCTGACCGGAGTCGACGAACGGGCCGGTCGGCGAGTCCGACACCGCGACACCGATCTTGGCCTCGGCGCAGAAGTAGAAGTAGTACTTCCCGTTGCGCTCGGCGATCGTCGGTGCCCAGGCCCGGCTGTCCGCCCAGCTGACGTCCGGGCCCAGGTCGAGGATGACGCCCTCGTTCTTCCAGTCGACGAGGTTCTTCGACGACCAGGCGGAGAACTTGGTGCCGCTCCAGCCGTCGAACCCGTCGGTGGTCGCGTAGATGTAGTAGGTGTCGCCGAACGCGATGATGTTCGGGTCGGCGTTGAAGCCCGGCAGCACCGGGCTGCGCATCTCGTGCGCCTCGACCGTCCACTCACGACGGTCGCCGGACGCGTTGGTGACCGTGAACTTCTTCGGCTTGCGCAGGTCGACCGTCCCACTCGGGGTGATCTTCGAACCGGGCGCGAGGCCGAACTTCGGGGTGAGCCTGCGCAGATCCGTGCCGGGCTTCACCGGCAGCACCACCGTGCCGGCCGCGGAGTCGATCACCGCGGGCGCCTTCAGCGACGCCAGCTCGACGGAACCGATGATCGTGCTGTTCGACGGCAGCCCGGCGACCTCCGCGCCTGACAGCGCGCGGTTGTAGAGCCGGACGTCCTTCATCCTGCCGACGAGGTTCTTGTCCCCGGAGTAGACCGAGCGGCCCAGGTAGTTCGCCGCCGTCACGCCGCCACCGATGTCGGACGGCTTGATGGTGACGTTCGTGTTGCGCGCCACCTCGACGCCGTCGAGATAGAGCACCTCCACCCCGTTGCCGACGGTCAGCGTCACGTTCTTCCAGACACCGCGCGGCAGCGCGCGGTTCGAGTTGACGCCCTGCTCGGTCGACCAGTTCCCGCTCGCGATCGCGCCGCGGTAGGTGTCACCGGTGCTGAACAGATAGCCGTTGCCCGTCCCGTTGCCGGCGGTGTTGCCGAACCCGTAGAGGAAGTACGGCGTCTGCTGCGCGGGATCCACCAGGACGTCGGCGGACACGGTGACCGCCGAGGCGCCGGTGAGCATGTTGTTCGGCAGCTGGACGTGCCCGCCGGCCAGCGTCAGCGCGCCGCCGGACCACGACGCGTTGCCGGCCAGCACGCCGTCGTAGCCGTGCCCGGTGGCGTCCGCGGCGACCGTCCCGGACGTGGCGTTGAGCGGCCAGTGCGCGACGAGCCCCTTCGCGTCCGCCTTGACCGGAGCCGGGGGAGCGGTCAGCCGGTTCAGCTCCGCCTGCGTCACCGGCAGCACCGTGCCGTGGCGCGGGGAGGCGGGCAGCTTGGCACCGGTCGACATGGTCCACTTGCCGGACGCGAGGTCGGTGGTCTCGAACGGCACGTAACCGCGGCCGCCGAACTCGTCGATGAACAGGTACCACTTGTTCTCGGTGTTGGACTTGAAGCCCGTCGGCCCCTCACCCGCGGAGAGCCCGGGGCTCGTCGAGGTGGCCTTGCCGATGCACTCCGCCACGAAGTCGTACTTCGGGTTGAGCAGGTCGGTCGACTTCTCCGCGGTGATGAACTTGCTGCACGGCGTCGTCGACGTGTTGTTCCGCTCGTCCTTGGTGTACCGGTAGTAGGTGCCCTTGTCCTCGATGATCGTCGAGTCGATCACGGAGTAACCGGGGTCGATCCACACCTTCGCCGGGCTGAACGTGACGAAGTCGCGCGTGGTCGCGTACATCATCCGGTTGTAGGTGTCGCCGGTGTGGTTCGGGTCGTTCTCCGCGAAGAGCTTCGACGCCCAGTAGACGACGTAAGTGCCGCGCTTGGCGTCCCAGAAGGCTTCCGGCGCCCACGTGTTGCCCGCGGTCGGCGGCGACACCTGGACGCTGCGCTGACGCGACCAGTGCGCGAGGTCGGTCGACTCCCACACCATGATCGACCGGCTGCCGTGGCGCTGCGCCGCGTCCCAGCCGTTGCCGCCGTTGATCTTCAGGTCCGTGGCCAGCAGGAAGAACTTGTCACCCTCGGGGGAGCGGAGGATGAACGGGTCGCGCACGCCGAGCTCACCGAGGCTCGACTTGAGGATCGGCTGGCCGTTGTTGAGCTCGGTGAAGCTGATCGGGTTGTTGCCGTTGCTGGCGGCCGCGTAGATCTGCTCGCCGTTCGGGCTTCCTTCACCGGTGAAGTAGAAGAAGCCGTAGCCGGCCAACGGTTCCTTGGCCGGCAGGGGCGCGACCGTGGCGGTGAGCCGGCGGGTGGTGCTCTGGTACCCGCGGCTCACCTTGGCGGTCAGCACGACCTTCGCGGGCTTCGCCCCGGTGGCCGGGCGGGTGACCTCGCCGGTCGGGGTGATCACCGACCGGTTCGACGACGTCCACGTGACCGTGGTGTCGTCGAGCCCGGTCGATGGCAGGGAGAGATGTCCGCGCACGTCATCGATGTTCGGCACGGACAGCGCCTCGGCGGCGGTCTTCACGACCGACTCGGCCGCGTTGGCGGGGACGGGAATCAAGGCGGCCGCCACCGCCACAACGACGCCGAAGCGACGCAGGGAGAACAACATCGTTGTTGTGCCTTCCGGTTTTTAAAAAGGGGGTCAGGCCCTTCTCTTGGTCCACACGTCGTAGGCGACCGCCACGAGCAGGACCAGTCCCTTCACGAGCATCACGCGCTCACTGGGCGCGCCGATCAGCGACATGCCGTTGTTGATCACGCCCATGATCAGGCCGCCGGTGATCGCGCCGACGACCTTGCCGACGCCGCCCTGGACGGCCGCGCCGCCGATGAACGCCGCCGCGATCGCGTCCAGCTCGAACGCCGTGCCCGCGGTCGGACCGGCCTGGTTGAGCCGGCCCGCGAAGATGACGCCCGCCAGCGCGGCCAGCACGCCCATGTTGACGAACACCCAGAACGTGACGGCCTTGACCTTCACGCCGGACAGCGTGGCGGCCTGCAGGTTGCCGCCGATCGAGTAGATGTGCCGTCCGAACACGGAGTTGTTGGCCATCAGCGAGTAGCCGAGCGCCAGCGCCGCGAGCAGCACCAGCACCCACGGCAGGTTGCGGAACCTGGCCAGCTGCACGACGACCGCCATCACGACGACGCCGACGCCCAGGATCTTGAGCACGAACAACGGCATCGGGTCGACGGTCTGGCCGTAGCCGAGCCTGGCCGCGCGCTTGCGCCACTGCGACAACGCGAACCCGGCGATGAAGACGAGGCCCGCGAGCAGGCTGACCAGGTCGGCACCGCCGAGCGGGCCGAGGCCGATGTTGCCGAGGTAGCCGCCGGTGAAGCCGTTGGACAGCGACCGGATCGCGTCCGGGAACGGCCCGATGCCCTGGTTGCCCAGCGTGGTCAGCGTCAGCGCGCGGAACACCAGCATGCCGGCCAGCGTCACGATGAACGCGGGAATGCCGAAGTAGGCGATCCAGTAGCCCTGCGCCGCACCGATGATCGCGCCCGCCACCAGGGTCAGCAGCACCGCGACCGGCCACGGGAGTCCCCATTGGACGGTCAGCACCGCGCAGATCGCACCCGTCAGCGCCACCGTCGAGCCGACCGAGAGGTCGATGTGCCCGCCGATGATCACCAGGATCATGCCGATCGCGAGGATCAGCACGTACGAGTTCTGCACGATGATGTTCGAGATGTTCTGCGGCTGCAGCAACGCACCGTCGGTCAGGAACGCGAACAGCACCACGATCAGCGCGAACGCGACGTAGATCCCCGACTGCCGCAGGTTGATCGACATGCGGCTGGACGGCGCCGACGGTGCGGCGACCGTGGGAGGCGCGGTCTTCGTGGTCATGAGTTCTGTCCTCGGGTCATGTACTGCATCAGGCGTTCCTGCGTGGCCTCCGCGCGGTCGAGCTCACCGGTGATCCGGCCTTCGGAGAGCGCGTAGACCCGGTCGCACAGGCCGAGCAGTTCGGGTAGTTCGGACGAGATCACCAGCACGGCCTTGCCCTGCGCGGCGAGCTCGTTGATGATCGAGTAGATCTCGTACTTCGCGCCGACGTCGATGCCACGGGTGGGCTCGTCGAGGATCAGCACGTCCGGGTCGGTGAACATCCACTTGGCCAGCACGACCTTCTGCTGGTTGCCGCCGGACAGCGTGCCGACCTGGGTCGACACCGCCGGCGTCCGGATGCCCATCGAGCGGCGGAACCGTTCCGCGACCGAGTACTCCTCGTTCTCGTTCACCCAGCCGCGGTTCGAGAGCTTGCCCAGCGCGGCGGCCGAGACGTTGCGCTGCACGCCCTCGATCAGGTTGAGGCCGTACCGCTTGCGGTCCTCGCTGACGTACGCGAGCCCGTGCCGGATGGCGGCCTGGACGGACCTGGTGTCGATCTCCACGCCGTCCTTCACGACCCGGCCGGAGATCCCGACACCGTACGACCGGCCGAACACGCTCATCGCGAGCTCGGTGCGGCCGGCGCCCATCAGCCCGGCGAGACCGACGATCTCCCCGCGCCGCACGGACAACGTGGCGTTGTCGACGACGACGCGGTCCGGCTGGGCCGGGCTGTGCACGGTCCAGTCCTCGATCCGCAGCACCTCGTCACCAATGTCGGGGGTGCGCGGCGGGAACCGGTGCTCCAGGTCGCGGCCGACCATGCCCGCGATGATCCGGTCCTCGCTGAGGCCCGCCGCCGGGAGCGTCTCGATGGTCTTGCCGTCGCGCAGCACCGTGACGGTGTCGGCGATCTTGGTGACCTCGTTGAGCTTGTGCGAGATGATCACCGAGGTGATGCCCTCGTCGCGCAGGCCGTCGAGCAGGTCCAGCAGGTGCTGCGAGTCGTCGTCGTTCAACGCCGCCGTCGGCTCGTCCAGGATCAGCAGACTGACCTCTTTGGACAGTGCCTTGGCGATCTCGACCAGCTGCTGCTTGCCGACGCCGAGGTCGTTGACCGGCGTCGTGGGGTTCTCCCGCAGGCCCACCCGGTCGAGCAGGGCCTGCGCCTCGTGGTTGGTGCGGTTCCAGTCGATGAAACCGCGACGCGACCTCTCGTTGCCCAGGAACAGATTCTCGGCGACCGAGAGCTGGCCGCACAGCGCGAGTTCCTGGTGGATGATCACGATGCCGCGGCGCTCGCTGTCGCGCACGCCGTGGAACGCGCAGGGCTCGCCGTCGAAGACGATCTCACCGTCGTACGTGCCGTGGGGATGCACCCCGGACAGCACCTTCATCAGCGTGGACTTGCCGGCGCCGTTTTCTCCGCAGATCGCGTGGATCTCACCGCGCCGCACGGTCAAGGAGACCTCGTGCAGCGCGGTGACACCCGCGAACCTCTTGGTGATGCCACGCATCGCCAGGATTTCGTCGGACACTTGATCTACCTGAGCTGGTCGGCGGTGTAGTAGCCGGAGTCGATCAGCTCTTTCTTGTAGTTGTCCTTGTCGACCGGGACGGGCTGCAGCAGGAACGACGGCACGACCTTGACGCCGTTGTCGTAGTCCTTGGTGTTGTTCACCTCGGGCTTGCCGCCCTTGAGCACCGCGTCGGCCATCTTCACCGTGACGTCGGCGAGCTGACGGGTGTCCTTGTGGATGGTCGAGTACTGCTCACCGGCGATGATCGACTTCACCGACGCGACCTCGGCGTCCTGACCCGTCACGATCGGGTACGGCTGGCCGGCGGCACCGTAGCCGCCGCTCTTGAGCGCGGACAGGATGCCGATCGAGATGCCGTCGTACGGGGAGAGCACGCCGTCGACCTTGGCACCGCCGTAGGTCGAGGTGAGGATGTCCTCCATCCGCTTCTGCGCGGTGGCCGGGTCCCAGCGCAGGATCGCGACGGTCTTGAAGTCCTTCTGGCCGGACTTCACGGTCAGCTTGCCCTGGTCGATGAGCGGCTGAAGCACGGACATGGCGCCGTTGAAGAAGAACGTGGCGTTGTTGTCGTCCGGCGAGCCCGCGAACAGCTCGACGTTGAACGGACCCTCGCCCCGCGTCTTCAGGCCCTTGAGGAGCGAGTTCGCCTGCTCCACGCCGACCTTGAAGTTGTCGAACGTCGCGTAGTAGTCGACGTTCGGGCTCTTGCGGATCAGCCGGTCGTACGCGACCACCG
Source organism: Lentzea kentuckyensis (assembly GCF_002150765.1). Lineage (GTDB taxonomy): Bacteria > Actinomycetota > Actinomycetes > Mycobacteriales > Pseudonocardiaceae > Lentzea > Lentzea kentuckyensis. The sequence continues at coordinate 7,275 of NZ_MUYM01000044.1, forward strand.
GGATCTTGGCGTCCGCCGCCTGCTGGAGCTGCGACGTGATCGCGGTGCCGTCGATCGAGGCGACGATCAGGAGCTTGGCACCCTTGGTGATCTGGTTCTCGATCTGGTTCGCCTGGGTGGGGATGTCGTTCTCGGCGTACTGCAGATCGACCTTGTATCCCTTCTCCTCCAAGGCCTTCTTGATGTTGTCGCCGTCGTGGATCCATCGTTCCGACGACCGGGTCGGCATGGTGACGCCCACCAGCGCGCCCTCGCTCGAACCGCTTTGCTGATCAATCGACTTCTCTGCCGAACCGCAGGCCGAGAGCGTGAGAACCAGCGCGGCGGCGGCGATGTGCGGGAACCTCATAGCGGGCGAGTGTTATCGCTAACATCGGGCTCGTCAAGGGCTTGTTAACTCTGAAACCAAATTGATGTTAGCGCTCACAGCGTGGTCGCGCGACTACCTGCGGCATGCTCGAGAGGCGTGGGGTTCGGCCGCTCCGGCACTGTACTGGGTCCGCGCGCGGTGAATGCAGGCCGTGCTGCCCTTGGGTGGCCAGCCTGAGCAGGTCGCGGAGATGTGGGAGATCGAATGCACCGGGACCTCGAACGGGACGCCCGGCGTGGTGGGCGCGGCGGTCGTGGGCATGGCCGATGACGCTCGCGGGTCAGCCTCGACGTCGATGGAGGTCATTTGCGGCCGCCCTCTGTCCACTGTGGACGCAGATGGTGGACAGAGGGGTGTCGAAACGCTTCGATCGCGATGTCGAGAGCCGTCGAACCGGTCAGACGCGCAGACCGCGGCGGATCGCCTCGACCTCGTCGGCGAACATCCGGCGCGAGATGGCCGCGCCCTCGACCAGCGACGAGCCGTGGAACGTGGCGGGGTACTGGCGCAACTCGGTCGGTACACCGGCGTGGGCGAGGCGGCGGGCGTACTCGATGCCCTCGTCACGCAGCGGGTCGTACTGGCAGGTGGACACGAACGCGGGCGGCAGGCCGGACAGGTCGGTCGCGCGGGCGGGTGCGGCGTACGGCGAGACGTCCTCGCCACCCGGTTCGGTGCCCAGGTAGGCGGTCCAGCTGTAGATCGCGTTCGGGCGGTTCCACAGCGGGGTGTCGACGTAGTCGCGCATCGACTCGGTGTCGAGGCGGTCGTCGAGCTCGGGGATGCCGAGGTACTGGAAGCAGAGCTCGGGGCCGCCGCGGTCCCGGGCCATCAGCACGGTTCCGGCGGTGAGGCCGCCGCCCGCGCTCTCGCCGCCGATGCCGAGTCGCGCCGGGTCGACGCCCAGCTCGCCGGCGTTCTTCGCGACCCACTGCAGTGCGGCGTAGCAGTCCTCGACAGGTGCCGGGAACGGGTGTTCGGGTGCCAGCCGGTAGTCGACCGACACGACGACGATGCCCAGCTGGTCCACCAGCTGCAGCACGTGCGACTCGAACATCTCGAGGTCGCCGAGGACGAACCCGCCGCCGTGGATGTAGACCAGGCCGGGCACCGGTTCCTGCCGGTTCGCCGGGCTGTAGACGCGCACCGGCACGTCCGGGGCGCCGTCCGGGCCGGGGACCGTGGTGTCGCGGACGTCGACGGGGTTCGCGGGTTCGTGACGCGGCGCGAGGTTCGCGAGTTGGGACTGCTGGGCGCGGGCGGCGAGCAGCGCGTCGTAGTCGGTCAGGCCGACCTGGGGCAGCATGTCGAGCCAGGGGAGGAGTTCGGCGTCGATGGCGTAGCTCATGCATGCATCCTCGGCTCGGTTCGGCGGTGCGGGCAGCCGACAGGTGGCGGGAGGTTCGGACGCCGGACCAGCCACCTGTCGGGGTTATGGTGACGGGATGAGAGGCCTGCTGCTGAGGTTGTCCGGGTTGGACGCCGACGCCGAGAGCGCGGTGCGGGTGATCGGGTTCTTCGATCGCCTCATCACCGAGCGCGCGGGCCTCGACGCGCTGGTGCGCAGCACGGCGGAACTGGCCGGCTGCCCGGCCGGTCTGCACGCGCCGGGTCAGGGGCTGACGCTGCGGGCCGATGCCGGTGGCGCGGTCACGGCGGGGCCGGTGCCGAAGAAGGCGGTGGTCCGGGGGCTCGAGGGCGGGGTCGAGGTCTGGGTCGCGCGCGAGGGTGCGCCCGCGCCGTTGGACGACATGTTGCTGGAGCGGTTCGCGATCGCCGCCGCGGTGTTGCTGGAGCACTCCAGCGTGCCGTTGCCGGAACTGGGCGATCCCGCGCTGATCGAGCTGGTGCTGTCCGAAGGCGTCGGCACGGCGGAACGATCACGGGCGCTGCACCTGCTCGGCATCGTCGCCACGGCGCCGTTGCGGGTGCTCGCGGCCGGCGGCGACGTCACCGGGCGGTCGGTGCTGCTGGGGAACGTGCGGGCGGTGCTCGCCACCGACGTTCCGGAGGTGGACGGACGCCTCGGCGTGGGGCCGTTGCTGCCGGCGATCGACGCGGCCAGGTCCTGGCAGGCCGCGCGGGTCGCGCTCAAGTACACATCGGACGGTGAGCCGGTGGTGTGGTGGGAGAAGCTGGGCAGTCTCGCGCACATCGCCGAGCGGCTGAGCCCCGCGGACCTCGCCGCGGTGCCCGACGTCCTGGCGCTCGACCGGCTGGCCGCCGAACCAGGTCTGATCACGGCGCTGGACGCGTTGTGCGGCACCGGATCGGTGCGCAAGGCCGCCGCCGCGGTACACCGGCACCACAGCACGATGACGGCCCGGCTGGCCCGGGCCGAGTCGATGCTCGGGTTCGAGCTCGACTCGGCGTCCGGACGGTTCAGGCTGCACCTGGCGTTGATGTTGCGACGGTTGCGCGACAACTCGGAGTGATCTCCTGCCGGTGCTGCCGGGCCTGCTTCGGCATGTTCCAGCCCAGCACGCCGACGAGCTCGCCGCCGCTGTGATACCGCGCCACGAACCGGCGTTCGGTCAGACTTCCCTCCACAACGGACATTCCCGGTCCCACGAACCCGTGGACGTGGATCTTCGCGTCGAACTGGTCGGTCCAGAAGTACGGCACGGGCGTGTACGGCTGATCGGCGCCGAGGATGTTGCCCGCGACGGCGATGGCCTGCTCGGCGGCGTTCGTCCGGTTCTCCAGCCGCACCAGTCTGCCGAGCGTCTCGTGGTGCCAGCGGGCGACGTCGCCGACGGCCCAGATGCCGTCGGCGGCACGGCAGCGGGAGTCGCACACGATGCCGTTGCCGAGCACGAGCCCGCTGTCCTGCAACCAGTCGGTCGCGGGAGCGGAGCCGAACGCCACGACGACGAGATCGGCGGGCAGCACCTCACCGGTCTCCAGCAGCACGCCCTGGTCCTCGACCGCGGTGACCGCCGCCCCGAGGCGCAGCTCGACGCCCTGGGAGGTGTGCAGTTCGGCGAGCAGTCCGGCGACCACCGGTCCGAGCTGGAGCGCCATCGGGGCCTGTTGCGGACCGGCCAGGGTGACCGCGACACCCATCTGACGCGCGGTCGCGGCGATCTCGGCGCCGAGCACGCCGTCTCCGACGACCACGGCCCGCGAACACTCGAGCAGCTTCGAGCGCAACGCCAGCGCGTCGTCGAGCGTCCGCAGCGTGGGCTGGCCGGGCAACGTGCGCGGTCGCAGCCCGGTGGCCAGCACGATGTCGTCGGCCTTGAGCACCCGGCCAGAGGCGGTGTGCACGGCTCGTTCGGCGACGTCGAGGTGCACCGCGGGATCGCCGAGCACGAACGTGGCGTCCAGCGCGGCGAGAGCTTCCGCCGAACGCAACTGCGCCCTGGCGGGTTCCCAGGTGCCGGACAGGACCTGTTTGGACAGCGGCGGCCGGTCGTAGGGCAGGTGCGGCTCGGCCCCGAGGATCGTCAGCGGGCCGGCGTACCCCTTGCGGCGCAACGCCTCGGCGGTGGCGAGCCCGGCGGCCGAGGCGCCGACGATCAGCGTCACGACGTCACCGAGATGGCGGCGGCCGGGCAGACGCTGGCGGCCTCGTGCACGAGCGAGTGCAGTTCGGCCGGCGGGGCCTCGTCGAGCAGCACCACGATGCCGTCCTCGTCGCGCTGGTCGAACACGTCGGGCGCGAGCAGCACGCAGGTACCGGCTCCGCAGCACTTGTCCTGGTCCACGGTGATCTTCACGAGGTGGTTCCTTCTACGAGTCGTTGGTGACCGGCGCGAGCCACAGCCCGACGAGGGCGTCGACGAGGCCGGTCGCGGCGTCGTGCCAGGTGGCACGCGGGGTCGGGGTGTGGTCGGCGAGGGCGCGCTCGCGTTCGCCGATCATGTGCACGAGCAGCTGGCGCGCCATGTCGTGACGCTCGGCCCGCACGTCGTCCGGTATGTCCGGTGTAGAGGCGTTCAGGCCTGCCAGGACCCGCACGAGCGACGGCGACGACTGCGTCTCCTCGACGATGATCGGCCGCAGCGTCGGGTCGGTCATGACCTGGGCGCCGAACCGCGCGAACCAGGTGGGGCTGCCGACCGTCGCCAGGTGCTCGGTGACCGGTCGCACCAGGCAGGAGAGCCACCAGCGCAGGTCCGCGCCGGGACCGGCGCTGGCGACCATGTCCTGGCGGATCTCCTCGATCTGCGCCAGGTGCTTGCGCGCGATCGCCCGGACGAGGTCGGCCTTGGTGCCGAAGTGATAGCCGACGGCCGTGTTGTTGCCCTGCCCGGCGGCCTCGCTGACCTGCCGGTTCGAGACAGCCAACACCCCGTGCTCGGCGAACAGGCGTTCCGCCGCCGCCAGGATCAGCTCACGGGTGGCGTGCACCCGCTCCGCCCGTGACGGGTTGTCGTCGACCTTGTCCATCAGATCACCATCGCACCGGTAGTTCCACGAGCCCGCCGACGACGAGCCCCTCGACTCGACGTAGATCTTCCACCGCGACCGCCAGGTCCAGCGACGGGAGCTTGCGCAGCAGCACCTCGAGCACCACCTGCAGCTCGGTGCGGGCCAGCGGCTGGCCGAGGCACGCGTGCGCGCCGGCGCCGAACGCCAGGTGCTGGTTGGGGCTGCGGCTCAGGTCCATTTCGGACGCACGGGCGAACGCGTCCTCGTCCCGGTTCGCCGCGGCCATGCTGCACATCGCGGTCGTGCCGCGCGGCAGGACGGTGCCGCCGATCTCGACGTCCTCGGTGAGGTAGCGGGACATGCCGACGCCCGCGTTGGCGTCCATCCGCAGCGACTCCTCGACGGCGGTGCGCACCAGCGACGGGTCGGCGAGCAGCGACTCCCAGCGGCTGCGGTCGGACAGCAGCATCGCCACCATCTTCGTGATCATGTTCGCGGTCGTCTCGTGCCCGGCGATCAGCAGTCCGATGCCAGTGGCGATCAGCGTCGCGTCGGACATCGGTTCCGGATCCGTGATCAACGCGCTGAGGACGTCCTCGCCCGGCGCCGCGCGCTTCAGAGCCACGTGCTCCGCCATGTACCGCGTGAACTCCTGCTCGGCGGCCTTCATCTCGGCGGCGCTGAAGCGGGTCATGCTGAGCATCACGTCGGACCAGTGCGAGAACCGGTCGCGGTCGGCGTCTGGCACGCCGAGCATGTCGCAGATCACCCACACCGGCAGCGGGAAACCGAGGCTCGCCTTGAGGTCCGCGGGCGCGCCCTTGGCGACCATGTCGTCGATCAGCTGCTCTGCCATCGCGCCGATGCCCGGCCGCAGCGCGTTCATCCGCTTGGCGGTGAACCACTTGCCGATGCCGCGCCGCCAGGTCAGGTGCGCCTCGCCGTGCTGCGGGATCACGCTCGCCATGTCGCTGTTGAAGATGCCGCCGTCCTCGGAGTCCGCGATGCGGGCGGAGTCGTCGCCGGGAGTGGGCCTCGTGAAGCGCGGGTCGGACAGGATCTGCCGCACGTCCTCGTGCCGGGTGAGCAGTGCGGCTTCGTCTCCACTGGCCAGTTTCACGTGTGCCACCGGGCATTTCGACCGCAGCTCAGCCCACTCGGCGGGCGGTTCGAGGGCGGCGTCGACCGGGAACGGGAAACGCGGCAGATCGTCTACTTCGGTCATCGGGGAGTTCCTTCGTGGTGGGAGGCGTCTCTTTTCCAACATGCCCACCCCGATGGTTTAAGTCAAGCGACTGACTTAGGATGGGTGACGTGCTCCTCGAAGAAACGCGACCGGTGACCCGGCCGAACGTGGTGGTGGCCGTGCTGGCGATGGGCGGCATCGTCGTCTCGCTGATGCAGACGCTGGTCATCCCGTTGTTGCCGAGATTTCCGCAGCTCCTGGGCTCGTCGCCGGCTGACACGGCCTGGGTGGTCACCTCGACGCTGCTCGCCAGCGCGGTCGCGACCCCCGTCGTCGGCCGGCTCGGCGACATGTACGGCAAGCGCCGGATGCTGCTGGTCAGCTTGTTCATGCTGGTGGTGGGCTCGGTGATCGCGGCGCTCAGCCACTCGCTGCTGCCGATGATCGCCGGACGCGTGGTGCAGGGCCTCGCGGTCGGGGTGATCCCGCTCGGCATCAGCATCATGCGTGACGAGCTGCCCCTGGAACGGCTGGCCGGGGCGACCGCGCTGATGAGCGCCTCGCTGGGTGTCGGCGGTGCGCTCGGCCTGCCCTCGGCGGCGTTCCTGGTCGAGCAGACCGACTGGCACATGCTGTTCTGGACGTCCGCGGCCGCCGGGGTGATCGTGCTGGTCGCGGTCCTGGTCGTGGTGCCGGAGTCGCCGGTGCGCAGCGGTGGCCGGTTCGACTTCCCCGGCGCGCTCGGGCTTTCGGTCGCGCTGATCTGCCTGCTGCTCGGCGTGTCCAAGGCGTCGGCCTGGAGCGCCGGTGCCACGACGGGCCTGTTCGTCACGGCGGCCGTGGTGCTGGCCGCGTGGGGCTGGTGGGAGCTGCGCTCGCCGCAGCCGTTGGTCGACCTGCGCACCACGGCACGTCGTCAGGTGCTGCTGACCAACATCGCCTCGGCGGTGTTCGCGTTCGCGATGTTCGCGCAGTCGTTGGTGCTGCCGCAGGTCCTGCAGCTGCCGGCGTCCACCGGCCACGGCCTCGGGCAGTCGTTGCTCGTCACCGGTCTCGTGCTGGTGCCGTCCGGTCTGGTCATGATGGCGATGGCACCGGTGTCCGCCCGGATCACGAAGGCCCGCGGCCCGCGCGCGACGTTGATGCTGGGCACCATCGTGGTCGCCGCGGGTTACGGCATGGGCGTTGTCCTGATGACCGCGGTGTGGCACCTCGTGATCGTCTCGGCCGTGATCGGCGCCGGCATCGGCCTGGGTTACGGCGCGATGCCCGCCCTGATCATGGGCGCCGTGCCGACGTCGGAAACGGCCGCCGCCAACAGCCTCAACACGCTGATGCGCGCGATCGGCACGTCGGTCTCCAGCGCGGTGGCGGGCGTCGTCCTCACGCAGGTGGCGATCCCGGTCAGCTTCAAGCTGATCATGGGCCTGGGCGCCGCGACCGCGCTCGTGGGGTGCGTGGTCGCGGCGTTCATCCCACGGGTCAGCCGAAGAACTCCGTGAGCTCACGGGCGACGGCGTCGGGCTGCTCCTCGGAGAGCCAGTGCCCGGCGTTGATCGCCACGACCTTCGAGGTGGTAGCGACGTTCGGCAGCGCCGCGACCATCTGGTCGTACGACAGGGCGGACGCGAGTCCCAGCACCGGTGGCGTCAGCTTCGCGTACGTCTTGCCGTCGGCGATGTCCTGGTGGAACGCCTTGTACCAGCCGTTGCCCGCCCGGATCGCGTCCGGCGAGTTGTAGGCCCGCGCGTAGATCTGCCTGGACCGCTCGTCGATCGCGTCCGGGTTGAACGCGGTGTTCGCGAACAGCCAGTCGAGCAGGAACCGGAACCGCCCGGCGAGCAACTGCTCCGGCAGCGTCTGGACCTGGTTGAACGCGAACCACCACAGGCTGAACTGGCCGGGCGGCGGCAGCAGCGGGATCTGGTAGTAGCCCTCGTCGGGGTGCAGCACGTCCATCAACGCCACTTTGCGCGTGGCGGCGGGGAAGTTGGCCGCGAAGCTGAACGCGACCTGGCTGCCGATGTCGTGCCCGGCGATGCCGACCTTCTCGTAGCCGAGCTTGCGGACCAGCTCGTGGATGTCGGTCGCCATCATCTTCTTGTCGTAGCCGCCCTGGGGCTTCTCCGACCCGCCCATGCCCCGCAGGTCGACCACGATCACCCGGAACCTCGTGGCGAGCGCGGGCATGATCTTGTGGTACTCCCACCACGTCTGCGGCCAGCCCGGCAGCAGCACGAGCGGCTCACCGCGCCCGCCGGTGACGTAGTGCAGGCGCACGCCGTTGACCTGCGCGTAGTTGTGCTGAAAACCGGGCAGGCTCGCCTCGCGGTTGTCCGCGGCCGCGACTCCGGTGCCCGCTCCCAGCGCGACGCCGGCACCTAACGCGAACACGCCGCGTCTGTTCAACTCTGCCATCTCAGACCCCCATCTGACGCCCGGCGCGCGCCGAGCAAGGGGTGCAGCCTAGTGCCGTAACCGGCAACCTTCGCCGCGTCTTCCGGCGCCCAGCAGGGCGCCTCGCGGCACCGGCCCCGCACCCGCAGCCAACCAGGATGAGGACGCGGGGCCGGCACCGCGATCCACCCGTCTGGACACCGAAATATGGGGCAAAGGCTGCCGGTTACGGCACTAGGTCGAGATGGTCAGGGAGTCAGGCGGTAAGCGACAGTTGGCCAGACCGAGCCCTTGATCTCCCGGTCCTGGTCGCGGTCCTGGTCGCGGACGAATCCGGCGCGTTCGGCCACCTTGCGGGAACCGGTGTTGTCGCGATGGGCCCACAGCCGCAGTTCGCCGACCTCGTGGTTGGCGAAGATCCAGGCCACGAACTCGGTGAGCGCTTTCGTCGCCAGGCCTCTGCCGCGGGCATTGGCGGTCACCAGGTAGGAGACATGTCCGACGCCGTCGTCGACGTCGACCGCCATGTTGCCGCAGCGCTCGCCGTCGTCCTCGATGCAGAACGACGCGACCGCCGGGTCCTTGGCCCGTTCCTCGATCGCCCGCGCGACCTGCTCCGCGGTGATCGTGGGCGGATCGGCGGTGAAGCGCTGGACTTCGGGATCCCTGGTGGCCTCGGCGTACCAGGCCGCGTCCTCGGCGGTGAACTCGCGCAGGATCATGAGAGCTCCGCCGAGTCGGTGAGGTTCAGCTTGCGCCGGGCGCGTTGGTAGAACGTCGTCATGCCGAGCCGCACCACTCGGGCGGCCGCGGCCCGGCCGCGCAGCGACACCCGGTCGCCCGGTTCGACGTAGCCCGCGACCTGGCCGTCCACCTCGACGGCGAGGCGGCCGCTGGACGGCAGCAGGTCGAGCTCGACGTCGTCGTTGACCGACAGCACTACGCCGCGGCTGTAGGCGGAGTGCGGGGCGGCCGGGGTGACGAGAAGAGCTTCGACGGACGGGCTGGTGATCGGGCCGCCCGCGCTGAAGCTGTACGCCGTGGAACCGGTCGGGGTCGCGACGATGACGGCGTCCGCGGCGTAGCTGACGAACGGCTGACCGGCCACGCGCACGGCCACCCGCGCGCTGCCGTCGCCGGGGACGCGGACGACGGCGATGTCGTTGAACGCGGTGACCTTCTGATCGTTGAAGATCGCGTCGACGGCGAGGCGGGGTTCGACGGTGAAGGCGTGGGCGTCGATCGCGCTCAGCGCGGCCGGCAGGTCCGGGACGTCGACCTCGGCCAGGAAGCCGAGTTTGCCCAGGTTGACGCCGAGGACCGGGGCCTTCTCGCCGTCGGCCAGGCGCATGGCGCGCAGCATCGTGCCGTCGCCGCCGAGGCTCACGACGAGGTCGGCGCGGCGGCCCAACTCCTCCGCCGAGACCGGGGTGGCCTCGCAGCGGAGTCGCTGGATCTCGTCCTTGATGCCGAGGATCTCGACACCGCGGTGAGTCGCCCAGCCGAGCACGGCCTCGACCGCGGCGGCGGAGTCTCGTTGGGGGTGCAGCACCAGACCGGCGGCGTGCACGTCAGCAGGTCCCCAGAACGAATGGCTTCTGTCGGGTCACGTTGCCAGTCTGCCGAATTCCCACGGGTCGTGTGCGCTGAAGAGCGTCACGTCCGTGGCGTGGTCGCGCGCGAGGGCCCTCAGCTTGGACTGTGTGTTGATCCTCTTGTCGTGGTCGACCTCGGACGTCGTCTGCACGATGTCGAGCAACGGGTGTGGTTCGGGGTTTTCGTCCAGTTCACGGTGGTAGTAGTAGGCGTCGCCGCAGTGCAGCAACCACCGTGAGCCGTCGTGCACCGCAACGCCGGCGTGGCCCGCGGTGTGGCCGCCCATTGGGATCAGCTTGATCTCCTCGGGGAGCCCGGCCGGTTGGACGGCGGTGAAGCCGAACCAGTCGTCGCCAGTGGACTCGTAGGTCCGCCACTGTGGACCGTGCGCCCAATGTGCCGGTCGGTAACGGCGGCTCGGCGCCTCGGCCACGGCTGCTCGCAGTTCGGCGGCCAGGACGTGGACCGCGGCCTGGGGGAAGTCCGGCAGGCCGCCGCAGTGGTCGACGTCGAGGTGGGTGACGAGGACGTGCCGGACGTCGCCGGGGTCGAAGCCTTTCCGTTCGATCTGCCGGATCGCGGTCTCGTTCTCGTCCAGCACCGGCTGGGCCATCTCGATCCAGGCGGGGTCCAGGGTGTCCGCGGGGTGGCGGACGTCGTCGAGGCCGAGTCCTGTCTCGACCAGGACCAGCCCGCTGTCCGTTTCGACGAGCAGGCAGTGGTTCACCGCCGGTGCGCTCGGCAGGCCTTCGTAGGTGGGCTCGATCTGGCGGACGGAACCGCAGTTCAGGTGGTGGATCTTCATGGGGACGAGAGTGCGACTTGAAGCGCGGTTCAAGTCAAGTCCTCGGCCGAACGGCTGATGCAGGCTCTTTCGAACCGGCCGTTCGGCGCGCCAGGCCGACCTTGAGGAGGAGTTCGCCGGCCCGCGCGGTTTCTAGGTTGGCCGCATGACCATCCTGCTAGCTGATCCGGTTGTGCGCGCCGTTCGCGTGCTCGACAACGGCGATCCGTTGGTGCCACTGGACTTCGCGACCGGCGTGCTGGTGCGGGAAGGCCTCGCGCGGCGTCTCGACGTGGCCCGCGCGGTGCTTCCGTCCGGTGTGGACCTGCGGGTGATCGAGGGGCACCGCAGCATCGCCGACCAGAGCGCGATCATCGAGCGGTACACCGCCGAGCTGCGCGAGCTCCATCCTTCGGCTGACGTGGTCGAGCTGGACCGGTTGTCGAGCCGGTTCGTCGCGCCGCTGGCCGTCGCGCCGCACGTCGCGGGTGCCGCTGTCGACCTGACGCTGGTCACCACGTCCGGCGCCGAGCTGTGGATGGGCACGGAGGTCGACGCCACTCCGGAGGAGAGCGACGGCCGGTGCTTCTTCGGCGCTCAGGTGGACGAGGAGGCGCGACACAACCGGACGGTGCTGGCCGACGCGCTGACCAGCGCCGGCCTGGTCAACTATCCGACCGAGTGGTGGCACTGGTCCTACGGCGACCGCTACTGGGCGCTGCTGAGCGGGGCGGACCACGCGCTGTACGGACCAGTGGAGGTGCCTGCGTGGGCGCGCTCGTGACGAGCATCCGCCAGGTCTCGGCGGCGCCCGCGCTCTCGGTCGACCTCGCCGCGGTGGCCGCCAACACCCGGCGGTTCATCTCGCTGGCCCGTGGTTCGGTGATGGCGGTGGTGAAAGCCGACGGGTTCGGGCACGGGCTCGGCGACGTCGCCCGCACCGCGGTGGCCGCGGGTGCCACCTGGATCGGGGTCACGTCGCTGGCCGAGGCGGTGGCGGTGCGCGAGTCCGGTGTGGACGTTCCAGTGCTGAGCTGGCTGAACCCGGTGGACGTCGACGTTTCGGTCGCGCTGCGACACGGGATCGACCTCAGCGTGCCGAGTCTGCGGCATCTCGCGGCGATCGAGGCCGGGCCGGTCCGGGTGCACCTGCAGCTGGACACCGGGATGGCGCGTGACGGTGCCGCGCCGCACGAGTGGCTGGCGTTGATGTCGGCGGCGCGCCGGGCGGAACTGGCCGGGAAGGTCTCGGTCGTCGGGGTGATGGGACATCTGCCGTGTGCCGACACGCCTGGGGTGAATGAGGTCGGACGGAAGGCGTTGCTGCGCGGGGTGGAGATGGCGCGGCAGGCGGGGTTGCGGCCGTCGGTGCGGCACCTGGCGGCGACGAGTGCGGCGTTGACGGACCCCGGCAGCCATCTGGACGTGGTCCGGATCGGCGCGGGTCTGGTGGGGATCGACCCGTCCGGGACCACCCGGCTGCGGTCCGCGTTGCGGTTCACGGCGCCGGTGGTGCAGGTGCGGAGGGTGGAGGCCGGCGTGGGGGTCGGCTACGGACACGCGTACGTGACTGAGCGCGCGACCACGTTGGCGCTGCTGCCGGTCGGCTATGCGGATGGGGTGCCGCGCGCTGCTTCCGGGCGGGCAGAGGTGTTCGTCGGAGGTCGTCGCCGGCCGGTCGTCGGGGTGATCTCGATGGACCAGGTCGTGGTGGACGTGGGGGACGGCTCCGGCGAAAGCACGGTGGTGCCGGGCGATGAGGCCGTGGTGTTCGGGCCGGGGGACGACGGCGAGCCGACGGTGGGGGACTGGGCTCGGTGGGCGGGGACGATCCCGCACGAGATCGTCACGGGGATCGGCACGCGGGTGCAGAGGTGTGTGCGGTGACTGTGGCTTCAGTGTTGACCAAAAATGGTGCTACGACTGGGGGTGCGGTGATGAGGGGAGTCAAGGTCGCCGTCATCGGCGGCGGACAGAACTGCGAGCACGACGTCTCCGTGGCGTCGGCGGCGTCGGTGCGGACGGCGCTCGGGCAGGCCGGGTACGAGGCCGTGCCGCTCACGATCGGCCGGGACGGCCGGTGGCATGGCCAGAACGGGCAGGCGCTGGACACGCTGAAGTCCGGCAGCCTCGCGGCGGCGGTGGACGTCCCGGCGCGGTGCGATGTGGTGTTGCCGCTGGTCCACGGGCCGCTGGGCGAGGACGGCACGCTGGCCGGCCTGTGCGAACTGGCCGGGGTGCCGTACGTGGGCTCGCCGCCGCGGGCGGGTGCGCTCGCGATGGACAAGTGGGCCACCAAACTCGTCGCCGAGGCCGTCGGGGTGCGGACGGCGAGGAGCCGGCTGGTCACCAACGCGTCCACTGTGGACTTCAGTGGGCCGGTCGTGGTGAAGCCGGTGGCGGCGGGGTCGAGCTTCGGCGTCCAGCTCGTCGAGCACGAGGAGCAGCTCGAACCCGCTGTGCGCCAGGCGTTGGAGCTGGACGACCGGGTGCTGGTCGAGGAGCTCCTGGAGGGCAGGGAGATCGACATCGCCGTGCTCGACGACCCGGACGAGGGGCGCCGGACCGGGCCGCCGCTGGAGATCCAGGTGCCCGGACTCTTCGACACCTCGACGAAGTACGACGGCAGCGCAGAGTTCGTGATTCCGGCTCCGCTGACCGACATCGAGCTCAAGGCGCTCGAAGACTCGGCTGCGCGGGTCTACGAGGCGTTGGGCTGCCGGGGTCTCGCGCGGATCGACTTCTTCCTGACCCAGGACGGACTGGTGCTCAACGAGGTCAACACCATGCCGGGCATGACCGCGGAGTCGCAGGTGCCGAAGATGTTCGCGGCCGTCGGTCTGTCCTATCCGGACCTGCTGGACAAGCTCGTCCGGGGAGCGATGCGGTGAAGCGGATCGCCGGGCTGGACGTGTTGCGCGGCATCGCGATTCTGCTCGTGATGCTGCGCCACGCGTTCCCCGACGTGTTCCCCGGCGCCGGTGTGGTCGGCGTCGTGGTGTTCTTCACCCTGAGCGGCTACCTCATCACCGGGGTGCTCGCGCGGGAGTTGCAGGGCAGGGGACGTGTCGACTTCAAGCGGTTCTACCTGCGCCGGGCGCGCAGGCTGTTGCCGGCGTTGATCGCGTTGACCGTGATCTTCGTCGGGGTGACGCTCGTGTTCGACCCGTTGGGGGAGCGGGACAAGCTGGTCCGGACGGTGGTGGTGTTGCTGACGTTCACCGGCAACCTGCCGATCAGCGGGGTGAGCCCGGCGACGTTCCACGGCTGGACGCTCGCCACCGAGGAGCAGTTCTACCTGCTGTGGCCCGCTTTGCTGGCGTTCGCGTGGGTGCGCAACCGGACGGGCGCTGTGCTGGTCGTCACGGCTCTCGGTGCGCTCGCGGCCTGCACGGCGACGTTGATCTGGTTGTGGCCCAACGCCGACAACGCCTACGCGCTGCCGACGTCGTGGTTCGTGTGCTTCGTGATCGGCGCGGCGACGAGGCTGAAGCTGACCGGCGCGCCGCGCTGGGCGGTGCCGGTCGCGCTCGCCGGTCTGGCGGTGTTGTCGGTGATCCCGTTGCGGGGCAACGTGCTGACGTACCTGGTCGCGGGGCCGGCGATCGCGGGGTGCACGGCCGTGTTGCTGCTGGTCTGGTCGAAGTGGGAAGAGGTGGCGACACCGATCCGGCCGCTGGTGGCGTTGGGTGTGCTCTCCTACGGCGCTTACCTGTGGAACTACCCGCTGACGCTGTGGCTGCGGCCCGAGCTGGGCGCCGCCGCCGGACCGCTCGCGGCGGTGCTGACGGTCGTGGCGGCGGCGCTCAGCTGGCGTTACGTGGAGGAACCGGTCATGCGGCGAGGTAGCCGTTCACCAGCGTCCGCCAGGCCTTCTTGACCTGCCAGCCGTCCGGGGCGCCGGGGTCGAGGTAGTAGATGCCGTGCGTGCACGGGTTGGTGCCGTTGATCCGGTACGTCCACCACGCCCAGCCGATCCCGTTGTCCTGGAAGGCTCCCAGCACGTCGCGGGCTTTCTGCTTGGCGACGGCGTCGTCGTTGCAGCCCTCGATGCCGACCTGGTTGATCCACACCGGCACCTGGTGCGCGGTGCGGAAGTCGGTGATCGCCCTGATCCGGTTGAGCGGGTTCTCGAAGATGAAGTAGTTGCAGGTGTAGATGACCTTCGGGTCGACCGTGGTGTGGGCGCCCTCCAGGCGGCCGCAGCTGTAGTTGTCGTTGGGCCCCACCACGATCGGCGTCCGCTTGTCGATGCCGCGGATCACCCCGATCATCTCGTCGTAGAAGGCCTTGACCTGGCCGTCGCTCTGACCGATCGGCTTGGGTTCCGGCAGGATCTCGAACGCGCCCATGTACGGCTTGGTCTTGTAGCGCCGCACGAGGAACTGCCAGACCTCTTTGAACTGCTGCTTCATCTCGGGGTCGGTCCAGAAGTTGTCAGGACGCCCACCCGCGCCCTGCCCGTAGTCGGAGTCGACGAACAGCGTGATCCACAGGCCCGCGGCACTGGCCTGGTCGATGGTCCGGTCGAGCAGGTCGAGGTGCCCCTGCTTGATGTGGCTGAGGTTGTTCGGATCGGGGTCGCGGCTGTCGACGTCGTCCTTCCACTCACCCCACCAGCGCAAGGGGATCCGCACCGAGTTGGCGCCCGCCGTCACGTGGTCGCCGGGATCCTGCGGCTGGACCGTGCCCCAATGCCCCCAGTTGTACCCTCGCAGCACGATCGGGTTGCCGGCCGGATCGACGACGTTCGCGCCCGACACCGAGAGACGTCCCGGCGCGGCAGCTGACGCCGGAACGCTGCCTGACAACAACAGCACGGCGGTCGTGACGCCGAAAACCACCTGTCTCAACTTCAACTTCCTACCCCTCTCAGCGAAACGTTCGGGGCGGTACGTTGCCGGACCGAGAAACGGGCGGGGTTCGGGAACTGTTCGAGGAGTGTCAAGATCGTGATTAGGCTCGGCGTCGTGCTGGACATCGCCGAGGTAGCGGAGAGGACAGGGCTCGCGCCGTCGGCCCTGCGGTTCTACGAGAAGAAGGGGCTGCTCGTGTCGAGCGGCCGCAACGGGTTGCGCCGCACGTACGAGCCCGAGGTGCTGCACCGGCTGGAACTGATCAACTGCGCCCGCCGGGCAGGGTTCTCCATCGCGGAGATCAGCCGGTTCCTGGTCGCCACGCCCGGCGACGCGGTGTTGCGGGCGACGATTTCCGAGAAGGTCGCGACGCTCGACGAGGACATCGCCCGGCTCCAGCGCATGCGCGACAGCCTCGACCACGCCTCCACCTGCACGCACGAGCCGCTCGCCGAGTGCCCGGACTTCAAACGGCGGCTGGCCCGGCCCTGACCTGGTTCTTCACCGTTCTTTCTGCAGCTTCGCGACGCCGATCGTGAAGAACCGGGGTCGACTAGACACGGCGGTATGAGAGCAGTCGAAGAGGTGGCCCTGCCGCGATCGTCGGTCTGACCTCCGAGCCACCCTGTTCCACGACGAGCGTCGCGTTCCCCGCTGTTTCGCAGGGCCTTGAAGCAGGCCGGTCGAGACGGGAGGATCGATTCACGGCCTCGGCGTGGGAGGAGGTGCCGGTGACCGACGAGGAGTTGATCGTCGAGTTCGCGCTGGTCCGACTCGACAACCCCGGCCTCGACCTGGAGGAGGTCGCCGCGCTGGTGGTCCGCCGGGTGGGGCCGGACCGCATGCTGGAGTTCGCCGGGCAGACCCTCGCGCACCGCGACGAGTTGCGGGGAGCGCTGTTCCCGGCGGCGGTCGAGCACGTGCTGCGGGTGGTGCTGACGCTGCGGGGGCCGCGCGACTAAGCAGGCTGCCAGAAGTTGTGTCCGTTACTCGCCTGACGGACGCCCGTCCGGCTTGATGGCGTCTGCAAGTACCGCCAACTCAACATCAACAGGCATTTTTCTACTACCAACAGGGCGGTTCTGGACGGAGGACACGGCGACGGTTCGTCGGGTGACGAACCGGTTGGGTGTAGTTGAGGGCGATTCGATCAAGAGTTGGTGGTACTTGCAGACGCGCTCGGCATCAACGAGTCGTGAGGTTTCGGACAAGACTTCTGGTCAGGTGCTTGGGCGTTCGGTTTCAGCGCGCTCCCGGTCCGTCGCGCAGCACCCCGCGCACGTGGTCGACCGAGAGTGACGCGGGGTCGAACGCGGTGAGGCACCACGTGGCGCCGGCCTCGGCGTACGGCGTGATGTCCGCGCCGGGTTCGACCTCGGCGACGTAGTCGAACGGCCCAGTACCCGCTCGAAGTGCTTCGACCTGGCCCACGGCGTCGGCGAACTGGCCGGCGGAGGTCAGGTTGACCGGGAAGAAGCCGTCCAGGCGGGCGGCGCGGCGCATCGGCTTGGCGTTGCCGGGGAAGCCGGCGGCCCAGACGGGGATGCCGGGGCGTTGGACGGGGCGCGGCAGGAAGGTGACGCCGTCCACCGTGTAGTGCTCGCCGTGGTGGTGCACGGTCTCACCCGACCAGGCCGCACGGAGGATCTCCAGCGACTCGTCGAGCATCTGGCCGCGGATCCGGTCGTCGCACTCCTCTCCGGTGCGGGAGAACTCGCCCGCGAACCGGTCGCTGCCGAGGCCCACGCCGAGCACGAGCCGGCCGTTGCCGAGCAGGTCCAGCGTGGCGGTCTCGCGGGCGAGCTTCACCGGCCTCCGGCGGGCGATGGCCGAGACCATCGGGCCGAACCGGAGTCGTTCGGTGGCCGTGGCGACGGCGGCGAGCGTGATCCACGGGTCGGCCACGCGGGTCACCGGCTCGCGCCAGCGGACGTGGTCCCAGACGAAGAGCCCTGACCAGCCCGTTTCCTCGGCCTCGGCGGCGAGGCGGGCGATCAGCAGCGGGTCGGCGAGGTCGTCGAACAGCGGGAGCCAGAGGGCACATCGTGGGGTCATGAGAACGACGCTAGGGTCACCCAGCCATCAACAAAAGCGATGGGTTCTGGTCAGTTTGACAAGGCATGCTTATGTTCATGCTGGATCTGCGTCATCTGGCCACGCTGGACGCGGTGGCCGTCGAGGGGACGTTCGGCCGTGCCGCCGACCGGCTCGGTTACACGCAGTCGGCGGTGAGTCAGCAGGTCGCCGCGCTGGAGAAGTCCGTCGGCGGTGCGGTGTTCGACCGGCCCGGCGGTCCGCGGCCCGTGCGGCTGACACCGCTCGGTGAGGTGGTGCTCGCACACGGCCGTGAGTTGCTTGCGCGTGCGGCGGCCACTGAGGACGCCGTCGAGCGCTTCAAGGCCGGTGAGGGGCGGGTGGACATCGGCACGTTCCAGAGCGTCACCAACGTCCTGCTGCCGGCCGTGGTGCGGCGGTTGCTGGACGAGCACCCCGCCGCGGACATCCGGCTGGTCGAGGAGGAGACCGACCGGCCCACCGCCGAGGGGCTCGACCTGGTGTTCTTCGACGGGCCGCTGCAGGGCGAGGTCGAGCAGACCAAGCTCCTGGACGACCCGTACGTCGTGGTCGCCCGGCGCGGTCAGTTCGGGGACGGGCCGGTGCCGCTGGACGCGCTGGACGGGGCCGCGATGGTGGCGCCGCCGCCGATCTGTGACCAGGCACGGGTGGAGCGGGTGTACGCCGAGGCCGGGGTCGCGCCGCTGATCGTGTTCCGGACGGCGGACAACCGGGGCGTGCTCTCGATGGTGCGCGCCGGGATGGGGATCGCGGTGATGCCGATGCTGACTTTGGACATGCCGCCCGACGACCTGTTGCGCACGCACGAGCTGGAGCCCGCGCTGACTCCGCGCGAGATCTACCTGGCGTGGCAGGCCGGCCGCACGCTGTCACCGCTCGCCCGCCGAGTGATCGAACTGACGCTGCAGACCGTCCGGCAGGTGACCGGTTCGGGTGGCTCCGCGGGCGCTTGAGCAGCACTCGATCGCGACTGCACGGAATTGTCGGTGCCGCCGGGTAACGTCCCGGACCATGACAGCTGGGGACCGGATTCAGGAGCTCGCCGCGCGGATCGTGGAGCTGCGCGACGCGTACTACCAAGGCGAGCCGTTGGTGGCGGACGCCGAGTACGACGCGATCGAGGACGAGTTCCGCGCCCTGATCGCCGAACACCCGGAGCTGGCGCCGGAGGACAACCCGCTGGACCACGTGGGCGCGCCGTCGGTGCTGCACGCGCCGGTGCGGCACTCACGGCCGATGCTGTCGCTGGAGAAGGCGAACAAGCCCGAGCAGGTCGAGGCGTTCTTCGGCCGGTTCCCCGGCCAGCCGGTCGTCGTCATGCCCAAGCTCGACGGTCTGTCGCTGGCCCTGGTCTACGAGAACGGGCGGCTCGCGCGGGCGGTGACCCGCGGCGACGGCACGACGGGCGACGACGTCACGTTCCTGACCCGCGCGCTGTGCGACGGCGTGCCGGACAAGGTCGACGCGCCGGGCCGGGTCGAGGTGCGCGGCGAGTGCGTGATGCTGCGGTCGACCTTCGACGCGTACAACAAGAAGAACCCCGAGAAGCCGCTGATCAACCCGCGCAACGCCGCCGCGGGCACGTTGCGCGCCAAGGACCCGAAGGCGGTCGAGGGCCGGCGCATGCAGTTCTTCGCGTTCGACCTGACGACCGAGCCGGAGAGCGCCGACTCCGACCTCGACGCGGGCCTGCGCAAACTCGGCTTCAGCGTCGCCGACATGAGCCACTGCACCTCCGCCGCCGAGGCACAGAAGCTCATCGAGGGCATCGAGCAGGCCCGCAACTCGCTGGACTACGACCTGGACGGTGCCGTGCTGCGCCTGGCGAACCGCGACGCGTTCGCCGCCGCCGGCACCAGGTCGTCGTCGCCGCGCGGCGCGATCGCCTACAAGTTCGCCGCTGAGGAGAAGACGACGGTGCTGATGGACGTCGTCTGGGACGTGGGCAAGACCGGCAAGATCGCCCCGGTCGCCTGGCTGGAGCCCGTCTTCGTGGGAGGCACCACCGTCACCCGCGCGACGCTGGCCAACCAGGAGGTCATCCGCTCCCGCGGCATCAGGATCGGCGACACCGTCCTGGTCCGCCGCGCCGGCGACGTGATCCCGTTCGTCGCGGGAGTCCTGGACGAGTCCAAGCGCACCGGCGCCGAACGCGAGATCGTCCCGCCGTCGCAATGCCCGTCGTGCGCCCAGCCGCTGACCGAGCAGGGCAACAGTCGCGAGCTGTTCTGCACCAACGCCGCCTGCCCGGCCCAGACCGTGCGCCGCCTGATCCACTGGTCCTCCCGCGCGGCCGCGGACATCGACGCCATCGGCCAGGTGTGGATCGAACGCCTCGCCGAGACCGGCGACCTGGTGAACCCGTCCGACTTCTACACGCTCACCAAGGAACGCCTGCTGGAGTTCGACCGGGTCGGCGACGTCTCCGCGACCCGCATGATCGAGTCCATCGACCGCAGCCGCTCCGTGGGCCTGCGCCGGGCCCTCATCGGTCTCTCGATCCCGATGGCCTCCGAGGGCACCGCGGCCAGGCTGTGCCGCGCGGGCTTCGGCTCCCTGGAAGAGGTCGCCGACGCGGGCGCGGAGAAGCTCGTCGCCGTCGAGGACATCGGCCAGAAGGTCGCCGAGTCGCTGACCGCCCACCTGGCCCGCCTGCGCCCGGAGATCGAACGCCTGCGCGAGCGCGGCGTCTCGCTGGACGTGCGCGAGGAGGACCTGCCCCCGGTCGTCGTGGCGGGCGCGCCCCTGGAGGGCAAGTCGGTCGTGATCACGGGCTCGATCAGCGACCCGCGCTCCGGCGAGAAGGTCACCCGCCCGACGTTCCAGAAGATGTGCGAACGGGCGGGCGCCACGGCTGCCTCCTCGGTGTCCGCGACCACGGACCTGCTGATCACCGGCGAGGGCGTCGGCGCGAACAAGCTGACCAAGGCGGAGAAGCTCGGCGTCGAGGTGGTGGACCAGGCCGAGATCTGGACCAAGCTGATCGCGGCCGGCATCGCCTGAAACGCAGGAAGCCCCCACGCTGACCGGGGGAGAACGGCAGCCTGGGGGCGGGTCTGGGATCGCCCTCGAGCTGCCTTGGGGGAGGACGGCAGCTGGAGGGCGA
>NZ_MUYM01000045.1:0-304 GCF_002150765.1 Lentzea kentuckyensis
CCCTGCTGCTTGACCGGGCCCTCCGACGGAGGAACTCATGCGAAGGGTCAATCTCGTCGCGGCCGCCCTGCTCACGGCCGCGACGATCATCACGCCTGTCTCGAACGCGACCGCGGCCCCTGCCGCGATCACCGAGACGGTGTACGTCGAGTCCACAATCGACAGTGACGCGGACGGGAAGCTCGACCGGATCGCCGCGGACGTCATGCGGCCGGACACGGCCGGGCGCGTGCCGATCGTGATGGAAGCCAGCCCCTACTACGGGCTGGGCGCCGAGATGGCGGCGACGAACGTGCCGCGCGGC
>NZ_MUYM01000045.1:321-25049 GCF_002150765.1 Lentzea kentuckyensis
CGCCGCCGCGGCGGCGAACATCCCAGGTGTCAAGACGATCGTGCCGATCGCGGCGATCTCCAGCTGGTACGAGTACGCCCGTGACCAGGGCATCGGGTACAAGGGCTGGGAAACCAACTATCCGACCGTCCTCGCGAACTACGTCGTCAGCGCGGCGCAGAAGGCGAAGTGCAAGCCGGTCTTCGACAAGCTGTCCGCCGACGACGGCGACGAGACCTACGACTACACGTCGTTCTGGAAGGCCCGCGACTACCGGGTGGGCGCACGGGACGTGTCCGCCTCGGTGTTCGTCGTGCACGGCCAGTCGGACTGGAACGTCAAGCCGTCGCAGTTCGGCCGGTGGTGGAAGGAACTCGCCGACCGGAACGTGCCGCGCAAGATCTGGCTGCACCGCGGCGGGCACCTCGACCCGATCTCGTTCCGCCAGGCCGAGTGGCAGCGCGTCATGGGGTTGTGGATGGACCACTGGCTCAAGGGCGCCGACAACGGGATCATGAACGAGCCCATGGCCGACGTCCAGAAGCCCGACGGCAGCTGGGAACAGGCCGCCGCCTGGCCACGTCCGGACACCCAGGACACGACGCTGTACTTCGGCCCGGCGGCCGGTGGCATGTCGGGATCGCTGACCACCACGCCGGCCAGCAGCGGGACACAACGCCTGGGGGACAACGCGAACCTCAGCGAGTCCATCATGATGGCCAACCCGGAGACCGCCGACCCGCGCCGGCTCGTCTACGTGACGGCACCGCTCACCAAGGACGCCCGGCTGTCCGGTGAGGTGCGCGTGACCGCCCAGATCGCGTCCAACCGGCCGTCGACGCCGCTCACGGCGTTGCTGGTGGACTACGGTCCGAGCACCCAGGCCGTGCTCACCGATCGCAGCCCGATCCAGCTCTCCACCGAGACGTGCGGGAAGACGGATCTGCGCAACCGCACCGGCTGCGCCCGGCCGCCGGACGTCTCCGTGCAGGCGGTGACCGCGACCATGCTGACCAAGGGCGCCATCGACGCCAAGAACCGGCTGTCGCTGGAGTCGCCGACGCCGTTGCCCACCGACGGGACCGCCGACGTCACCTGGAAGTTGCACCCCAGGGACGCGCTGATCCCCGCCGGGCACCGCATCGGCATCGTGATCGTCACCAACCACAACGGCTACATCAGCAAGGACACCGGAGCGAGCGGCATCGCGCTGAACCTCTCGCTAGGCGTGAGCAAAGTGGTCCTCCCAATCGTCGGGGGCGCGCTAAACCCCTGACAAGAGCCATGAACGGCGCTTTCGTGGACTCCAGGTCCACAAAAGCGCCGTTCATGGCCATGCCTGGGCATGCGGGGCTAGGGTGGCGCGATGGGGTTGGGGGAAGTGGTCGCGGTCATACCTAGTCCGACGCAAGGGGTCTGGCATTTGGGGCCGGTGCCCATTCGGGCTTACGCCTTCTGCATCATCGCCGGCGTCGTCGTCGCGGTGTGGCTCACCGAACGCCGGTGGGTGCGGCGCGGCGGCAGACCCGGTGTCATCAACCAGATCGCGACGTGGGCGGTGCCGTTCGGGATCGTCGGCGCCCGGCTCTACCACGTGGCCACGTCCTGGCAGCCGTACTTCGGCCCGGACGGCGACCCGATCCGGGCCCTGTACATCTGGGAAGGCGGCATGGGTGTCTGGGGCGCGATCGCGTTCGGCGCCCTCGGCGGCTGGATCGGCGCGCGCCGGGCCGGGGTGAGCCTGCCGCCGCTGGCCGACGCCGCCGCGCCGGGAATCGCGCTGGCACAGGGGATCGGGCGGCTGGGGAACTGGTTCAACAACGAGGTGTACGGCGGCCCCACCGACCTGCCGTGGGCGCTGCGGATCCACGAGTGGGACCAGACGGCGGGCCGGGCCGTCGTCGGTTCGGACGGACTGCCGGTCGTACTGGGCACGTTCCATCCCGCGTTCCTCTACGAACTGCTGTGGGACTTCGCGGTGGCGGCCGTGGTGATCTGGGCGGACCGCCGGTTCCGGCTCGGGCACGGCCGGGCGTTCGGGCTGTACGTCGTGCTCTACACGGCGGGCCGGCTGTGGATCGAGGCGCTGCGGGTGGACCCGGCGAACACCGTGCTGGGCCTGCGCCTGAACATCTGGACGTCGTTGCTGGTGGGGCTGGGTGCCGCCGCGCTCACCCTGTGGTCGGCACGGCGGCATCCCGGCCGGGAGGACCTCAGCTCAGCTTCGGCGCCGAGTTGTACGCCTCCGCCAGCAGACGCGGCGTCCGGACGGAACGCTGCGGATTGATCGTGACCGTCCGGCTTTCGCCTGGCAGCAACCAGAAGTAGTTGTCGCTGTACAGGGTCGGCAGGACGCGATCGGTGCCGTTGCGCTCGCGCAGCGACAGCCGGACCATCGCGGCCACCGTCTTTCCGGTGTTGCGGATGACCGCGGTGTACCCGTTCTTCGTGGCGCTCAACGTGGTCGCGAGCTGGGTGTACGCCAGTTGGTTGAGGGCACGCATCGACGTGTCCGTCCGGTAACGCCAGTAGGTGTTCTCGGAGATGACCGCGCCCATGTCGTCCGTCAGCGTGAGCCGCATCAGGTGGAACGCGGGCAGTGCGTCGTCGAACGGCATGGTGAACACGTTCTTCGCCGTGGTCGCGCCGACGTCGAGCTTCTGCTGCTGTGCCTGACCGATCGGCTTGCCGTCGAGGCTGTGCAGCTGGGCCTTGACGGTGACGCCGGTGAGGGCGGAAGCGGTGTGGTTGACGGCGGTGACCTGCCAGCTGGTGGGGTTCGCCTGCACGTGCCGCTGCTCGCAACCCTTGCGGGAGCCGTAGAAGCTGCCGTTCACCTCCAGGTCGTAGTCGTAGGTCTGCCACACCGTGCTGTGCCAGGCGGGGTGCGACATCCACAGCAGCACGCCGCTGGCGTCGTTCCACAGCCTGGAGTTCCACGCCTCGAAGATCGCGCGCATGTTCTCGTAGTTGACGAACTGCGCCTTGCGGCAGAACTCCTCCAGGCTGCTCGACGGCGAGAGGCGCGCGTCGATCGCGGCCTGGTAACCGCCCGGCTGCTGGTTGCTGTTCTCCGACCAGTCGTGCAGGTACCAGGCGTCCCCGATCGGCCAGCCGGGGTTTCCCCGGCCGACGAGGTTGCGCATGCTCTCCACCACGGACACCGTCGGCAGGCCGATCTCGCTCCAGAACCCGAACTTGCCGCCTGTGGCCTCACCGGTGGCGTACGTGCGCGGGTCCACCCACCGGTAGGTGCCGTCGCCGGTGATCACGCCGCCCGCCGAGTTGGGCTGGTACATCAGGTCCGTGTTGCTGTGCACGATCTCCCGCAGCACCTTGTCCACAGAGGACGGCGGGCTGCCTTCGTTGCAGCCGAACCACACCGCGGCGCAGGCGTGCGAACGGTAGCGCAGCACGGTGTCCTTGGCCTGGGCGAAGAACGTGTCGTGGTTGGCCGGGTCGGCGGACCAGCCGAGCCAGAACTCGTTCCACAGCAGGATGCCGTACTTGTCGCAGGCCTCGAACAGCTCCTCGCGGTAGGACGAACCGACCCAGTTGCGGATCATGGTGAAGTTCATGTCCTTGTGCAGCGCGACCGCGGCGTCCGCGCGCGAGGCAGGCATCCGGCGCAGCAGCTCGTCCCAGCCCCAGCTACCGCCGCGGCAGAAGATCTTGACACCGTTGACGAGGATGATCAGCGGTTTGGGTGAGTTGTCCTTGTCGGCGACGTCGGTCCAGGTCTGGCCGTCCTGCGACACCTGGATCTTGTAGGTGGCCGCGTAGGCGGTCTCCCAGCGCAGCACGACCCGGTCGAACGAGGTCGTGGCGCCGAGATCGACCTGCACGTACTCGTTGTCCGCGTAGTTCGAGGTCCACCGGGACTTCGGGTCTCCGTCGGTGACGGCGCCGGGTGAGGTCCAGTCGGCACTCGACGACGCCGTCGCGGTTTTACCCAGCGCCAGATCGTTGTCCGGCGCCTTGCTGTCCACAACGGACAGGGTGAACAGCGAGAAACCCCAGCTGGTGGCGCGCTTCCCGCCCTGCATCCGGACGTAGCGGGCCCGCTGGGCGGGGAAGTCGACGGTCTGCTCGGCGGCGCCGTCGACGATCGTGATCGGCAGGTCGTACCGGTAGGTGATCTGCCGGAGGCCGAACTTCAGCGTCTTCCGGTCGCTCACCGCGTTGCCCTTGGCCACAGTCAGGGTCAGGTCGTGCAGCGTCGGATCGCCGTACCCGTTGGGCCACCACAGCTTCGGGTTCCTGATCCGCAGCTGCGCGAACTCCGACGGCGCGAACACCACCGCGGACTCGGCGTTCGCGGGCACCGTGACCGACTTGCTGACCTTGATCCCGTCGAAGGCGGCGGTCACGGTGACGGTCTGCGCGCCGGCTTCGACGTTGCGCACCGGCACCGTGAAGGTGACCTCGGCGGTCGAGGAGTCCGGCAGCACGGTGTCGATGCGCGGGTCGCCGATCACCACGGCACCGGTCGAGCGCAGCCGGACGTGGTTCCAGATGCCCGAGGCGCGGTCGCGCACGGCGGGCATCCAGTCCCAGCCGGACACCGCGAGGTAGGTGGGGGAGTTCTTGAACATCGTGCTGTTCGCGCCGACCCACGCCTCACCGCGCGGTCCCTTGTCGCCGGGGCTGCCGGGAAACGGCATCGGCGCGATCCGCACGGCCAGGTTCTGCTCACCGCTCTCGAGGAGCTTGGTGGTGATGTCCAGCGCGGCCCGGCCGAACGGGTTGGTCATGTCGCCGATCCTGGCTCCGTTGAGCCAGATCTCGGCCGCGTGGTTGATGCCGTCGAACTCCAGCCAGACGTGCCGACCGGCGCCGGCGTCCAGCCCGCTCGGCAGGCCGAACGTCCGCCGGTACCACCAGACGTGCCGCGAGAGCGCCTCCGGCACCTTCATGTTGTTCATGCCGTACACCGGGTCTGGCAGGTGTTTCTGCTCGACCAGCGACCCGAGCACCGTGCCGGGCACGGTCGCGGGCACCCAGCCGCGGGTGTCGACACCGGGTCCGGAGAGGGCGGCACCGTCCTGGGTGGGCGCGAAGTCCTCCATGGTCAGCACCCAGCCCGACTCGAGCGGCACGGACCCGTCGGCGGCCACGGTCAGCGCGGGGTTGTCGTGGTTCTGGACCGGCCAGTTGGTCCAGCCCCGCACCGCGGGCCGGTTGTCCCTGGTCGTGCCGTAGACCTGGAACCCGTTGAGCCCCAGCGGGTTGGTCGTCGATCTGCGCGAGGCGGAGAACCGGACCCAGCGCGCCTTGACGGCGGGGGCGAACGGGATGGTCACGACCGCTCCGGTACCGGAGTCGGAGGTGTGGACCGTGTGCCAGGTCCTGCCGTCGTCGGAGACGTCCAGGTCGAAGACCACCGCGAAACTGGAGAGGATCTCGGCGCCGATGGTCTCGGCCCGGGACGCGTTCGCGTCGAACGCCGGGTCGCCGGGCTTGGCCTCGAAGGTCAGGACCACCGAGCTGATCTCGCACCGGCCCTGCAGGTCGACGATCATCCACTGGGCGTCGCCCTGACCGGCCCGCCAGCCGGATCCCCGCACCCCGACCTGCGCCAGACCGTCCACGGCGAACTCCGCCGGGGTGGCCGCGTAGTCCGTCGACGACACCGACACCGGACGGAACAACGCCAGATCCACGGGCTGCCTCGTTTCTCCGATCGGGGCCGCCGCGGCGGAGGTGGGCAGCAGGGTGATCACACCGAAACCGGCGAGCAGCCCGCCTCCCAGGGACAGCGCCTGACGCCGCGAGATACCGGGGTCGAAGTCCTGCGCCATTGCGAGCTCCGATCGTCTTTCTGACAACGTTGCCAGGAAGCTTCGGTCTGGTTCGTCGGCTGGTCAACAAGACAGACAGGACAGGATTTTTCGTGGGCGACATCGATGTCATCGAGACCGTCGTTTTCCAGGCGTTCTGGTGGTGTACCGGGACAAACGCCGAAAAAGACCGGTCCGGGAAAACAGGGCCGAACGAGCCTCGTGCCATGATCGATCTCATGACATCGGTGAAGCCGAGCGACTACGACAGCGTCGCTGCGGCGTACGCGGCGGACAACGAGAAGAACCTGTACAACGCGTACTACGAACGACCGGCGGCCCTCGCTCTCGCCGGGGATGTGGCCGGACGGCGGATCCTCGACGCGGGCTGCGGCGCCGGCCCGCTGTTCGCCGCGCTGCGTGACCAGGGCGCGGTCGTGAGCGGCATCGACGCGAGCGCGGGGATGCTGGAACAGGCACGGGTGCGGCTCGGCGCCGACGCGGACCTGCGGCTGGTCGACCTGGCCGACCCGCTGCCGTTCCCCGACGACGAGTTCGACGACGTCATCGCGTCGCTGGTGCTGCACTACCTGGAGGACTGGGGGCCGACGCTCGCGGAGATGCGGCGCGTCCTGCGGCCCGGCGGGCGGCTGATCGCGTCGGTCAACCACCCCACCGCGGACCTCTGCATCGCGCTTCTGGCGGGGCACCGGCCCGACTACTTCGAGACCTGCGCCGCGCCCGCGGAATGGCCGGTGGGCGACCAGACGGTCAAGGTGACTTTCTGGAACCGGCCGCTGCACGCGATGACCGACGCCTTCGTCGCGGCCGGGTTCCGGATCTCGCGGATCAGCGAGCCCAGGCCCGTGCCGGAAGCGCGTGAGCTGTTCCCCGCCGACTACGACCTGATGGTGAAGGGGCCGAGCTTCCTGTTCTTCGTCCTCGAGGCCGACTGACTGGTTGCGCTCCGCGCGTGAAGCGACTCCTTGTGGTAGCCGTGTGTCTGTTAGCGGCTGCGTGTGGCACCTCAAGATGCGCGCCGACATCGACCCGGACACTCTGCGAGGCGCAGCGCCGAAGGACCTGGTGGGACGGCGTTGTTCGACCTCACCGACGCCACGCTGGACACCCTCTCGAAGCGGGAGAAGGTGACCCCGGACCAGCTGATCGAGCAGCAGCTGGTCGCGGAACACGGACAGGCCAAGACAGTGGAGCTCCGCCAGCCCATCGGCGCCTGACTCACGCGCCGGGCGTGACCAGACCGGTCTCGTAGGCGAGGACGACGGCCTGCGCGCGATCCCGCAGCTCCAGCTTCGCGAAGATCCGCGCCACGTGCGTCTTGACCGTCGCCTCGCTCAGCGTCAGGTCGTCGGCGATCTCGGAGTTCGACCGGCCGTGCCCGACCAGCGTCAGCACCTCCCGTTCCCGCGGGGTCAGCGCCGCGAGATCCCGGTGCACGGCGGGTGTGGGAGGTGCGTCCGCGGCGAACCGTTCCACCAGCCGCCGGGTGATCGACGGCGCGAGCAACGCGTCTCCGGTCTCGATGAGGCGGACGGCGGCGACGAGGTGTTCCGGCGTGACGTCCTTGAGGAGGAACCCGCTGGCGCCCGCGGCGAGTGCCTCGTAGACGTAGCGGTCCAGGTCGAACGTGGTCAGCATGAGCACCCGGCAGTCAGCTTCCGAGCGCACGATCCGGCGGGTGGCTTCCAGGCCGTCCATCGTGGGCATGCGGATGTCCATCAGCACGACATCCGGCTTGAGGTCGCGCACGGCGGCCACCGCCTCGACGCCGTCGGCCGCCTCGCCCACGACCTCGATGCCGCCCGAGGTGAGGATCATGCGGAAGCCGATGCGCACGAACGCCTGGTCGTCGGCGATCACGACGCGGGGCGCGGTCACGGGCGCTCGATCGGGATCTTGGCGCGGACGCGGAACCCGCCACCGAGCCGGCGGCGCGCGTCGAGGTCGCCGCCGAGCACGGCGACGCGTTCGTGCAGGCCGAGCAGGCCGCGCCCGTGTCCGTCCTCAGTGGACGCCGGAGTGCCGGACAGCACGCTGGGGCCGGTGTTGAGCACCTCGACCCGCAGGTAGTTGTCCTGGTACCGCACCATTACCTCCGCCTGCCGGCCGTCGCCGTGTTTCAACGCGTTCGTCAGCGCTTCCTGGACGATCCGGTACGCCGTCAGGTCCACACCGGACGGCAGCGGCCGCGGTTCGCCGGAGATGCGCACCTCCACCGGCAGGCCGGCGAAGCACATGCGGTCGACCAGGGAGCTGAGCCGGCTCAGGCCTGGCTGGGGTGACAGCAGATCGTCGCTGTCGGCGGCCGGGGCGAGCAGGCCGAGCATGTGCCGCAGTTCGGTCATCGTGTCGCGGCCGGCGCTCTCGACCGCCAGCAACGCGTCGGTCGCCTCGCCAGCCCTGGTGTCGAGCACCCGGCGGGCCGCCCCGGCCTGCACGACCATGACGCTCACGTTGTGGCTCACGATGTCGTGCAGCTCGCGCGCGATCCTGGCGCGTTCGGCGTCCACGGCGTTGCGGGCGGCGGTTTCCCGTTCCCGTTCGAGCAGCCATCCTCGTTCTTCCACCGCACGGGTGTACGCACGCCGTGCCGCTGCCAGCCGCGTCGCGAGGAACACCGCGACCAGCCCGGCGACGACGGCCACCACCAGCTCCCACACCCCGTCACTCTCCCAGAGCGGGCCGCGGCCGCGCATCAAACCCCGGATGCAGCCACTACATCCCGAGGATGACGCGACGGGGCAGGTTACCTCCCCGGACTGACGTCGCCACCGGCTCCGCTGAGCAGGATGGCGGTCATGCACAACGGAGACGCAGTCGTCGAGATGACGAACGTGCGCAAGGAGTACAGCGACTCGGTCGCACTGGACGGGGTGTCGCTGACCGTCCGGGCGGGGGAGGCGGTCGCGGTCATGGGGCCGTCCGGCAGCGGCAAGTCGACGCTGTTGAACATGATCGCGGGCCTCGACCGGCCGTCGTCCGGCTCGGTGGTGGTGCACGGCACCGACCTGGGCGTGCTCAGCGAAACGGGCCTGGCCCTGTTCCGGCGGCGCGGCATCGGCATGATCTTTCAGTTCTTCAACCTGCTGGACGACCTGTCGGCGCTGGACAACGTCGCGCTCGCCGCTCAGCTGACCGGCACCTCATCGGGCCAGGCGCGCACACGCGCGGTGGAGCTGTTCGGCGAGCTCGGCATCGCGCACCGCAAGAACGTCTACCCGGCGCAGCTCAGTGGCGGGGAACGGCAGCGCGTCGCGGTCGCGCGGGCGTTGATGAACCGCCCGGCGCTGCTGCTCGCCGACGAACCGACCGGTGCGCTCGACAGCAGGTCCGGCGAGCAGGTGATGGACCTGTTGCTCGACCTCAACCAGATCGGCCAGACGTTGTTGCTGGTCACGCACGACGAACGGCTCGCCACGCGGTGCGCGACGCGGTTGATCGAGGTCGTGGACGGCAAGATCGCGCAGGAGCACAGTCTGGAGCGGGCGTGAACGCCGTCTGGCAGGCGGCCTGGGCGGCGGTCCGGCGCCGGAAGCTGCAGACGATCGTGATCGGTGTCGTGGTGTGCGCCGCGAGCGCGACCCTGGTGATGGCGCTCGGCCTGCTGGAGGCCGCGTCCGCGCCGTTCGACCGTGCGTTCGCCGCCCAGAGCGGTGCGCACCTGTCCGCCGCTTTCGACCCGGCGAAGGTGTCCGAAGCCGATCTCAGGCGGGTCGCGGACTCGGCCGGGCCGTTCCTCCAGGCCACTGTGGACACTTCGAGCAGTGATGTCTTCCTGGGCTCGCTCACCGTTGTGGGACGGTCCGACGCCGGCGGCGCGGTCGATCGTCTCGCGGTGTGGCAGGGCAGGTGGGCCACCAACCCCGGCGAGATCGTCCTGAACCGCGCACCCGGCACCACCGGCCGGACCGGGGTGGGCAGCCGGATCACGCTGCCGGACCGGCCGGCGCTGACCGTCGTGGGATTCGCCTACTCGGTGACCGGGTCCGCCGACGCGTGGGTGACTCCGGGACAGGCGCAGGAACTCCACCCGACCGCGCTGCAGATGCTGTACCGCTTCGCCAAGGCCGACACCGCCGCCGACGTCGCCGCGGGCCAGGCCCAGGTCACCACGGGGCTGCCCGCGGGTGCGTTGCTCGGCACGCTCTCGCATCTGACCGTCAAGGACAAGGCGACGTCCGAGCTCGGCGTGTTCATCCCGTTCCTGATGATCTTCGGGGTGCTCGGGCTCGTCGTGGCGGTCCTCATCGTCGCGAACGTGGTGAGCGGGGCGGTGGTCGCGGGTTTCCGGCACATCGGGATGCTCAAGGCGATCGGCTTCACCCCCAACCAGGTCATGGCCGTGTACCTGGTGATGGTGTCGATCCCGGCGGTCGCGGGCTGCGCGCTCGGCACGGTCGCGGGCAATCTCTTCGCGAAACCGGTCGTGCAGGACGCGGTCGACGGGTTCGGCGTGGACCAGCTGAGTTTCGCGCCGTGGGTGAACGTGGTGGCGGCGTTGGGAATGCCCCTGCTGGTGGCGTCGGCCGCGCTGGTCCCGGCACTGCGGGCGCGCCGGCTGCCGGCCGCACGGGCGATCAGCGCGGGCACCACCGCGCACACCGGGCGGGCTCTGCGGATCCAGCGGTGGCTGAGCGGCACCCGGTTGCCGCGCTCGGTCAGCCTCGGCCTCGGGATGCCGTTCGCGCGGGCGGGACGCAGCGTCCTGACGCTGGCCGCGGTCGTGTTCGGCGTCATGACGGTGACCCTCGCGGTCGGCGTGACCATGTCGATGAACGCCTACAACGAGGCCGTCCGGCCGAACTACACCGACCGCGTCGAACTGCTGGCCGGACCGCCACCGGGACTGCGCATACCAGGCGAGAAGGCACCGGCCGCCCGGCTGAGCGACGCCGACGACGAGTCGATGCTGCGCTCATTGCCCGGTGCGACGGCCTTGCTCGCCATGTCACAACTGAAAACCGAGGTCGCCGGTGGCACGCAGAAGGCCGTGATCCTCTTCTATCGCGGCGACGCCACCGCGCTCGGTCCGCGCGTGCTCACCGGGCACTGGCCGGGGCGCGGTGAGGTCGTCGTCCCGTCGAGGTTCCTGAACCAGCGCGGTCTGTCGGTCGGCGACACCATCACCGTTGCAGCACGAGACAATCGGACGCAGGTGCGGATCGTCGGTGTCGTGCTGACCAACAACGCCGACCAGATCTTCGCCGACTGGTCCACTTTGGACGCCCTGGTGCCGGGTGCCCGCGCCGACTCCTACCAGGTTCGGACGGCACCCGGCACGGATCGTGACACCTTCACCGCCGCGGCACTGGCGCGGGACCCAGGACTGCACGTCCTGCCACCGCGCGACGGCACCTCGTCGACGGCCGTGATCATCATCAGTGCCGCCGTGGTGCTGACGTTGGTACTCGGTGCGGTCGCGGCACTCGGCGTGTTCAACACCGTCGTGCTCAATGCCCGCGAACGGCGTCGTGATCTCGGCATGCTCAAGTCCATCGGCATGACCCCGCGCCAGGTCACCGTGTTGCTGGTGACGTCGATGGGCGCACTGGGGCTGGTCGGCGGGCTGATCGGAGTGCCGTTCGGCATCGCGGTGCACCAGGTCGTCGTGCCGGCCATGGCGCGCGCCGGGCAGGCCGACGCCGTCGACATCCTCATGAACGTCTACCACGCGCCCGCGCTCGCCTTGCTGGCACTCACCGGGCTCGTCATCGCGGTGCTCGGAGCCGTCGTCCCGGCCAGGGGCGCCGCTCGGCTCTCGATCGCCACCGTCCTGCACAACGAATGAACCAGGGGGAACACAAGATGCGTCGACTACTGGCGTTGTCGCTGGTGCTGGCCGGAGTCGCGGCCACATCGCCGCCCGCCACCGCCGAGAGCGGCACGAAGATCAGGAGAACCTCGTACGGCATCCCGCACGTCCTGGCGTCGGACTACCGAAACCTGGGGCTGGGACTCGGCTACGCGTTCGCCGAGGACAACGCGTGCGTGATGGCCGGCATCGTGGTGACGCTGTCGGCGGAGCGCTCGAAGTGGTTCGGTCAGGAGAACCTCGACAGCGATCTCTACTACCAGCGACTCAACGAGTCCAAAGTGGTCGAACGGGAGATCCCCGCCCAGTCGAAGCAGGCGCGGGATCTCGTGCGCGGTTACGCAGAGGGGTTCAACCGCTACCTCAGCCGGACACCGGACGCCTGCGGTGGCGCGAAATGGGTGCGGCCGATCACCGAGCTCGACGTGTGGCGGCGCGCCCACCAGTTCGCCGGCCTCACCGGCAGCGAGGGGTTCCAAAAAGCCATCATCGCAGCCCAGCCACCGGGTTCTCCCGTTGCCGCCACCCAGCTGGTGCAGCGTCCCGAACAGCGGCCGGGCAGCAACGGCGTGGCGCTGGGCAGGACCGCGACCGCGGCCGGAACCGGCATGGTGCTGGGCAACCCGCACTTCTACTGGGGCGACGACATGCGGTTCTACCAGCACCACCTCACGATCCCCGGTGAGCTGAACGTGAGCGGCGCGGGCCTGTTCGGTGTGCCGCTGGTCAACATCGGCCACAACGACAGGCTGGGCTGGACCCACACGGCGTCCGAGGCGGGCACGATGACGCTCTCGAAGCTGACGCTCGTGCCCGGCGACCCCACCAGCTACGTCGTCGACGGCCAGGTCCGTCACATGATCGCCGAACAGGTCACGGCCGGCGGCACCACCAGGACCCTGTACCGCACCCCGGACGGCCCGCTGGTCGAGGACCCGGTCGCGCTGCAGTGGACCGACACCACGGCGTACGTCCTGCGCGACGCGAACCGGGGCAACCTGCGGGTCATCGACCAGTGGCTCGCCATCGCCCGCGCCCGCAGCGTGCCGGACCTGAACGCCGCACTCGTGCGCCACCAGGCACTCCCGTGGGTCAACACGATCGCCGCGGACGCCACCGGCACGACCTACTACAGCGACGTGCAGGTCGTCCCGAACGTCACCGACGAACTGCGGGCGAGGTGCGGCGTCGCCCTGAACATCGGCGTCGTGGTACTCGACGGCAGCCGTGCGTCGTGCGGCTGGAAAGGCAAGCTCAGCGCGAACAGTCTGCCGAGGCTCATCCGCAACGACCACGTCAGCAACATGAACGACAGCCCGTGGCTGGCGAACCCCGCGGCGCCGCTGACCGGCTACCCGTCGATCGTCGGCGACGTCGGCACCGAACGGTCGCCGCGCACCCGCCTGGGGCTGGACATGATCACCGGTGGCGCGCCGTTCACCCTGTCCTCTTTGGAGACCGCGACGTTCGGCAACCGCAACCTCACCGCGGAACAGGGTCTCGCCGCCGTCGTGGCGATGTGCCGGGCCAACCCGACGCTGCCCGCGAGCGACGGCCGTCCGACGGACGTGCGGGCGGCCTGTGCGGCGCTGTCGACGTGGCCAGGAACCGGTGACACCGGCGAAAGCAGCCGAGGCGCCTACTTCTGGCGCACGTTCATCCAGTTCGCCGGCCGGGCCGGTGCGAGCAGGTGGCTGGTGCCGTTCGACCCGGCTGACCCGGCGCACACGCCGCGCGGCCTCAACGCGGGTGATCCCGGTGTCCAGCGGGCCTTCGCCGACGCGGTGAGGGCGTTCGAGGTGGCCGGTCGCGCGGTGGACGTGCGGTTGGACGACGTCCAGCAGTACGAGGGCATTCCGATCCACGGTTGCCGTGGCCCGGAAGGGTGTTTCAACGTCATCACCGTTCCCGGTGCACCACAACCGGTCGGTCCGATCACGCACGGATCGAGCTTCGTCATGGCGGTCGAGCTGACGAAGAACGGCCCGCGGATGAGCTCCCTGCTGATCTACGGCCAGTCCGCTGATCGCTCGTCACCGCACCACACCGACCAGGCGCACCTCTACGCGCAGAAGAAGTGGGTCACCGGCGTGTTCACCGAACGGGAGATCGCCCGCAACCCTGATCTCACGGTGAAAGTGCTCACGGGATGAGCACTACTCGGCCGTGCGTGGTGCGGTGCCAGGCGTCGGTGACGTCGTCCAGCGGCACCACCTCGTGATCGACGACGAGCTCACCGCGCGCCGCATGCCGGGCAACGGCCGAAATGGCCTCCGCCCGCTGCTGCGCGGTGAGCTCGTTGTTGGTGTAGCCCGAGATTCGCAATGACCGGCTGCGCAACGTGGACGAGCTGATCGGACACGTCTCGCCCGCCGAACCGCCCAGGTTCACCCATCGCCCGCCCGGTCGCAGCGCCTGCGCGGCCGCGGCGGCGGGGGCGCCGAAGAGCGGGTCGAGCAGCAGGTCCGCGTCTTTCGCGGCCTCGATGAACTGCACGGCCAAATGATCGGTGTCCAACGAGACCACCGCGTCGGCACCGGCGCGCACGGCTCGGCGGCGGCCGGCTTCCGAACGGGCCGCGGCGACCACGCGTCCGGCGCCGGCCAGGCGAGCGAGCTGGATCGCGGCCTGGCCGACCGCGCCGACGCCGAGCACGATCACGCACTCACCGGGTGCGAGCTCACCGCGCCACGTCAACGCCAGGTGCGCGGCGACGGCGGACAGCCCGAGCGCGGCGATCGCGGCGGGTTCCACGCCGTCCGGGAGGAAGACCAGATCCTCCTTGCGCACCAACGCCTTCGAGGCCATGCTCCCGTCACCCGCGGCCATGCCGGCACTGGTCGGGAACCACACCGTGCGGCCGTCGACCGTCCCGACCCCCTGCACGCCGGGCACGTACGGCGTCGCGGGCACGCCGAAGTACGAGGTTCCCGTGGCGCACAACAGGTCCAATGGGGTGATCGGCGCCGCGAGCACGTCGACGAGCACCTCGTCGGGCTGGGCGACGGGCTCGTCCCGGTGCGCGAGCGACGGCGGCTGACCGGGACGAGCGATCAGTGCGGCGCGCACGGCTGCAGCACGAAGTCGAACCGGGCCTCGACCCACGGCACCGCCGAGGTGCCGCCGCCCGGCGTGGGACCGGGCTCGCGCGGTTCGAACCTGACCACCAGCTCCTGCTTGGTGCCGAACACGACGTCGCTGTCGAGGTACTCGGCGCCCTCCTCGAACAGGTGCGTGATCAGCGGCTCGAAGCCGTCGGCGGTGACCAGGAAGTGGACGTGCGCGGGCCGGAAGTGACTGATCTCGGTCTGCGCGATCAGGTCGCCGACCGGGCCGTCCATCGGAATCGAGTACCCCTTGGGCGTGATCGTGCGGACGCAGTAGGAGCCGTCGGCCTCGGCCCGGTACTTCGCCCTCAGTCTCGCCTCGTCGACGTCGAGCTGGGCTTCGTAGGCACCGTCCGCGTCGGCCTGCCAGACGTCCAGAACCGCGCCGGGCACCGGGGCACCGTCCAGCGACCGCACGGTTCCGGTGAGGTAGAGCGGGGTTCCGGGTACGTCGTCGGACATGTCGCCGCCGAAGCCGAGCTCGGGGGAGCCGTCGATGTGGAACGGACCGAGCACGGTGGCGGGCGTCGCGGCGGGGTCGAACCGGTGGTTCATCTGCACGATCAGCATGCTCAGCCCGAGCACGTCGGAGGCGAGGATGAACTCCTCGCGCTTCTCGTCGCTGATCTGCCCGGTCGCGGTGAGCCACCTGATCGCGGCCATCCACTCTGCCTCGGTGAGCCGGACCTCGCGGGCGAAGTCGTGCAGGTGCCGGACGAGCGCGGTCATGAGCTGCGCGGTGCGCGGGTCCTTCGCGGTCGCCCAGCGCTGCTCCGCGAGTTCGGTGATGTTGTCCTCGGTGACCAGCTGCATGCCTACTCCTCTGGAGGCGCGACGGACCGCGTGTTCGTGTCCACGGAAAGGAAGATGTCGTTGGCGACGGGATGCCGCAACTCCTCGGCGAGCTGCCCGATCAACCCGGCAGTGCGGGCCAGCAGGGCGAAGCCCCGCAACAACTCGAGCGGTAGCCCGAGGTCGGCCAGCGCCGCACCGCACGTCCCGGCGCCGTTGAGCGGCAACGTCTTGCCGAGCACCTGCGGGTGCACCCGGCCGATCGCGGCGAAGAGCTTCAGGTGCGGGCCGGTCACGCCTTCCTCTGCCGCGATCTCGAACAGCCGGGCGGTGCGCGGGTCACCGTTCTTGTGCACGTGGTGACCCAGCCCGGGGATCCGTGCTTTGCCTTGTGCCTGCACGGTTTCCAACGCCAGCGCGTCCCAGCCGGCGTCGTCGGTGGGCAGTTCGGCCCCGCTCACGACCGCGTTCAGGAACCGGCCGGCGTCCTCCGTGACGCCGAGGAACCTCGACCCGCCACCGAGCAGTCCGGCCGCGAGCGCGCCCTGCACGGAGTCGGGGGCGGAGAGGAACGTGAGACGGCTGACGATCGCGGTCGGCGTGAAGCCGTGGTCGGCGAGCGCGGCCAGCACGGCCTCGAACACCCGCGTCTGGCCGGGGCTCGGGCGGCGTTGGGTGGCGAGCCAGAACGCCAGCTCGCCGAACCCGACGTTGCCCATCACGTCCTTGGCGAGGTCGTGGCCCAGCAACGTGATCGTGTCGGGCGTGGACGCCCCGAGCGCGGTCTCGTAGCCCGTCACCGTTCCTCCTTCAGCCACGCGCGCAGTTCGGCGCCGTGCTCGTCCAGCCCCGGCGGTGGCAGCTCGTACACCGCCGGCGTCTCCGAGAACCGGATGGGATGCCGGGTGGTCGGCACGTCCCCGACCACCACGACGGGATCGAGCCCGAACCGTTCGGCCATCGCGAACCCGCCGTCGATCGTGTTGATCGGCCCGCACGGCACCCCTGCCGCCACGAGCAGGTCGAACCACTCGACCGCACCCCGTGTCCTGAGCCTTTCGAGGAGGATCGGCCGCAACTCCTCGCGGTTCTTCGTGCGGTCGGCGTTGCGGGCGAACCGGGGATCGTCCGGGACGTCGTGCAGTCCCAGGACATCGCACAACTTCCGGAACTGGCCGTCGTTCGCCGCCGCGACGATGAGGTCGTTGTCGGCGGTCGGCAGCGGCTCGTAGGGGAAGACGCTGGGATGCGCGTTGCCCATCCGGAAGGGCACGGTGCCGCCCGCGACGTAGGCCGAGCTGTGGTTGACCAGGCCGGTCAGCGCCGACGACAGCAGGTTCACCTCCACGAGCTGCCCCTGGCCGGTGGCGTCCCGGTGTCGCAGTGCCGCGAGAATCCCGATCACCGCGTGGTTGCCCGCCATGACGTCGAACACCGAGATGCCCGCGCGGTACGGCGGCCCGTCCGGATCGCCGGTGAGGCTCATCAGACCGGAGATCGCCTGCACCATCAGGTCGTAGCCGGGTACGTGCCTTCCTTCGCCGGAACCGAATCCGGTGATCGACGCGTAGATCACCTTCTGGTTCTCGGCACTGACGCTCGGGTAGTCGAGGCCGTACTTGGCCAGGCCGCCCGGTTTGAAGTTCTCGATCACGACGTCCGCGCGTCTTGCCAGCTCCCGGCCCAGCTCGGCGTCGGTCTCGTCGCGCAGGTCCAGTGCGATGGACCGCTTGCCGCGGTTGATCCCGAGGTAGTAGGTCGAGACGTCGTCCCGCACGGGTGGCATCCACGTGCGGGTCTCGTCCCCTTGCGGCCCTTCGACCTTCACGACCGACGCACCCATGTCGGCCAGCAGCATGGTCGCGTACGGGCCCGCGAGGACACGGGAGAAGTCGGCGACGAGCAGGCCTTCCAGTGGGCCCATCAGACGGACGTCCGGGTGTCGCCGCGGTATTCGGTGTAGGTGTAGGGGTTGTCCAGCACCTTCGATTCGGGGATGTCCGGGTTCATGCCCTTCTCCCACGCCTCCTCGCCGAGCTGTTCGCGGAGGTGCTCGACCGTCTGCTCGACCAGCGAACGGATCTTCGGCAGGTCGACGCCGACGAGCTTGTGGTCGCGTTTGACGATCCGGCCGTCGACGATCACCGTGTCCACATCGGACCGTTGCGCCTGGAACGCGATGTGCCCGTACGGGTTGAGGATCGGGAACATGGCGGGCGAGTTATCGTTGCGCAGCAGGACGAGGTCGGCCTTCTTGCCGACCTCGATGCTGCCGATGTCATCGCGCTTGAGCGCGCGTGCGCCACCCGTCGTCGCCCATTCGACGACGTGCTCCGCCCTCAGTGACGAGTGCGTGACGGTGTCGTTCTTGGCGTGCGCGGCCATGTGTTCGCGCGCCCGATCAGCGCCCAGCGTCGACCGCATCGCGGAGAACAGGTCGCCGCTCCACCACACCGAGGTGTCCATCGACAGCGACACCGGGATGCCGTGGTCGCGGATCGCCCAGGTGGGCGGGTAGCCCTGGCCCGCGCTCTGCTCGCTCTCGGTCGACACGGAGATCGACCCGCCGGTGGCCGCGATCCGGTGGTAGGAGTCGGCGGACAGCGTCGCGGCGTGCACGTAGATGGACTGCTCGGTCATGAACCCGTTGTCGTACATGAGCCGGATGCCGTCGTCGTTCGTCGCGCCCCACACGCCCGCGTGGGTGGTGACGGGGACGCCGAGTTCTCTCGCGACCTCGAACGCGGCCTTCTCCGGGAACTCGGGATCGCCGGTGACGTCGAACGCGAGCTGGAAGCCCAGCATGTCGTCGCCGGTGATGCGGCGTGTCACGAAGTCGCGGAACTCGGGCTTCGCGGTCCAGGACGCGGGGCTGTCCTGGATGTTGCCGTACGCCAGCACGAACCGGCCGGGCACCGAGCGGAGCGCGTCGACCGCGGCGTCGGCGTGGTCGGGCGTCTGCAGCCCGTGCGACCAGTCCACCGTCGTGGTGACACCGGCGTCGAGCGCCTCGGCGGCCCCGAGCAGGTTGCCGGCGTGGATGTCCTCCGGCCGGAAGACCTTGCCCCACTCCAGGTAGTACCAGACGAAGTACTGCGTGAGCGTCCAGTCGGCGCCGTAGCCGCGCATCGCCGTCTGCCACATGTGCCGGTGCGTGTCGATCATGCCCGGCATGACGATGCCGTTCTTCGCGTCGATCTCCTCGGTGCCCGCGGGCACGACCAGCTGCGGCCCGATCTCGGCGATCTTGTCGTCGACGACCAGCACGTCGTGGTCGGTGAGCACCCTTCGCTGCCCGTCCATCGTCAGAACGGTGCCGTTTCGCAGCACCACGGAACGTCGTTCGCCGACCATCGGGGGCCTCCTCGACCGGCATGCGGACAAGTGTCCGTTGAATCGTCAACCTTCGCCGGGCGCGCGTCAACCCCGTGAGGGCCCCTGCTCAGGCAACGACGATGTGCGGCACCGTGTCG
The DNA here is from genome assembly GCF_002150765.1 of Lentzea kentuckyensis. Taxonomy (GTDB): domain Bacteria; phylum Actinomycetota; class Actinomycetes; order Mycobacteriales; family Pseudonocardiaceae; genus Lentzea; species Lentzea kentuckyensis. The sequence goes on from NZ_MUYM01000045.1 coordinate 19,286, forward strand.
AGCCGCGCGAAGTCGGCGCTGATGTCGCCCGCGGTCTGCAACAACAGCGGCAGGTGGTGGTCGAGCATGAACTCGAGGGACGTCTCGGCGGCGTGGCAGTTGACGTTGAGCCCGGCCACGACCGTGCCGTTGCCGTCTCTGAGCGGTGCCGCGATCGACCGGATCCCCGGCGCGAGCTGTTCGTCGGTCATCGCCCACCCGCGCGCCCGCACGTCCCGCAGCTCCGCGTCCCGCTCGGCCCGGTCCGGCTGCCACCTCGGGGTGAGCCCGGAACGGGTCGGCTGTGCCAGGACGTCGTCGAGTTCGGCCGGCGTGAGGGCGGCGAGCTGCACCTTGCCCAGCGAGGTCTGCAGCGCCGGGAACTTCGTGCCGATCTGCACGGACAGCGTGACGATCTTCGGCACCGCCACCCGTGCCACGTAGACGATGTCCGACCCGTCGAGCTGCGCGATCGAGCAGGACTCGTTGGTGCGCTCGACCAGCCGTTCCATGTGCGGCCGCGCGACCTCCCACAACCCGGTCGACCTGATGTACGCGACGCCCAGCTCGAGCACCTTCGGGGTGAGCGCGAACCCGCTCTCGCCCTGCCGCACGTACCCCAGCTCGGCCAGGGTGAGCAGGATGCGGCGCGCGGTCGGCCGGGCGAGCCCGGTGGCCGCGGCGACCTCGCTGAGCGGCATCACCGGGCGCCGGGGCTGGAACGCGCGGATCACGTCCAGCCCGCGGGCGAGCGCCTCGATGAAGTCGGGGCCGGTGTCAGGGCGCGCAGGCATGTGGTAACGGTAGCGGACACTTGTCCGTTCAGTTCGTCAATGCCCGTACGAGCGCGACCCGTCGCGTGAGAACGTGTAGCGGTGACGCGGTTGACGTACCGGGACGCGGTCAAGATCCTTGGCGCCGGCCAGAGCCAGCTGGTGTCGGCCCTGGACAGGGCGTTCGGCGGGCTCCTGCTGGGCGCCACGTCGCCCGCGCCGGTCTTCGGGGGGAGCGAGCTGGTCATGCTGTCCCACGAGCTGGTGGCCAGGGGCATCGACCCAGGCGAGGGCCGGGGCCAGTTCGATCGGATCCAGCGGCTGTACGCGGCGCGCGGCGTGTTGATGGTCGCCGCTTACTTCGAGGCCCTCGAATACGCCGACCTCCCGATCCGGCTGGGGGTGGACGTGGCGACTTCTGTGCTGGAGACAGATTTGCCGCTGCTCGGCGTGCACGCGACCAGCGGCCGCACCCAGGCGCAGCTCGGTAACTTCTATCTGCGGCTGAACGAGAGCTTCAAGAAGTTCCTCGAAGACTTGAGCGATGACACCAAGCGGGTGCAGGCCGCTGGAGCGCTGGAACGCGGTGTACTGGTGGCCTTGCGGTTGTTCGAATCGTCGATTCACCGGCTCGGTGACGAGTACCCGGAGTTCGCGATCTGGTTGGCTCTGTCAGGCCAGCGGACAATTGGTGACGCCGTGCGCGAGTTGCTTGAGCGGGCGGAGCCGGTGGAGTCGGTTTCGCCGGTACTGCAGGGCATAGTTCGGTTCAACCGGTCGGCTCTGTCCAGGCCGTTGCTCTCGGCGGAGGAACTGCCCGACGGGCTGGCGACGCCCGAGGTCGGCCGCGCGTACATCGACCCCTACTTCCGCCTGGTCGAGGTCACCGCCCAGGCCGCGATCAACGACGAGGACTTCTGGGCCCGGATCGACGTTCGCAAGGACTTCAACGAGTTCCTGCTCGGACACCTCTCGACGCCGTGGGCGTGGACCAGCCCGTTGGTGGTCCTCGGACATCCCGGTGCGGGCAAGTCCCTGCTCACCGAGGTGGTCGCGGCACGGCTGCCATCGCCGGACTTCGTGTCGGTCCGCGTGCCGTTGCGGGACGTCCCCGCGGAGGCCGACATCCACGAGCAGATCGAGCACGCGATCCGGCTGTCCACCCACGAAACCGTGTCATGGCCCGACTTCGCTCGCGCCGCCGGCGACTCGCTGCTGGTGGTCCTGCTCGACGGTTTCGACGAGCTGCTTCAGGCCACCGGTGTCAGCAGGTCCGACTACCTGGTGCGGGTCAAGAAGTTCCAGCAGGTCGAGGAGACCCAGGGGCGGCACGTCGCGGTGATCGTGACGAGCCGAGTCACGGTGGCCGATCGGATGCAGATCCCCACGGATGTGATCGCCGCGCGACTTGAACCGTTCGAGGTCGGCCAGGTCGAGGAATGGCTGGAGGAGTGGTACGAGACCAACGGGTCCTACCTGCGGGCGTTGGGGCGCGGCTGGTTCGACCTCGAGGTCATCGAGAACTACCTGGACCTGGCCCGGCAGCCGCTCCTCCTGCTCATGCTGGCGATCTACGACGCCGAGAGCGGCGCGCTGCTGTCGGACAAGCGCAAGCTGAGTCAGTCGGAGTTGTACGAGCGGTTGGTGCGCCGGTTCGCCCACCGCGAAGTGTCCAAAACGGACAGTCAGGCCGCCGATGACGATCCCGGTGTCGAGAGGGAGCTGCTGATCCTGTCGGTCGTCGCTTTCGGCATGTTCAACAGGTCCGCCCAGTGGGTCACCGACGCCAAGGTGGCTGAGGACCTCACCGCGCTGGGCATCACCCGGCCCGCGGGGCAGGGCGTCACGGCGGCGCACCAACGGCTGGCCGGTGAGGCCAAGGACGCGCTCGGACGCTTCTTCTACATCCACCGCGCCAGGACCATGCTCGAAGGCGAAGTCCTGGGGACGTACGAGTTCCTGCACGCCACCTTCGGCGAGTTCTTCGTCGCGCGGCTGACCTGGCGCTGTCTGATGGAGCTGGTGGAGCAGGCTCGTGCGGAGAAGGCGCGCATGTTCTCCGGTCATCAGCGCCTGGACGACACCCAACTGCGGACGTTCCTGTCGTGGGCCCTTCTCTCCACGCGCACGACCACGCTCGACTTCCTGGAAGAGCTGGCGACTCACGCGCCCGAATCGGAGCTGCAGGACATCCACGAGGTGTTGCTGACCGCCTTCCGGAACGTGCACCAGCCAGACGTCAACTCGGTGCACCAGACCTATCGCCCGCTGGAGAGGACTCAGACCGCACGGATCGCCACTTACAGTGCCAACCTGCTGCTGCTCGCCATGGCGGTCGCCGACGTAGTGTCCTCGGCCGAGCTCTTCCCGGACACGGCGGATCACGTATCCGAGTGGACCCGTTCGGTGCACCTGTGGATGTCCCAGCTGAGGCCGGGTGAGTGGAACGGTGTGACCGGGCTGTTGAGAGCCGACCGGGATCGTGATCCGGATGGGAACGAGTCCGTGAAGCTGAGCTGGCGCAGGACGGCGTCCGTCAGGCGCGCGGAGCCCATGTGGGCGCGGGATCCGAAGATGTCGGGAGTCGTGACGGACTACGAGTTCACCACCCACTTCTTCCGGTCCGCCGAACTCCTGTGCGAGTGGGAGACGGACGTGGTGGTGACCGCGCTCAGAGGAGCGGGCACGTTGTTCACCAGGCTGATTCCGTACTACATGCATCGTGACGACCAGCTCCGATCCGTCGCGGCTGATCTGCTTCACGCGTCGTTGTTCCACGCCCACCAGACCGAACTGGAACTGCGGATGGTGGTGTACGACCGGCTCCTCGACTTCGTCGAGGGGCCGTACCTCGACCTCAAGAGCTTCATGGCCGCCGAGCTCAAGTTGTACCTGCTCCAGCTGCTGGTGAACGACGAGCTGGTATCGGCGGAGTACGTCGTCGACAGAGTCACGAGATTGCGGACCGTGATGGATCCGCATGGGCCGGAGACCCTCACCCTTTTTCTGCGGCTCTTGGACAAGTCGGACGAACTCGCGTGGTTCATGGACGTCGTGGAGAGGTTGCTCGCTCGCGAAGCGGTCAGCGTTGAACAGGTGGCGGAGATCTGGTGTGCGTTGGCGGACAAGGGGATCGCGAGTTCGGAGTATCCGGAGGCGCTTCTCGACGAAGCCCACCGCCTCCGCTGGCCAGAGCGCGAGGAGCTGCTCGCGCACCGGCCGGATCTGCTGACGCGGTTGTCGAAGCTGGAGGACGACGAACTGCTCTGAGCGTCGTGGAGCACCGCCGTGACCGTGATGTCGACGTACCGGCCGATCATGATTCGCGGTGCCCGGATACCCAGCGCCCTGTTTTTTCCGGGCGAAAGGCACGTAGGTACGTCCAGGGCGTACATACGTGCCTTTCGCCCGGAGTCGTCAGGGCCCCCGCGGGGTTGCGGTCAAGACTTCCGGCCAGTTGCTTAGCGCGTGTCGCCGAACTGGCCGTGCCGCCCGGCTCCCGCCGCGAACCGGGCGGCCCCGTCCGCGCCTTCCCGCGCCACGATCGGCACCCCGGCCGCCCCTTCCGCCCGCAGCGCCTCCTCCAGCGGCAGATCGAGACCGGCGTAGGTGGCGGCACGATCCGCGAGCACGCACTCGAACGGGAACGCGGCGATCTGCGACGCGAGCTCGATCGCGGCGGCCACCGCCTGGCCGGGTTCGACGACGCGGTTGGCCAGGCCCATCGCCAGCGCCTCGTCGGCGGGCACGGCGCGGCCGGTGAGGATCAGGTCCAGGGCGCGGCCCAGGCCGACGATCCGGGGGAGCCGGGCCGTGCCGCCGTCGATCAGCGGCACGCCCCACCGCCGGCAGAACACGCCGAACACCGCGTCGCTCTCGGCCACCCGCAGATCGGCGAGCAGGGCCAGTTCGAGCCCGCCCGCGACGGCGTGGCCGCTCACGGCGGCGATCAGCGGTTTGCTCAGGTGCAGCCGGCTCGGTCCCATCGGGCCGGGGCTGCCGCCGTCGGGATCGAGAACGTTGCGGCGGGAGGGATCGTTGACCGCCGTCAGGTCCGCGCCCGCGCAGAACGTCCCGCCCGCTCCCGCGAGCACCGCCACGCGTTGGGCCGGGTCTGCCTCGAACGCGAGGAACGCGTCGTGCAGCTCCGAGGCCATCCGGCGATCGACCGCGTTGCGCCGGTCCGGGCGGTTCATCCAGATCACCGTGGTGGTGCCCGTGGTCTCCACTCGCACGTCTTCCATCGGCTGAGGTTATCGACGCGTGCGCGTTCGGGGTCGGTGCTGTGTACTGACGTCATGCCGATCGTCTCTCCCGGCTTCACCGGGCGACGCCAGTCACCAGACGTGCAGCTACCGCCGGGCCAGTACCTCACCGAGGACTTCCCGGTGCTCACGGCGGGCCCGACCCCGCGCGTGCCGACGGACCGGTGGGAGTTCACCGTCGGCACCGAGGCCGGCCAGAAGCACACGTGGTCGTGGCAGCAGCTGATCGAGCTGCCGGCCGAGAAGATCACGACGGACATCCACTGCGTCACCAAGTGGTCCAAGCTGCGCACCCGGTGGAAGGGCGTCTCGCTGGACGTCCTGCTGGAGGACGTCGAGACGGCGGCGGACTTCGCGCTGGTCCACTCGTACGGCGGCTACACCACCAACCTGCCGCTGGAGGACCTGCTCGACGGCCAGGCGTGGGTCGCCTACCGCTACGACGACGATGACCTCACGCCCGAGCACGGCGGTCCGGCGCGGTTGCTGGTGCCGCACCTGTACTTCTGGAAGTCGGCGAAGTGGGTTCGCGGGATCCAGTTGCTGCTCGAGGACGAACCCGGTTTCTGGGAAACCGCCGGCTACCACGACTACGGAGACCCATGGCGCGAGCAGCGGTATCAGGGCGACTGACCTGGCGGGTGTCGGAGCTGGTGTCGTCCGGCGAGCTGACGTCGAGTGCGCGCAGGCTCCTGTTCGAGGTGCCCGGCTGGCCAGGTCACCTCCCTGGCCAGCACGTCGACGTGC
>NZ_MUYM01000046.1 GCF_002150765.1 Lentzea kentuckyensis
AACTTCCGGCAGCCTGCTTAGAGATCTCCGGCGTACGGCAGACGGGACATCTCGTCCGAGGTCATCCACTCGCGCAGGCGGTGGGTGGCCCGGACGTCGTCCTCGTTGTACTCCAGCAACCGCTGCCGCTGTTCGACGTCCAACGCGTCACCGTTGAGCCCCACCGCTGCCCGGTACCAGCGCATGGAGTTCTCGCCGCCGGCCTCCGGGTCGCGCCACGAGAAGCCCGCGACCGGGGCGATGATCTTCAGGCCCTTGCCGTGCGCGCAGAGGAACTGCTCGCGGACGATCCCGAACAGGTCGACCCACGAGTCCGAGTTGATGAACTCCTTGACCTGCGCCACCGTCGGGATGCCGGGCTTGCCGGCGAACCGTTCCGCCGACGCCAGCAGCCAGCGGTTCTCGGCCAGCTCGTTGTAGCAGTAGGCGCGGAACGACAGCCCGCGTGCCTTGGCGCGCAGGCGAATGCCCGTGAGCCAGGTCCAGAACTCGGCGAACGAGCGGGCCTCGTCGTCGCACGGCAGCGCGTCCCACGTGACGAACGCGCGGTAGCCGTGCGATTCGTCGATGTCCTTTCCGGACAGCAGACAGCCCCACATGTACGCGCCGAGATCGCCGAAGCTCTCCATGTCGACGTCGACCTCGACGTCCGCGCGCGGCACGCTCATCTCGGGCACCCGGCGCACCAGCGTCAGATCGCGCAGCCACGCCCGTGCGAGCACCACGGCGTCGCCGAACGGCATGCCCACCAACTGGATCGGGCCCTCGGACGCCGGGTCCAGCGCGGCCAGTTCATCCACAGTGGACAGGCCGGCCTTGCGCAGCGCCACCGCGTCCTCGCCGCGCACGACGAGGCTGACGTCCCTGCCCTGCTTGAGATCGCTGTCGCAGGTCGGCCACCACGGGCACGTCTTGCAGTCGACGATCCGCGACGGCCGGGCCAGCGGGTCCTGCTGGTTCGCCGCGGCCAGCGCCACCGCCAGCCGGTCGCTGAACCGGGCGTCGTACTCGGCCAGCGCGTTGCGGCCGCCGGGCCACGTCGGTGCCTCCAGGTCGTGCCACAGCACGACATCGGCGTCCATGCCGATCACACCACCGGTCGCACGCCCGTTCCGCGCGTAGCCGGCGGCCTGCAGCTGCCGTTGCGCGTGGGCGAGCCGCAGCTGGTCGCGCGGCTGCGGCCGGACCTTGCGGTGCGGGTCGGTGCGGCTGCCGTCGGGCAACGGCAGCGTCAACGGGCTGGTGCGGGCGCCCTGACCGGGATCGGTGATCTTGTGCCGGACCACGAGCACCGGCACGTACCCGGTGGAGTCCTTGACCAGCAGGTCGATCCCACCGCGCCGGCCACCGCGCGGGTCACGCGGCAGTGCGGCGCCCCAGATGTACGGCGCGCCCATCTCCATCGCGGCGAGCGTCACGCGTTCGCGGTCAGCAGTGCGCACGTCCGGTCCGCTCGGCACCTCGAAGAGATTCGAGCCGACGATTCTGCCGAGCGCGTCCGCCACCGCGCGCCGGTGGTTCGTCGCGTCCGCTTTACGTTGTTCCGAAGCCGGATCCGGCGCCGCCTTGGGAGCGTCGCGCATCTCCGGATCGTTTTCGAGGTGCACCCGCCGCCGACAACGAGTGACCACGCCGGCGTCTAGCTGCACCTGGGAAGTCACTGGTGCAGCGTATGTCGCGCGTCGAGCCGATGTGTCGGCAACCTGGGCAGTAAGTTTCATCTGACGGAGGAGGTGTACCCGAATGGCGCGCAAAGCGAAGGCCGGCTTCACGCCCAGCAGGGCCAAGAACCTGGTCGGTGTCGCGAAGGTGGTGGCGCCCGCGCTCATTCCGGTGCTGGCCCCGGTGATCGCTCGCGGAGCTGGGCTTTTGAGCGAGCAGTACGACCGGTACCGGGCGCGGCGGCTCGGCATCGACGTCGCGGACATCGGGAAGTACTCCGGCTACGGCGCCCGGTTGCACGCGCGGATTGTCGGCTTTTCGGAGTCGTTGGAGGCATTGCGGGCTTCGGATTCCAATTGGGTTTCGAAGACCGAGGCGCGACTGGCTCAACTCCTCGCGGCGGTGCGCGCCGCCGAACGCATGCCGACGGCCCGGCGCAAAGCAGCGCACCGGGCCGTCAGTACCGATCTGGAGATGCTGGAGCAGGAACTGCTCAGGCGCCTGAACGTGCGCTGACGTTCGGGGTCTTCCCCGTCACCTCGGCCACGGCCTTGACCGCCGCCTCCTCGACCACCTGCCCCGGGTCGAGGTGCGCGGTGACCTCCTCCATGACCTCGGCGACCCGTTCCTCGCGCCTGATCATCGGGTCGGAGCGCAGGTCCTTCGCCAGCGAGACGCACAGACCGACCATCACGACCATGAACGGCAGGGCCGCGATGATGGTCAGGTTCTGCAGACCTGTCAGCGCGTTCGATCCGCCGACCAGCAACATCACCGCGGCGACGGCACCGGTCAGCACGCCCCAGAAGATCACCACCGGTTTCTTCGGCTGGATCGAGCCCTGCTGCGAGAGCGTTCCCATCACGATCGACGCGGCGTCGGCGCCGGACACGAAGAAGATCGCCACCAGCACCATCACCACCACACCGGCGATCGTCGCGAGCGGGAACTGGTCGAGCAGCGAGAAGAGCTGCGACTCCGGGGTGGACTGACCGGCGAGATCGACGCCGGCGCGTTGCTCGAAGATCGCCGTCCCGCCCAGGATCGCGAACCACACCAGCGACACCGCGGACGGCACCAGGATCACGCCTGCCACGAACTGCTTGATCGTGCGACCGCGGGAGATCCGCGCGATGAACATGCCGACGAACGGCGTCCACGAGATCCACCACGCCCAGTAGAAGATCGTCCACCCGGACAGCCACGTCTCCGTCGCGTCACCGCCGGAAGCAGCCGTCCGGCCGGCCATGTTCGCGAGCTCGCGGAAGTAGTCGCCCAGCGCGGTCGGCAGCAGGTTCAGGATGAAGACCGTCGGACCGACCACGAACAGGAACAGCGCCAGCACCACGGCCAGCACCATGTTGATGTTCGACAGCCACTGGATGCCCTTCGCGACACCCGAGACCGCGGACGCGACGAACGCCACGGTCAGCACCGCGATGATCGCGACCAGGACACCCTTGCCGACGTCACCGGCCCAGCCGGCCGCCTCCAGGCCGGACCCGATCTGCAGCGCGCCCAGTCCCAGCGACGCCGCCGAGCCGAACAGGGTCGCGAAGATCGCCATCACGTCGATCGCGCGGCCCCAGCCGGACGACGCCCGGCGACCCAGCAGCGGCGCGAACGCGGAGCTGATCAGCGAGGACCGGCCGCGGCGGAAGCTGCTGTAGGCGATGGCGATGCCGACGATGGCGTAGATCGCCCACGGGTGCAGCGTCCAGTGGAAGAGCGTGGTGGCCATCGCGGTCTCGAGCGGGTCGCCCTCGGTACCGGGCGGCGGCTTCACGAAGTGGCTCAGCGGCTCGTTGACGCCGTAGAACATCAGCCCGATGCCCATGCCCGCGCTGAACATCATCGCGACCCACGAGACCGTCTTGAACTCGGGTTTCTCGTCGTCGCGACCGAGCGGGATCTTGCCGTAGCGGCTGAACGCGAGCCAGAGGGCGAAGACCACGAACCCGGAGGCCGAGATCACAAAAGCCCAGCCCAGATGCTGGATGATCCAGCCGAGCGCCGACTTCGAGAAAGTCGCCAGACTGGCTGTGCCGACGATTCCCCAGGCCACGAACGCAAGCGTCAGACCAGCGGCAACGCCGAACACGACCCGGTCGGTACGGCCCGGCTGGTCGCATTGGTTGTGCATGCGGCCGTAGTTACCCACTCGTAGACCCGGGCAAACTCCTCCGATTACCCTCACCGACGTGAGCACACGGTCGAGTGAGTTGCGCATCCTGCGTGGTGCCGCACTCGCGCTGACGTCTGCCGCGCTCACGATCACCGCCCACGGGCTGGGCGGCGGCGAGATCTCCGAGTTCATCCACGCGTTGCCGTTGGTGGTGCTGATCGCGTTCGCGGCAGCGTCACTCGCCGACAAGCGCACCGGGCGGCTCTCGGTCATCGCCGGGCTCGGCACGGCCCAGCTCGCTCAGCACCTGCTGCTGACCTGGGTCAACCACGAGCACACGAACACGCTCACCGGGCAGATGTTCGTGGCGCACCTCGTCGCCGCGACGCTGACCGGCCTGCTCCTGTTCCACGCCGAGAACGCCCTGTTCAGGCTCTTCGCCGCCGTCACCCGCCTGATCCCCCGCAGGCTCACGCCGCTACCGGTCACGACGCCGGTGCGGACGTTCACCAGCACGCCTTACGTCCGCAACGCGCACCACACGGATCTGAGACGTGCGAACGGGCTGCGCGCCCCTCCTTGCGGTTCCTGATCACCCAAAACCACCAAACCCCTTTGGCAATCAGGAGCCACAACTTCATGTCGACAAATCGATTTGGCGTGCGCACGCTCGCCGTCCTCGCCGTTGCCGGATTCGCCGTGCTCGGCACCCCGGCGATCGCATCGGCGCACGTCAGCGCCCAGCCGTCCGAGTTCACCCAGGGCGGCCGCGCGACGTTCGCGTTCCGCGTGCCGAACGAGCGGGACAACGCCGGCACCACCAAGATCGAGGTGACGCTGCCGCAGGACACGCCGCTCACCTCGGTGCGCACGAAGCCGCTCGCCGGCTGGAAGGCCGAGGCCGTCAAGGGCAAGCTCGACAAGCCCGTGACGATCGCCGGCAAGGAGATCACCGAGGCGTTCAAGACGATCACCTGGACCGCCGATCCCGGTGTGAAGATCGGGATCAACGAGTACCAGGAGTTCTTCGTCGCGCTCGGCACCCTGCCGGAGGGCAAGGACAAGCTGGAGCTCCCGACCAAGCAGACCTACGAGAACGGCGAGGTCGTGGACTGGTCGCAGTCGACCGGCGCCGACGGCAAGGAGCCGGAGCACCCGGCGCCCGCGCTGAAGCTCGCCGCGAAGAAGGCCGGCGAGGACGCCCACGGCGGCCACGCCACGACGCCCGCCGCCGGCAGCGCCGAAACCCACGAGGCATCGGCAGCCGGTTCCGACAAGACCGCCCGCTACCTCGGTGGCGCCGGTCTGGCCGTCGGTGCGCTCGGCCTGGGCTTCGGCGTCGGCGCGATCCTGCGTTCGCGGCGCAAGGCATGAAGCGCGCACTCATCGCGTGCCTGATCGCTGGTGCGGCCGTGCTCGTCACGGCCGCCCCCGCGGCGGCGCACAACGCGCTGATCAGCAGTGACCCGAAGGACAAGACCTCACTGGACGCCGGTCCGTCGTCGGTCACGCTGACGTTCGACCAGGACGTGCAGGGCGGCCAGGGCATCAACACGATCTCGGTCGTCGACGCCAACGGCGGTCACTACGAGGTCGCGGGCGACCCGACGATCAAGGACAACGCGGTCTCGACGAAGGTCGACGCACTGGGCAAGGCCGGGCAGTACAAGATCGGCTACCGCATCCTGTCCGCGGACGGCCACCCCGTGTCCGGTGAGCTGACGTTCACGCTCACGAAGGACGGCACGGGCACTCCTCGCCAGGTCGCGACCAACGACACCCCCGACAGCGGTTCGAGCGACGGCCTGCCCATCTGGGTGTGGATCGTCGGCGCCGTGGTGCTGCTCGGCGGCGGCGTGTTCGTCGCCCTGCGCGGCGGCGGGGGCGCGAAGGCATGAGCGACGTCCGGACCGCCGCCTCCACCCACTACCGCGTGCTCGCCGGGCTCGTCCTCGGCGCACTCGCGGGCATCGCGCTCGGCCTCGTGCTGGCCCCACCTGTCGTGGTCGCCGGGGTCGTCGACGCCGGGGCGGCGGTCCGGTACGGCCTGCCGGTCACCAGGGTGCTGCTGGACGTCTCGGCGACGATCGTCGTCGGGTTGTCGATCCTGCCGAAACTGCTCGGCTTCGACCGTCCGACGCACACCGAACCCGTCATGCGGATCGCCCGGCCGGCCGCGGTCATCGCCGCGGCCGTCTGGGTGGTCACGGCGCTCACGGCCATCGTCCTGCAGGCCGCCGAGCTGCGGCCGGGCAGCAACGTCAGCATCGCCAACGCGATCGACTACATCGGCACAGTCGGTGCCGGCAAGGGCCTGCTGTTCAGCGCGGCCTGCGCGTTCATCTACCTGATCATCGGTGTGATGGCCGTGCGCGGCGGCGAGTCCGTACCCGCTGAGCTGCGGATTCTCATCTCGATGTTCGGGCTGCTGCCGATCCCGGTCACCGGGCACGCGTCCAACTGGAAGTACCACGACTACTCGATGGTCTCCATGGAGCTGCACGTGCTGGGCGCGGCCGCGTGGACCGGCGGGCTCGGCGTGTTGATGGCACTGGTCGCCCACCGCAAGGGGCTGCTCGCCGTCGCGCTGCCGAAGTTCTCCAGGATCGCGACCATCAGCCTGATCGTGGTCGCGGTGACCGGCCTGTTCAACGGCCTGCTGGAGCTGATCCTCAACCCGGTCGTCCCGTTCCCGCAGTCGCTGTTCACGACCGGGTACGGGTTGTTGTTCCTCGGCAAGGCCGTGTGCGCCGGGCTGATCGCGGTGCTCGGCGCGCACATCCGGTGGCGGTTGCTGCCGAAGATCTCCCAGCACAAGGTCACCGCGATCGTGCAGTGGGCGGTGCTGGAGGTGACCATCATGGGCGTCGCGTTCGGCCTCGCGGTCGTACTCAGCCGCGCACCCGTCAGCTGAACCCCGTCGCCACGCGAACCAGGTCGGCAACAGCGCGCGACCTGCTGTGCGGTGGCCACGCGATCACCGTCGTCACCTTTGGCGCGTCCACGACCGGCACCGCCACCAGTCCTTCGCCCAGGCCAGCTCGGACGACCTCCGGCATGACCGCGACAGCCCGGCCGAGCGCGATCATCTGGAACAGCTGCGTCAGGTTGTGCACCTCGACGCCGGGGCCGTCCAGGTAGGTGCCGTCGGGCTCCGGCCAGCGCGCGAGCTCCGGCAGGTCGATGACGTCGGCCATCCGCAACCGTGCCGCGCCGGCCAGCGGATGAGAGCTAGCGAGGATCGCGAACTGGCTCTCGGTGCGCAGGACCTCGACGTCGAGGTCGGCGGTCGAGTCGAACGGTTCGTGCAGGATCGCCACGTCGGCCCGGCCGTCGAACAGCGGTTGCCGGGTGTGGGCCTCGCACAGCAGCAGGTCGACGGCGACCGCACCGGGTTCGGCGGCGTAGGCGTCGAGCAGCTTCGCCAGCAGTTCGCTGGAACCACCGGCCTTGGCGGCCAGCACCAGGGACGGCCGGTCGACGGTCCGGGTGCGCCTCTCGGCCGCGGCGACCGCCCCGAGGATCGCCCGTCCCTCAGCCAGCAGCACCGCACCCGCGTCGGTGAGCGAGACCTTGCGACTGGTGCGGGTCAGCAGCGCGACGCCGAGCCGGTGTTCGAGCTGGGCGATGGTCCGCGACAACGGTGGCTGGGCGATGCCGAGGCGGTCGGCAGCGCGGCCGAAGTGCAGTTCTTCCGCGACCGCGACGAAATACCGGAGCTCTCGGGTCTCCACCCGACCACCGTATCGATATCCGCCGGGTATCGGTGCCAGACCGAAGTGATGTTGGTTCCGGCCACGCCGCCGACCACGATCAACTGCATGAGCGAACAGACGATTGCGCTGGTCACCGGCGCGAACAAGGGCATCGGCTACGAGATCGCGGCCGGTCTCGGGATGACTGTCGGGGTCGGGGCGAGAGATGCCCGGCGTGGCGAGGAGGCTGCGGCGAAACTGCGGGCGAACGGCGTCGACGCGTTCGCCGTGCCGTTGGACGTGACCGACGACGAGAGCGTCAAGGCGGCAGCGGCGCTGTTCGAGGAACGGTTCGGCCGCCTCGACGTGCTGGTCAACAACGCGGCAATCGCCGGAGCCTGGCCCTCCGCGCCGTCCACCGCCACACCGGAAAACCTGCGGGAGGTGCTGGAGACCAACGTGGTCGGCGTCGTCCGGGTCACCAACGCGATGCTGCCGCTGCTGGCCCGTTCCGCACGACCGCGGATCGTCAACCAGTCGAGCCACCTCGCGTCACTGACACTGCAGACCACGCCAGAAGTGGAGTTCGGCGAGGTCAACGGGACCTACACGCCGTCGAAGACGTTCCTGAACGCGCTCACCGTCCAGTACGCCAAGGAGCTCACGAACATCAAGGTCAACGCGGCCTGTCCCGGCTACGTGGCGACCGATCTCAACGGCTTCCAGGGCAGGGACACACCCGCGGAGGGAGCCAGGATCGCGATCAAGCTGGCCACCCTGCCCGACGACGGGCCGACCGGAGGGCTGTTCGACCACAGCGGACCGGTGCCCTGGTGATTGTTCAACGTGAAACATCCGCGCGATCCGAGCCGCACTCGGCGAGTGGTCCGATCGGCGCGACGAGCTGCGCACGAACGGACTAGTCGGTGATCAGTCGAGCCGAAGATTCTTCACGCATGCGCGCCAGCCGGTTCATCGTCCGCTGACCGCGACGATCGAGCTCACGGCTGTCGATCCAGCCGTTCGCGTAGTAGCGGTAGTCCTGCGCCAGCGCCACCAGCTCCGCGAGGTAGTCGGCTGACCTGCGCCGACGCTCCTCGTCGAACCCCGCCAGCAGTGGCAGCTGGGTGTCCACCACCTCGTCGAGCAACTGCGCGGACCGCAGCGCTCTCTTGGAACGCCACCTCCGAGTAAGGCTCACGCGCCGCACCTCGTCCTTCGCCCCGACCTGCCGCACCTTAGGCGTGGATTTCTCGCCCGTCGATGCTGCATTCGTGTGCGAAGGTCCTGGCGTTACCGGTTCGTGTCCCACACCATCCAATCGTGGTGCTATGGGGCCCAAACGAGATGCTGGTCAGGCAGCCGACTCGGTGCCGGTGAAGCGGGCGACGCGGTCCGCGAGCTCGCGGGCCTCGGGGTTGTTGCGGCGCTTCTCGGCCTCCTGGCGCAGCGGCTCCATGCGCTGCTTCGTGCGCACCGACTTGAGGCTTTCCGACAGGTCGACGGCCTGGCGACCGATCTTGGCGCCGTGGTCGATGTCGCCCTCGAGCAGGTGGTTGATCGCCATCGAGGTGAGGTTGAACGAGCGGCTGCGCGCGTACTCGTCACCGAAGTTGTTGATCGCCTTGGACAGCGCCGGGATGGCGGTCCTCGTGTACTTGGCGTCCACCGTCTGGGCCAGCTCCGTGTGCACCGTGCCGATCATGGACGAGAGGTCGATCTCGTTGAAGAACTTGGCCCAGGCGGGGGCTTCCGCGACGTTCGCGCGGGAGAACTCGTCGCGCGCACGGCCGAGCAGCTTGAGCGCCTGCTCGTCGGAGCCCATCTTGGCGTAGGCCCAGGCCTCGTTCGCGCACAGGATGCCCACCGCCAGTTCGGAACCGGAGTTCTGCGCGGCCAGCTGACCCAGCTGGAACACCTTCAGCGCGTCGTCCGGGGCGTTCTGGTGCAAGTAGACGCGGCCCATGCGGTACAGGATGTTCGCCATCAGCGCCTCGTTCTCGCCCTGCTTGGCGAGGTCGAGCGCCTGACCGAAGTGGTTGCGGGCCGAGTCCATCAGGCCCGTGTCGAACGACGTCCAGCCGGCGAGGTTGTGCAGGTCGGCCAGCGCGACGTAGAGGCGCTGGCGAACGATGTCCGTGGAGCTCGCACCGAGCATCTGCTGTCCCCAGGACAGCTGCGCGACCACGGCGTCGCGGCAGGAACCGCCGCCGTACTGGTAGTCCAGGGCACGCAGAGCCCGCGTCGCCGCTTCGACCTGGCGCACATCGGTCATGCCGATGCGTCCCGGAGCCGGAGTCTGTGTGGGGTGTGAAACCCACGACCCGGAGTCCGCTCCGAACACGGCCGCGCCCACTGTCACGGCGGCGGCGTGCGCGAGGAACTTCCGACGCTTCACCGACTCGTCCTCCTCAGGATGGGGTGAGTCCGCGGTTGCGGCCACCCTCACTGCCGTTGTCTCGTCATAGGCGAGACCCATGTATCCACGTGGGACACCCAAGCCGACGGCGATCCGAGTCAGGACGTCATATGCCATCACCTGGCGTCCCTTGAGGATCTCCGAGACTTCGGACTGCGACTGCCCAGTGAGCGCCGCGATCTGGCGCTGGGACACACCGTGCCGCCGGAGCAGCCGGTAAACCGAGCTGATCTCTCGTCGGGCCAGTGCGTCCCGCATCTCCTGGTGGTCCCACACCTCAGTGGGGATCGGAGAGCCCTGGGAACTCATGGTGTTCATCGCGCACCCTCACAGTCCGTTGGGCGTCATCGGCAGACTAGGGGCAGGTCCCCGAGTCGAGAAGTCCTCTTCGGCGGAGCTGATCGGCTCCACCGAACACCACTTACCGCTCACCGTAAGACTTCCACCGGTGGGCGCTGTGACGTCCCGTTCCGGCATGAATCATCGCAATCTAGATTCCGGTAAGCGAGTGAGCACGGAGAGGAACGACCAATAGTGGACAGCTCCTCCCCTGGCTCCACCTCCATTGTGGAGACGGGTGACACCGAATCCACATGGCGCGGCATGACCGGGCAACGTCGATCGTGGCAGATCAGCTGCGGCGACGTGGTCGACCGGGACCGCCAGCTCACCGTGAAGGTCGTTCAGGGCCAAGTGGTTCTGGTCGGACCTCCCGGGGAGACGGCAGTCTTGACCCACGACCAGCTCGTACAGCTCAGGGCCGCGCTACGCGAAGCCGCCGACCAGGCGGAAAGGTGACGGTGAGTTCCTCGATGGACGCGATACTCGGACAGGTTCTTCGCAACGCTGTGTGGGAACGCCTCGACCTGCTCACGGAGCTGGCGAGCCGCGCGGACGCCCCGTCCCTCCTGTCGGTGGCTCGATCCGAGCTCCCTCGGCTGACCGAGGGATGGCGTGCTCTGCTGGCAGCGCACGAGCCGGACGAGAAGGGCAACTGCCCTGAGTGCTCCGGCCGTTGGCGTCAGCAGAAGTCACCTTGCTCGGTGTGGCGCGCCGCGTACGAACACCTGGTCGCGGGCGGACTCGCCCCGCGCCCGGCTCGCCATCTGCGCGAGGCCCCGGTGACTCCTCCTGTCACCCGGTCCCGCCGCGCGGTGGCTCGAGCCCACTAACGGGCGTTTGCGACTGACCTGGCGTCCCCCCGACACGACCAGGTCTGCAAACCGCCTACTGACCGGTGGTCCGCGATGCGCGAACCCCCGACCGCGACATCGCGGACCCCGGTCAGCTCAACAACTCCACAGATTCCCGCGGGCCGGTGACGTGCACCCACCCTCCCCGACCGTCGTCGGTCCGCGGTCACCACGTCGGCCCCTTGTCTGCACCTCCCGCGCAGGCAAGGGGCCGTTTCCATGCTCGCGCAGGGGTCCCCCCGAGCTGGGAACCCCTGCGTTTCAACGTACTCAGCAGCACCGACAAGATCAGCGGTGTGTGCCGGTCCTCCAGGTCAGGTACGAGGTCAGGCCGGGGAACAGCCGGCCGGAGAGCTCGAACGCCTTGAGCTGCCACGGGAACAGGTGCTCGGCGCGTTCCTTCTCCACGGCGTCGACGATCGCCTTCGCGCACTGCTGCGGAGTGACCGTGGGGATCAGCCGGGCGATCGCCGGGATCCGCTCTTCGGCGCCGGGGTTGTTGTTGAAGTACTCGCTGGACACCTTGCCCGGGACGACCTCGCTGATCCCGACACCGGTACCGCGCAGGTCGAGGCGCAACGACGCGGTGAGACCGCGCAGCGCCCACCGCGACGACTGGTAGCCCACGCAGCCGGGAATCGGCAGGCGCGACACCGGTGAGTTCACGTTGACGATCCAGCCGGAGCCACGGGACCGCATGGCACCGAGGTATTCCCTGGTCAGCAGCAACGCCGCCAGGTACGGCACGGCGGTCATCGTCTGCAGCTCGTCGGCCGACGTGTCGTCCAGGAACAACCAGCGGCCGACGCCGGCGTTGTTGACGAGCACATCCGGTGCCGGAACCTCCTCGGCGAGCGCGCGGATCTGCGCGGCGTCCGCCAGATCCGCCACGTGAGCGGTCGCCGAGCCGCCGAACTCGATGATCCGTTTGACCTGTTGATCGAGCAGTTCGGCGCTTCTGGCCACAAGGTGGACGCGCGCACCGTGGGCCGCGAACCTGAACGCGGCCTCGGCACCGATCCCCTGGGACGCTCCGGTGACCAGAACACTCTTGCCCGACAGCTGCATCAGACCACCGATCGCACTCGACTCATCAACACCGCCGCCAGCGCGGTCGCCAGCGCCGACGCCGCGAACAGACCGCGGTAACCACCAAGGTTCGCGAGGATCATGGCAGTCAGCAAGGGGGCGATGACCTGCGGCAACGCGTTGGCCACGTTGATCACGCCCAGATCCTTGGCCCGATCGGCCGCGGCAGGCAACACCTGGGTGAGCAGGGCGATCGCGACGGCCAGGTAGGTGCCGAAGCCGATGCCGAGCAACGGGGCGGCGACCAGCGCGACCGGCCACGTCGGCGACACCACCAACAACAACGCCGCCAACGCCATGACAGCCGACGCGCCGTACACATACGGCTTCCGACGGCCAGAACGATCACTTCGTGCGCCGAACAGCACCGCTCCTGCGGTGAGCGCCACCCCGTACAGGGCCATCAACTGCAGCAGGCCCTCGTCGGGAGACGGGTGGTGCACCTCGTCGCTCAGGAAGAAGTACAGGTACAGCGTGCCGAACGCGTTGCCGACGTTGAGCATGAAGTGCCCGAGCCACGCCCACGCGAAGTCGGGGTGCTCACGGGGTGAGATCCAGAACGTCGGCCGCACCGGCTTCACGATCAACTGCGTGTCCGGCGTCCTGAGCACGAAGAACAAGCCTCCGGCCAGCACGATCACCGCACAGGCCAGGTAGCCGGCCTTCAGGTCGGTGACCAACTCCGTGACGACGACCGCGCCCAGCACGGTGCCGAGCATCTGGCTGATCCCGAACTGCCCACCGACCTTGGCCCGTTGCACGATGGGCACGCGGTCCGGCACCGCGGCGGTCAGCGCGGCGAGCATGCTGCTGACCCCCGCCTGCACCAGACACCAGCCGATTGTCATGACCAGGACCGAGTGCGCGCTGGCCAGAACAGCGAGGCCGGCCCCCGCGACGATCGCCCCGATCAGCGTCCACGGATGCCGACGGCCGAAGCGCGAGGTCGTGCGGTCGGACAGGAAGCCGATGAGCGGCACCCCCACCATCGCCACGAACGCGCCGACACCGGTGACGACGCCGAACACGAACGTCTTGTTCGCCTTGTCCAGCAGTTCGGCCTGCCGTGGCAACAGGATCTGGATCGGCGCGTAGACCGCGAGCCACAGACCGAGGTTCGCGACGAACAGCCAGGCCATCCAGCTTCTGCGAACCGGGACAACCGGTTCGGCGAGCGCTTCACTCACCACTGATCACCTTTCGGTACCAGTGGAACGAGTCGCGCGGCGTGCGTCGCTGCGTCTCGAAGTCGACGTGGACCAGGCCGAACCGCTGTGAATATCCGGACTCCCACTCGAAGTTGTCGAGCAGGGACCACACGAAGTAGCCGTCGACACCGGCTTCCAGCGCGGCCTTGAGGTGTCCGTCGAGGTAGGCGATCCGCTCGGTGTCCTCGACCTCGTGCGGGAAGCTGCAGCCGCTCTCGGTGACGTACACCGGCGGCAGGTTCGGGTGCCGCTCGCGCAACGTCGTGATGATCTCGCTCAGCCCGGACGGCACGACCGGCCAGCCGAAGTTGGTGAGCGGGTACTCGTCGATCTCCACCAGTTCGAAGGGCAGCGGATTGCCCTCCGACGGCGACTTGAGCCGGGTGGGGTTGTAGTAGTTCACGCCGTAGAAGTCGAGCGGCTGGTGGATGACCTGCAGGTCACCGTCCTGGATCGGCAGCAGATCGGCGACTGCGTCCGGATATCGGCCCGACAGAACTGGGTCCGCGTACAACCAGTTGTGGATTTCGCTGTACGCCTCGGCAGCCGCTACGTCATTCGGCGTAGCCGGCCAGGCCGGCGTGTGGTTGTTCGCTGTACCAACGGCTTGCGCGTTGAACGACCGCAGCACTTCGACCGCACGGCCGTGAGCGAGGTTCAGGTGGTGGGCGGTCGGCAACGCGTCGAAGAGCAACGCCTTGCCAGGGGCGTGCTCACCGATCGCATAGCCCTGCAACGTCACCATCGCGGGTTCGTTGATCGGGATCCACAGCTTCACGCGGTCGGCGAGACGGTTCGCGACCAGCGCCGTGTAGTCGGCGAACCGGTCGGCGATGTCCCGATTCAGCCAGCCGCCTTCGGCTTCCAGCTCCAGTGGCGTGTCCCAGTGGTACAACGTGACCACGGGGGCGATACCAACGTCGACAAGGGCGTCGACCAGGCGGTCGTAGAAGTCGAGACCTTCGGCGTTGACCGGCCCCTTGCCGGACGGCTGGATGCGCGGCCACGCGATCGAGAACCGATACGCGTTCACGCCGAGCTGCGTCATGAGCGCAACGTCCTCGCGCCACCGGTTGTAGTGGTCGCAGGCAACAGAAGCGTTGTCGTCGTCGCGGATCGGTGTGAACTCGTCCCACACGGAGGGACCCCGACCGCCTGCATCGAACGCGCCCTCGATCTGGAACGCGGACGTCGACACTCCCCAAAGGAAGTCGCTCATCGATCCTCCAAATGTGAAACTTGTTCGGATCGTAGGCGTGTTGACAGGTTCAGGGAAGTGAAAAGGCCGTACAACAGGCAAGATGGAAGCACCCGAACTACTGGGAGTCGCCGTGACGAGCACCACCCCGCTTCGCCGCCAGCCCGTGCAGCAGCGCAGCGCCAAAAGAGTCGAGCGCATGCTCGAGGCCTGCGCAACCCTGATCGACGAGGTGGGCTACGACGGAGTCACCACGACGTTGATCGCGGAGAGAGCGGGGGTGGCGGTCGGCTCGCTGTACCAGTTCTTCCCGGACAAGAGAGCCGTCGTGCAGGCGCTGACTTTGCGCAACGTCGACCGGTTCTCCCAGGGCATCACCGAACGGCTCGAGCAGGCGACACTCGAGCACTGGTGGGACGCCGTGGACACGGTGTTCGACGTCTACGTGACGATGCACCGCGAGATCCCCGCGTTCGGGAGGCTGCACTTCGGTGACGTCGTGGACATGCGGCTGCTGGACGACCGCCGCGACAACAACGCCGTCATCTCCGACAAGATCTCCGAGCTGATCTCCGGCAAGTTCGGCATCCCGATGACCGAGGTCCAGCTGCCCATCGCGATCGCCGTCGAAGCCGCCGACGCCGTGATGAAGATGGCGTTCCGCAAGAGCCCGATGGGCGACCAGACGATTCTGGGCGAAGCCAGGGCGCTGGTCAGGGGTTACCTGTCGTCACGCCTGCCGGTCTAGCGGGTGCACTCCCAGATGACCGTCGCGTCGAACGGGTTGCCGAAGGCGAAGGTCTCCTCGCACTGCGCGGCGGGATCGGTGAACCCGTCGGCCACGGCCTGATCCCGGGCGTCCCGGCGCGCGTACTCCCAGGCGAACCCGAAGCTGCTGGAGCCGTCACCGCGAAACTGCGCGGTGTATGGCGCCGCCGTCGCGCTACCAGTGCCGGTGAGCACTGTGGCGAGCGCGGCCGCCGACAGCGCACAGGCCAATGTCTGCACCGTCATGCTTCGACGCTAATGGCGGGCTTTGCCGCGTGATACCGCCGACGGCACCCGCGACCGCCTGGTCCTCAGCCGAAGTTCCTGCGCTCACCGCGGTAGGTGGGCACGGTCCGTTCGATGCGGTCGCCGTGCACCAGGTGCACCTCGTCGAACCGCTCGAACAGCTCGCCCGCCTTGGCGTGCCGCATCCAGACGCGGTCGCCGATCTTCAGCTGCTCCGCCGCCTTGCCGGTGACCGGTGTCTGCACCTCGCCCGCGCCCTCGAGCCCGAGCGTCTTCAGCCCGGCCGGCAGGTACGGCGACGGCTGGCGGTCGGGCGTCGGGGTTCCGGACGCGATGTAGCCGCCGGCGAACAACGTCGCGACCCGCTTGGTCGGCTTGCGCACCACCGACAACGCGAACAGCGCCGCGGGCTCCGGCTTGAACGCCTGGTACCCGTCGAAGAGCGTCGGCCCGAACAGACCGCTGCCCGCCGCGAGCTCGGTGACCGACGGGTCCGACCCCGTCAGCTCCAGGCTGCCGGTGCCACCACCGTTGACGAACTCCAGATCCGCGACCTGCCGCACCGCGCTGACCACGGCGATCCGCCGGTGGATCAGCTCCGGCCCGGACTTCGACTGGATGAACCGGATCCCGAGCGCGCGCAACGGCTGACCGGGCGGGTTGTCACCCAGTCCGGCGATCTGCCCCTCGTACGCCATGACACCGACCAGCTTGAACCCACGCCGTTGGGTGATCTTGGCGGCGAGGGCTTTCGCCTGCTGCGGCGTGTGGATCGACGAACGACGCGGCCCGATGTGGACGCCGGGCAACGGCCGCCACGACACGTCCAGCTCCAGGCAGACCCGGATGTCGGAGTGCGGTCCGATGGCCGCGTCCACGAAGTCGAGGTGCTCAACCGAGTCGACCATGATCGTGACCCGCTGACGTGCCGTCTCGTTGGCCGCGAGCTTCTGCAACGACGCCCGGTCGGCGGTCGGGTACGCGACCAGCAGGTCCTCGCACACGTTCTGCTCCGACAACCACAACGCCTCGGCCAGCGAGTAGCACATGACCCCGGCGTAACCGGGCCGTTCGAGCGCCCGGCTCACCAGCTCGCGCACCCGGATCGACTTGCTCGCGACCCGGATCGGATGACCGGCAGCGCGACGGGCGAGGTCCGCCGCGTTGTGGTCGAAGGCGTCCAGGTCGACGATCGCGAACGGAGGATCCAGATCCTTCGTCGCGGCGTCGAGTCGGTTTCTGCGCATGCCCCTGACGGTACGTCGTGAACCCTTGAAACGTGAAGAGCTTTCACCTACGTTGCTGTGTCAGGTCACACTCTCGTGGAGGTCCGTGTGTGGACGAACTGGGCTAGAACGGCTTCGTGCACCCCTGCGCGCGTAGTCCACCCGGCCAGCACGGACGAGATCGCAGCGGCGGTCACCTCGGGCACCCGTGTCCGCGCGCGGGGCAGCGGTCACTCGTT
This sequence comes from Lentzea kentuckyensis, assembly GCF_002150765.1. Lineage (GTDB taxonomy): Bacteria > Actinomycetota > Actinomycetes > Mycobacteriales > Pseudonocardiaceae > Lentzea > Lentzea kentuckyensis. The sequence goes on from NZ_MUYM01000046.1 coordinate 17,069, forward strand.
CAACGACATCGCGGTCGCGCCGGAAACAGCGCTCGACCTGGACCGTTGGACGGGAATCGTGCGCGCGGACACGGAATCCGGCCTCGTCACCGTCCGCTCCGGCACCCCGCTGTGGGCCTTCAACGCCGACCTCCACCGGCTGGGCCTCGCCATGCCGAACCTGGGCGACATCGACGCCCAGACCGTCGCCGGCGCAGTCTCCACCTCGACCCACGGCACCGGCGCGAAACTGGGCGTCCTCGCCACCGCGATCGCCGAACTGGAACTGGTCCTGGCCGACGGCTCGGTCGTCACCTGCTCGCGCACCGAACGCCCGGACCTCTTCAACGCGGCCAGAGTCGGCCTGGGCGCCCTGGGCGTCATCAGCACGATCACCCTGCAATGCGTGCCGTCGTTCGTCCTGCAAGCCTCCGAAACCCCGGGCCGACTGGACGCCGTGCTGGAGCAGTTCGACGACCTCTGCGCTGTCGAGGACCACGTCGAGTTCCACTGGTTCACGCACTCGGACCGCGTGATCCTCAAGCGCAACAACAGAATCACCGAACCCGCCCGCCCCCTGTCGAAGATCCGGCAGACGTGGGAGTACGAGGTGATGGAGAACGCCGCCTTCGGCGCGGTCTGCAAGGTCGCCAAGACCTTCCCGCGCTACACCCGCCGCCTGAACGAACTCTGCGGCTCCCTGATCTCCGAGCGTTCCTACTCCGACTACTCGCACAACGTCTTCGTGACCCCGCGCCGAGTCCGGTTCGTGGAAACCGAGTTCTCCATCCCCCGCGAAACCCTGATGGACGTGATCGGCGAACTCCGCGCGGTCGCCAACAAGCTGGGCGACCGCGACGCCCTGATCGTCCCGTGCGAAGTGCGGGTAGCCCAGGCCGACGACATCTGGCTGTCCACGGCGAACGGCCGCGACACCGCCTACATCTCGATGCACCAGGCGCTGGGCATGCAGTACAAGGCGTTCTTCGACGCCTACGCGAGCATCGCCGCGTCGGTGGGCGGCCGTCCGCACTGGGGCAAGATGCACGACCTCACGTCCGCCGAACTCCGCCCGCTGTACCCGCACTTCGACGACTTCCTGCGGGTCCGCGACGAGGTCGACCCCACCCGCACCTTCACCAACCCGTACCTCGATCGAGTGCTTGGCTGACGGCACGCGGGGACCCCGCGTGTCCCAGAAGGAAACGCGGGGTCCCCGCGTGCCGTCTGGAACCACGAGTGGGTGACGTCGGTGGTGGCTAGAGGATCGCGCGAACGGCGTCGGCGACCGGCGTCTCGCCGTTCACCAGCTCCAGCGTCTTGCCGACCGTCTGCGGAGCGTTCAGCAGCTCCGCCAGCACGGCGGCGACGTCCGCCCGAGTGACCGACGCCCGCGGCAACCGAGGCGCCGCCAACGTGACCAGTCCGGTGGGTGTGTCGTTCACCAACGGCCCAGGCCGCAGGATCGTCCAGTCGAGATCACGCGGCTTCAGGTCGTCCTCGGCCAGCTTCTTGGCCTTCAGGTAGACAGCGAACTCCGGATCCACCGAAGGAGAATCGGCGGCCTCGATGCCGACGGTCGACACCTGGACGAACCGCCGCACCCCCGCCTCGACGGCTGCGGAGGCGAACAGGGCGGCGGCTCCGTAGTCCACGGTGTCCTTGCGGGCGGCTCCTGAGCCTGCCCCGGCGCCGGCGGCGAAAACCGCGGCGTCCGCGCCGTTCAGATACGCGGCGACCGAGTCCAGCTCAGCGGACTCCAGGTCGCACAGCACCGGAACTGCTCCGGCTTCCTGCACATCGCCAAAGTGATCGGGATTGCGGACCAGTGCGGTTGCGGCGTCTCCACGGGTGGCCAGCAGCTGCTCGAGAAGCAGCGCGATCTGCCCGTGTCCGCCGGCTATGACTACTCGCATGTCCCGACCGTAGATCAGGAAGCGGTGGCGAGCACCTGCTCGTAGACGAGCTCGTTGACCCAGCGGGTGATGGCGGTGTCCTCGGCGGGCACGGTCTCCTGACGGCCGGACACGTCGACCGAGAGGTCCTTCTCGTCGTCGGCCAGCAGCACCGAGACGCCGTAACGACGGACGCGCGGCAGGCAGTTCGCCAGGTAGTCGTGCGAGAACGCGACCGACTCCGGCAGGACGACCGCGGCGTTGCCGTAGCGGGCGAAGGGGACGGCGGAGGCGAGCGCGGTCCGCCAGTGGCGGGCGACGGCCAGGACGCCGACGATGCGGACGGCGGCCGGCGGGACGCGGCCTTCCATCTCCGGCCACACCCAGGTGGAGACGGTGGTCTTGTCGGCCTCAGGACCCGCACCCACGCACACGCGCTCGGCGTGGGCGTCGGCCAGGAGCTCGGCCACGACGACGACCTTGCGGCCCATCAGGACCATTTCGGGGAGAACCACGCCGTGCCAGCCGAGGCGGATCGCCGCGGCGGCTGCCAACTCCTCGACGGACGCGGGCAGTTCCGGAACCGGGACTGCGGTCGTCGACAAACCGTTCGAGCTGTCGAGGGCCGCGATCCTTGCTGGGGTGCTGCTCACGCCAGTGCCTCCTCGTCACCCGCGGCGGGCTATCCGCCGCGTTTCGACTCGTGCTCTCGATAAGGATTAGCAGGAAGCGCACGGCCCGCCCCCAGGTCACCGCACCCCCTGCGATCGACGGCGCCGACCGGTCGGTGACCGGTCGAAGAGGGGTGCGGGGAGTTCGGTCCTACGGTGCTGCCGTCTGGGTGACGTTAATCCGAATGGACGCACCAAAAGACCTGCTCAGAGTGGGTGCGTCAGGCGTAGGGGCAAAATGGCGGTGAGCGGCGCCGGTCACCGTCCGTCGACCGTTCATCGCGCCAGAACGACCACCTACATGATGATCACGGTCTTGCCGGGGCCGTGACCTGCGAAAACATCAACAGCCTCGCGCAGCGGCACGCGCCGGGCGATCGGCACTTCCAGGTCGCCCGCCTGCACCATCGACGCGAGCCGCACCAACGTTTCGCGCGACCCCTTCATGCCGAAGTTCTGGGCGGGATCGCTGGAGACGTAGTTGGTGTTGAAGGCCAACGGCGCGTAGCGCGCGTTCGCCTCGAACGACGAACGGTCGGTGCTCACGAGGTCGATCAGGGCGTCGGCCTCGACCGGAGAATCCCCGCGGCCCACCGGGATGACCCGCTTGCCCGCGGCACGGGCGATCTGGACCGCGAACGACCCGACACCACCGTTGGGCCCGACGATCAGCACGGATTGCGCGGAACCGAGCGACTCGACCAACTGCAACGCCGTCATACCCGCGGTCGGCAATGCGGCGGCAACGGCGGGATCGAGATCCTCCGGCAACGGAGCCAACGCGTTCCCGGCCGGAACTGTGACGTACTCGGCGTATGTACCAACACCAACAGGATGGTGGAAGAAGGTGCCGAAAATCCTCTCTCCGGAACCGACTACCTCACCAGCCCCATCAGTTCCAGGAACCAACGGGAACACGTGGGCGGAACCCCGGAACATCCCGTCGACGACTTTCCGGTCGAACGGGTTCACGCTCGCGGCGAACAACCGGACCTTGAGCTGACCGGGCTCGGCCGAGGGCTCGGGAAGCTCCACGAGTTCGAGCTCCGCACCGAAATCCGCCGCCGCTATCGCCCACATGCCGACCCCCGAACGAGTGACAGACATCACCTGTTGGATCAAGGAATCCGATACTGCCGATCAACGAAAGAACCCCTCTCGCGATTCCGCGAGAGGGGTTCCATCTGTCTTTCGATGGGCAAGGGGGGAGTTGAACCCCCACGTCCTTTCGGACACACGGACCTGAACCGTGCGCGTCTGCCATTCCGCCACTTGCCCCTGGAGACGTTGGGAACACTAGCACGCGTCCAAACCAGGTTCCTAATCGCCCCCTGTAGGCGGAGTCGTACCCGGATACGATCGGTACAGGAGCCCGTCCGAGTGGAAGGAGTCGACATGGGCCTGCAACGCTTCGAGCGCAAGCTGGAAGGTCTGGTCGGCAACACCTTCGCGCGCGTGTTCGGCGGCAACGTGGTGCCCCAAGAGGTGGCACAGGCACTGCAACGGGAGGGTGACAGCAACATCCGCGAGCTCGCGGGTGGCAGACTGCTAGCCCCCAACCACTACAAAGTGTTGCTCGGCGCCCAGGACCACGAACGTCTTGCGGGCGACGAGCAGGATGAACTACGCATCACCCAGCTACTCGCAGAGGGCCTGCGGGAGCACCTGGCCGAGTCCGGATGGGATACCTATGGTGACGTCGTAGTCTCCCTGGAGCGCTCCGAGGCGCTGCACACCGGACAGTTCCGAACCAGCTCGTCCGTCGACCCCGACGTGAAAGCGGCCAGCCGACGGTCAGCACAACCTCGCACCGCAGGAGACCGACCCATGAGCCAGCCACCCGGCTACGGACAAGGACAGGGCCAGCCCGGCCAGGACCCTTATGGTCAGGGCGGCTACGGCCAGCAGGGCTACGACCAGCAGGGCTATGACCAGCAGGCCTACGGCCAGCAGCAGGGTTATGGCCAGCAGCAGGGCTACGACCAGGGCCAGCAAGGCGGCTATGACCAGGGTTATGGCCAGCAGCAGGGCTACGGCGGTGGCCAGCAGCAGCAGGGCTATGACCAGGGTTACGCCGGCGGCCAGCAGGGCGGCGGTTACGACCAGGGTTACGGCCAGCAGCAGGGCTACGGCCAGCAGGGCTACGACCAGGGTTACGCCGGCGGCCAGCAGGGCGGCGGCTACGACCAGGGCTACGGCCAGCAGCAGGGCGGTGGCTACGACCAGGGTTACGGCCAGCAAGGCGGGTATGACCAGGGTTACGGCCAGCAGCAGGGCTACGGCCAGCCAGGCGGCTACGACCAGGGCTACAACCAGGGCGGATACGCCCCGCCGGCCACCCAGGGCGCCAACCGTCAGCTCAACGCGACCCTGCATCTCGACGACGGTTCCAACCGCACGTACAACCTCAAGCAGGGTGGAAACGTCGTAGGACGTGGGCAGGAAGCCGACTTCCGCCTCCCGGACACGGGAGTCTCCAGGCGCCACCTGGAAATCTCGTGGGACGGGCAGAATGCGATGCTCGCTGATCTCGGTTCGACCAACGGGACCACGGTGAACGGCACGCCAGTGCAGACTTGGCAACTCGCGGAGGGCGACGTCGTCCGCATCGGCCACTCGTCACTGGTCTTCCGTACCGCGGGCTAGAGGTCGACACGGGCGTCGGTAAGCAACTCAAGGCAGGAGCGGTTACAACCGGTGCCAGAGCTGGTGATGCAGCTGACCAGAGCGGGCTTTCTCGTGCTCCTCTGGCTCTTTGTGCTGGCCGCCCTACGTGTGGTCCGCTCTGATCTCTACGCAGCCTCAGGGCTCCGGGCGTCAGGTCTGCCTGGATTCCGGAGGTCCGAGAAGTCGGCGAGGGGAAGCAAGGCGCCTCGGCAACTCGTGGTCACCCACGGGGCGCTGACCGGCACCCGCATCTCGCTCGACGGCAGGCCGATCCTGATCGGCCGCGCTGACGACTCCACTCTCGTCCTGGACGACGACTTCGCGTCGACCAGGCACGCGAGGCTGTCCATGCGCGGCACCGACTGGTACGTGGAAGACCTCGGCTCCACGAACGGCACCTACCTAGACCGAGCCAAGGTCACCGCACCCCTGCGAGTACCTCTCGGCACCCCGATCCGCATTGGCAAAACGGTGATCGAGCTGCGCTCATGACCTTGGTTCTTCGATACGCGGCCCGCAGCGACAGGGGCCTGGTTCGCTCCAACAACCAGGACTCCGTGTACGCGGGCCCTCGCCTGCTCGCAGTCGCCGACGGCATGGGTGGCCACGCCGCCGGTGAAGTCGCGAGCAAGGTGGTCATCGCCTCGCTGGCCCACGTCGACGACGACGAGCCAGGTGACGACCTCCTCGGCAAGCTCCGCGACGCGGTCGCGGCCGGCAACGGCGCCATCTCCGAGCTCGTGACGAGCGACCCGGACCTGGAGGGCATGGGCACCACGCTCACGGCCATCCTGTTCGCGGGCAACCGCCTCGGGCTCGTACACATCGGCGACTCACGGGCGTACCTCCTGCGGGAAGGCACCTTCGCGCAGATCACGCACGACGACACGTTCGTCCAGTCGTTGATCGACGAAGGCCGGATCACGCCGGACGAGGCCGCCACGCACCCGCAGCGCTCGCTGCTGCTGCGGGCGCTCACCGGCCACGACTTCGAGCCGAGCCTCACCGTGCGGGAGGCACGCTCCGGCGACCGGTTCCTGCTCTGCTCGGACGGTCTGTCCGGCGTCGTGAGCCTGGAGACGCTCGACGAGGCGATCCGCATCCCGGACCCGCAGGCCTGCGCGGACCGCATGATCGAGCTCGCGCTCAAGGGCGGCGGCCCCGACAACGTCACGGTGATCGTGGCGGACGTCGAGGACGTCGACTTCGGTGACGACTACCCGATCGTCGGTGGCGCGGCCGGTGACGGCAGCGAGGAGCACAACACCCCGCCGGACTCCGCGGCCTCCAGGGCGAGCGCGCTCACACAGCAGCGCCCGCCGATGCCGCAGCGCATGGACGCGCCGATGCCACCGCCGCAGGACCCGAAGCGCAAGAAGCGGACCGCCATCAAGGCGTTCGTGATCATCTTCGTGCTGCTGGTGCTGGCCGGGGTCGTGGCGGTCGGCGGCAAGCTGTGGCTCAACACCCAGTACTACGTGGGTGCCACCGAGGACGGTCAGGTCGCGATCTTCCGCGGTCTGAACGGCTCGGTGCTCGGCTTCAAGCTGTCGTCCAAGGTCGAGGACTCCTGTCCGCCCGGTTCGACGGGCTGCAAGCCGGTCGCGCTGAAGGACCTGCAGGAAGCCGGTCGCAAGACCATCACCGCGGGTATCCGCAGCGACAACGGACTGGACGGCGCACGCGCCGCGGTCAGGTTGCTGCGCACCGAGCACATGCTCCCGTTCTGCAAGGACACGTCGACGACGCCGAGCACCCCGACGTCACCGACGACCCCGTCCAGCACCGGGTCCAGCACGCCGACCAGTCCGCCGCCGGCGAACGGCGCGACCCCGGAGACCGGGGCCACCGAGCCGTCGCCCACCCAGAGCGGGCAGAAGGTCGGCGTGGAATGCCGGGAGGGTCCGTAGTTGATGGGCTCGCCCGCCCCCGTCGGGGAAGGCTCACCAGCCGCGTCGGTGGCGACCAACACGTCGCCAGGTCTGCGACCGCCGACGCGGCGCGGCACCGAACTGGTGATGCTCTCGTTCGCCGCAGGTCTCGTGACCCTGGCGCTGATCCTGGTGGAACTCAACCAGGAGCGGTCGCTCAGCCTGAGGATCGTCTACCTCGGTCTCGCGTACCTCGGCCTCTTCGCCTGTGCCCACCTCGCCGTGCGCAGGTGGGCGCCGTACGCCGACCCGGCGATCCTGCCGTGCGTCGCGTTGCTCAACGGGCTCGGCCTGGTGGTCATCCACCGGATCGACCTCGCCCTGGAGGGCGTCAAGTTCCTGGACGGCTCGGTGTGGGAACCGGTCGCGTTCAAGCAGGTCATCTGGACCGCGATCGGGTTGCTGCTGTTCGCGGCCACGCTGAAGTTCCTGTCCGACCACCGCACGCTGGCCAGGTTCGGCTACACCTTCGGCCTCGCCGGGCTCGTCGCGCTGCTGCTGCCCGGTGTGCTGCCGGGCTTCATCGCGCCGACCATCAACGGCGCGAAGATCTGGCTGCGGATCGGTCCGTTCTCCATCCAGCCGGGTGAGTTCGCCAAGATCCTGCTGATGGTCTTCTTCGCCGCGTTCCTGGTGTCGAAGCGGGACCTCTTCACCACCGCTGGCCGCCGGTTCCTCGGCATGGACCTGCCGCGCGCCCGCGACCTCGGCCCGTTGTTCGCCGCGTGGGGCGTCACGGTCGCGGTCATGGTGCTGCAGAAGGACCTCGGCTCCTCGCTGCTGTTCTTCGGCATCGTGCTGGTGTTGCTCTACATCGCCACCGAACGCGCGGCGTGGGTCGTGCTCGGTGTCGGCCTGTTCTCCGGCGGCGCGGTCATCGCGTGGAGGCTCTTCGAGCACGTCCAGCAGCGCGTGGCGAACTGGCAGGACCCGATCGCGCGGTACGACCTGGAATTCGGCGGCGGCTACCAGATCTCGCAGTCGCTGTTCGGTCTCGCGACCGGCGGCATCGGTGGTGCCGGTCTCGGCGCCGGCCGCCCGGAGATGATCCCCGAGGCGAACTCCGACTTCATCACCGCGGTGATCGGCGAGGAACTCGGGTTCGTCGGCCTCGCCGCGGTGCTGCTGGTCTACATGGTCTTCGCGCTCCGCGGCCTGCGCGGTGCCATCTCGGTGCGCGACAGCTTCGGCAAGCTGCTCGGCGGCGGCCTGGCGTTCGCGGTCTGCTTCCAGGTGTTCATCGTCGTCGGCGGTGTCACCAAGCTGATCCCGATGACGGGTATCACCGCACCGTTCCTGTCCTACGGCGGTTCGTCGTTGCTCGCGAACTACATCCTGGTCGCGTTGCTACTGCGAATTTCTGCCGCGGCGAGGGCTCCACAGCGGGCTCCCAAGCCGAAACCGCAACAACCGGCTATCGCCGACCAGCACACTGTGATGGTGGAGCGTCCCAAATGAACACACCGCTCCGCCGCGTCGGCATGGCCATGATGGTGATGATCGTGCTGCTCCTGGGCAACGCGACCTGGGTGCAGGTGATCAACGCCGACAAGTGGCGCTTGAACCCGCACAACAAGCGCGTGCTGCTCGACGAGTACGCCCGCAAGCGCGGCCTGATCACGGTCGCCGACGGCACGGTGATCGCGGACGTCAAGGAGACGACGGACCGTCTCCGGTACCTGCGCACCTACAACAACGGTCCGGCGTACGCACCGGTCACCGGCTACCTGTCGGTCACCTACGGCACGGCCGGTCTGGAGCGTGCGGAGAACGACCTGCTGAACGGCTCCGACGACCGGCTGTTCGCGCGCCGCGTCTCGGCGTTGATCACCGGTCGTGACCCGGTCGGCGGCAACGTGCAGCTCACCGTGCTGCCGAAGGTCCAGCAGGTCGCGTACGACCAGCTGACGGCGAAGGGCTTCACCGGCTCGGTGGTCGCGATCAAGCCGGACACCGGTGAGATCCTCGCGATGGTGAGCACGCCGTCCTACGACCCGAACCTGCTCGCGAGCCACGACGCTGACGAGCAGGCGGCGGCGTGGAAGCAGTTCAACGCGAAGGACTCGAACGACCCGCTGCTCAACCGGGCGACGCAGGCCCTCTACCCGGCCGGTTCGACGCTGAAGGTCGTGGTGGCCGCGGCCGCGCTCGCCGACGGCAAGACCAAGGACACGCAGTACACCGCGGCCGGCACCATCAAGCTGCCGAACACGCAGACGGATCTGCCGAACTTCAACGGCACCCCGTGCGGCCCCGGTCAGACGGTGTCGATGGAGACCGCGCTCGCCAAGTCGTGCAACACGGCGTTCGGTGAGATGGCGGGCCAGCTCGGTGCGAACAAGCTGCGCCGGCAGGCGGAGAAGTTCGGCTTCAACGACCCCGGCCTGCAGGTGCCGATGCCTGTCGAGACCTCGACGCTGGGCCAGATCGAGGACGACGCGGCGCTGTACCAGACGGGCATCGGCCAGCGGAACGTGCAGATCACCCCGCTGGAGAACGCGGTCATCGCGGCGACGATCGCCAACGGCGGCAAGCGCATGCAGCCGCACCTGGTGTCGAAGATCCTCGGCCCGGACCTGAAGCCGCTCGACGAGACCGACCCGAACGAGCTCGAGTCCGCGATGAGCTCGGCGAACGCGTCCACGCTGCGCGACATGATGATCCAGTCGGAGACCAACACCGGCGGTGAGGGTCGTCAGCAGGGCCTCCAGATCGCCTCGAAGACCGGCACCGCCGAGCACGGCGCCAAGCCGCTCGAGAACAACCCGCACGCCTGGTACATCGCGTTCGCGCCGGCGCAGAAGCCGGAGATCGCGATCGCGGTGATCGTGGAGGACGGTGGCGACCGCGGTCTGGGTGCCACCGGTGGCAAGGTCGCCGCTCCGATCGGGCGCGCCGTGATCAACGCGTACATGGCTGGTCGCTGATGCTCACCAAAGGCCAGCTCCTAGCCGACCGCTACCGCCTCACCAGGCGGATCGCGGTCGGTGGCATGGGCGAGGTCTGGGAAGGCGCCGACGAACGGCTCGACCGCCGGGTGGCCGTGAAGGTGCTGAAGGCGGAACTCTCGGGCGACCCGGAGTTCCTGCACCGCTTCCGCACCGAGGCGCGGATGACCGCGTCGCTCAACCACCCCGGCATCGCGTCGGTGCACGACTACGGCGAGACCGCGTCCGTCACCGACGGTCCGGAGGACACCGCGTACCTCGTGATGGAGCTCGTCGAGGGCGAACCGCTCGCGACGATCATCTCGCGGGGCCGGCTCACCGCCGACGTGACGCTGGATCTGCTGGAGCAGACCGGAAACGCGTTGCAGGCGGCCCACGAACGCGGGCTCGTGCACCGGGACGTGAAGCCCGGCAACATCATGGTCACGCCGTCGGGGAAGGTGAAGATCACCGACTTCGGCATCGCGAAGGCCGTGGACGCCGCACCGGTGACGCGGTCGGGAATGGTGATGGGGACCGCGCACTACATCGCTCCCGAGCAGGCACTTGGTGGCGAGGCCGAACCGGCGAGCGATGTTTACTCGTTGGCGGTGTGTGGCTACGAATGTCTGGCCGGGCACCGGCCGTTCCTGTCCGACAACGCGGTGACCGTGGCGATGATGCACATCCGCGACATCGCGCCGCCGTTGCCGCCGGACGTCCCGCCGGGTGCGCGGACGTTGATCGAGGCCACGCTGGTGAAGGACCCGCGGCAGCGCTACCGGACCGGTGGCGAGTTCGCCGCGGCGGTCAGCGCGGTGCGGGTCGGTCAGCCGCTGCCGACGCCGTCCGGGTTCACGATGCCGCCGGTCATCCCGCAGCACGTGCCCCAGCAGATGGCCCAGCAGCAGATGACGCAACAGCAGATGGTGCCCCAGCAGGGCGTTCCCCAGCAGGCACCACCACCGCCACAGGTTTCGCAGCCGCTGCCGATTCCACCGCAGATGGCGCACCACCAGGGCCGTCCAGGTCCCGGTACCCATCCCGCGATGCAACCGGCACACCAAACCGGCACCTTCGCGCCCATGCCGACACCACCGGGGAGAAACCGGACCGTCGTCTGGGTTATGGTCGCTTTTCTGGTGGCCGTGCTGCTGGTGCTCGGCGTGGTCGTGCTGTGGAAGTTGACCGTGAAGTCGAACGACGGCAACGGGCAAAGCGGCGGGCCGACCACCTCGACTTCGGCGAACCCGAAGCCGCCGGCGAACAGCCAGGTGAAACCGGACACCGCCGACCGGATACCGGGCAACGCCATGAAACAAATCGACGAGGACGACTACATCGGTCGTTCTGGCGACGAGGTCAGGACAGATCTGATCGGCCAAGGCATGGACCCCAGGGTGCAAAGCGCGCAGGGCACATCGCCGGGCGACCTGAAGAAGTGCCGGGTCACCGCCATCTCGCCGACAGGTGGGGTGCCGACAGGCTCGCAGGTGAAGGTGACGTGCGCGCCATGAGCAAGGCCAGAACCGAGTTGGGAACACCGTCGACTAGGAGCGGGACGAAGCACCGATGAGCACTCCGCGACTGCTCTCAAACCGCTACGAACTGGGCGAGACCCTCGGCTACGGCGGCATGTCCGAGGTCCACAAGGGGCGGGACGTCCGCCTCGGCCGAGACGTGGCGATCAAGGTGCTGCGCGCAGACCTCGCCCGCGACTCCCAGTTCCAGGAGCGGTTCCGGCGCGAGGCCCAGAACTCCGCTGCCCTGAACCACCCGGCGATCGTCGCCGTCTACGACACCGGCGAGACGCAGACCGAGTACGGCCCGCTGCCCTACATCGTGATGGAGTTCGTCGACGGACGGACACTGCGCGACATCGTGAAGACGCAGGGCCCGCTGTCGGGCAAGCGCGCGATGGAGGTCATGGCCGACGTCTCGGCCGCACTCGACTTCAGCCACCGGCACGGCATCGTCCACCGCGACGTGAAGCCGGCCAACGTGATGATCACGAAGTCCGGCGCCGTGAAGGTGATGGACTTCGGCATCGCGAGAGCCCTGCACGATGGTCAGGCCGCGGTCACGCAGACCGCCGCGGTCATCGGCACGGCCCAGTACCTGTCGCCGGAGCAGGCGCGCGGCGAGTCCGTCGACGCCCGTTCCGACGTCTACGCGGCCGGTTGCGTGCTGTTCGAACTGCTGACCGGCGAGCCCCCGTTCACCGGTGACTCCCCTGTCGCCGTCGCGTACCAGCACGTCCGGGAAGACCCGAAGGCTCCTTCGCAGCTCAACCCGAAGGTGTCGCCGCAGCTCGACGCGATCGTGCTGAAGGCGATGTCGAAGGGTCCGGCGAACCGCTACCAGTCGGCCGCCGAGATGCGTGGCGACCTGGTCCGCGTGCTGTCGGGTCAGCGTCCGTCCGCGCCGGCCGTCATGACGGCCGAGGACCGCACCGCCGTGATGAACGAGCAGGCGGCGCGTACTCCGCGCACGCAGGTGATCTCCGGTGGCGGCCGGCACCGCCCGGCGGCGTTGAAGTCGGAGCCGGAGGACGACTACGACCCGATCGCCGACGAGGAAGAAGAGCGTCGCGCGAGGCGCAAGAAGGCCATCATGATCACGCTGGTGGTGATCCTGTGCGTGGCCGTCCTCGGGCTCGCCGCGTGGATCACCAAGAACGTGATGGGCTCTGGCAACGAGGCGGCGCAGAAGGTTTCCGTTCCGTCGATCGTCGGCCTCAGCCCGTTGGAGGCCAAGGAGAAGGTCCAGAAGGCCGGCCTCGTGGCGAGCCAGGAGGACGTTGCCTGCGAGCCCGGCCCGAACGGCGCGCCGGCCAAGTGCACGGCCGACCAGATCAACAAGGTGATCGGCACGAACCCGCCGGAGGGCAGTCAGCTCGCGAAGGGTTCTTCGGTCACCATCTCCGTCGGCGCGCCTCCTGGTGAGGGCACCGTGCCGGACCTGGTGGGCAAGTCCCCGCAGGAAGCTCAGGCGATCCTGGACAAGGACCCGAACGGCTTCAAGCTGCAGCAGGCCGCTGACCAGGTCGAGGTCGACGACCAGACCAAGGTCGGCAAGGTCGCGGCGCAGAACCCGGCGACTGGCCTGAAGCTCAAAAAGGGCGGCACGATCAGCATCCAGCTCGGCAAGGCGCCGGAGAAGCAGAACGTGCCGAACGTCGTGGGCAGCGACCAGGCCGACGCCCGCCAGACGTTGGAGGGTTCCGGCTTCAAGGTCAACGTCGAGCAGGTCGACAGCGCCAAGCCCGCGGGCGAGGTCGTTTCGCAGAGCCCGGTCGGCAACTCCAAGGCGGCCAAGGACACGCAGGTCACCATCCGCGTCTCGAAGGGCAACCAGTTCGAGATGCCGGACCTGACCGGGCTCAAACAGGACGAAGCGGAGAACAAGCTGAAGTCGCTCGGTTGGAACGGCGCCTTCAACGTGACGAAGCAGCAGGTCACCGATCCGACGCAGAAGGACAAGGTGATCCAGCAGCAGCCGGCGAAGGGCACGGCGATCACCAAGGGCACGGCGGTGACGGTGACCGTGGGCCAGTTCGGGATCGGCGGAGGCTGACGTAGCGCATGAATAAGGGGCGGCTTCCTCGCGGAAGCCGCCCCTTTTTCGTTCTCGGTCTTACTGGCGTGCGGCCGCGGCGAGCGTGCGCATGCCGGTTTCCAGCTGCGCGACCGTGGCCTCGGGGACCTCGAAGCCGCAGACCTTCAGCCAGTTGGCGAGCATCCGGTGACCGCCGTCGGTCAGCACGGACTCGGGGTGGAACTGCACACCCTCGACCGGAAGTTCCCTGTGGCGCATGGCCATCACGATGCCGGTCTCGGTCTTGCCGGTGACCTCGAACTCGGCGGGGATCGTCTCGGGCAGCACCGTCAACGAGTGGTAGCGGGTCGCGATGAACGGCTGCGGCACACCGGCGAGCACACCCTGGCCCTCGTGGAAGACGATGCTCGTCTTGCCGTGCAGCAACTCGGGCGCGCGGTCGACCGTGCCGCCCCACAGCACACCGATCGCCTGATGGCCGAGACACACGCCGAAGACCGGTTTGCCGGTGTCGGCGCACTTCTTGATGACGTCGATGCTCGCACCCGCGCGCTCCGGCGTACCGGGGCCGGGACTGACGAGCACGCCGTCGACGTCGTCGATCTCGTCGAAGTCAACCTCGTCGTTGCGCCGCACGACGCACTCCGCACCCAGCTGAGCCAGGTACTGGACCAGGTTGTAGACGAAGCTGTCGTAGTTGTCGACCACGAGCACGCGCATGGACAGAGCCTAGTCGGTCGAGTCGAGTGAGTTAGCTCTCGTCTCCACGCAGGTAAGGCTACCCTAAAATAGGTGTCATGAGTCGTCCCTTGCGCGTCGCGGTCGTCGGCGCTGGTCCGGCGGGCGTCTACGCCGCCGACATCCTGACCAAGTCCGACGTAGACGTGCAGATCGACCTCTTCGAGAAGCTGCCGGCGCCCTACGGCCTCGTCCGCTACGGCGTCGCCCCCGACCACCCGCGCATCAAGGGCATCGTCTCGGCTTTGCAGAAGGTGCTCGACAAGCCGAACGTCCGGTTCTTCGGCAACGTCGAGTACGGCGTCGACGTGAAGCTCGACGACCTGCGCCAGTTCTACGACGCGGTCATCTTCTCCACCGGCGCTTCTGCCGACCGTGCTCTGGACATCCCCGGCATCGACCTGCCCGGCAGCTACGGCGCTGCGGACTTCGTGTCCTGGTACGACGGCCACCCCGACGTCCCGCGCACCTGGCCGCTGACCGCGAAGTCGGTCGCCGTCCTCGGTGTCGGCAACGTCGCCCTGGACGTGGCCCGGATCCTGGCCAAGACCGCCGACGAGCTGCTGGTCACCGAAATCCCGGCGAACGTGCACGAGGGCCTGGCGTCGTCACCGGTCACCGACGTCCACGTCTTCGGCCGCCGCGGCCCGGCCCAGGCCAAGTTCACGCCGCTGGAGCTGCGCGAACTCGACCACTCGCCGAACGTCGAGGTGATCGTCCACGCCGAGGGCATCGAGTTCGACGAGGCCTCGATGCACGCGATCAGGACCAACAAGCAGGTCGAGATGATCGTGAAGACCCTCCAGGAGTGGGCGATCCGCGACGTGGGCAACCGTCCCCGCCGCCTGCACCTGCACTTCCTGGAGGCACCGGTCGAGGTGCTGGGCACTTCCTCGGTCGTCGGTCTGCGCACCGAAACCCAGGAGCTCACCGGCGACGGCAACGTCCGCGGCACCGGCGTCTTCACCGACTGGGACGTCCAGGCCGTGTACCGCGCCGTCGGTTACCTCTCGACGCACCTGCCCGACATCCCCTTCGACCACGTGTCCGGCACGATCCCGCACCTCGCCGGCCGGGTGCTGGACCTCGACGAGGTGCCCATGCCCGGCGTCTACGCGACCGGCTGGATCAAGCGCGGACCGATCGGCCTGATCGGTCACACGAAGGGCGACGCCCTGGAGACCATCACCAGCCTGCTCGAGGACGCCGCCTCGCTGCCGCCGGCCTCGTCGCCTTCACCTTCGGCGGTGGTCGAGTTCCTCGAGCAGCGCGGGGTGCCGTTCGTGACCAACGAGGGCTGGAGCCGCCTCGACCTGCACGAGATCGCCTTGGGCGCCGTGCAGGGCCGCGAGCGCGTGAAGGTCGTGTCGCGCGAGGAGATGACCGCGATCTCGAACGGCTGACCAGCCGTTCCGCTGATGAAGCCGCCACCGTGTGGGCACGGTGGCGGCTTCACGGCTCACTGCGTGGTGACGTTGTTGAACGGCAGCTTCGGCTCCGCCCACGGGAACACCACGAACATCAGCAGCCCCACGATGACGGCGACCAGCACGACCGCCTCGATGACCCGCAGGAAAAGCGGGCCCGGCAGGTTCCGCCAGATCCAGCCGTACATCAGCCCTCCTTCATCTCGGGCGGCACGAAGCCGTCGGCCACCGGGTAGCTCTTGGTCTCGATGGCGTGCACGATCAGGCGCTGCCGGTCGGAGAAGCGCGGGTGGCAGGTCGTCAGCGTGAGCAGGCGGGCCTGCTTGTCCGCCGGCACGGTGGCGCCCACCTGGTGCGGGATGGGCGCGATGACCTCGCCCTGGGTCGGGACGACGATCTCCTGGCCGACGGTCTTCGCGTAGGCGTCGCCGAGGGTCGTCGACAACGGGGCCACGCCGGCACACGGAGCCTGCGTCGCCTTCGGGTTCGAGGCCCAGCCGGCCACCTCGCTGCTCATGGGGAGCACTCGGTAGACGAACCACTGGGTCTGGGTCTGCACCACGACGGCGTTGCAGGACTCGAGCAGGTCCAGGTCGTTGAACGGCGCGCCCTTGCCGACGCGGTGACCGGCGATCGCGAAGTTGCCCGCCTCGCCCGGCTGGGCGGTGTCCTTGTAGTGGCCGGGGCCGATTTCGAGGTGCTTGTCGGTGGTGCCCTCGACGACCGAGAACTTCCAGTCGTTGCCGAAGACCGGGATGTACATCTTCGCGAAGGCCTTGCCCTCGATGAGGTTCAGCTTCGACTGGCGGTTCGGGTCGGCCGGGGGCGGCGTGACGACGTTCGAACTCCACTCGGAGTCGAGGGCCGCCGTGGCGTCCTGCTGCTTCTCCGCGGAGAGCAGGTCGGTCACGTAGACCTCGTAGACGACGAACAGCAGGACGATCAGGCCCATCGTGATGAGGGTCTCGCCGAAGCCGCGCACCGCTTTGCGCGCGAGGCTGTCGGGCGGCGGGGCTGCCTTCTCCGGTTCGTCGTCGTAGTACTCGTCATCGTCGTAGTACTCGTCGTCGTAGTCGTCCTCAATTCGCGGGATCACCTCGGTGGGCGGATCGACCGGGCGAGGACGGGGCGGACCCGGCGGCATTCCCTGCCGCGGCATTCCTCCTGGCGGCGTTCCCTGGCGAGGCATTCCGCCGGGCGGCGTTCCCTGGGGCATCCCGCGCCCAGGGGTGCCCGGTGGCGGTCCCTGCGGCGGGCCGGGACGGCGTGGCGGAGCGCCCGCAGGAGGCAGGCTGCCGGAGAAAGCGCTGGTGAACTGGGTCGCGTCGGGCGGCGGCAGTGGGCGCGGAGAAGGGTTGGCCCGCACGTGCTGCAGGTCATCACGACGGGGTACAGGACGCCGTGGAGGCGGCTGCTGGGGTCCCGAGTTCACCTGAGAACCTCCGCACGGACTGTGAACTGAAAACAACTGCGTCTGCCAGGTGGTTCGCTCACCACGTTCGCTACGTTAACGTGTCTCCTGAGTAGTGCACGTAAACTCACGTCACTGAGGGATATCCACGTCAGGCGAGGACAGCATGCCCAAGTCCAAGGTCCGGAAGAAGGCGGTCTACACCGCACCCACTGACCGCCGCACGCCGGTCAAGGTCAAGGCAGCGGGGCCGTCTCACCCGGTCTACGTCGTTGTCATGCTCGGCTTCATGCTGCTGGGCCTCGCGTGGCTGGTCGTCAACTACATCGCGGCCGAGAAGATCCCGTTCATGCTCGAGCTGGGCGCGTGGAACTTCGCCATCGGCTTCGCGCTGATGATCATCGGCCTGCTGATGACGATGCGCTGGCGCTAGGCACTCGGCACGTCACCGTTCGTAGAGGTCGGCCCGGACGTCACACGTCCGGGCCGACTCTTGTTTGCGCCAGGTTCACCTGGTTCATCTGAGCGTCACCGAAGCACACGGCTGTAAGTCATCCCCATTGGGGACAAGTCCTGTGGACAACTTTGCACCAAAATGCACAAGCGGCGGTTTTCCCTCATGCGGACCCGTTCAGTTGTCCACATTTCATGCGGGACACTCGACGGTGTGACTCGCACCTGGTCCACTCCCGCCCCGCTGGTCGCCGGCGCGTGGGTGCTCGCCCTCCTGCTCGCCGTCGCGACGTTCCTCGCTGACGACAACGCGGGCCGTCTGCTCGTCGGACTGGCAACGCTGCTGGTCAGCTACCTCGCGGCGTTCGCGACGATCGCCCGGCCGAGGCTCACCGCGGACGCGGACGGGCTCGCCGTGCGCGGGTTCGCGAGCACGACGCTGCTGCCGTGGCACGAGGTGAAGGTCAAGCTGCAGACCACCCGCAGGCTCGGCAGGGAACAGCAGACATTGGAACTCGACGCCGACGACCGTCTCGTGGTGCTCACGAAACTGGACCTCGGCGTCGATCCCGAAGAAGTAGCCGGAGTGCTCCACGCGCTGCGGCCGTAAATCAGTTCCAGCGGGCTCTAGCGACACGTCCTGGCGTACTCCAGGACGATCTCGGCCGTCGTGTCGAGTTCGGAGGCGCGCAACACGAACATGACTCCGAGCAACAACGCGGCCGCCACCACGGCGCCGATCTGGTAGGCATTGCGGTTCTTCTGGGGCGCCTTGACCATCGCGAGCGTCAGCAGGCCACCGATCACGAACCCGCCGAGGTGCCCGAGCAGCGAGGCGTTGGTGAAGAGGTTCGACACCAGGTTGATTCCGACGATCACGAGGATCGTCGAGATGTCCCGCTTCTGGCGCTTGAACACGATCAGCAACGCGCCCATCAGGCCGAACACCGCGCCGGACGCGCCGGCGAGCTGCTGGCAGATCGTGCCGAAGTAGAACGCCGCCGCACTGCCGCCGAGCAGCGACAGGAGGTACACGACGCTGTACCGCAGCCTGCCCAGCTCCTGCTCGACCACGGGGCCCACGACGAACAGGGCGGCCATGTTGAGCGCGAGGTGGATCAGGCCGAAGTGCATGAAGCCCGACGTGAGGATGCGCCACCACTCACCGTTGGCGGTGAGCTCCGGGATCATCGACGTCGCCGTGAACAGGCCCGCACGCGAGTTGTTCATCGGGCTGCCGGACTGGACGACCGTGACCACGTACGCGAGCACGTTGAGCGCGATCATCACCTGCGTGATGATCGGCCGGCCGTTCGAGACCTGCGCGCCCGCGAGCGTGCGTGGACGGCGAACCGAGCGAGCGCCTTCGTTCACGCAGTCGACGCATTGCATGCCGACCGACGCGTCGCGCAGACAGTCCGGGCACGCCGGACGGTCGCACCTGGTGCAGAGCAGCCGGGTGGGCCGATCGGGATGACGCACGCAGACCGGAGTCTCCGGCTGCGCTCCGACCGGCCCGTCCGGTGGCACGGGGGCGTTGCTCACGCGCGTTCGATCGTGATCCGCTCGATCTTGATGTCGTTGACCGGACGGTCGCCCGCACCGGTCGTGGTGTTGCCGATCGCGTCGACGACGTCGCGCGACTCCTGGTCGGCGACCTCACCGAAGATCGTGTGCTTGAAGTTCAGCCACGTCGTCGGCGCCACCGTGACGAAGAACTGCGAGCCGTTGGTGTTGGGCCCGGCGTTCGCCATCGCGAGCAGGTAAGGCCGGTTGAACTGCAGTTCGGGGTGGAACTCGTCCGCGAAGCGGTAGCCGGGGCCACCGCGGCCGGTGCCGGTCGGGTCGCCGGTCTGGAGCATGAAGCCGGCGATGACGCGGTGGAACAGGGTGCCGTCGTAGAACGGACCCGATTTCGTGCCACCTGCGTTCGCCTCGGTGTAGTTCTTCGTGCCCTCGGCGAGCCCGACGAAGTTGGCCACCGTCTTGGGGGCGTGGTCGGGGAACAGTTGAATGCGGATATCGCCCTGCGTGGTGTGCAGGGTCGCCGTCACCTTGGTCCCGACGAAGGATTCGTTGCTGTCAGCCACCACCCCATCGTGCCATCCACAGGCAGCGATGTTCAGAAAGGGGCACGATGGGTACCTCTATGACATAACCGGACGACAACGTTGTGGAGCACAGGATGGACGAGGTGGACGTCATGACCCGCGCCGGCGAGTCCGTTGGCAAGGCTGTCGGCACCGGTCTGAAGGCCGCGCGTCAGGGTGTCGTTCGCGCTGGTCACGCTGCTGAGGTGAAGCTCGCGGAGCGTGGTATCACGGCGGACCAGGTACGCGGCGTCCTCGTGGACCGCGCCGACACGCTCATGGGCAAGGCCGAGGACTGGGAGAAGCAGACCCGGCGTTCCCGCAAGCGCCTCGCGAAGAAGAGCGCGAAGACACGTGCGGACCTCATGCACAAGGCCGAGGTCGTGCGCAAGGAAGTGAAGAAGGCTGCGAAGCACGCACGCAAGGACGCCAAGGTGCGCGCCAAGGAGATCCGCAAGGCCGCGGCCCAGCTCGGTGCGGACGCACCGAAACGCCGCAGGTGGCCGTGGGTGCTCGGACTCCTGATCGCCGCCGCGGCAGCCGGCTACGTCGCGCTGACGCGCAGGCCGGAGGAGGTCCACCTGCAGGACGAGGAGCAGGCTCCAATGCCGGAGCCGGTCCTCAACGGGCAGGTGCCGACCCAGAAGGAACCGGTCAAGTAGTCACCGAACCGCAGAACGGGTGGTCTTCCCTCGGGAAGGCCACCCGTTCGTGTGTCTTCAGAGCTTGAGGCCCTTGATCGCTTCCTCCGCGATGCGGCGAGCCTTGATCGACTGCTTCTGGTTGCTCGTCACGACCACGGCGGCATCGGCTTTTGAGACGGCGTAGACGACACCGCTGTCGTTGCTGACGTACCCTCCGGTCCACCCGGTCGGCGAGCTGGCAGGCTGCGAACCGTCCGGCGCCGCCTCGTTGACGATCAACTTGGCCACTCTTTCGTCACCCACGTACACGCGCACGGTCAGCTGGATCTCGGTCGCGTTGGCGTAGAAGAAGCACGCCGGGTGGGGCGTGTCCGTTGACAGTTTCACCTTCGGAACTCGCTGACCGTTCGCTTCGGCGACGAAACCGGTCGCGAGGTACGGGCAGGCGCCGTCGGTCGCGGGCTGGGGCGCGGGCGGCACTGTCGGAGCGGCGCTGGTCGTGGTGGTGACCTGCTGGGTCTGGGTCGTGGGCACCGGCACGTTCTGGGCGACATCGGTGCCGCACGCGGCGAGTACGCCGAGCAGGGGCAGCAACAGTGCTCGTTTCATAGGGGCAACAGTCAACCAGATCGCAGAAGTGCCTCTTCGCGGCACACTCTGAATCGGTCCATGCCTTTTTGGGCGCGACCCTGTCCCCTCCCCCCTGCCCTGGAAGGACCCTGCCATGGAGTTCCTGGAGCAACGACGAGAGCACGCCCTCGCGCTCTTCCGCATCGTCATCGGACTGCTCTTCTTGATGCACGGAGTGCAGAAGATGATGAAGGGAACCGCACTGCTGTCGTGGCCGGGCGGCCCCATGAGCCTGATCGAACTGATCGGTGGCGGCCTCATCGTGATCGGCCTGTGGACACGATGGGCCGCGTTGCTCAGTTCCGGCGCCATGGCCTACGCCTACTTCGTGGTGCACCAGCCGAAGGGCTTGTTACCCATCCAGAACGGCGGCGAGCTCGCGGCCGTGTACTCGTGGTCGTTCCTGCTGCTGGCGTTCACGGGCGCCGGTGCGTGGAGCATCGACCATCTTCGCAAGTCGTCGAAGAAGTCACTCGCGAACGCGTGATGTGACCGCAAGACACTGAAGCCCTGTTCGCAGCGGCGCGAACAGGGCTTCAGGTTTTACCGAGTCAGGTAAAGGGCGCCGACGCCGAAGGCATGCCGACCGGGGGTCCGGGGGCGAAGCCGCCCGGCTGGGGTCTGGGGGCTCGGCCCCCAGAAGACACTCGGAACGTAAAAGGCTCGCGCTCTTTGCGAGCACGAGCCATCCATACGTGGAGACGAGGGGAATCGAACCCCTAACCCCCGCCTTGCAAAGGCGGTGCTCTGCCAATTGAGCTACGTCCCCGAGATCCGAGGGCGGCGGGCCGTCCGTCAGATCGGAACCGAGATCAGTCGGTGGGAGCGGTGGCCTCGCGCCACAGGTCCGCGTCGGCCTTGGCCGAACGGCTGCGCTTCACGAAGAACAGGACCGCACCGGCGACCACGACGAGTGCGATGATCTTCTTAGCCACTTCGAATCCCTCCCAAGACCGTAAAAACGAACGACCCCATCACGTTACAGCACCGCGGCGACTGCCGAGCGAATGATGTTGATGGGGGTCCGGGGGCTTGCCCCCGGCGGGGGGTCTGAGGGCTTGGCCCCCAGATAAAAGACGATGATTCGGGATACGGTCGACGCTTTCCGTCGACATGAGTAGCCCCCGAATCGAGTGGGCCTAGGAGGACTTGAACCTCCGACCTCTTCATTATCAGTGAAGCGCTCTAACCGCCTGAGCTATAGGCCCTCGATCAACTGTCACCCCTCGGGGCGACGAGGAGAACCTTACAGGATCGTCCTCGTCGCTCCCAAATCGGGGGTCACTCACGCTCGGAGAGCGTCAACTCCAAGCCACCAGCCAGATCCGCCGACACGTTGTAGACGAACGCACCAACGGTCGCGAGCGCCGTGAACAGCACGATGTTGACGGCACCGATGATCGCCGAGACGCCGAACACGCGGCCGGCACTGATCAACGGTTCGCCCGGCTCGTTGGCCTGGAGCAGGTCGTTCGCGGTGCTGTTGATCTTGTCCCAGACACCCATGCCGTGCAGCACGCCGTAGAGCACGCCGACCGCCACGAGCCAGACGAAGAACAACGCCACGCCCAGCACCAGGGCGAGCTTGAGCACCGACCACGGGTCGACGCGCTTCACCTGCAGCGAGGCGCGACGGGGGCCACGGCCGGGGCGGCGGGCCGACGGAGTGGCCGCGGCGGGGCGGGCCC
The DNA here is from genome assembly GCF_002150765.1 of Lentzea kentuckyensis. Taxonomy (GTDB): domain Bacteria; phylum Actinomycetota; class Actinomycetes; order Mycobacteriales; family Pseudonocardiaceae; genus Lentzea; species Lentzea kentuckyensis. The sequence continues at coordinate 39,778 of NZ_MUYM01000046.1, forward strand.
CGCTGCTGCCCATGTTCACCGACGTGCGGCTGCTGCCCAGGCCCACCGGCACGGCCGAGCCCGTGACCACCGGCTTCTGCACCTTGACGGTGTCCGGGTCGGTCTGCGGGAAGGCCGGCGCCGGTTCGGACGACGGCACGGGCGGCGCACCAGGAGCCACGTACGCCTGGGTCGTGTCCTGCTGGGCGGCTTCAGTGTCGTTCGTCACGCGCTGCCAGGGCGGCGGCGCGGAGACGACGACCGGCTCGTCGGCGGTCGGAGCGGGAGCCGCCGGAGCGGCCGTGGTGGCCGGCGCCGGCTTCTCCGCGGCCGGAGCCGGGGTGTCGATCGCGACCGTCTTCTGCTCGACCGGCGTCGTCTTCTGCTCGACCGGAGCAGCCGGTGCGGGCGTGGCGGGTGCCGCGGCGGCTGGTGCGGCGGGAGCCTCGGGAGCAGCAGCGGGCTTGGCGGCCTCGGCCGCCTTCTCCGCGGACACAGGCTTGGTCTTGTCCTGCGCGTTCCCACCCGAAGAACCGGAGGCCGGCGGCGCGGCCGAATCCGCCTTCTCCGCAGACTTCTGGGGAGTCGGCTTGGTGATCACCGCGGTCTTGTCCGCGTCCCGACCTTCGCGGTTCTCGGGTGGAGTCACGAGCTGTCCTTAGCCTCTCGCTAGCAATTCCGACTACTCGGCCGAGTCGGTGGGGCTGGCTGCCTGGTCGGCGGCAGAGTCCACTGCTGCGTCTTCCGCGGCAGACGTCTCACCGTTAGTGACGTCGCTGGGCTCGTCCGCGTTGCGTGCGACGGCGATCAAAGTGGTGCTTTCGCCGAGGTTCATCAGCCGCACGCCCTTCGTCTGCCGTCCAGCCTTGCGCACCTGCTCGGCTCGGGTCCTGATGACCCCACCGCTCGAGGTGATGGCGTAGAGCTCGTCGTCGACGTCGACGATGAGCGCTCCGACCAGCCTGCCACGTCGGCGGTCGTGCTGAATGGTCAGCACACCCTTGCCGCCACGGCCCTGGACCGGGTAGTCCTCGATCGGCGTCCGCTTCGAGTACCCACCGTCCGTCGCGACCAAAACGAACAGGCCTTCCTGGACGACGCCCACGGACAACAGCTCGTCCTCGGCGTTGAACCGCATGCCCTGCACGCCTGAAGTGGCGCGACCCATCGGGCGCAGCACGTCGTCGGTCGCGTGGAAGCGGATCGACTGGCCGTCCGCGGACACCATCAGCAGGTCGTCGTCGGCCGAGCAGAGCACCGCTCCGACCAGCTCGTCGTCCTCGCGGAGGTTGATGCCGATAAGACCACCCGATCGGTTGGAGTCGAAGTCGGAGAGCTTCGACTTCTTGACCAGGCCCTTGCGGGTGGCGAGCACGAGGTACGGCGAGACCTCGTAGTTCTTGATCTGGATGACCTGCGCGATCTCCTCGTCCGGCTGGAACGCGAGGAGGTTCGCCACGTGCTGGCCGCGGGCGTTGCGGTTCGCCTCGGGCAGCTCGTACGCCTTCGTGCGGTACACACGGCCCTTGTTCGTGAAGAACAGGATCCAGTCGTGCGTCGAGCACACGAAGAAGTGCGCCACGATGTCGTCCTGCTTGAGCTGCGCGCCCTGAACGCCCTTGCCGCCGCGCTTCTGCGCCCGGTAGAGATCGGTCTTGGTGCGCTTCGCGTAGCCGGTGCGGGTGATCGTGACGACCACGTCCTCAACGGCGATCAGGTCCTCCATGGACACGTCGCCGTCGAACGGGATGATCTTCGTGCGCCGGTCGTCGCCGAACTTGTCCACAATGGCCGTGAGCTCGTCGCGCACGATCTTGCGCTGCCGCTCCGGCTTTTCGAGGATGTCCTTGAGGTCCGCGATCTCCAGCTCGATCTCGGCCAACTGGTCGATGATCTTCTGGCGCTCGAGGGCGGCCAGGCGGCGGAGCTGCATCTCCAGGATCGCGTTGGCCTGGATCTCGTCGACGTCGAGGAGCTCCATCAGGCCCGAGCGCGCGATGTCCGGCGTCTCGGACCGGCGGATCAACGCGATGACGGCGTCGAGCTGGTCGAGCGCCTTCACCAAACCGCGCAAGATGTGCGCGCGCTCTTCGGCCTTGCGCAGGCGGAACCTGGTCCGCCGCTGGATGACCTCGATCTGGTGCTTCACGTAGTGGCGGATCATCTGGTCGATCCGCAACGTGCGCGGCACACCGTCGACCAGCGCCAGCATGTTGACGCCGAACGAGTACTGCAGCTGGGTGTGCTTGTAGAGGTTGTTCAGCACGACCTTCGCCACCGCGTCGCGCTTGAGCGTGACCACGATGCGCATACCGATGCGGCGGTTCGACTCGTCCGCGATGTTCGCGATGCCGGTGAGCTTGGCGTCGCGCACCAGCGCGGCGATGTTCTCGACCAGGTTGTCCGGGTTCACCTGGTACGGCAGCTCGGTGACGACGAGGATCGTGCGGCCCTTGGCGTCCTCGTCCATCTCGACGACCGCGCGCATGCGAACCGAGCCGCGGCCGGTGCGATACGCGTCCTCGATGCCGGAGGTGCCGAGGATCTGGCCGTACGTCGGGAAGTCCGGGCCCTTGATCCGGGCGATCGTCGCCTCGAGGGTCTCCTCGTCGGAGGCCTCGTGGTTGTCCAGCGCCCACACCACCGCGTCCGCCACCTCGCGGAGGTTGTGCGGCGGGATGTTGGTCGCCATGCCGACCGCGATGCCCGAGCTGCCGTTGATCAACAGGTTCGGGATGCGCGACGGAAGGACGACCGGCTCCTGGATGCGGCCGTCGTAGTTGTCGCGGAAGTCGACGGTCTCTTCCTCGATGTCGGCCAGCATGTGCATGGCCAACGGGGAGAGCCGGCACTCGGTGTACCGCATGGCGGCGGCGGGGTCGTTGCCCGGCGAGCCGAAGTTGCCCTGGCCCTGGATCAACGGGTAGCGCAGCGCCCACGGCTGAGCGAGACGCACCAACGCGTCGTAGATCGCCGAGTCACCGTGGGGGTGGTAGTTGCCCATCACGTCGCCGACGACGCGCGCGCACTTGTTGAAGCCGCGGTCGGGACGGAAGCCGGAGTCGAACATCGAGTACAGAACGCGGACGTGCACGGGCTTCAACCCGTCGCGCACGTCCGGCAGCGCACGACCCACGATGACGGACATCGCGTAGTTGATGTACGAGTTCTGCATCTCCTGCTGGATCTCGACCGGCTCGATGCGGTCGTGCTCCGGAGGGAGGGTCGTCTCGCTCACTGTTCTCTTTCCTTCTCGCCAGAAACGCCAGGGTGCCTAGGTGCCAAGACCGGACTCAGATGTCCAGGAACTTGATGCTCTTGGCGTTGCGGGTGATGAACGAACGGCGTGCCTCGACGTCCTCGCCCATGAGCACGCTGAACAGCTCGTCGGCGGTGGCCGCGTCGTCCATGGTGACCTGCCGCAGGATCCGGTTCGCCGGGTCCATCGTGGTCTCCCACAGCTCCTCGGCGTTCATCTCGCCGAGACCCTTGTACCGCTGGATGTTGTCTTCCTTGCCGAGCCTCTTGCCGCCCTCGATGCCCGCCTTGATCACGGCGTCGCGCTCGCGGTCGGAGTAGACGTACTCCGGCTCCGCCCGCTGCCACTTGATCTTGTAGAGCGGCGGCTGCGCGAGGTACACGTGGTTGTGCTCGATGAGCGGCTGCATGAAGCGGAACAGCAGCGTGAGCAGCAGCGTGCGGATGTGCTGGCCGTCGACGTCGGCGTCGGCCATCAGCACGATCTTGTGATAGCGCAGCTTGGTGAGGTCGAACTCGTCGTGGATGCCGGTGCCCAGCGCGGTGATCAGCGACTGGACCTCGGTGTTCTTCAGGACGCGGTCGATGCGCGCCTTCTCGACGTTGATGATCTTGCCGCGGATCGGCAGGATCGCCTGGTACATCGAGTCGCGGCCTTCCTTGGCCGAGCCACCTGCGGAGTCACCCTCGACGATGTAGAGCTCGCAACGCTCCGGCTCGGTCGAGCGGCAGTCCTTCAGCTTGCCCGGCAGGCCGCCGATGTCGAGCGCGCCCTTGCGGCGCACCAGCTCACGGGCCTTGCGGGCGGCGATGCGGGCCTGCGCCGACGACACCGACTTGGTGACGATCGTCTTCGCCTCGTTGGGGTGCCGCTCGAACCAGTCGGCCAGGTGCTCGTTCGTCGACTTCTGCACGAACGACTTGGCCTCGCTGTTGCCCAGCTTGGTCTTCGTCTGGCCCTCGAACTGGGGCTCCTTCAACTTCACCGAGATGATCGCGGCGAGACCCTCGCGGATGTCGTCACCGGTGAGGTTGGTGTCCTTCTCCTTGAGGAGCTTCTTCTCGCGCGCGTACTCGTTGACGACACGCGTCAACGCGGCGCGGAAGCCCTCCTCGTGCGTACCACCCTCGTGCGTGTTGATCGTGTTCGCGAAGGTGTAGACCGAGGCCGTGTAGCCCGTGTTCCACTGCATCGCGACCTCGACCTGGAGGTCCTCGCCCTGCGCCTCGAAGCCGATCACCTTCTGGTGCACGGCCTCGCGCGTGTGGTTGATGTGGCGGACGAAGTCCTCCAGACCACCCGGGTAGTGGAAGACGCGCTCCTTCACCGCGGCCTTGTGGCCCTCGGCGTCGGCTTCCTCGTCCTCCTCCGAGACCCGCTCGTCGCGCAGGAGGATCGTGATCCCCTTGTTGAGGAACGCCATCTCCTGCAGCCGGCGCGCGATCGTCTCGACGTTGTACTCGGTGGTCTCGAAGATCTCCGGGTCGGCCCAGAACGTGACCGAGGTGCCGGTCTCGGTCGTCGGCGCGCCCTTCTCCAGCGGCGTCGGCTTGGCGTTCTCATAGCGCTGGGTCCACACGAAACCCTTGTGCCTGATCTCCAGGTCGACGGCCGTGGACAGCGCGTTCACCACGGAGATGCCGACGCCGTGCAGACCGCCGGACACCGCGTAGGAGTCGCTGTCGAACTTGCCGCCCGCGTGCAGCTTGGTCATGACGACCTCGACGGTCGGGATGCCCTCCGCCGGGTGGATGTCGGTCGGGATGCCACGACCGTCGTCGATCACCCGGACGCCGCCGTTGGCCAGCAGGGTGACGTCGACCGTTGTCGCGTAGCCCGCCATCGCCTCGTCGACCGAGTTGTCCACAACCTCCTGGACCAGGTGGTGCAGACCGCGCTCGCCGGTCGAGCCGATGTACATGCCCGGCCTCTTGCGCACTGCCTCGAGACCCTCGAGGACAGTGATCGAGGACGCGCCGTACTCATTCTTCTTTGCTGACACGGGCCTGGAGTCTCCTCGCTGATGCGGGCACAGCCCGCACGTTGATGGGTGACGCTCCCCGTGATTCTACCGGTGCACCCCGACAGAACGGGGCCAAGGACACCTTTGATTCGGTCACAGAGGCCCTGAATCGGCCGAAGTTGGGTGCGGACCGCTGAAACGGGGGTTCAAATCCGCAGGTGAACGCTCATTAAGCCACAGAACGGCCGCTGAGCGCTTGACAGGACCTCACCCGTAGGTGTCACGCGGACCGCGCCCAGGCGCGTGCCTGGGGCCGTGTCGCCAGCTCGGCGCGTCCGGACCCTTGATCTTGAGCCGTTTGACGACGCCGTGACCGACACCTGCAGCAATCCTCTTGAGCAGATCGCGCTGCAGCAGGCGCAGCTGAGTGGCCCACGCCGTCGACGACGCCTGGACCGTCAGTTCCCCGTCACTGAGCGCGATCGGTTTCGCGTGCTCGGCGACGTCCTCACCTACTAATTTTGCCCAACGGCCGAAGACCTGGCCACCCTGAAGTTGCTCGACCCAGCCACGGTCCGCGGCGATCCGGGAGGCGATCCGGCCGAGCGGCTGGGGGTCGCGGTCGTCCGGACCAGGGCCCGACCAGCGCCGGCGCCGGCGGTTGACCGGACGGCCCTTCGACTTGCTCCCGGGCACTCTGCCGCGGGCCTTCGCACTGGCCTTCGCGGCCTCGAGAGCAGCCCGAGCGAGGTCAGACCCCTTCAGGGGTTCACCCCCAGGTGTGAGGAAACCTGTGGACAAGTCCGGATTTGTGACGGAGTTATCCACACCATCCACAGACTTGTCCCCAGATGTGTGGGCGGACACACCCGATCGAGCTACATGTGGGGGCTTCGTACCCCCAGAGTCAGGCACCGAGTCAGACACGCCGCACCTCCCCGTCGTGGACCTCGAACCGAGCGCCGCTCAGCTCCTCCGGAACGTCCTCCGCCACCGCCGCGGTGATGAACACCTGCTCCGCGCCAGCCGCCACCTTGGCCAACTGCTGCCGCCGGCCGCGGTCGAGTTCGGCGAAGACATCGTCCAGCACGAGCACCGGTTCGAGGCCGTCGACACGCATGAGTTCGTACCCGCCGAGGCGCAGTGCGAGCGCGAACGACCATGACTCTCCGTGACTTGCGTACCCCTTCGCCGGGAGCTCGCCGAGTGTGAGGTCGAGGTCGTCGCGGTGCGGGCCGACGAGGCACACGCCGCGTTCGATCTCCTGCCGCCGCACCCGGTCGAGCTCGGCCAGCAGCAGATCCTCGATGCTCTCCCGGTCTTCCGGGAGTTCGCCGACGCTCGACCGGTACGAGATGAGCGCCGGACGTGACTCCGGAGCGACCTCCGCGTACGCCGAGGTCACGTGGTCCGCCATGTCGCGGACCAGCTTCAGCCGCGCGGCCAGGAGCTCCGCGCCGTGCTTGGCGAGGTGCCCGTCCCACACGTCGAGCGTGGACAGCTCCGCCGATCGAGAATGCTTCACCGTCTTCAACAACGCGCTGCGCTGCTTCAGGACACGGTCGTAGTCACTGCGGACGCCGGCGAATCTCGGCGCGCGCAGCACCAGCATCTCGTCGAGGAACCGCCGCCGGTCGCCCGGATCGCCCCGCACAAGAGAGAGGTCTTCCGGTGCGAACAACACGGTGCGCAGAATCCCGAGCACGTCGCGCGGACGCGGCACCGGACCGCGGTTGATCCGCGCCCGGTTCGCCTTGCCCGCCGTGATCTCGAGTTCCACGAGCAGCTCGCGGTCGTCGTTGACCACGGCCGTCCGCACCACCGCGCGTTGTGCACCGTGACGGATCAACGGCGCGTCCGTGGCGACGCGGTGCGAACCGAGCGTCGCCACGTACCCGATCGCCTCGACCAGGTTCGTCTTGCCCTGGCCGTTGCGCCCGACGAGCACCGAGACACCGGGCTCGAACGCCAGGTCAGCGAGCTCCCACGACCGGAAGTCGCTGACCTGAAGGTGTCTGACGTGCACTTATGCCTGCGTGCTGCCCGCGCCGGACGACGGACCGGCGAGGTGAACGGCGTGGCCACCGAACTGGTTGCGCAGCGCGGCGACCGCACGCATCGCGGGCGAGTCGTCCTGCCGCGACTGGAACCTGGCGAAGAGCGCGGCGGAGATCACCGGGAGCGGCACCGCGTTGTTGATGCCCTCCTCGACGGTCCACCGGCCCTCGCCCGAGTCCTCGACGTACCCGCGCAGGTCGTCGAGCTCCGGGTCGGACTCCAACGCACGCACCAGCAGGTCGAGCAGCCACGACCGGACCACGGTGCCGCGCTGCCAGGCCGAGATCACCGCGGGCACGTTGTCCACGACGTCGGTCTTGTCGAGCAGCTCGAAGCCCTCGGCGTACGCCTGCATCAGGCCGTACTCGATGCCGTTGTGCACCATCTTCGAGTAGTGGCCGGCGCCGGCCTTGCCCGCGTGCGCGAAACCTTCCTCGCGCGGGCCTTCCGGACGCAGCGCGTCGAAGATCGGCATCGCCTGCTCGACGTGCGCGGCGTCGCCGCCGACCATCAGCGCATAGCCGTTGTCGAGACCCCAAACGCCACCGGACACACCGCAGTCGAGGTAGCCGATCTCCTTCTCCGCCAACAGGTCCGCGTGGATCCGGTCGTCGGTGAACTTGGAGTTGCCGCCGTCGATCACGAGGTCTCCTGGCGCGAGTAGCTCGGACAGCTCGTTCACCGTGTTACGGGTGATCTCGCCGGCGGGCACCATCACCCACACGACGCGCGGCGCTTCGAGCTTGGACACCATGTCCGCCAACGACTCCGAGTCGCTGACCTCCGGGTTGCGGTCGTAGCCGATCACCTCGTGACCGGCACGACGCACCCGCTCGCGCATGTTGAAACCCATCTTGCCGAGGCCGACGAGTCCGAGCTGCACGGTGTTCTCCCCTAAACGTTTCTGTTACCCGGTAAGGGTTTTAGCCGGGCAGGCGAACGGGCATCAGGAGGTACAGGTAACCCGGCGCCACGTTCCCATCCTCGTCCACCGGCTTGAGCAACGCCGGTCGGCTGGGTGTGGTGAAGGACAAGTGGACCTTCTGGGTGCGGACCGCACCGAGACCGTCGAGCAGGTAGCCGGGGTTGAACGCGATCGTGACCGCGTCGCCGGTGTACTCGACCGGAAGCTCTTCCTCGGCCGAACCCTCGTCGTCGCCGCCGGCGGACAGACGCAGGCCGCCGTCCACGAACTCGAGGCGCACCTGGGTACCACGTTCGGCGACGAGCGACACGCGCTTGATCGCCTGCTGCAGCGCGTCGATGTCGATGATCGCCGCGGCCGAGTGCTCGGACGGCAGCAGCTGGCGGTACTTCGGGAAGTCGGCGTCGAGCAGGCGGGTGGTGGTCCGCTTGCCGGAACCGGAGAGACCGAGCAGACCGTCGTTCGCCGCGAGGGACATCTCGACCTTGCCGCCGGACGAGCCGAGCGTCTTGGCCGCGTCGCCGAGCGTGCGGGCCGGGACGAGCACGGCGACCTCGCCGAGCGCCTCGTCCGGCTCCCACGGGAACTCGCGCATCGCGAGCCGGAACCGGTCGGTGGCGACGAGGGTCAGCTTGCCCTCGCCGATCTCGACGCGGACGCCGGTCAGCATCGGGAGCGTGTCGTCCTTGCCGGCTGCGACGGCGACCTGGCCGACCGCCTCGCCGAAGACCTCGCCGGGAAGCTCACCGATCAACTGCGGCATGGACGGAAGCGCGGGGTAGTCCTCGACCGGCATCGTCGGGAGGCTGAACCTGGCGCTGCCACAGCTGATCATCATCCGGGCGCCGTCGACCGCGATCTCGACCGGGTGGTTCGGCAACGCCTTGGTGATGTCGGCGAGCAGCCGGCCGGAGACGAGCGCGCGGCCGCCGTCGGCGATCGTGGCCGGGACACCGACCTGGGCGGAGACCTCGTAGTCGAACCCGGACACCGTCAGCGAGTCGTCCGACTCCGCGTCGAGCAGCACGCCGCCCAGCACGGGGACCGGCGGACGGGACGGAAGGCTGCGAGCGACCCAGGCGACAGCGTCGGCCAGGCCGTCGCGTTCGACGCGGATCTTCATGAGGCGTCCTTTCCTCGACAGTCGACAAGCCCAACCACGACAACGTGCCAGTGGGGGTTAGGGAGCCTCGACCCTCGGCTACCCGAGGTGCGGAGCAACCACGTTAGAGCGTCCTGGCCCTTCCCGTCACTTCGGGGTTCGGGCACCGATCCCCGGGAACCATCCCCCGCTGTTTTGCTTTGAAGTTCTTCCTAGAAGAGATCAAACAGCAGTAACAGTAAGGGCTGTGGATTGTGGGGACAGGCCTTGAACCCGCTGGTCAGGGTGTCACCCACCATGTGGACTAAGGGGGGATGGCACCCGGGGACAGATCGGCGCACCCGGGGACAGCCAGTTGTGCACACCTCTCGATCCACAGATCGTCCACAGTTGTCCCCGGGTGCGTCCCCGGGTGCGGGGCAGTTGTACCCGGGTGTTCAACAGGCTTCTGTGGCCAGATCGTGGCCGGGGCCACAGACTTTTCCAGTTGTCCCCACCCCTTCGAGTGCTGGGGGTGAACAGAAAGCCTCGCCGCGCGGCTGGGCGCCCTCGACTCCACCCGGGTTCGAGCGCGCGCGTACGGCTCGTGTGCCGATCGCACGCGGGGCCCTTCCGTACTGTCTGAGCGCACGCGGGGACCCCGCGTGCTTTCCCCGCGTGCGCGGAGATGCCGCGTGCGCAACAAAAAGAAGGGGTCCTCCGTAGTGGAGGACCCCTCGTCGTACCCGGGTTGGATCAGGGAGCGTGGCGGGCGCGCTGCTTGATCCGGGACGTCAGTTCCTGCACCTGGTCGTAGATCCGCCGGCGCTCGGCCATCTCCTTGCGGATCTTCTTGTCCGCGTGCATGACGGTCGTGTGGTCGCGGCCGCCGAACGTCTGGCCGATCTTCGGCAGCGAGAGGTCCGTCAGCTCGCGGCACAGGTACATGGAGATCTGCCGCGCCTGGGCGAGCGCCTTCGTCTTGCCGGGGCCACAGAGGTCGTCGATCGACACGCCGAAGAACTCCGCGGTGACCGCCATGATCGTCGGGGCGGTGATCTCCGGCGCGTGCGAGTCGGGGATCAGGTCGCGCAGCACGATCTCGGCGAGCTGGATGTCGACGGGCTGGCGGTTGAGCGACGCGAACGCCGTGACGCGGATGAGCGCGCCCTCGAGTTCGCGGATGTTCCGCTCGATCCGGGAGGCGATGAACTCCAGCACGTCGGCCGGGGCCGCGAGCCGGTCCTGCGCCGCCTTCTTGCGGAGGATCGCGATCCGGGTCTCGAGCTCTGGCGGCTGGATGTCCGTGATCAGACCCCACTCGAACCGCGTGCGCAGGCGGTCTTCCAGCGTCTCCAGCCGCTTGGGCGGCCGGTCGCTCGACACCACGATCTGCTTGTTCGTGTTGTGGAGCGTGTTGAACGTGTGGAAGAACTCCTCCTGCGTACCTTCCTTGCCCTCCAGGAACTGGATGTCGTCGACGAGAAGAACGTCGATGTCCCGGTAGCGGCGCTGGAAGGCGACCTTGCGGTCGTCGCGCAGTGAGTTGATGAAGTCGTTGGTGAACTCCTCGGTCGACACGTACCGCACGCGCATGCCGGGGAACAGGCGCTGGGCGTAGTGCCCGACGGCGTGCAGCAGGTGCGTCTTGCCGAGGCCGCTCTCACCCCAGATGAAGAGCGGGTTGTACGCCCTGGCCGGAGCCTCGGCCACCGCGACGGCCGCGGCGTGCGCGAACCGGTTCGAGGCGCCGATGACGAACGTGTCGAAGTTGTACTTCTCGTTCAGCCGGGTCTGCGACGGCGACGGGTTCGCGGGCCGGGTGTACGGCATGTTCCCGTTCGGCGCCGCGCCGCCGGCCGTGTTGAAGGTCGGCCAGATCTCGGTGACGGCGGCGAGCGCGTCGCCGGCTTCGTCGACCTCGTCCGAGTCGGAGCCGTCGACGTCGGTGTTCGTACCAACAGTTGTGACGACTGCCTCGTCCGCGAGGACGGGCGTGTCGCCGGTGGGGATGCTCGGCACGACCGCCTGCACCGGGATCGGCGTGGTCGGCGGGCTCACCGGTTCCGGCGAGTCGACCTTCACCGCCAGGGAGACCGTGCGGCCGAGCCGGCGGGAGAGAGCTGCGGTGATCGGGTCGCGCAGAGCCCGTTCGATCGCCTCTTTCGCGAAGTCGCTCGGCGCCGCGAGCAGGGCCGTTCCGTCGAGCAGACCGATCGGCCGGGTGACCCTCATCCACGCGCGCTGCTGAGGGGACAGGTGGCTCGTGGCGAGCTCCTGCACCACCTCGGCCCACACGAGACCAAGATCGACCTGCTGGTTCGACACCTCCGCGCTCCCCTCCCCTCCACCGGAGCCAATGACTCCACACGTGGACACGGAGAATAGAGGCATCCACAGAGTTATCCACAACTGTGCACTAAACGGTGCGTTGTGTTGCCGGTACGGTGGCGGCTCCCTCGCCAGCTCCGGCGTGCGCGAGTGGAGAACGGTAACAAGGCCCGGCACGCCTCACAAGACGTGGCATCTGCCACCCCGATTTGGTCGTGGCACCCGGGCGTGCGTACCCTCAGAGGAGTCTCCCGCTTGCGACGGGCGCCTTTGTCGCGCCTACGTCCACTGCTCGTTGGGGACGCCAACCAGGCTTTGTACGCAGTGAAGCACCGGGAGAACCGACCGTGAGCAAGGGTAAGCGCACCTTCCAGCCCAACAACCGCCGTCGCGCGAAGACGCACGGCTTCCGGCTTCGCATGCGGACCCGCGCCGGCCGCGCCATTCTGGCCGCGCGCCGTAGCAAGGGCCGTGCCACTCTGTCCGCCTGACAGCGGCTGGTAAGCGCAGCGTCGTCGTGCTCCCACCGGCCGCCCGGCTCACCCGCAGCCAGGACTTCGGCCTGGTGGTCCGCAGAGGCCGCCGCGCCGGACGACCCCGGTTGGTCGTCCACGCCTTGATGCCTGACGTGCCCACCTTGGATTCGTCCAAGGTGGGCTTCGTCGTGAGCAAGGCAGTCGGCAACTCGGTGGTCCGCCACCGGGTCTACCGGCGTCTGCGTCACGTGGTTCGCCCGGTCCTGGCCGACCTGCCACCGGGAACCCTGGTGGTGGTCCGGGCGTTGGCCCCAGCAGCCGAGGCGTCGAGCTCGGAGCTCGCCGCCGACTTTTCCTCCGCCCTGCGCAAACTCGTGACGGGCAAGGTGCCGCGATGACCACGTTGCCCGCGAAGGTCGCACTGCTGCCGGTGCACTTCTACCGGCGTTTCATCTCACCGTTGCTGCCGCCCACATGCCGGTTCTATCCGAGCTGCAGCGCGTACGCGGTGGAAGCGCTGACCGTCCACGGTGCGCTGCGCGGAACCTGGCTGACGATCCGCCGGTTGCTGCGCTGCGGACCCTGGCACCCTGGAGGCCTGGACCCCGTTCCGCCGAGGCGGCAGGTCCCCGACGTATCCACCGAGGAGTAGCTCCGTGCTCAACTTCATCTACTACCCGGTGTCCTTCATCTTGTGGTGTTGGCACTGGGTCTTCGGCCACGTCTTCGGTGAGTCGAGCGGAATCGCCTGGGCCCTGTCCGTGGTCTTCCTGGTCTTCACCCTCCGCGCCATCCTGTTCAAGCCGTTCGTCGGCCAGGTGCGCTCCATGCGAAAGATGCAGGAGTTCGCGCCGGAGATGCAGAAGATCAAGAAGAAGTACCCGAACGACCGTCAGCGCCAGGCCCAGGAGATGCAGAAGCTCCAGTCCGAGCACGGCGTGAACCCGCTCGGCGGCTGCCTGCCGATGCTGGTGCAGATTCCGGTGTTCATCGGTCTGTTCCACGTGCTGCGTTCGTTCAAGCCCGGCTGGGGCGAGGTCTACTTCTTCGACAAGGCCGGCGTCGACTCGTTCGTCCAGGCGAAGCTCTTCGGTGCGAACCTCTCCACGTTCATCACGATGCCCGAGAACCTGCTGAGGGACTTCGGCACCGAACGCCTGAACGTCATCCTGGTCTCCGTGCCGCTGATGATCGTGGCGTCCATCGCGACCCACTTCACGGCCCGCCACTCGGTCGCCCGCCAGAACCAGGCCGCGCTGGACAACCCGCAGACGGCCATCATGAACAAGCTGACGCTCTACATCTTCCCGCTGGGCGTCCTGGTCGGTGGCTTCTTCTTCCCCATCGCGATCCTGATGTACTGGCTGTCCAACAACGCGTGGACCCTCGGCCAGCAGCACATCGTCTACAAGCGCATCGACTCCGAAGAAGAAGAGAAGAAGGCCACGGCTGTGGAAACGCGCCAGGCCCTCGCCCCCAAGCCGGGCGCCAAGCCGGTCAACCCGAAGAAGCCCGCACCGGGCGCCAAGCCGGCGAACGGCGCCAAGCGCATGCCGACCGCGGGCCCCAGCGGCGCGTCGAAGCCTGCTGCCGACAACACGAACGGCAGCACGCCCAACACCGAGATCCCCGGCCTGACCCCAGGCCGATCCACCAGCAAGAAGCCGGGCAGCAAGAAGCGCCGCTGATTTCGGGCGTTTGCCCCGGAGAGGAGACATCGTGTCGGAGACCTTGCAGGCGACCGACGACGTGGAGGCGTCGTCGCCGGCTGAGGCCGAAGCCGAGGCCGAGCCGCAGTCGCAGAGCAAGACCGAGGACCTGCTCGTCCAGGAAGGCGACATCGCAGGTGACTACCTCGAGCGCCTGCTGGACCTGCTCGACTACGACGGCGACATCGACCTGGACGTGGAAAGCGGTCGCGCCATCGTCAGCATCGACGGCGGCGAGGACCTGTCCAAACTGGTGGGCCCCCGAGGCAACGTCCTCGAATCGCTGCAGGAACTGACCCGCCTGGCCGTTCAGCAAGAAACGGGAGTCCGCTCCCGCCTGATGCTGGACATCGCCCAGTGGCGAGCAGGCCGCCGAGCCGAACTGGCCGAAATGGGCCGCACCACCGCCGAAAAGGTCCTGGCCTCAGGCGAACGCGCCCGCCTGCACCCCATGACCCCCTTCGAACGCAAGGTGGTCCACGACGCCGTGGCCGCAGTGGCAGGCGTGCACAGCGAAAGCGAAGGCGAAGAGCCGCAGCGCCGGGTGATCATCTTCCCCAAGCCCTGACGCCCTCCGCTCACAACGGCCCCTGGTTCCCCGGGAACCAGGGGCCGTTTGCTGTCCGGACCACCGAGCGGGCCGGTGGCGACAAGTCGACAAGGCGTGATGTGTCCTCGCTCGCCCCGCACCACCCGGCGGTGGAGGGCAAGCACCCGCCGTGGCAATGCCGGGCAGGCTTGCGCAGGAGTCCCCCCGTGATTTCGCGTCCCCCGCGGCCCAACGTACTCATCGGGTCTGACAGTCCGGGGCGATGCGGCGATGGGTACGTCCCGTGTGATGCCGCGCTGGGTGACAAGCGGTGGGGTTGGCATGGAGCGTGCCCCGCAGAGTGCCAACGCGACCACCCGAGCAAGGTGACTCGTCTGGAACGCGATCAGCGCTCCGCAAGATCACCACCTACTCAGAAGCCCCACCACCCGACTCACGGTTTCACGTGAAACCGCCCCTCCCGCCACCCAGCCAACCACTGCTCCTGCTCCCCCGTGTCCGGCACTGGAAACCCCCGAGCCTCCGAAATCACCCGCCAAGCCTCCCCAGGCGAAACCCCATCCACCAGATCGCACTCCACCCGTTCAGCGTCAGTCTGAGCGGGCACCAGCACATCGACCCCAAGCCGACGCCCCCGCACCTTCGTCCAACAACAACCCCGCCAGCTGGATGAGCCATCGTCAAAACCAGGCCGGCGCCGGCCGATGGATGCGGATGAGTGACCGTGTAGATGGTCGGAGGCAACTTTCCCCCAAGTTTCACGTGAAACGGCGCTCAGGATTTGGCGGAGCGCATGGTCGATCCGTCATGATGGTCCCCTGGCATTCGCCAGCTTTTCCACCGGCCGCCGGAACGTCGCCGCCGCGTGGTTTCACGTGAAACGCTCACGGACGGAGAACATGGCCGGGGAGTTGCCCGACAACGCGAAGCTCGTCTTCGGTGAGCACGTTGACCGTGCCGCCGAGTTCGTCAGGTTGCTGACGGAGCATGGCGTCGAGCGCGGACTTATTGGTCCTCGTGAGGTCGACAAGATTTGGGAACGGCACGTGCTCAACTCGGCGGTGATCGAGGAGCTGTTCCAACAGAACGAGCGCGTTGTGGACGTGGGGTCGGGAGCTGGGTTGCCGGGCGTGCCCCTGGCGATCGTGCGACCGGACCTGAGGATCACGCTGCTGGAGCCGATGGCGCGCCGCATCGCGTGGCTCGAAGAGGTGAAGGAGCGGCTGAGTCTCGACAACGTCACCGTCCTCCGCGGGCGTGCGGAGGAGGGGCCGATCAGGGCTCAGCTGAAGAACTGCGATGTGGCCACGGCGAGGGCCGTGGCGCCGCTGGAGAAGCTAGCGAAGTGGTGCCTGCCTCTGCTCAAGGGCGGTGGGCGGATGGTCGCGCTCAAGGGCGAGCGCGCGCAGGAAGAGTTGGACCGCGACGGGACCTCAGTGCTCAAGGCCGGGGGCGCCAACCCGAGGGTCGTCGTCGTGGGAGCGGATCTACTCGAGGTGCCTACGACAGTGCTGATCGTCGAGCGCCAGACGCGGAGGGATCGGTGAGCGTGTACCCGGAGTTTCAGGCAGCCGATGTTCCACGTGAAACGAAGCCCTCCAAACCCCAAGCCAAGCCGACCAACAACGGAGATGACAGCGCCGTGGTGTGGACCCCGATTGCAGAAGAGGCGGCTCGTGCGGCAAGCGTGCTGCACCCCGACGAGTCGTTGCTCCCCCGGCCTACCCGCCGCCGGGTGATCACCGTCGCCAACCAGAAGGGCGGCGTGGGCAAGACGACGAGCACGGTGAACCTCGCCGCGGCGCTCGCGATTCACGGGCTCAAGGTGCTCGTGATCGACCTCGACCCGCAGGGGAACGCCAGCACGGCGCTCGCGGTCGAGCACCGCAGTGGCACCCCGAGTGTCTACGAGGTGCTCATCGGCGAGATCTCCATCGCGGAGGCCGCTCAGGTCAGCCCAACGTCGCCGAACCTGTTCTGCGTTCCCGCGACGATCGACCTCGCCGGCGCCGAGATCGAGCTCGTTTCGATGGTGGCCCGCGAGTCGCGACTCAAGGAAGCGCTCAGCCCGGAGGCGCTTGACCAGCTGCAGCCCGACTACGTCTTCATCGACTGCCCGCCGAGCCTCGGCCTGCTGACCGTCAACGCGATGGTCGCGGCCCAGGAGGTGCTCATCCCGATCCAGTGCGAGTACTACGCGCTGGAGGGGCTGAGCCAGCTGCTGCGCAACATCGAGCTCGTGCAGCAGCACCTGAACCCGGACCTCGCGATCTCGACGATCCTCCTCACGATGTACGACGGCCGCACGAAGCTCGCGGACCAGGTGACCAGCGAGGTGCGTGGCCACTTCGGCGACGTTGCCCTCAAGACGGTGATTCCGCGCAGCGTGAAGGTCTCCGAGGCACCAGGATTCGGTCAGACGGTGTTGACGTACGACCCGGGCTCGCGCGGGTCGATGAGCTACCTCGACGCCGCGAAGGAGATCGCGATCCGCGGGGCCAAGGAGGAGGGCGCATGACGGAGCAGCGCAAGGGCGGACTCGGGCGCGGCCTGGCCGCGTTGATCCCGCAGGGCCCTCCGCCTGGTGCGCCCAGCACCATCCGGCCCGCCGCGGCCGGGAACGGGAACGGGGCAGCGGCGAAGGCTCAGCCGGCCGGTGAGGTCGCGGGGGCGGTGTACCGGGAGGTGCCGGTCACCGCGATCAAGACCAACCCCAAGCAGCCGCGCCAGGTGTTCGACCCGGACGCGATCAACGAGCTCTCGTTCTCCATCAAGGAGTTCGGGCTCATGCAACCGATCGTGGTTCGCGAGCTCACCGCCGACACCTACGAGCTCGTCATGGGCGAACGCCGGTGGCGGGCGACCCAGCAGGCCGGGCTCAAGACCATCCCGGCGATCGTGCGGCAGACCGCCGACGACGTGATGCTGCGCGACGCGCTGCTGGAGAACATCCACCGCGTTCAGCTCAACCCGCTCGAAGAGGCGGCGGCCTACCAGCAGCTGCTGGAGGAGTTCGGTGTCACGCACGAGGAGCTCGCGGACCGCATCGGCCGCAGCCGCCCCGTCGTCACGAACACCATCCGGCTGCTGAAGCTCCCCCTCCCCGTCCAACGACGGGTGGCGGCGGGTGTTCTCAGCGCGGGTCACGCACGGGCGTTGCTCGGTCTCGACGACGCCGGTACGCAGGAAGACCTCGCGGCGCGGATCGTCGCCGAGGGCATGTCGGTCCGCGCGACCGAAGAAGCGGTGACGATCGCCAAGAACGAGAAGCCCAAAAAAGAGAAGGCCGCACCGCGCAAGCAGATGCACGCGCCCGGTCTGCAGGAGCTCGCCGAACGCCTCTCGGACAACTTCGACACCCGCGTGAAGGTCGAACTCGGGCAGCGAAAAGGCCGGATCGTCGTCGAATTCGGGTCAGTTGATGATCTTGAACGCATCATCGGCATGATGAGCCCAGAAACGACAATTCGGACATCGGAGTAGGCCTATAGGATCACCCACGGGCCTTATGTCACGGTGACGATGACGCCCCGCATCCAAAAGGATACGGGGCGTCACCTATGAACAGAGATCAACGGGCGACAGCGCGCTCGATCAAACCGGCGTAAATCTCGCCCAACGACTCCCCCGCCGCCTCGACGGCCATCGGCAGAAGCGACGTCTCGGTCAGGCCCGGCGACACGTTCACTTCGAGGAAGTAGACGGAGCCGTCCTCGGCCACCACCGCGTCGGTCCGCGAGACGTCCCGCAGCCCGAGCAACCGGTGCGCCGCCACCGCCAGCTCGCCGACCGCCTTGGCGGCAGTCGCGTCCAGCCGAGCCGGCGAGTGGAAGTCGGTCAGCCCCGCGGTGTACCGAGCCGTGTAGTCGTACACGCCACTCTCCGGAACGATCTCGACCGCCGGCAGCGCCGTCGGGCCGTCCGGACCGTCGACCACCGTCACAGCCACCTCCACCCCGGAGATGAACTGCTCGGCCAGCACGGTGTCGCCGTACGCCAGGCACCCGACCATCGCCGCGGGCAGATCGGCAGCGTCCCGGACCACGTGCGCGCCCAGCGCCGAGCCGCCCTGGTCCGGCTTCAGCATCAACGGCAGCCCCAGCGTCGAGACCATCGCGTCGAGCACCGGCTTGGCACCCAGCTCGCGGAACGTCGCGTGCGGCAGGACGACCCACTCCGGCGTCAGCAGCCCGGCACGGGCCAGCTCAGCCTTCGCGGTCGGCTTGTCCCACGCCCGGCGGCACGCCCGCGAGTCGGTGCCCACGTACGGCACCCCGAACATTTCGAGGATCGCCTGCACCGAACCGTTCTCGCCCTCACCGCCGTGCAGCGCGACGACAACGGCATCCGGGCGGTGATCACGAAGACGCGTCAGCAACGAGGCGTCGGCGTCCCACTCCTCCACCGTCACGCCCGCCGACCGCAGGGCCGCCGACAACCGGCGACCCGAGCGGATCGAGACCTCACGTTCGTGGGAGAGCCCACCGGACAGCACAGCGACCATGCGGTCAGCCACAGCAAAACTCCAAAGATCAGGCGGTGTCGGGCGACGGGGTCTGCGGCCCGGACAGCTGACGGCCAGGGGTCGCCCCGAAGGTCGCGTGCAGCTGCATCTCGTCCTCGATGACGTTCGCCAGGCGGCGGACGCCCTCACGGATGCGCTCAGGGGTCGGGTAGCAGTACGAGATCCGCAACTGGCGGGAGCCGAAGCCGTCCGCGTAGAACCCGGTGCCGGACGCGTACGCCACACGGGCTGTCACGGCTCGGGGCAGCATCGCCTTCGTGTCGATGCCCTCGGGCACCGTCACCCAGACGTAGAAGCCGCCGTTCGGAATGTTCCACGTGGAACCTTGCGGCATGTGCTGTTCCAGAGCGGAGACAGCGGCATCGCGGCGCTCCCGGTACGCCTCGCGGTAGGTCTTGATCTGACCCTTCCAGTCCTGGGTCGAGAGGTACCGCGACACGATCATCTGGTTCAGCGTCGGCGGGCACAGGGTGGCCGACTCGGCCGCCAGCACCAGCTTCTCGCGCACCGCGTGCGGCGCCAGCACCCAGCCGACCCGCAGGCCGGCGGCGAAGGTCTTCGAGAACGACCCGAGGTACACCACGTTGTCCGGGTCCATGGACCGCAGCGCCGGGTACGTCTGGCCGTCGAACCCGAGCAGCCCGTACGGGTTGTCCTCCACGACCAGCACGCCGTACGAGCGGCAGATCTCCAGGATCTCGGCCCGCCGCGACACCGCCAGCGTCACGCCGGCCGGGTTGTGGAAGTTCGGGATCGTGTAGAGGAACTTGACCCGCTGGCCAGCCCTACGGCAAGCCTCCAGCGCCTCTCGCAGCAACGACGGCACGAGCCCGTCAGCGTCCATCGCGACGTGCACGACCTGCGCCTGGTACGCGGTGAACGAGCCCAACGCACCGACGTACGACGGCCCCTCGGCGATCACCACGTCGCCGGGGTCGCAGAAGATCCGGGTGACCATGTCGAGGCCCATCTGCGAGCCGACGGTCACCACCACGTCGTCCGGGTGGCCGTTGATGCCTTCGAGCGCCATGACGTCGCAGATCTGCTCGCGCAGCAACGGAACACCGTGCGCCGAGCCGTACTGCAGCGCCACCAGGCCTTCCGAGGCGACCAGATCACCGATCTCGGCAGACAGCGATTCCAGCGGCAGAGCGGCCAGGTGCGGCATGCCGCCGGCCAGCGATACGACCTCTGGGCGGGACGCGACTGCGAAAAGTGCCCGGATCTCCGATGCCGTCATCCCTGCCGTGCGCGCTGCGTAGCGGCGGAGGTGGGGGTCAAGGCTTCTGGGGCCCTGCTTGGCGGGCTGTCCGGGCACAGTCATGTGGGACTCCTGATCAGGAATTGTCCCGAGCGAGTGTAACCGTCATCCCGTTCAGGGCACGCGCCTTCCGGGTTCCGTCACATTCGCCTACCCTCGTATGGGTTCACTGTGTGTGCCAAGGGGTGGAGGTCGGGGTGTCGCGACGCGTTGTGGGCGTCACGCTGGACAACCTGGAACATCTGTCCAAGCACAGCAGGACGTGCGTCTTCTGGGAACTTGCCCCTCACCTGCGCGAACAGGCTGAGGAGTACGGCGACACGGAGTTCGAGAAGGAAGCCTGGGTCTCCAGTGTCCTGCTCGAATGGGGTTCGTGCGGTCGCCTGATCTACTGCGACGGCATTCCCGCAGGTTCGGTGTTCTACGCACCTCCGGCCGCCGTTCCGCGCAGTGCCGCCTTCCCCACGTCCCCGGTCAGCCCGGACGCGGTCCTCATGACGTCTCTGGACGTCCTCCCGGAGTTCCGAGGGGGAGGACTCGCGCGCGTGCTCGTTCAGGCCGTGGCGAAGGATCTGACGCGTCGTGGCGTGAAGGCCATCGAGGCGTTCGGCGACATGCGCCCGGACGACGAAGAGCCCAGTTGCGTCACGCCGGCGGAGTTCCTCACCAGCGTTGGCTTCAAGACCGTGCGGCCGCACCCGCGCTGGCCCCGGTTGCGTCTGGAGCTGCGCAGCGCCATCACGTGGAAGGAAGACGTCGAGGCCGCTCTCGAACGTCTCCTCAACAGCGTCACCGTCTCGACGGCGGAACCGAGCTTCCGTCCCGTCTGACAAGTAACGCGGGGGCCCCACGTTTCCTCCAGGGAAACGTGGGGCCCCCGCGTTACGTCTGAAACGTCAGCCCTTGGCCATCTCGTAGCGGAGAAGGTCGTTGAACGTGAAGGTGCCCGTCGGCTGGTCGTCCTTGCCGAGCAGGTAGAGACGCTTCACGGCGACGAGGATGCCCTCGGCCACGATGTCGCGGAAACCGGGCGTCGCCAGGCGTGCGCGGTCTTCAGCGTTCGTCAGGTAACCGACCTCGACGCGCACGGCCGTGCAGCGGGTGAGCCGCAGCAGGTCCCACGTCTTCGGGTGCGAACCGCAGTTCGACATCGACGTGCGGGCGGTGACCTCGCGCTGGATGAACCCGGCCAGCGCCTCACCCACGGTGGACGACGTGCCGTTGCCGGTGCCGTAGTGGAACGTCGCCACGCCCTGCGCGTTCGGCGACGAGTTGCCGTCGGCGTGCAACGACAGGATCAGATCGGCGCCGGCCTCGTTCGCGAACCGGGCGCGCTCCGCCTCGTCCGGGCAGTTGTCCGGCCCGCGTGTGAGCAACGCCTCCATGCCGGTGGCGGCCATCTTGCCTTCCAGCCGGCGGGCGAGGTCCAGCATCAGGTCGGCCTCGGAGACGCCGTCCACCACCACACCGCGGTCCTGGCCGCCGTGTCCGGGGTCGATGACGATGCGCTTGCCGGACAGGCGCGAACCGGCACCGCGGAGCCGCTCCTGCTCGCGCAGCAGCTGCGGACGGCCACCGCGGACCTTGGGCTGGAGCTGGCGCAGCGCGCGCACGGTGTCCGGGCCGCACATGCCGTCCACGATCAGGCCGTAGTCGCGCTGGAAGTTCTTCAGGGCCTGCTCGGTCTGCTGACCGAACACGCCGTTGGCGCGGCCGGCGTCGTAACCGAGCTCCAGCAGGCGTTCCTGGAGCATCAGCACGTCGTCGCCGGTGGTCGGCTGCGACATCAGGAACGCGAGCGGGCGGTCGCCGAGTGAGAACGTCGCGTCGCGCAGCGCGCGGTAGGTCGCCGGGCCGACGATGCCATCGATGATCAGCCCCCGCTGCTGCTGGAACGCGCGCACGGCGTGCTCGACCTGCTGGTCGAACACCGGCGGCGCCTGGGGGTCGGCCGGCGGAAGCATCCCGAGCCTGGTCAGGGTCGACCGGATCTCGGCAACATCACTTCCGACGTCCCCGCGGCGGAGCAGCTGCATGCACCCTCGCTCGACTATGGCGCCGAACCTGGTCGGCGCGTCAGTTGGGAAGCCCTCATTGTGCCCTGCTGCGCTCAGTGATCGATGCAGGGCTACTCACAGTCGTACCGAGATCACGTTCCCGGTACCCAAAACGAACGTGACCCGCTCGTCTTATCGATAGACGGGCGGGTCACGTTGCGCGTTGCAAAAGACTTCTTAGCCCATGCAACTTTTTTCTCAGGCCAGAACGTCCTGCAGGTCGTTGAGCAGCGCGGCCTTGGGCTTCGCGCCGACGATCTGCTTCACCGGACGGCCGCCCTGGAACAGGATCAGCGTCGGCACGGACATGATCTGGTAGTCGCGGGCGATCGACGGGTTGGCGTCGATGTCGACCTTGGCGATGGTGAGCTTCTCGCTGTGCTCAGCGGCGATCTCCTCCAGCACCGGCGCAACCATCTTGCACGGGCCGCACCAGGTCGCCCAGAAGTCGACCAGCACGGGCTTCTCGCTGGTCAGCACGTCGTCCGCGAACGACTTGTCGGTCACCGTGACGGTGGCGCCTGCCATGTTCTCTCCTATAACTCGAAGAAACTTCAGTTGCTCTTGCCGTAGCCGCCACCGACGGCCTCTGCCGCGATCTCGGCGTGCTCCTCGCCGTGCTCGGCGAGCCACCGTTCCGCGTCGATCGCGGCGCTGCAACCGGAGCCGGCGGCGGTGATGGCCTGGCGGTATTCGTGGTCGACGAGGTCGCCGGCAGCGAACACGCCGTCCAGGTTCGTGTAGGAGGTCTTGCCCTTCGTGACGACGTAGCCCTCCTCGTCCAGGTCGACCTGGCCCTTGACCAGGCCCGAGCGCGGGTCGTGGCCGATCGCCAGGAAGAAGCCGGTGACGGGCAGCTCGGACTCCGCGCCGGTCTGGGTGTCCTTCACCTTGATCGACGACACGGTGCCGTTGCCCAGCACGTCGGTGACCTGCGTGTTCAGCTGCCACTTGATCTTCTCGTTGGCGCGGGCGCGCTCGAGCATGACCTTCGAGGCGCGGAACTCCTCGCGGCGGTGGATCAGCGTGACGGACTTGGCGAAGCGGGTGAGGAACGTCGCCTCCTCCATCGCCGTGTCGCCGCCGCCGACCACCGCGATGTCGTGGTCGCGGAAGAAGAAGCCGTCGCACGTCGCACAGGCCGACACACCGCGGCCGAGCAGCTCCTGCTCGCCGGGGATGTTCAGGTACCTGGCCGCCGCGCCCATCGCGAGGATGACCGCGCGGGCCTCGTACTCGACGCCGTTGGCGACGACCTTCTTGATCTCACCGGTCAGCTCGACGGACTCCACGTCCTCGGCGCGCAGCTCGGCACCGAAACGCGTCGCCTGCTCGCGCATCTGCTCCATGAGCTCGGGGCCCATGATGCCGTCGCGGAAGCCCGGGTAGTTCTCGACCTCGGTCGTCGTCATCAGGGCGCCGCCGTACTGCGAACCCTCGAAGACCAGGGGCTCCAGCTGCGCGCGTGCCGCGTAGACCGCCGCGGTGTAACCCGCCGGTCCCGATCCAATGATGATCACGTTGCGCACGCTCACGGCTCTGCAACTCCTCGATCTCGTCGTCTGACTGGCTCAACGGATCGTAGGTGCAGCTAATTCCGTGACTTGAACGACTACCTCTGGCCCACGGTCGTGTCCGCGAGAACGCCCGCCGGCTTGTCCGGTCCGCAGGTGGCCGGGTCCAGCACGACCAGCCGGTACTTCCCGAGACCGGCCGGCAGGATCGCCATCACCGCGTCCTTGCCCTCGAGGTTGATCGGGCTGATGCCGAGAGGGTTGCCCGAACTGGTGATGCCGCCGCCCTGCAGACAGCCGGCCAACCGGTCGGGCGTCTCCAGCGGGCCGTAGTTCTGCGCCTTGAGCACTTCGCCGACCGCGGAGCCCAGCTCGTCCCGCTTCAAGCTCAGCGGAGCCGAGGCGTTCGAGTTCGTCGTCGGTGCGGGCGCGGCGTCACCGGGGGTGTCCGCCTGCTGCGCGCCTGGGGAAACGGCCAGCACGATGCCGAACGCGGCAGCCGCGGCCACCAGCACGCCACCACCAAGACCTAGCCTGCGGTTGCGGCGCTTGCGGGCCTCGTCCAGCGACACGACGGGCGCGGCCGGACGGGCCTCGGCGGCCAGCGCCGCGTCGATCCGGGCGGCCACGTGGTCGGGCATCGGGATCGAGGGCAACGCCTCCAGGTCCGCCAGCGTCGCGTCCAGGGCCTCCAGGATCTCCCTGGCCTCAGCGTCCGCCTCGACCCTCGGACGCAGCTGTGCGGCGACCTCAGGGGGCAGCACGCCCGCGTGCAGGTCCGCGATGAGGTCGACAGACCACGGCGGACCCATCGGCACGCGCTCCATGCCGGTCATCGACCCTCCCACTGACGTTGCTCTTGCACATTCACACCGTCAGCTGGGACGTTCGCATCTGCGATTCGGTTCCTGAGGTGCCCGAGAACTTTGGCGAGCTTGGCGCGACCTCGCGCACACCGGCTCTTGACCGTGCCTTCGGCGATGCCCAGGAGCCGCGCCGTCTCCGCGACGGAATACCCCTCGACGTCGACCAGCACGATGGGCGCCCGCTGCTCTTCCGGCAGCTCCATCAACGCCTGCTGCACCATCAGGCTGGTCTCGCGGTCGCTCATCGCGTCACGCGGCGCGACGGGCTCGCCTGGACCGGCCTCGGGCAACGGCACTGTCGGTCTTGTTTGTCGTCGCCTCATCCGGTCGAGGCACGCGTTGACCACGATCCGGTGAAGCCAGGTGGTGACCTGTGACTCCGCGCGGAACGACGACGCCGCCCGGAAAGCCGAGATGAACGCCTCCTGGAGCGCGTCCGCGGCCTCTTCCGGGTCACGCAGCGTCCGCAACGCCACCGCCCACATCCGGTCGCGGTGTCGTTTCACCAGCTCCGAGAACGCGTAGGGGTCACCTGCGGCGTGGGCCGAGATGAGATCGGCGTCCGAGCTGGCTGCGGCGGTCACGACTACGGAGGATAGCGAGGACGATCACAGATCATCCGAACAGGCCTGCTGCGAGTGCACGCGGGGAGCTTCCGTTCGCTTCGAATGCACGTAGCGTCCCCGCGTGCGGGTCACTGGGCTCGCGTGTAGAGGACCTCGCGGATCTCCGTCTGGTTCTTGCCCCCGCCGGAGTTCGTCAGCTGCGTGATCCAGATCAGCACGTGCGCGGTCGGCTCGTGCTCGTTGAGCTGGATCTGCGTCTGCCCGTCCGACAGGTTCGCGACCCCGATGGTCTTGGTCTCCTCCAGCGGCGCGTCGAGCGACGACGCCACCCGGATCTCGACGTGCGTGTCCTTGCTGGGCGAGGTGATCGTGATCGACGCCAGCTTCACAGGCTCGGCGAACGACGCCATCAGCCCGATGCCCGGCTTCATGGCCGGGAACTGCTGGAAGTAGTTGTCGGTCCGCCAGAACGTGCTCGCGTTGTTGTCGACCGCCCGGCTCGCCTGGTTCGCGTTGTCCGGTTGGTTCGTGACGTCGTAGACGCCGATCTGGCCCGGCTGCACCGGTCCGGCCGGCGTGGGCACCGGCGCGGACTGGCCGTTCGACCCCGGCTGGTTGATCACCACGGTCGGGCCGCCGCCCTTGGACGGCTCGTCGCTGAAGAACCCGACGATCTGCACGCTCAGCCAGACGATCACGGTCAGCGTGGCGACGGCGAGCACCGCGACGCTGATCCACAGCTTCTTCTTCTGCTGCTTGTCCTGCCTCGGGCGCTGTGTCGTCCACACGACCTGGTCGTCGTCGTCACCTTTCGTCGACGACACGGCCGGGATCAGCGAGGTCTGGGCTTCCTCGGCCGCGATCTGGTCGAGGACCTGGAGGATCGCCGCGGACGTGCGGATGCCGCCCACCGAGGTGTCTTCCAACGAACGCACCGCGACGGACGAAAGGTCGTGCGGCAGGTACGGGTGCAACGCGTTCGGCGCGACCACGGAACCGTCGGGCCCGGTCGGAGCCACCGGCACGCCCTGCGGACCGCCCGGCAGCGCCCACCGGCCGGTGAGCAGCAGGTACAGGATCGCGCCCAGGCCCTTGACGTCGTCGCGCGCGATCGCGTCCGGTCGCGGACCAGGGAACGCGAGGCGCAGACGGCCGTCCGAGGTGACCCGGATGCGCTGCGGGTGGTCCGCGCCCAGCACGAGACCGGCGTGGTGCGCGCCCTCGATGGCGGCGCCGAGCGGTTCGAGCAGGCGGGTCGCGGCGCCCGCCGGCAGCGGGCCCTCCGCGATGAGGTCCATCAGGTCGGTGCCCTGGGTCCACTCGGCGATGACCATGCCGAGGATGCCCTCGTCCGGGCGGATGCCGGTGCCGGGCGTGAGAACGTCGATCACCCTGGACACGCCGGGATGCGTGAACGACGCCGCGTGCATCGCGCGTTCGACCGTCCGGCGGGCACGGGCCGCGGCGTCGTTGTCCGCGAGGTCGCCGAGCAGCACGGTCAGCGCCACGTCCCGGTTGAGCTGACCGTCCCTCGCACGCCACAACTCGGCGTTGGACCGGGCGTCCGCGCCTGATTTCGCGAGCAGCCGGTATCGGCCGTTGCCGATGACGCCGCCGGGGACCAGGGCGGCGTGAACTCCGCTACTCACGGGCACGAGGGTACGGGACGACGCTCACCGGCCGGGGTCACCGCCGCCGCACCAAACGGTTGATCTTGTCGATCGCCGGCTGCATCTCGGGTACCCGGAACGCCGCCAAAAGGCCGAACGCGAGCGGCAAACCGATCAGCGTCACCACAACGACCTCGACCCAGGCGGCTACAACCGGGTTGGAGAACCCGATCACGTCCAGCAGCAGCTGGTTCACGCCCTTGGCGACCGCGAAGGCCAGAGCGGATGCCACCACCGTCAGGCAGACGGTCCAGATGGTGTAGCCGGTGCGCAGACGCCCGAGGCGGACCCGGAGCCAGACCTGACCGACGACCGCGCCGAAGACGAAGCTGAGCGACATCGCGAGCGACACGCCGACGGCGAGCTGCTCGGGCTGGGACACCGCGAGGAAGAAGTACAGAAGACCGATCCGGACCACCACGATCAGCGCCTGGATCAACGTCGGCGTGCGTGCGTCCTTCATCGCGTAGAAGACCCGCAGCTGCAGCAGCGTGACCGCGTACGGCACCAGGCCGAACGCGGACAGAGCGAGCGCCAGGCCGACTGCCGTGCCGCCCGTCACACCGGACTTGCCGAACCCGAACGCGGCGATGCCGATCGCCACGCCGGAGACAGTCATCAGCACGCTGAACGGCATCAGCAGGATCGACGACATGCGGTTGCCGAACAGCAGGTCGCGCACGATCGCGTCGTTGTCGTTGTTCGCCGCCGCACGGCTCATCTTCGGCATCAGCGCGGTCAGCAACGAGACACCGAGCACGCCGTAGGGCACTTGGGCGATCAGCCACTGGTAGTTGAACGCGCCCAGGGCTCCCTCGCCGTGGGTGGCCACCTTGGTCAGCACCGTCATGCTGGCGAAACCGAGGCCGACGTAGAGCAGGACCCAGAAGGCGAGGTTGCCGAACTCGGCGAGCCGCGAGTCCCAGCCGAACCGCCACTTGAACCGGAAACCGGTCTTGCGCAGCGCCGGGAACAGCACCAACGCTTGTACGGCGACACCGAGCGCGGTGCCGAGGCCGAGGACCAGGACGTGGCTGTCGGTCATGGAGACGGGGTTGAGCGTGATCTCTCCCGGGAGCATCCAGTAGATGCCGAGGACCAGGATCACGACCACGTTGTTCAGCACGGGTGCCCAGGTGGGCAGGCCGAACACGTGCCTGGCGTTGAGCACTGCGCCGATCAGTGCGGTCAGGCCGTAGAACACGATGCCCGGCAGCACCAGGTAGGCGAACGCCGTGACCAGGTCGCGGTTCGCGGTCGGCGAGTCGGCGATGAACAGCGAGGTGAGCAGCGGCGCGCATGCCACCGCGATCACCGTGCCGACGGCCAGGATCGCGGTGCCCATGCTGATCAGCCATTGGGCGTACGACTCACCGCCGTCGCCGTCCTCCTTCTCCGCGCGGACCAGCAGCGGGATCGCCACGCTGGTCAGAATGCCGCCGAGAAGCAACTCGTTGATCATCGTCGGCAGTGTGGAGGCCGCCTGGTACGAGTCGTTGAGAGTGCCGATGCCCAGTGCCGCGACCAGCAGCACCTTCGACAACAGGCCGGTGACGCGGCTGACGATGGTCGCGATCGCCATCGAGCCGCTCGCCTTGGCGACCGACGGTGCCTGCTTCTGCTGCTCTGGTTCGGTGGTCGTGGCTGTCTCGCTCACGCGCTCGACTTCTCCGGTGTGACGTTCTCGATGGACGGTGCGTCGCCGCTCTCGCCGTTGCGAGCGCGGACCCGCTTGTAGATGCGCCGCCCGGAAAGCAGGACGAGCGCGATCCCGGCGATCACGGTGATGATCACCGTGATGGTGCCGTAGGCGGACGACGACACCTCCAGCTTGACAGCGTCACCCAGAGCGACGCCCTCGGGAGTGGTCAGCCGGACGTTGACCGGGAACCGGCCGGACCGCAGCACCTCGACCGGCACCCGCACGACGCGCTCGCCGCGGGCGGGAAGCACCTGGTCGGCGAGGTCGAGCTTCCTGATCCCCGGGGTGTCGGCGAGCGTGATCCGCACGGTCACCCGGACGTCGAGCTTGTTCGTGATCGTGACCGGGATCGGGCTGTCCCCGGACCCGAGCAGGATCGGGCTGTTCGGCTGGGTGACGGCGACCATGCCGGTCAGCGCGTCGAGCTGGTCCTGGCTGATCTCGGCCGCGGACCGGGCGCCCTGCTCGTTGGACCGCCACGCGCCGGACATCGCGCGCAGCAGGCCGAGCCACAGCGGGTCGGCCAGGTCGGCGGGCGCCGCGTGCTGGGTGTCCTCCTGCTGCATGGCCGCGACCAGGCCGTTCAGCTCGGCGCTCTGGTTCGTGACGGAGTTCGCGATGATCGCCGAGATCTCCCGCGCGCCGGCCTCCGGCGGGTAGGCGACCTTGGCGTTCGTCACCGCGGGGGTGGCGTTGGTGAGCTCCGCGAGCCCGGTCTGGGCCGCGTACCCGCCGGCGAGCAGCTTCTGGGCCGCCGTCAGGAACTCGGTCATCTCCGAGATCGGGGCGTTCCACCGGCGCGGCGGCGCGACCAGCACGTTGCGGCCGTCGCCCTGCCATCCGGCGCGGAACACCAGCACCGCCAGCGCGTTCTGCACGGACACCGGCTGGTTCTCGAACGGCGCGGTCACCCCGGAGAGCGTGCGCGGCCGGGAGTCACTGCCCTGCAACGCGTCCGAGACCATCGAGTCGATCTTCACGGCGGTCACCGGGTTCTTGCCGCCGATGCCCACCGGTGCGGTGCCCGGCGCGTCGGTGAGGCCGGTCGGGTCGAGCAGGACCGACTTCATCCCTGGGTACTTCTTGTCCGGCTGCGGCGTGACCAGCTCGTCGAACGTCGACTGGTCCAGCACGCCGTCCTCCGGCCAGACCAGGTCGGGCAGCGGCTGCACGGACAGGACGTCCTGGATGAGCTTGGGGCCGTCGGTCACCGCGAGTGTGCGCATCGTGCCGAGCTTCGCCCTGTTCAACGCCACGAGGTCGGCGTCGGCGGACGGCAGCGAGACGACGCAGCGGCCGCCGGCGGCGATCTTGAGCCGGTCCAGCCACAACCTGGCCTCGGTCTTGCCCTTGCCGTCCGCGCCACCGCGCACCTTGTAGCCGGTGCTCATGGCCTGGACGGTGCGGAGCAGGTCCGGGTCGATCGCGAGGCACATGGCCGTGCTCATCGACGAGACCATCTGTTCGTAGGCCTGCAGCACGCCGTACAGGCGGCCGTTGACCGAGAGCGAGGTGGCGAGATCGTCGTCGATCAGCTCCGACTGCCCCTCACCGCCGAGCCGGACCAGCCGCGGCCGGTCCACGATCGGCCACAGCACGGTGAGTTTCGCCGGCGCGCCCGCCCTGCCCTTGGTCTCGCCGCCGGGCACACCGAGCACGGGCAGCAGCGTGGACAGCGCCGCGAGCCGGGCCTGGCCGCCGAAGTCGGGCTTGCCGTTGACGTTGGCGAGGATCGGGTAGATGCCCGGCTGTTCGACCTCGAGCGAGGTGGGCTCGGTCCCCCGCAGCGGTACCTCGAGGGAGAAGTCCGTCTGCTGGCCCGGCTCCAACGCCTCGGCGATCTGGGTGAACTTGGGCTGGATCGACTCGGCCGCCGCGGGCTCCCGCAACGCCTTGCGCAGCTCGTCCTCGGTGGCGAGGGACTCGCCGCGCTCCAGGCGCAGCACGATGTCGGAGACCTTGCGGTCGCCGATGTTGACGATCTTGCCGGTGATCTTGACCGTGCCCGGCGAGTCGCTGGTCACGAACCTGGGGGTGAGCTGGGCGATGTCGAGCCGCAGGAACTGCGGCGTCTGCTGGCCCGGCTGGGCGGAGAGGGATCTGGTCGCCCACACCTCGGTCGGTGTGGTGAACGGCAGCGCGTCGATCCCGTCCTGCTGTGACTGCTCCACGGCGCCCGCAGGCGGCGCGGCGATCACCAGGAACGCGGCGACAGCGGCTGTGCAGACGAGCTTCCTCAGGCTCACGCCGACTCCACCCCGCCTGGGCAGCGGTCGGCGAGCAGTTCGGCGGCTCGGCGGACCAGGCGGCGCTCGTCGGCATACGCGAGTCGCTCGTCCAGTTCGCCGAGTGGCACCCACGCCACCTCGGTGACCTCCACGTCTTCGTCGGAAAGCTCTCCCCCCAGCGCTTCGAGGAGGAAGTGGTGAACCGTCTTGTGCACCCGGCGGTCGTCTGCGACGAACCAGTAGTCGATCGACCCCAACGGGCGCAGCACCCTGCTATGAATACCGGTCTCCTCGGCGACCTCGCGCACCGCGGTCTGTTCCGCGGTCTCGCCGGCCTCGATGTGACCCTTCGGCAAAGACCACAGCAACCGGCCCCGCCGGTCAAGTCTGCCGATCACCGCCGCCCGTTGCTCACCGTCGAGCACCAGGCCACCCGCCGACGTCTCGTCGACGGTCTTGAGCCTCCTGCCCCGGCGTTTCTTCCGGCGCCCCGGCTTGGGACTCCCGGAACGCGCGGCTGACTGGGGCATACGGCCGATCGTACTTACGAACCTTAAGTACGCTGGTTTCTCGTGTCTCGATCGCTCCAGCAGAATGCGGTGGTGGAAGAGCCCGCCATCACACCAGTCGTCGCTGAGCTCGCCGCTCGGTTCGCAGCCGAGGGCAAGCGCCTCTACCTCGTAGGTGGCAGTGTGCGCGACGCCGTGCTGGGCCGCCCGACGAACGACTTCGACTTCACCACGGACGCGCGTCCCGCCGAGATCCAGGGCATTTTGTCCGGTTGGTCGGACGCCCAGTGGGACACCGGAATCGCGTTCGGCACGGTCGGCGCCTCGAAGCACGGCGAGATCATCGAGATCACGACCTTCCGTGCGGACGCCTACGACGGTGTCACCCGCAATCCCGAGGTGACCTTCGGCGACAGCATCGGCGGCGACCTGGTCCGCCGTGACTTCACGGTCAACGCCATGGCGTTCGACATCGCGGCCCGCGAGTTCGTGGACCCGACCGGAGGCCTCCAGGCGGCCCGCGACGGCGTGCTGGACACGCCGGCGACCCCGCAGGAGTCGTTCGGCGACGACCCGCTGCGGATGTTGCGCGCGGCCCGGTTCGTCTCCCAGCTCGGCTTCACCGCGGCGCCGCGG
>NZ_MUYM01000047.1 GCF_002150765.1 Lentzea kentuckyensis
CCCCGCCGTACCCGGTGAGCAGCGCCACCGACAGCAGCACGATCCCGAACACCAGCGCCAGCGCGAGCTGCCCGGCCACCACCGAGTCCACCAGCAGCGCCAGCACAACGACCACGCCCGCGAACAGCCCCGCGCCGACACCGGTGGCCACCCCGCTCGGCACCGCCACCCCGCGCGACCCCCGCACCCCGCCGATCCGCAACGGCGACTGCGGCATCGCCAGCAGCACGACGAACAGCAGCAACGCCGGAATCGCCGCCCGGAACGAGATCCAGAACTGCGACGACGGCAGGTACGCCACCGCGTACGACTGCACCAGCCCGAGCCCCAGAGCGCCCGCGAACGTCCACGGCAGACTCCGCAACCGTCCGACCAGCGCCGCGGTGTAAGCGGTGATCACGAGCAGCGTCATCGTCACGTAGTCCAGCTGCACCACCGGTGTCAGCAGGATCCCGCCCAACGCCGCCAGCGCCGACCCGATCGCCCAGCTCAGCGCCGACAGCCGGTGCGGCCGCGTCCCGTACAGCGCGGCCAGCTCCGGAGCGTCCACACAGGCCCGCATCGCGAGCCCGGTCCGCGTCCGGTTCAGCAACACGTACAACCCGCCTGCGACCAGCACCGCGCAGACCAGCGTCACCAGGTCGTGCCCGCTGACGAACGACTGTCCGATGTGGATTCCCAACTGGTCGAGGAACGGCCGCACGGGACGGGCCTGCGGCGGCCAGATCACCTGCGCCACCCCGATCAACCCGACCAGCACGCCGACCCCGGCCACCAGGGTGATCCCGATCGGGGCGCCCGCGAGCCGGCGCATGATGAACCGTTCGATCAGCAGCCCGAACAGCGGCGCGCACACGCCGACGACGATCAGCAACGCCAGCCACTGCGGCAGACCGCGGTTCTCCGCGAGCTCCCAGTAGAGGAACGCCATGACCATGCCGATCGCGCCGTGCCCGACGTTGAACACCTTGGAGGTGCTGTAGGTCAGCACGAGCCCGCCCGCGACGACGGCGTACGCCCCGCCGGTGACCAGGCCGAAGATGGTGTAGGCCAGGAGAGCGGTCATACGCCGCTCCCGGTGCCGGAAACCCGGCAGGCAAGCGTTCCCGTCATCCGCCCACCCCCGTGTCGATCAACGACCCGCACGAGTACCCCGAGGCCGGCGCGAGCCGCGACCACGCCCCGCCCTTCAACCGCACCAGCGTCATGCAGGCCGAAGTGCGTTTGCCACCGACGTCCTGCGGCGCGACCATCCCCTCCGCGGTGAAGTCGTGCACCTGCCGGACGGCGTCGAGCATCGCCTTGCGGGTGAGCTGCGGCCCCACCTTCGCCGCCGTCTGCACGAACAACCGCGCCGCGGCCCACGCGAACATCCCGAAGTACGACGGCGCCGCCCCCGGCGCTACCCGCCCGAGCCACTGCTTGTACAGCGCCACCTGGGCGTTGGACTCCTCGAACAGCGCGCCGTTCGTGTAGACGACCGTGCCGTCGACGGCCGCGCCGCCCTGCCGGATGTACTGCGGGTCGTACGCGGACGGGTCGGTGATGAACGCTTCCGGCGTGTATCCCTGCTGCCGCATGGCCTGCTGCAACCGGACCGCGTACTGCCCGGAGCCGATCCAGTAGACGATCTTGGTGCCGGTCTCCTTCAGCTTGGCCACGTACGGGGCGTAGTTGACGTCCGTGATGTCGATGGCCTGCGAGTAGACGAACTTGATGCCGCGCGCCTCGGCGGCCTTCTGCATGCTCTTGGCGTTCTGCGCGCTCGCGTCCGCGTTCAGGTAGAGGTAGGCGGCACTGCCGATGGCGCCGGGGAAGCTCGACTTGACCAGGTCGGGCCCGGCCGTCGACACCAGGTTCACCACGTTGGACGCGACGCCGAAGCTGACCGCGGTGCGCTGCCGTTGCGCGGTGACGGTCGAGGCCCGCAGGTCCGGGATGCCGCACCCGGCCGCGGCGGGCCCGCCGCCCTGGTCGAACGCCGACATCGACCCGACCAGCGCGAACGCCTGTTCACAGGCCTGGGAGGTGGCCTGCTGGTCGCCGCCGCTGTCGGTGCGCGAGTCGAACGAGACGAGCTTGAGCTTGCGGCCGCAGATCGCGCCCTGGGTGGCGTTGAAGTACTCGACGAACGCCTTGGTCGCCTGCTGCGCCGACTGGAAGATGCCCGGCACCGGGCCGCTGATGTCGGAGATGTTGGCGATCGTGATCTCGCCGGCGGTGACGCCCTTGTCCGTGGCGCCGCCGGTGCCCTGGCAGGCGCCCGCGATGCTGCCGGGCGGGTTCGGCTGCTTGTTCGGCTGCTGGGGGTTGTTCGCACCCGGCTGGCTCGCGGTGCCGTCGGAGCCAGGCACCGCGCCGTCCTCGCCGGTCACCGGGCCGTCCTGAGTCCCCGCCGACCCGCCCTGAGGCACGACGAGTGCCGCGCGTTGCTCGTCGGTGAGCCTGCTCCCACACCCCGCGATCAACGCGCAGACCACCAGAACGATCAGCGCAGTCCTGCGATGCATGCGAACGGACGCTAGGCCACTGCATCAATCCAGCCCGAGCCTGCGACCTGCG
Organism: Lentzea kentuckyensis; assembly: GCF_002150765.1. Taxonomy (GTDB): domain Bacteria; phylum Actinomycetota; class Actinomycetes; order Mycobacteriales; family Pseudonocardiaceae; genus Lentzea; species Lentzea kentuckyensis. The sequence continues at coordinate 2,563 of NZ_MUYM01000047.1, forward strand.
ATTTCACCCAGGTGGAGCACCCATATTTTAGAACACGTTCTATCTGCAAAGAATCCCTGGAAAAACCGTCACCAAAGCGGACTTGCCTCGTTAGACCGAGCCGCCCTGAGGAACACGTTCTACCCAGGCGGCAGCAGTTCGGGGCGGCGCGGCCGGATCACGTCACCGGACGACTCACCGCGCAGCCGGCGCATCACCCACGGCACGACGTGCTCGCGGGCCCACCTCATGTCCTCCGCCCGCCGGGCCCTCCGGTCGACCAGGGGCGCGACCCCGAGAACCGCGCGCGTGAGGTCGTGCGAGACACCAAGGCCGTCGAGCACCGAAATGGCGACCTCGGTGTGCCCGAGCGAGTTGAGGTGCAGCCGGTCCGCCGACCACATGCGACGGTCACGCAGCTGGCGCATCGCCCACATGTCGACCAGGACGCACGAGAACTCGGCGGCGATCGCGCGCACGTGTTCGTTGTAGATGGCCACGCGACCACGCATCTTGCGGAACACCGGGTCGTCGGCACCGTCCACGCCGGTGAAGAGGATGACGCGCGCGCCCGCCTTGTCCGCGCGCGCGACGGCCGCGCGGTACCGGCGCATCAACGCGTCGATGTCCACCTTCGGCCGCATGAGATCGTTCCCACCCGCGTAGAGCGAGACCAGGTCGGGCTTCATCGCGAGAGCGCGCTCAAGCTGTTCGTCGAGCACCTGCGGCAGCAACCGACCGCGCACCGCCAGGTTGGCGTAGGTGAACTCGGGATCGGCGGCCCCCAGAACGTCGGCCACGCGATCCGCCCAGCCGCGCACTCCGTTCGGACGTCCGGCGTCGTCATCGCCCACTCCCTCGGTGAACGAGTCTCCCAACGCCACAAAACGCTTGCTCATGCTCACGACCCTAAGTCGTGCAGGTGAGGGCCGTGCATTCGAGGCCGGGTAGCGACTGGTTGCGCCGCGCTCGATAACGGTTCGATAACGGCGGTGTCTCGAACTGAGGCGCGGTCCCATTGCTGGCCGTATCCCCCGTCGTGCGACTCCCCATGGACTTGGCAAAGCTGACGCGACTGTTGGTCGCGCTGGCTGGCTGTGCGCTGGCCGTGCTGCTCAACACCGGGAGCGCGACAGGCCAGCCCACCACTCCGTCGACGCCGATCTCGACCCCTGTCCCCGGTAGCGCCGGGACGGGCGACGAGGTCGTGCAGACGCAGTGGGGGCCCATCGGGCCCGCCGACCGGGACTTTCTGAACCGGGTCAAGCAGGCCGGGCTGTGGGAGAAGCCCGCCGGCGAGAAGGGCAAGGCCAAGCGGGCGGACCAACCCAAGATCCAGGAAGCCTGCAAGCACCTCATCGAGGGGCACACGCTGCTGGACAACGTGGTGAACCGGGCGGGCGTACTGCTCGGCCACACGTTGCCCACGGAGGCCTCCGACGAGCAGAAGGGCTGGCTCGCCGAGATGGACGCGGCGAACGGCGACGAGTTCGACGCTGTCTTCGCCAACCGGCTCCGCGCGGCACACGGCAAGGTCTACGCCTTCGCCGCGCAGATGCGAGCGGGCACCAAGAACGAACTCGTCCGCATCCTCGCCACGCAGGCGATGATCACCGTCTTCGACCACATGAAGGTGCTCGAGGAGACCGGCAAGGTCGACTTCGCCTCACTGGAGTCCCCCCAGCCACTCGCTCCCCCGGCGCCCGCTTCCGGGGCGCAGGAGCCGACCGGGGACAACGCGACCGACAACGCGGACGCGTCCGCCAACCCCACCGACGGCGTGGTCCCGACCGTGCCGGAGGGCACCAAGTTCACCCGCACCGCCGAGCAAGGCGTGTTCGGGGACAACAACGGTGTCTTCTTCGGAGCGATCGCCGTGCTCGCACTCGCACTGGTGGGGATGAGAATGATTTCCCGGTCGAAGAAGAAATCTCGACGAGGCTCTCGCTCGTACTAAAAACCGCACACCGAAGTTCAACCCGAACAACACGGCTCTAACCGCCGTCAGCTTCACCATGCCGTTTTATCGGACTACACGAGGTGGCAAATGGCTTTTCACCGTAGGAAATCCACGATCTGGCTGACCGCCGCCGCAGCGGCGATGGCGCTGGTCGCTGGCGGTGCCGCGGTGGTGGCCATCAGTTCTTCTGATGGCGCCGCGCTCGCCGACGGGGCGGACAAGAACTCCTTCGTCGACATCACCAAGGTGAAGCCGAACGTCAAGAAACCAAAAGCACAGCAAGGCGCCACCACGGGTACCTTCACGGTCGACTGCGGCCGGAACGAGAACGGGCACTTCAACCCGGACAACTTCATCGCGCAGCCCGGTGTCCGCAATGGTGCCCAGCACCTGCACGACTACGTCGGCAACCTGTCCACGAACGCGGACTCGAACAACAAGTCACTGCAGAAGGCCGGCACGACCTGCAAGAACGGTGACAAGTCCGCCTACTTCTGGCCCGTCGTCCGCATCGACACGGAGGACGAGGAAGAGCCGGCCAAGCAGCCGCCGAAGAAGGACGACAAGGCACAGCAGGACAAGGACAAGGCCGACAAGGCCGCGGCCCGCCTCGAGTGCCCCGACGTCGCCTCCCTGCTCCCCGAGGACGTGCCGGACGCCGCCCAGGCGGAGATCGACAAGGAACTCGCGAACATCGAGAAGGTGACCGACGAGGCCGAGAAGCGGCTCGAGCAGGTCAAGGCGCAGGACGTCGACAACATCATCGTCGGCCCGACGCGGGAGAAGCGCGCCGCCATCCTGAACCGGATGATGCTGGCCTTCAGCCGTCAGGGCAAGCAGGCTCCGGACCTGAACCCGGCCGCCGCCTGCAAGGTCAAGGAAGCCGGCCAGGCCTCCAAGGCCGAGAACGGCGCCGAGAACAACGACGCGGCCCAGGCCGAGGGCGTCGAGAACAAGAAGAACCAGAACAACAAGGAAGAGAACGACAAGCTCGAGCTCGAAGGCAACGACGGCGAGATCCAGCGTCCCGAGGTCGCCGAGCTCCAGTTCCGCGGTTCGCCGGTCGGCAAGGTCGTCGCGATGCCGAAGTTCCTGCGCATCCTGTACGGCGACGCCAAGGCCGGCCAGAACGGCCCGAAGAACGCCCGCGACTCGTGGACCTGCACCGGCTTCGAGGACAAGGTCCAGCTCGCCAAGTACCCGATCTGCCCGCAGGGCTCGAAGGTCAAGCGCATCCACGACTTCCCGAGCTGCTGGGACGGCAAGAACATCGACTCCGAGAAGCACCGCGAGCACATCCTCTTCCCGGACAAGAACTCCGGCAAGTGCCCGAAGGGCTTCAAGGCCGTGCCGCAGCTGCGGATCTCCCTGACCTACAACATTCCCAGGGACATCCAGGAGAAGGGGCAGTACAAGGTGGACTCCTTCCCGGAGGAGGAGCACAACCCGATCACCGACCACGACGACTTCGCGAACGTGATGTCGCAGCAGATCATGAACCGCCTGGTCAACTGCGTGAACACGGGCAAGAAGTGCAAGGAGTGACTCAGTTCTGATCCAGTTCTGACTCACTTCCGAACGAGCGAGAATCCCCCGGTGCACCTCCCGCGCACCGGGGGATTCTCGTCGTCCGGGTTCACCGACGTGAATCCTGGACCGGGATGATTGACCGCAAAGGTATAGACCACTAACACTGGCCTCATGGTCACCCGTTCCTGCGCGGTGCTGATCGCACTGCTCGCATCTCTACTGGTCCCGGTCGCCGGCCCGGCCGCCACGGCGGCGCCGGCGACGTTCGTCCATCCGGGAGTCGTCGTCTCCCGTCCACAGCTGGACTTCGTGCGCGCCAAGGTCCAAGCCGGCGCCCAGCCGTGGAAGCTCGCCTACGACCGCATGATGGCGTCCAAGTACGCCGACCTGAACCGCACGCCGAAACCGCGCGCTGTCGTGGAATGCGGTCCCTACAGCAACCCGAACTACGGCTGCACCGACGAGCGCGAAGACGCCATCGCCGCCTACACCCTGTCCCTGGCCTGGTACATCACGCGTGACAACAGGTACGCGACCAAGGCCATCCAGATCATGGACGCCTGGTCGGCCACGATCCGCGACCACACCAACTCGAACGCCCCGCTGCAGACCGCCTGGTCGGCCAGCAGCTGGCCGAAGGCCGCGGAGATCATCAAGCACGTCCACGGGACCTGGCCGAACTCAGCCAGGTTCGGCACGATGCTGCGCGACGTCTACCTGCCAGAGATCCAGAACGGCCGCGCGAACACCAACGGCAACTGGGAACTCAGCATGATGGAAGCGTCGATCGGCATCGCGGTGTTCCTGGAGGACCGCGCCGTCTACGACAAGGCCATCGGCATCTTCCGGACGCGCATGCCCGCCTACGTCTACCTGGCCACCGACGGGTCGCTGCCGAAGACGCCGCCGGGCAGTGGCATCGACACCCGCGCGGAGATCATCTCCTACTGGCAGAACCAGTCCACGTTCGTCGACGGGCTCTCCCAGGAGACCTGCCGCGACTTCACGCACACCGGCTACGGACTCGCCGCGGCCGCGCACCTCGCCGAGACCGCGCGGCACCAGGGCCAGGACATCTGGGGTGAGATCAAGGACCGCATGCGCCACGCGTGGGGTCTGCACACCAAGTACCAGAACGGCGAGCCGGTGCCGTCGTGGCTGTGCGGCGGGTCGTTCAGCCAGAGCCTCGGGCCGACGTCCGAGGTGTCGTTCAACGCGCTGAGCACCAGGCTGGGCATCGCGATGGCGAACACCCAGCGCTACACCGAAGGCATGCGTCCACAGGGGACGAACAACCTGTTCGTCGCCTGGGAAACGCTGACTCACGCGGCGAATCCGGCCTAGGAGGTACTAGCGCCTGTATCGAGGTCCATGTTCGCGATAGCCGGGCCTGAGGCGGCCTCAGGCGCGACTCTCATCGAACCTGACCTCGATACAGGCGCTAGCGTGCGCTCATGACCGAGACACCGGACGTGAAGCCACGCAGCCGCGACGTGACCGACGGCCTGGAGCGCACCGCCGCGCGCGGCATGCTCCGGGCCGTCGGCATGGGCGACGAGGACTGGGAGAAGCCGCAGATCGGCGTCGCCTCGTCGTGGAACGAGATCACGCCGTGCAACCTGTCGCTGGACCGCCTCGCGAAGGCGTCCAAGGACGGCGTGCACGCGGCGGGCGGGTATCCGCTGGAGTTCGGCACGATCTCCGTGTCGGACGGCATTTCGATGGGCCACGAGGGCATGCACTTCTCGCTGGTGTCGCGCGAGGTGATCGCGGACAGCGTCGAGACCGTGATGCAGGCCGAGCGGCTGGACGGCTCCGTGTTGCTGGCGGGCTGCGACAAGTCGTTGCCGGGCATGCTGATGGCGGCGGCACGGCTCGACCTGGCGAGCGTGTTCCTCTACGCCGGGTCGATCCTGCCGGGCCGGGTCACGCTGACCGACGGCACCGAGAAGGAAGTCACGATCATCGACGCCTTCGAGGCCGTCGGAGCGTGTTCCAGGGGGTTGATGAGCCGCGAGGACGTCGACCTGATCGAGCGCGCGATCTGCCCCGGTGAGGGCGCGTGCGGCGGCATGTACACGGCGAACACCATGGCCAGCGCGGCGGAGGCCCTGGGCATGTCCCTGCCCGGCAGTGCCGCTCCCCCGGCGACGGACCGGCGGCGGGACGGGTTCGCGCGCCGCTCCGGCCAGGCCGTGGTCGAGATGCTGCGACGGGGCATCACCGCCCGGCAGATCATGACGCGCGAGGCGTTCGAGAACGCGATCGCGGTCGTGATGGCGTTCGGCGGCTCCACCAACGCCGTGCTGCACCTGCTCGCGATCGCGCACGAGGCCGGCGTCGAGCTGTCCCTGGACGACTTCAGCCGCATCGGTGCGCGCGTGCCGCACCTCGCCGACGTGAAGCCGTTCGGGCGGCACGTGATGACCGACGTCGACCGCATCGGCGGCGTGCCCGTGGTGATGAAGGCGCTGCTGGACGCCGGGCTGCTGCACGGCGACTGCCTCACCGTCACCGGACGCACGGTCGCGGAGAACCTCGCCGACATCGCACCGCCCGACCCGGACGGTCTCGTCCTGCGCGCACTGGACAAGCCGATCCACCACACCGGCGGCATCACGATCCTGAAGGGCTCGCTGGCCCCGGACGGCGCCGTGGTCAAGTCCGCGGGCTTCGACTCGGACGTCTTCACCGGCACCGCGCGGGTGTTCGACCGCGAGCGCGCCGCGATGGACGCGCTGGAGGACGGCACGATCACCGCCGGCGACGTCGTGGTGATCCGCTACGAGGGCCCCAAGGGCGGGCCGGGCATGCGCGAGATGCTCGCCATCACCGCGGCGATCAAGGGCGCGGGCCTCGGCAAGGACGTCCTGCTGCTCACCGACGGCCGGTTCTCCGGTGGCACCACTGGACTCTGCGTCGGGCACGTGGCGCCGGAGGCGGTCGACGGCGGCCCCATCGCGTTCGTGCGCGACGGCGACCAGATCACGCTGAACGTCGCCAAGGGCACCCTCGACGTGGACGCCGACCTGGACAGCCGCCGCGAGGGCTGGGCACCGCTGCCTCCCCGCTACGAACGCGGCGTGCTGGCCAAGTACGCGAAGCTGGTCGGCTCGGCCTCACGTGGTGCGGTCTGCGACTGACGTGACCGCCGCGCGCACGAGTGCGGCGACCGCCGGGGAGTGACGGTGCCGCGGCCAGGCGAGCACCGTGGTGACGTCGGGCGCGTCGGCGACGGTCACCGCGACGTGTTCCGGCCACTGCCAGGCACGGCTCGACGCGGGAATGACGAGCAGGCATTTGCCGAGTGCCACGAGCTGGGCGAGCTGCGACTGGGTGCGGACCTCCGGCCCCGGTCCGTCGGGATACGTCCCGTCGAGCCGGGGCCAGCGGGCGATCGGCAGGCCCGGCACGTCGCTGACGTCCGCCAGCGTGAGCCGATCGCGTGACGCCAGCGGATGCGCCGCCGGAAGGATCGCGACCTGGCCCTCGACGCAGAGGTCCGCGGTGTCGAACCCGACGAGGTCGTCGTACGGGCGATGCATGATCGCCACGTCGGCTTGCCCGTCGCGCAGCCGGTGTGCCTGCTCGCCGACCTCGCACAGCAGCACCTCGACCGGTGGCGCACCGGGTTCGCTCGCCAGCCCGTCGAGGAGCCGCCGCAGCAGCTGGTGGGAGGCCCCTGCCTTCGTGACGAGCACCAGTGGCCGCAACGGATCCCCGGCACGGCGCGTCCGGCGCTCGGCGGCCGCGACGGCGTCCAGTGCGGTCCTGGCCTCGGCGAGAAGCACCCGGCCGGCGTCCGTGAGCGCCGCGCCGCGGCGGTCCCGGTCCAGCAACTGGACGCCGAGCCGGTGTTCGAGCCGGCGAATCGCGCGCGAGAGCGGCGGTTGGGCGATGCCGAGCCGTGCGGCCGCGCGTCCGAAGTGCAGTTCTTCCGCGACAGCGACGAAGTACCTGAGCTCGCGGGTCTCGAGGTCGGCCACCGGACTGAGCCTACGCGTTGATACCCACCGAGTATCAGAGCCCACTGAATCGATCTTGGACAGCGAGTGCGTGCCGCACCGAGCATGGGTCAGGTGAAGGACAAGAAGATCGCGCTGGTCACCGGCGCGAACAAGGGAATCGGTTTCGCCATCGCAGAGGGCCTCGGAGCGCTCGGTTTCACGGTCGCGGTGGGCGCACGCGACGACGTCCGGTGCGAGGAAGCCGTCGGACGGCTGCGCACCAAGGGATTCGATGCTTTCCGAGTCGCCGTCGACGTCACCTCCGACGACAGCGTCACCGCGGCAGCGGCCACCATCGAACAGACGGCTGGAAGGCTCGACGTCCTCGTCAACAACGCGGGCATCGGAGGCCGGACCGACGGCGGCGCCCAGGATCCGGCGACGCTCGACCTCGACGTCGTCCGCACGGTTCTCGACACGAACGTGTTCGGCGTCGTCCGGGTGACGAACGCACTGCTCCCCCTGCTCCGCCGCGCGACGTCGCCCCGCATCGTCAACGTCTCGAGCAACATGGGCTCGCTGGCCCTGCGGACCGGTCCGATCATGGCCGCCTACGCGCCGTCGAAGTCGATGCTCAACAGCCTCACCGTCCAGTACGCGCGCGGGCTCGCGGACACCGGCATCATCGTGAACGCCTGCTGCCCGGGTTACGTCGCGACCGACTTCACCGGCTTCGCGGGTCTGCGGACACCCGAGCAGGGTGCCGCGATCGCCATCCGGCTCGCCACCCTCCCGGACGACGGTCCGCGCGGCCGCTTCTTCGACGACGACGGCGTCGTTCCCTGGTGAAGGCAGCGTCGCCTGATCGGCTGAACCTGCTGTGCGGGCACGGTCACCTGGTCGGTGGGCACCTGCGATCGCTCCCGCGGCGGCGGGTACCTCGCGTGGGCAAGCGGACAGCCGACACGGGAGGACAGCACGATGATCGATCAGACGCACGTTGAGGCTCTGTACGACTGCGACGTGATCGACAACAAGGGCGAGAAGATCGGTTCCGTCAAACAGGTCTGGCTCGACGACGGCACCGGTGCGCCGATGTGGGCCGAGGTCCACACCGGACTGTTCGGGATGAAGGAGAGCTTCGTCCCGATCCGGCAGGGCCACGTGGCGGGTGGCGCGATCACCGTCCCCGTCGCCAAGGAGCAGGTGAAGGACGCGCCGAGCGTGCACGTCGCGGACGACCACATGTCGGACGAGGAGCAGGAGGCGCTCTACCGGCACTACGGGATGATCCCGCGGGCCAAGACCGGTGAGCACGACCGGCTTCAGGGCGAGCGCGGTGACGCGGCCGAGGTGACGCTCTCGGAGGAGAAGCTCGACGTCGGCACCCGCAACGTCGAGACGGGCAGGGTGCGGCTGGTCAAGCACACGGTCACCGAGCAGCGCAACGTCTCCGTTCCCGTGACGCACGAGGAGGTCCGGGTCGTGCGCGAGCCCGCGAAGGGCGACGCGGGCAGGGCGTTCGCCGACGAACAGGCGGAGGTCACCCTGCACCGCGAGGAACCGGTGGTGCGGAAGCGCACGGAGGCCGTGGAGCGGGTGCGGCTGGAGAAGGACGCGGTCACGGAGCAGCGCAACGTCAAGGGCGACGTCCGCAAGGAACGAGTCGACGTCGAGCGCGACGAAAAACGGCGCTAGTGGGTTGTCGCGGCCTAGTTGTGCTCCCGGTTGTGGATGAAGGGTCCCTTCATCCACCTCAGGTCGATGAAGGGTCCCTTCATCGACGGGGCAAGCGCCAGAACTAAGCCGCGACACGCCACTAGTACAGGCCGTCCAGCACCTCGGCGTAGCGCTTCTCGATCTCGCGGCGGCGCGGCTTCAGCGACGCGGTCAGCAACCCGTCCTCGACGCTGAAGTCGTGCTCCAGCACGGCGAAGCGCTTGATCGTCTCGTGCCGGGCGAGCTGGGCGTTGACCGTCTTGATCGCGTTCTCGACCTCTTCGTCCGCGTTCGCGAGGCCGCTCGCGGTGTCCGGGTCGAGCGTCACGAGCGCGACGCAGTACTTGCGGCGGTCGCCGTGCACGATCACGTTGCTGATGTACGGCGACGCCGCGTTGATCATGCTCTCGATCCGGGTGGGCGCCACGTACTTGCCACCCGAGGTCTTGATCAGTTCCTTCTTGCGGTCGGTGATCCTCAACCGTCCCGCCTCGTCGAGCTCGCCGATGTCGCCGGTGTGCAGCCAGCCGTCGACCAGCGTCTCGGCCGTGGCGTCCGGCCGGTTGTGGTAGCCGCGCATGACACCGGGTCCGGAGAGCAGGACCTCGCCGTCGTCCGCGATCTTCACCTTCATGCCGGGGATCGGCGGCCCGACCGTGCCGATCCGGATCATGCCGGGCCGGTTGAAGAACGTCCCCGCGGACGACTCGGTGAGCCCGTAGCCCTCCAGGATCGTGATGCCGGCGCGATTGAAGAACTCCGCGATCTCTCGCGCGAGCGGCGCCGAACCCGACACGAAGTACCGGATCCGCCCGCCGACGCGCTCGCGCAACTTGCGGTACACCAACCGATCCGCGAGCCAGTGCGTCGCGGGGCCGTGCTCGCGGTCGGCCCACCGGAAGATCTTCTCGGTGAGCCCGCCCTTCTCCCGCGCACCCGCGACGATCCGCCCGTGGATCTTCTCGAAGATGCGCGGCGCGGCGGCCACGATCGACGGCCTGAGCTCGCCGAGGTTGTCGACGATCCGCTCGACCTTGCCGTCGACGGCGGTCGGCACGCCCGCGGCGATCATCGCCATCGTCAGCACCTTGCCGAACGCGTGCGACAGCGGCAGCCACAGGAAGTGCAGATCCGTGGGTTGCAGAATGCCAAGGGACGCAACGGCTTCCGACGTCGTGAGCCAGTTGTCGTGGGTGAGCTCGACGCCCTTGGGCGTGCCGGTCGTACCCGACGTGTAGATCAACGTCGCGAGGTCGTCGTTGCTCAGTTCGCCGATCAACGCGTCGTAGTCGCCGTCGCCCTGCGGAATCGCGCCGAACCGCAGCACCCGCACGCCGTCCGGCACGAGGCTCGCGTGCTCGTCGGTCTCCACGACCGCGACTCGGCTGCCGGAGTCGCTGAGGATGTGCGCGACCTCGGCCTTGGTGCTGTTCGGGTAGATCGTCGTGGTGGCGCCGCCGGCCGCGAGCACGGCGAGGTCGGTGATGATCCACGAGATGCTGGTGCCGCCCATGAGCGCGACCCGGTCACCCTTGCCGAGACCCTGGGCGCGCAGCCCGAAGGCTTCCTTCGCCACGCGTTCCTGCAGCTCGGCCCACGTGAGCGACTCCCAGCCGCTCGTGCCGCGGTACCGCATGGCCTCCGCGTCGGGCGTGCGGGCGACCCGCTCGCGCAGCAGGTCGGGAATCGACAGCGCCATTGCTCTCCCCTTCTCTGGAGCGTTGCTCCAGAGCGGTACTCTAACCCTCATGGCTGACCGAAGACAGTCCCTCCTCGACGCGGCACTGGCGCTGGTCACGGAGGGCGGCCTGGACGCCGTGACGATCGCAGCACTGACCGAGCGATCCGGCATGTCGAACGGCAGCATCTACCACCACTTCGGCAGCCGCGCGGGCGTGTTCGCCCAGCTCTACGCCGACAGCTACGCCCGCTGCGTGGCCGCGATGCTCCCCGCCCTGAACGCCGGCCCTGCCTCTGCCTGCGTCCGGACCCTGACGCTGAACTACCTGGACTGGGTCACCGCGAACCCCAGCCGCGCCCGCTTCCTGTACGCCGCCCCCGACCACGCCGACCCGTCGGCCAAGCAGGCGGAGTTCACCCCTGTCCTGACGTGGTTCCTCTTCCGCATGGCCGCGGGCGACCTGCGCTCGATCCCGCCCTGGGCCCTGGAACCCGTGGCCATGGGCCCGGCCCACGAGTCCGTCCGCCGCTTCCTGCTGGGCGTCTTCGACCTGACCGAAGCCCGCGACCACATCGCCGACGCCGTCTGGGCCGTCCTGAAGCCCTAGAACACATGTTCGATTATGCTGTGCCCATGCGCCAGGGATCACTGTTCGACCTGGAGGCGGAGCCGGCCCTGGCCTCGCTCGCCCCACGCCGCACCCAGCTGAGCGACGGCGCGTGGATCGACGTCCAGCCGGGCTGGCTCTCCGGCGCCGACGCGTTGTTCGACGAGCTGGTCACCTCGGTGCCGTGGCGAGCCGAACGCCGCCAGATGTACGACAACGTGGTCGACGTCCCCCGCCTGCTCTGCTTCTACAGCGGCGCGTTGCCGTTCGACGTCCTGACCACCGCCCGCACCACCCTGTCCAGGCACTACCTGCCGGAACTCGGCGAGCCGTTCACCACCGCGGGCCTCTGCTACTACCGCGACGGCCGCGACAGCGTGGCGTGGCACGGCGACACCATCGGCCGCGGCCAGACCGAGGACACGATGGTCGCCATCCTGTCCGTCGGCACGCCCCGCGCTCTGCTGCTGCGCCCACGCGGCGGCGGCGAAACCCACAAGTACGCCCTGGGCCACGGCGACCTGCTGGTGATGGGCGGCTCCTGCCAACGCACCTGGGAACACGCCATCCCCAAGACCACCAAGGTCGTGGGCCCCCGCATCAGCATCCAGTTCCGCCCGCACGGCGTGCGCTAGTGCCGCGAGGCGCCCTGCTGAGCGCCGGAAGACGCGGCGAAGGTTGCCGGTCGCGGCGCTAGTAGTGCTTTGTCGGGTCCGGAGGGACGGACTTGCGCGACAGCGGGCACAGGCGACCCCGGTGGTCGCGCTCTCACGATGCCGCACCTGCAAGTTGGTTGTAGTTACGAGCCGATGTAATCGATTGCAGATCACCTCAACTACCACCAACTGCGCTGGTAGTGGCCATGCGCGCACCGACACACGTCTGC
>NZ_MUYM01000048.1:0-60438 GCF_002150765.1 Lentzea kentuckyensis
CGAGCGGGTGACGTCACCGTGCAGCACACCGTTGCGGGCCTTGCCCGAGCTGTCCGCGACCGTCGTGCCGGAGCCGCCGGTGAGGTCGTAGTCGGCGATGACGCCGCTCTTGTTCGCGGTCACCGGCAGCGGGCCCTTGCGCAGCCGCTCGAGCTCGGCCTTGGTCACCGGCAGGACGGTGCCGTGCCGCGGGGCGCGCGGCAGCGAGTACTCCGCCGGGATCTGCCAGTTCGGGTTCGCGAGCGAGTCGGTGACGAACGGGATGTAGCCGCGGTTCGGCGTCTCGTCCATGAACGCGTAGAACTTCTTGCCGTCGTTGGACTTGAACAGCGTCGGGCCCTCGACCCAGTCCGTGCCGAGCGGCGTGCGGATGCAGTCGTCGACCAGTTCCCAGTTACGTGGGTTCGTGGTCGGCAGGTCCACGGCGCGCAGGTCCTTCGAACGCTCCAGCACGATGTCGCGCGTGCACTTGCCGATGACCTTCTCGTCGGTCGTGAGGCGGTAGTAGTAGTCGCCGTCCTTGATGACGGTGGAGTCGATGACGCCCTGGCCGGGGTCGTTCCAGACCTTCGGCTCGGTGAACGTCCGGAAGTCACGGGTGGTCGAGTAGTACATCCGCGCGTACGACCAGTTGTTGTGGTCCGGGTCGTCGGCCGCGAACGGGATGCTGGCCCAGTAGACGACATAGGCGCCGATGGTCGGGTCGTAGGTCGCCTCCGGCGCCCACGTCATACCCGCCGTGTCGGGCGAGACGCGCACGTGCCGCTGCTCCGACCAGGTCACGAGGTCGGTGGACTCCCAGATCTCCAGGTACTTGCTGCCGTGCTGCTGGGCCGCTCCCCACCCGCGTCCGTCGTTGATCTGCAGGTCGGTCGCGACGAGGTAGAACTTGTCGCCTTCTGGGCTGCGGATGATGAACGGGTCGCGCACGCCGGTCTCGCCGTACTGCGACTTCAGGACCGGCCGGCCGCCGTTGAGCTCGTCCCAGTGCAGCGGGTCGTCACCACGGCTCACCGCGAAGTGCACCTGCTCGGTGTCCTGCGTCGCCTCACCCGTGAAGTACGCGAACGCGTAGCCTTCCCGCGCTTCCTGCTTGGGCAGTGGCAGCACCGTGAGGATGAAGTCACGGACACTGCTCGCCTTCCCCTTGGTCGCGCGGACGCTCAGATGTGCCTTGCGGGGCTTGGCACCGTACGGCGGCCGTGTCACCACGCCGTCCGCGGAAACGACGCGCTTGTCGTCGCTGCGCCAGGTGAACGTGACATCCCCAGCGCCCTTGGCCGGCAGCGTGATGTTGCCCCGGATCGCGTTCTGGTCCCAGATCACGATGTCCTTCAGGGCTTTCTGGACCTTCTGCCGGTCGGTGATGTCCGCGATCACCGTCACCGTGAACGTGCGGGTGGCGGTGAACCCGGCGTAGGCGGCGGTCGCGGTCAGCGTCACCGTCGCGTTGCCGGAGCCCGGCGCGGGCCGGGTGACCACACCGGTCGCCGACACCACGGCAGGGTTGCTGGAGGTCCAGGTGATCGTGGAGCCGCCCGCGGCTTTCGCCGGCAGGGTGAGGTTCCCGGTCACGGCGGACGTGTCACCGAGGCTGAGCGCCGCGGCGTCGGCGGCGGCACGGCCGGCGGCGGTCCGCTCGCCGAGTGCGTTCGCTTCCGCCGCCGTCACGGCACGGTCGTAGATCCGGAAGTCGCGGACCTGGCCCTTGAGGTACTTGTCCGCGCTGTACACCGAACGACCGAGGTAGTTGGCGGTCGTGGTGCCGCCGCCGATCGATCCCGGAGTGATCGTCACGTCGGTCTTGCGGGCCACCTCGATGCCGTCCTCGTACAGCAGGGCGACCCCACCGGAGAGGGTGTACGTGAGCGTGCGCCAGCTGCCACGCGCGAGGTTGCGGTTGGTGGTCACGGTTTGCTCGGTCGACCAGTTGCCGGAGGCGATCGACGTGCGGTACCCGTCACCGGTGGTGAACAGGTAGCCGTTCCCGGCGCCGTTCAGCGTGTTTCCCAGCCCCCAGAGGAAGTAGGGGGTGCCCTGGTCGGCGGCGACGTTCACCTGCACGGACACAGTGATGTCCGTGAGCCCGCGCATGATGTTGTCGGGCAGGCGGACGTGACCGTTCGAGCCGCCGAGACCCAACGCGCCGTCCTGCCAGACGGCGTCACCGCTCAGCGTGCCGTCTCTGCCGTTGCCGGACGCGTCGACGACGGTGGTGCCGGAACTCTGGGCGAGGTCGTAGCGAACAACGAGCCCTTTGTCGAGCGTCGTTTCCGCACCGGCGGTGGGCGTGACGCTCATTGATGACGTCGCGAGGGCCACAACACTGAGAATCGCCGTTAATGAGCGACGCCAGATTGTCGAACGATTCGAACGCATTCAGACCCTCCGCGAACCATCTTCAGAGTGAACGTTAACAAGACTGCGCCGCAGAAGGTCGGCTAGCGGGGATCCAGCACCGCGACTCGGCTGCGCCAGAACGGCAGCCGGTCAATGTTAGCGCTAACAATTGGGGCCAAAAGATAGCGGTGCACAGAGTTCCCTTCGCGTCGTTGCGACACCAGGCAGTCACCTGGACACCACTGCGGGCCTGCTCACCGTGAGCGCCACTCACCCAGGCCGTGGAAAACGCTCCAGATGATGCGGTCTCCGCCACGAAGCCGTCAAGAGATCGCCGGCTCGGGGACTGTTTCCCGCCCGCTCCCCCGGTCTACTTCGGGGACGCGACAGCACCGATCGCGGTCTGGCCGCCGTCGACCCTGATCGTCTCGGCGGTGATGTACCCGGCCGCGGGCGTGGCGAGGAAGCGGACGACCGCGGCCACCTCGTCGGGATGCCCCATGCGGCCCAGCGGGATGCGCTCGGCGACGCGTTGCTCCTGCGCGGGATCGGCGAAGGCGTCGTCGTTGATCGGGGTGCGGATGAACCCCGGATTGACGACGTTGACGGTGACGCGGTGCGGCGCGAGTTCCGCGGCGAGTTGACGGGTCAGCGCGATGATTCCGCCTTTCGAGGCGGTGTACGCGGGATAGGCGTAGCCGATCTCGCCGGCGCACGAGCCGATGTTGATGATTCGCTTGGTCCCGTTCCCGGCACCGTCGAGCAGGTGGGGAAGCGCTGCCTGGCACACCCGGAAGGCGCCGGTGAGATTGATGTCGAGCACCCTCGCCCAGGTTTCGGCGTCGGTGTCGGCCAACCCGGTCCGGTGCAGCACTCCGGCGGCGTTGATCACGACGTCGAGCCGTCCACGCCACGCGACCACGTCCGCGACGGCCTGGTGCACGGCCCGCTCGTCACGGAGGTCCACGGTCAGCGCCAGCGCGTTGCCGCACCGCTGCGCCGTGGCTTCGGCGCCGCGCCCGTCGCGGTCCAGCACCGCGACGTCGAACCCGTCCTCGTGCAGCGCCACGCACGTCGCGGCGCCGATGCCGGACGCTCCGCCGGTGACCAATGCGACCCGTCGTTCCATTCCGGTCATACCTCCTGCGCCCTGGGACGATCTTGTCACCACTCGTACCAGGCCGGCCCGGAGTGCGCCGGATCGGCACACTCCGGGCCGAGAGGCTCACCTCACCGTGATGTTGGAGTTGCCACTGCTCCGGTAACCCTCGGTCGCGAGGATCATGTAGTAGCTGAAGTTGCCCAGCCGCATGCCGGCGCGGCCCCACGCGTCGAAGTGGTTTCCGGTGGTGATGGATCCGCCCGTCCGCTTCTGCTGCCGGACGCTCCAGAACTGCGGGAAGGTCTTGTTGCCTTCGACGGAGGGCGCGTTGTAGCGCATCGTCTGGTAAATGTCGTACGTCCCGCCGTCGCTGGTCACCGTGCCCTTGTACGTGCCCGTGGGTCGATAGGTGCCCCAGTTGTCGACGATGTAGTACTCGACGAGCGGGTTCGACGTCCACCCGTACAGAGTCAGATACGCGTTACCGGACGGGTTGAAGCTGCCGGAATAGTTCACGGTCCGTCGTGAACCGTTGCTCCAGCCCTTACCGCCGACGAAATTGCCGACATTGCTCCACGAGGTGCTGTAGTTGCCACCACCCCCGAATTCCATGCAGACGCGGCCACCACCATCGGTCCAGAACGAGTAGTAGTAACCGCCGTGGCTGCCCGTCTGGCTGGAGCACGTGGCAGTGATACCCACGTCAGCGCTGGCGACGCTGGGCAGCAGCGCCATGACCAGCGCGGCGCAGGCGCTGTAGATGAGCGGTGCGCGCCTGCGGCGCGACGATCGGACAACGGCTTCGGTCATGCGGTACTCCTCGCCATTGAGGTTGGCGCGGCGGCGGCAGCCGGACAGCGCGACACGACCGGTGAGGACTGGCGGTGATCGCGATGACGGCCGTGGTCAATGTCGGGCCATTCGCGGGGATTGGCCGACAGCGATTATGAGCGACCGGCCCGGATTCGACAGACCTGGATCGGCCATGGTTGAACCTGGTCGACGCTAGCATTGTCGAGCCGACCGCGCCCAACACGGGAAACAATCGATAAAGTTTCGAAAGTTCCATGGCAGCGCACTTCACGTTGTCGATCCAAGGTCATGTTGTCGAATGCAGTTCGACAACGTCACTGGCTGGGAATACGCTGACCAATTCGACGCGGCAAAGCCGCGGAGCGCAAACAACGGCATTGGTCCCAGAACTCCGCCACCGCGGCCCCGACCGCGAGCAGCCGGCTTCAGCCCCAGCCGTCCGGGTTCGACATCATGTCGATCGGACAGCCGTTCCGCGGTTCCATCGGGAACCCCGTCTTGGCCTCGTAGTGCTCATCCGCCAGGTACAGCAACCGCTCGGCCTGAACCGCCGGCACTGTGTACGGCCCGAACCCCTCACCAGTGGCGAGCACGTCCTCGAACACTCGCCGACCGGCGAGAACGCAGGCACACCGGGCGTACTGGAAACCGTCCTCCGACTGCGGGATCACCAGGTCCCGCACGAAGACCGGGATCTCCGCGAACTCCCGGCGATCCAGCCTGAACAACGCCTCGTGCAGGCCGTCGACGAAGTTCAGCAGGTCGTAGGTGGGCAAGGCGGCCAGCCGCGCGGAGACTCTCTCCAGCGCGGCGTCGACATCGTCTTCCGTCCGCAGCGTGTTCTCGCCGATGATGTCCCAGAATTCCGTCACCACAGGGTGATCTGCTCCGCAAACCGATCAAGGCGAGTCATGCTCGCAGCTTAGAACGGCGGTCAACCGAGGCATCGGAGCAGCGGGCAGCACCACCGGCCGAGCGTGGAAGCGCTCACGCCCACGGGGCCGTCGGGTACCACGGAATCAGCTCACGGCGGGCCAGCAGCCGCACGTCCCAGTAGAGGAACGTGAAGACGCCCATCGTGATCAGCGCGACGCCGGTGATCACGGCCAGCCGCGCCGGCTTCGCGGTCAGCCAGCGCCGCAGCCCGTCGCCGAGCAATGCGGCCGTCAGGACCAGGGCCAGTGCGAGCACCAGGATGTTACCGAGTGACTGCAGGCAGAAGGCCGCGGCGCCGTACAGCGGGTTGCCGCTCTCCGCGGCGTCCCTGAACAGCTGCCGGAAGAGTCCGAAGGGGCGGCCGATGAGGAACCCGCCGATGAGCACGCCCATGAACATCATGGGCGCGTTGGGGAACCGCCGGGCGATGCGGGCGAACGGGTCGCGGACGACGCCCAGTGCGGCCAGGCCGAGGTAGGTCATGACCAGGCCGATGACGCCGAACACGACCATGGATTGCAGGCTGCGTCCGGACAACCTGCCCGCGGCGGCCGCCTCCGTCGAGAACTGGGGCATGGAGGTGCCTGCCAGTCCGACGATCGCGCCGTACACCGCCGAGACCGCGAGCATGCCGGCCGACAGCCACAGCAGCGGCTTCAGTGCGCCGCGGATGCGTTCGGCACGGCTGCTGGAGTCGCCCAGAATCGGTGCGACGGCACCGAAAGCAGCGATGTTGCACGCGGTGAACGTGCCGGCCAGGCCGGTGACGAACGCGAACACGACGCCCCCGATCACCCCGGTGATCGGCTCGGCCTTCGCGTTGTGTCCCAGCAAGGTGTTCGCGACGTTGTCGCCGATCGTCGAGTCGACGAAGTGTGCGGACCACACCACGGTCAGCGCGAAACCGGCCAGGACGCTCAGCGCGATGATCAGGCCACGGCGCCGCGGGAAGTGACCGTTGACGAACGCGGACGTGGCGATCGGCCGCACCTGAGTGACCTCGGGATCGTTCCTCAGCATGTGAACTCCTCCCAGTGTGAGCTCAGGAAACCGTTACCTCTGACGGAATCGAACGTCGCGTGCGCATGTGCATGATCACGGCGACCATCATGGGAACGAACACGACGGCGTTGTAGAACAGGTGCAGTTCCACTCTCGGCACGGCCAGCTGCAGCAGACTGGTCGGCGCGGGCCGGTTCATCAGGTGCCAGGCGGTCAGTGCCTGCACGAGCAGCAGCAGATGTTCGAAGTGGTGCCACACCTGGATTCCCAATGCGACGTTCCACCAAGTGCGCGCCCGGCCGGTGAAGCCGTGGCGCAGCACGATGAGTCCGATCAACATGAGAAGCGCGTAGCCGTAGTGCAGCCATTCGCTGTGCACGAGCCACGGAAAGGCGAGACCCAGAACGCCACGGGCGTGGTGCACCGGCCATCCGAGCGCGTAGATCTGCACGGCCTGCGCGATGTGCTCGGCCCAGTGCCCGAGCACGACAACCATGAACACGGCCAACCATCGGTCGTGGTGACGCATCAGGGTCATCCTTCCGGTTGGTGGAGATCCGACAGCCGCAGAACGGAATGGGCGTTGAACCCGCGCGGGAATCCTCGTGAACGCGGAACCCTTTGGCCGCAGCGTAAACCGGCGCTGAAGAGTCGGGGTGCCGCGCGGGGACAGACAGCAACACTTCCAGGACCGCACCGCAACGAATGGTGAGCGGCTCGCCACCAGGCGGAAATACGCTGCCGCTGTGCGGGTCGGCGAACTGTCGAAGCGCAGCGGGGTCCCGCTGCCGACGATCAAGTACTACCTGCGCGAAGGTCTGCTTCGCGCGGGCGAACCGGTCTGCCGCAACCAGGCGCGGTACGGGGAGAGCCACCTCGAGCGACTGCGGCTCGTGCGGGCGATGCTCGACGTCGGCGGCCTGTCGATCGCCGCGGTGAAGAACGTGCTGGGGGTGCTCGGCAACGGCACACGGGAGTCGGCCGGCGACCGGCTCGAGGCGACGTGGGCGGCGATCAACCCGGAGCCCGACGTCCGGGCCGATCCGGTCGCCCGGCGGCAGGCCGAGGAGTTCGTGGCACGGCATCACGCCGGCGGCGACGGCCAGGTGGTCGCGGAGGTGACCACGGCACTCGCCGCGGCGCTCTCGGCGGCACGCCTGCTGGGGCACGACCGCTTCCACGAGCTGCTCGACGACTATCTCGCCGGGCTTCGTGTCATCGCGTGTGCCGACCTGGACTACGCAGAGGACACCTCCGCCGAGGACGCCGTGGTCGGTCTGGTGATCGGCAACGCGCTGCTCACCACGATGCGCAGACTCGCCCACGCACAGGTGTCGGCGAGCTCAGCACGAACTGCCGAGTGTTGAACCCGGTCGCGTCGTGAGACTCTGCCGACCACACCAGAACGACGATGGAGAGCGAATGCCGCACATCGACCTCGACCCGACGCTGCCCGGCATCATGGGCCTGTTGCAGTACCGGCCGGACACCGGGCGGCTCATCAGTGAGATGGCAGATGTTCTGCTGCGCCAGGAGAACAGTCTCTCGCGCGGCGAACGGGAGTTGATCGCGACGTACGTCTCGTCGTTGAACGAGTGCGAGTTCTGCACGTCGTCGCACGCGGAGTTCGCCGCCGCCCAGCTCGATCAGGGCATGCCGCTGGTAACGGACGTTCGCTCCCAGGGACCGCAGGCCGCCGTGCCAGCGAAGATCTCGGCCCTGCTCGTGATCGCGGGGGCGGTGGCGTCGTCGGGCCGGAACGTCACCGACGACATGATCGCGGCGGCCCGCGCTGTCGGTGCGACGGACCTGGAGCTGCACGACACGGTGCTCATCGCCGCGATGTTCTGCATGGCGAACCGGTACGTGGACGGGCTCGCGACCTCACGGCCGGCCGAACCCGGCCAGTACGCGGACTTCGCCGGGCGCATCGTCGAGGTCGGCTACGTCGCGGCGATGCAGCCCGGCTGAGTCGGGCAGGTGCTCAGCTTCCGCCCACCATCAACGTGTTGCCGCCGGGATCGGTCACGTAGAAGTGCCGCCCGCCGGGGTGGTCCGCGATGGGGGTCGGTTCACATCCCTTGAGGCGCAGGGATTCCAGTGCCGCCTCCAGATCTGCGCCGGCGAACCCCGGCACGACCTCGTCCTTGCGTCCCTGCCAGAGCACCAGGTCCACACCGCTGTCGAAACGCACCCATCCCTCGCCCTCGTCGACGACGGGCAGTTCCAGCGTGCCGACGTAGAAGGACTTCGCCGCCGTCAGGTTCTCGCATTCGATGAGCAACGTCGCGAGCTTGCCGTACATGGGCTTCCTCTCGTCGGGTACGTGTGTCCGCCAGCCTTCATGCGCGCGACGCAGCCTGCTCGGGGGTGGTTGCGGCGGAAGCGCAACATCGGCGGTACCCGCACTTGTTGAGCTGTTCGGCCGCAACGGCCGCAATGCGTCGTTGCGGCAAAGCGGAAAAGATAGTCGGCAACATAGGACAGGTGATTCACCTGCGGGAGGCCGATAGTCGAGGTGCCGGGAAATCCCGGCGGCGACGAAGGGGAATCACCATGACCCACGCAATCACCAGGACGCTGACCGAGTTCGACGTCGTGCAGCAGCTGGAGTACGCGGAGTCCGAGGTCGGTCTGCGCACGATGGACGGCCGTTCCGAGCGCGTGCTGATGAAGACCGCGTGCCCGACGGAGTTCATCGTGCACCAGCCCGAGGTCAGCGACACCGGTGACCTGATGCTGAGCCTCGAGATCATCCGGTTCGAGCTGGTCGGCGTCAGCGAGACGCTGTGGCCGGGCGAGAAGGTCAGCGTGCTCGGTGGCGCCCTGAGCGCACCCGACGCGCGGCCCATCCTGGGTTCCGTTCTCATCCCCGCGGACCGCAGCCTCGAAGAGGGCGTCACCAGCGAGCAGGTGCTGTACCTCACCGTCGAGACGCCCATCGGCACGCTGCACAACACCACGCCGATCCGCATGACCGGCACGCTGTACCGCATCCCGCCGCTGGGCTCGCGCTTCGAGTCCAAGGGCGACGTGCCGCTCTACACCCCGCAGGGCGAGCGCTACCTCGAACTGTGGGCCTGCGCCAACGAGGCGTGACCACCGCGCCGGGCGGGCCGCCGAGGTCCGCCCGGCGTTCGTCATCCGGGAGGACAGTTGTTCGACTGCGTCGTCGTCGGGGCACGGGTCGCGGGCGCGGCCACCGCCACACTGCTCGCCAGGCGAGGTGTCCGGGTCGCGTTGCTCGACCGTGACGACGTGTGCGGGCCCACGCTGTCCACCCACGTCTTCGGGGACTGGGAGGCGTTCGCCGCGCTGGGCGTCACGCACGAGTTGCTGGAGGCGGGAGCGCCCGTGATCACCCGCTTCCGCACCGACGTCGCGGGATGCGCGACGGAAGGGGATCTCGCGGTCACACCGCACGTGCTGGCGCTGCGCCGGGAACGCCTCGACCGCATCCTGCTCGAACGGGCGTTGGCACAGCGAGAGGTCACCTGGTTCGAGGGCCACAGCACCACAGGGTTGACGCGGGACAGCACCGGCCGGGTCACCGGCGTGCTGATACGCGATCCGGACGGACGGCGGTCCGAACTGCCCGCACGGGTGGTGATCGGCGCGGACGGACGCGGATCCACCATCGCGAGGCAGGTGGCTGCGGAGTCCTATGTGGAGCATCCGGCGGTGCGCTGCGCTTACTACGCCTACTACCGCGGCGTCGCCCCCATGCCCATTCCGACCTTCGAGTACTTCTGGTGGGGTTCGGACGTCGTGCTCGTGGCACCGTGCGACGACGACCTGCACTGCGTCTGCGTGATGTCGCCGACCGACGAGTTCTCGCTGTGGCGCCAGGACCGCACCGCCGAGTTCGAGCGCAGGCTCGCGACCATCGACACGCTCGCACCCCGGTTGCTCGACGCGCGCCGGGAAGGCCGCGTGCTGGGCACCGCCAAGCTGGAGAGCTACCTGCGGACGCCGGCCGGGCCCGGCTGGGCGCTCGTCGGTGACGCCGGTGCCGCCGTGCATCCGTGCATCGGCGCGGGCATCGACCACGCCGTCATGTCCGCCGGGCTGCTCGCTCCCGCCGTCGCGGACGCGTTGCACGGCGACCAGACGTGGGCGGCCGCCATGGAGGCCTATCGGGAGGCCCGCGACGCGCGGATCCTCCCGACGCTGGAGGCGGCGTTGCGACTGGCCCGGCGCGGACCGGTGGCGGGCGAGGGCCTCGGCTGGCTGCGACTGCTGTTCACGCTGCCGGGAGCGACCCGCGACCTGGCGAACAACGCGGAGCACGTCGCCCGCGACGTCTTCGGCGAGCCGGTCGCGGAACGACTGCGCGGTCTCGTCGACTCCCTGACGCCCGTGTCGGCATAGGCCCTACGTTCCGGAGGAGCAGCCGTGATCCCGCTCGTGTCGGCGCCAGTGCGCAAGCCCGCCGTGCTCCGCCGGGCGCTCCGGCCTCTGTTCACGCGCGATCCCGCGTTCCTCGACCCCGTGATGGCCCGGTTCACGTTGGACGGCGACTGGCAGCGGGACCGAGTCCGGACGATCGGCCGCTCGTTCCTCGTCGGCTACAACGCCGCGGCCACCGCCGAAAGCCTGGCAGAGGTGCACACGGCGGTGAGCGAGGTCCCTCGTTTCTACCGCCCGTTCGCGTACGAGGGCGCGGGCATGGGCTTCGGTCCCTGGTCGTACCTGCACGGGGTCGCGCTGCCGGAGTTCGCGGACCACCTCGACGAACTCACGCCCGCGACGCTCTACCAGAACTACGTGGGACTCGGCTGGTGGCTCGGCATGGTCGCGGCCCGCCGGCCACGGGCGATCGCCGCCTGCACCGCGCGGCTCGACCACCGGTACCGGCTGCTGCCCTACGAAGGGCTCGGCTTCCGCGTCGGGTTCCTCAACGCCGGCTCGCGAGCGAGGACGGCCGCGTTCGCCCGGCACGGCGAGGACGGCTCCCACGTGTGCCACCAGGGTTTCGGGCGCAGCCTGTGGTTCGTCCACATGGGAGACATCGGTCAGGCGCTCACGACGATCCAGCGGCTCGGCACCGACCATCGCGGCGACTGCGTGAGCGGCCTGGGACTCGGTTGCGCCTACAGCTGGCTCGACGCGCCGCACGGGTTCGACACCGTGCTCGCCCAGGTGCCCGCCGAGCTGAGGCCGGACTTCGCGCAGGGTGCCGCGTTCGGCTGGGAGGCACGCCAGCTGGCCGACCGGCCGTTGTTCGACGAACAGCTCGCGGCCGCCGGTCCCGAGCACCGGCGGCGGGTGCTCGATGCCGTGCGCGTCGTGCACGAGGTCCGCGACGACCTCGTGCGACGCGACCAGCGCGAGGCGTTCTACCAGCACTGGCGGCACGGGACGCGGGCGCGCGTCGGTCAGCTGATCAGCTGACCGACGCGCGCACCACCAGCCGGGGACTGCCCTCGGCGTGCGGCGCGCCGTCCAGTCCGCCGTGGACGGTCACGTCACCGAGGAAACCCGCGTCCCGCAGCATGTTCACCAGCTCGGTGGCGCCGTAGAGACGCAGGCTGTACGACCGCTCACGCCGGGTGCCGTCCGATGTGGTCCAGCGCAACGTCTCGTGCCACCGGCTGGTCACGACGTCGAAATCACGTTGGCAGCACACGAGGTCGCCGGCCCGCTCGAACCACGTCCTGCGCGCGGACGACAGCATGCGCTCCCGGTTCTCCGTGTCGATCACGAACACACCGTCCGGCCGCAGCGCCCCGCGCACGGCGGCCAGGGTCGCCCGGTCGTCGGTCTCGGCGGCGTACCCCAGCGCGGTGCCGACGTTGAACGCGGCGTCGAACTCCGACGTCCGGTCCAGGTTCACGAAATCGGCGTGCACCCAGTCGACCGTCACCCCGGCGGAACGCGCGGCGGCAGCGGCGACATCGAGCAGCGGCGCACAGCCGTCCCACCCGGTGACGACCGCGCCGGACACCGCGAGCGGCACCGCGATGCGGCCCTGCCCGCACCCGAGGTCGAGCACGCGGGAGCCCGGTTCCAGTCCGAGCAGCGCGCTCAGCGCGGCGACCTCGGCGGCCGTGCGTTCGGTGGTCAGGATGGACCCGACCATGCGGACGTAGTCGTCGTCGGCGAAGAACTCGCGCCACAGGTCGTGCTCGCGGGTATCAGCCGTCGTTGTCATGACCCACCGCCTTCAGCGTCGTGGTTCTGGCGGCGAGAGCGGCCGGTGGCACGACGACCCTCACCTCGGTCCGGTACTTCGCGCGGTAGTCCGACGGTGACATCGCGAACCACGACTTGAAGGTGCGCTCGAAGTGCGCGAGATCGCGGTATCCCACGGCGTGACAGATGCCGGAGACCGGATCGGTGGTCTCGGACAACAGCTTGCGGGCACCGCTGAGCCGCAGCATGGTCACGAAGTCGATGAACCGCCTGCCGGTCTGGGACTTGAAGGTGCGGGAGAAGTGGAAGCGACTCATGTGCGCGCACTTCGCCGCGGCGTCCAGGGTGAGATCCGGCTCGGCGTAGTTCTCCCGGATGAACGCGACGGCGGCGGTGATGCCCGGCGACAACTGCCCCGCCCACGGCTTCGGCGGCCCTGATCCGTCGCTGGTCTCGCCACCGGACTCGGCCGCCCCGCGCAACCGCGTGGCGAACCACAGCAACTCCTCGACGAACCTGAGCACCCGCTCGCACAGTTCCTGCGTCGTCAGCTCGTACCGGTCCCCCATCCGCAGGAAGTCGCTGTCGTGCGCGACCACCTCGGTCGGGATCACCAGGCCGCGCATCGCCGACGCCACCGAACGCAGGTGCTCGGTGGCGATGACCGCCTGCCCGCCCCTGGTCGACATCAGGCCCACGGGCTTGCCCGCGAACTGACCGGAGTCGAGCTGGTCCAGCAGTTGCTTCAGGCTGCCGGAGAACGAGCTGTGGTACTGCGGCGTCACCAGGACGATCGCGTCCGCGACCCGCGCCGCCTCGCGCAGTTCCTCGGCGCGGTCCTCGCCCGCGGTGCCGTGCAGGTGCCACCGGTGCGACTCGCCGCCCTTGGCCACCACCGCCCCGGCCGCCACCTCGAGCAGCGCTCCCGAGCGGGAGGGGTCGGTCAGGCTGCCGCCCAGCAACAACACCCGCACGGGTTCACGTGGTGTCCGGTCCACCCTGCTCCCCCTCGTCGGACGGCACGCGCAGCACGACGTCCGCGCCGTCGACCCGGCCGTGCCAGGTGATCACGCCGCCCCGCACCGACCAGCCGTCGTCCGTGTCCTGGTCCGGAGCGCGCCGGGCGGTGTCGAGCACGACCAGCCCACCGTCGCCGGACCGCACCCGCACGTCCCGGCCGGTGAGCTCCGCCAGCCGGCGCTGGGCGTACGCGGCCGCGATCTCAGGTGCCCAGGAATCGGGCAGCGGCAGCGGTTCGACCATCCTCAACCGCAGCCCGGTCCAGCGTTCGGTCACCTCGCCATCGGCGTTGTGCACGGTGAGGTCGTAGGTCAGCTCGTCCGGTCCGCTGTCCGTCTCGACACCGACCGCCCGCACGACGGCACCGTGGTGGCGCCCGGTCAGTTCGATGCGCTCGACCGCCACGGGCAGCACCCGCCGGTGCGGCACGCAGGCCTGCGCCGCGTGGATGAACGCGTCCCGCGCACCGAAGTCGCCGAGCACGAGCCGGGGCGGCAGGAACGCGCTGAACCACGCCGCGCCGGCGTCGACCGCGATGTCGGCGACGCAGCGCCGTGCCTGCAGCTCGCGATATCCGCGCACGCGCTGGAACCTGCGGCCGTGGAAGAGCTGCCGCGCGTAGAGGTCCGGCTGCTCGACGAGGCTCGCTTCCTCAGCTGCCACGGGTTCGATGGCGGACACCTCGGTGAGCAGGCACCGCGCCCGGAAGTGGTCGACGTCGCCGCACCGCAACGCCACCTCGACGCCCTGCGCGGTCACGACGGCGGCGAGTCTGATCGTGCGACCGGACTCGGGCACCGTCACCGGTCGGGCGAGCCGGACGTCGGCGAACCCGGTGACGGGCAGGCCGGTGAGCGCGTGCGCCACCTGTGCCATCGCCTCCAGACCGGTCACCGCGGGCAACAGCGGTGTCCCGCCCAGCGCGTGGTCGAGCAGGTAGGGATCGGTCGCGGTCGACAGCTCCGCGTCCACAACGAGTTCCGTGCCTGGGTAATGCAGCACCGTCTTCTCCAGGAACCGCAACGGCGGCAGGGGCGCAGCGGCGAACCGGACGGTGGGCGGCAGCCCGAACCGACTGGTCACCAATACGGTCGTGGGCAGGTCGTCCTCGTCGACGATCCTGGTGAGCAACGCCAGAGCGTCCTCTGTGGACATCGGCATCACCCCTCGGCGCACGAGGGAGTCCAGGACGCCGAGCCGGTCCCCCATGCCCGCCGACGCCCACACGGACCACTCGATCGTGCGGCACCGGCACCGCGGCAGACGTCGCGCGGCTTCTTCGACCGCGAGCCGCAACCAGTCGTTCGCAAGCGCGTAGTGCGCCTCGCCGCGCATGCCGATCTCGCCGATCACCGACCCGAACGCCACGAGCAGCCGCAGCCGTTCCGGTTCGACCGAGTCGAGCACCGCCGACAGCCCGACGACCTTCGGCGCGAGGGCGGCGGACAGGGCCGTGCCGTCGAGATCGCGCAGCAACGCGGGATGGTTGGTGCCGGCCGCGTGCAGGATCGCCGTCGGCTCACCGAGGTCCTGCCGCACCTGCTCCACCGCCGCCGCGACCTCCGCGTGATCGGTGACGTCGGCACTCAGGTACCGGGCCTTCAGTCCGAGCGCGTCGAACCGGGCCAGCGTGGCGGCGACCTCGGGGTCGTCGGGTGCGGACCGGCCGAGCAACGCGACACGTGCCTCGCAGCGTTGCGCCAGCGCCAGTGCGGCTTCGGCACCGATCCCCTTGCCGCCGCCCGTTACCAGAAGGACATCGCCGGCACCGAGCACAGCGGCCTCGCCGAGCGGGTCACCGTTTCGGTGGGCGGCGGCCGGCATCGGCAACTGCCGCACAGCTCCCTCGCCGACCAAATCACCATTCCGGTCAGCGGCGACGAGCACCGGCACCTGCCGCACAGCACCCTCGCCGAGCGAGTCACCATTCCGGTCAGCGGCAGCCGGCACAGGCGCCTGCCGCACGGCGCCGTTGCCGACCGACTCACCACCCCGATCCGCCACCTGCCGCACACCACCGTCGCCGAGCGGATCACCACCCCGATCAGCGACCGCCAACACCGGCACCTGCCGCACCGGCCCGGACCGGTGGATCCCGCCCCACCCCAGCCGGACCTCCGCGAACCCGTCCCCGGTCTCCGCCTCAACACGGGCCTCGTCGAGCAACTCCGCAGCGGCGTCCACCGCCACGTCGATCACGCGCACCACAAGGTCGGGACGTTCGAACACGACCGAGCGCGCAATGCCTCCCCCGCCACCGCCGTGCTGCACCACCACAAGGCGCGTCACCTCGGGGTCAGCGCACGCCTCGCGCACCGCGGTCAGCAGGTGCTCGGCGTCCGCAGGACGGCGTCTCGGATCCAGGCAGACCACGACGCCCTTCGCCGCGGCGGGTTCGGACGAGCGGAAGGCACCCCGCACGCCAAGCGCGAGGGGGTGGTCGTCCGCGACGGCCACGTTCCAGCGGCACGGTGTGGTGCGCGCGTGCCCGCGTGACTGCTTCACCCAGTTGACGGTGAAGGTCCTGGCCCACGGCACGACCGGCGAGACCACGCCCGAGGTGCCGTCGTGCGGTGGTGAGGCCGCCAGCAGCGCGGCGAGCTCGGCCACCGTCGAGTCCGCGAACGACACGGCCTCGTCGAGCGGGCGCACGCCGAGCCGGTCCGCCGCCTCGCTCGCTATCTGCACCAGGGTGATGGAGTTCAGGTGCAGCTCGGTCAGCAGGCGCGCGTCCTGGCCGACCGCGTCGACGGGCAGTTCCGCCTGGGCCGCGATCAGACCGCGCAGCAACGTCAGCTCGTCGCCGCCCTCGTCGCGCACCACCACCGGTGCCGGGACGAGGTCCTCGGCCGGGGGCACCACTTCGCACGGGTTGGCCAGGAACGTCCGTGGCTCCAGCGCCGGGCGCTCCGGGCGCTCTCGGCCCGCGGCCAGCACGTCGAACGCGATCCGCGCACCTGCCACGAAAGCCTGTGCCAGCACCGAGAACAGGCCGGCGAGGGTGGGCGCGCCGGCATCGACCGCGGCCGCACCCGTGAGGTCGGCCAGGACGCGGCCGGGGCCGACCTCCACCAGCAGGTCGGTCTCGCCCAGCCGCTGCAGCGCGGGGTGGAACCGCACGGGCCGCACGACCTGGTCGCACAGCAGCGCGCGCACGTCGGTGTCCGGTGTGAGCGCGTTTCCCGTGACGGTGGACAGGACCTGCCGTGCGGGAGCGGAGAACGGCACCTCCTCCAGCGCGTCGGCCAGCGGTTCGATCGCGGGGGCGACGAGGGCCGAGTGGAACGCGTGCGACACCCGCAACCGTGTCACCCGGATCCCGCGCCGGCCCGCCCTGCGCTCGACCTCGGCGATGGCGTCGGCCTCGCCGGAGACCACGGTCCTGGTGGGACCGTTGAGAGCCGCCACCACCGCGGCCAGTCCGTCGAGCAACTCTGCGGTGCTCGCCGCGCTCGCCGCGACGTCGAGCATCGCGCCGCTGCCGGGGCAGTCGGCCATCGCCCGGCCGCGTGCGGTCACCACGTCGAGCAGCGCTCGTCTCGACAACACGCCCGCCCAGTGCAACGCGGTCAGCTCGCCGAGGCTGTGGCCGATCGCCGCGTCGGCCTCCACGCCGAGCGCGCGCAGCACCTCCAGCGCGGCGACCGAGCAGGTCGTGATCGCGGGCTGGGCGACCGCGGTGTCGCGGAGGTTCCCGTCGGCCGGCTCCCGCAGGCCCGCGTCGGCGAACACCTCGGCCGCGACGGGGAAGCGACGGGCGAGCGCCGCGCCGTCGAGCCGGGTCGGCGATCCCTGGCCGGAGAACAGGAACCCGATGCGCGGTGGCCGCCGGTGCTCGCCCAGCCAGGTGCCGGGCGACGGCGTCCCCGCGAGCACCGCGTCCAGGCGCGTCACGAGCTGGGCCGGGCTGTCCGCGAGCACCGCGGCCCGCCACGGCAGATCGGCGGGAGCACGCTCGGTCGCGAGGTCGCGCACCTGCCCGAAGCTCATCCCGCGGGCGGCCGCGCGCACCCCGGCCACCTCGGCCAGCAGCTCGTCCCGCGACGCCGCGGCGAACGGGATCAGCTCCACGTCCTGCGCGGTGCGGGCGAGCAGCCGTTCGCGGCCGGTCAGCGTCGTGCGGCGGACGGGCGTGGCGCCCTCCACGGTGATGTGGGTGTTGATCCCGCCGAACCCCATCGCGCTCACCCCGGCCCGCACCGGCCGATCGGCCGGCCACACCCGCGGCTCGCGCAGCACCCGCAGCGGCGCGTCGGCGGCGAGCAGCTCGGCGTGCGGGTTCTCGCACCCCGTCACCGGCGGCAACACCTGCCGGTCCACGCTCAGCACCGCCTTGATCAGTCCGGCCACCCCGGCGGCCGCCTTGGTGTGACCGATGTTCGCCTTGATCGTCCCGATCGCGGCGCCGCCGGGCGCGGCACCGGCCGACCGGCAGGCCTCGCTCAGCGCGGCGAGCTCGACCGCGTCGCCGTGGCTGGTGCCGGTGCCGTGGCCCTCGAACAGGGCGACCGTCCCGATGTCGTACCCGGCCATGTCGTAGGCACGGCGCAGGGCGAGCAACTGCCCGGCCCGTTCCGGCCTGGTGAGTCCACCCGCGCCGTCCGACGACACACCCCAGCCGCGGATCAACGCGTGGATCCGGGCACCCCACGCGACCGCGTCCGAGTGCCGGGCCAGCGCGACGATGCCGCACCCCTCGCCCGGCCAGAAGCCGGAGGAAGCCCGGTCGTAGACGCGCATCACGCCGGTCGCCAGCGCCTGCGTCTTCGCGAACCCGACGAGCTCGAACGGGTCGAGGCTCAGGTCCACCCCGCCCGCCAGCACGAGATCGAGGTCGCCCCGCCGCAACGCCTGCGCGGCGTTGACCACCGCGAGCAACGACGACGCGCACGCGCCGTCGACGGTGAAGCCACCGCCGTTGAAGTCGAACTCGTTGCAGATCCGGCCCGCGATGGTGTTGGACAGCCCGCCGCTGAGCGAATCCTCGCCGATCGGCGCGAACGGCGCCTTGAACTCCCGTTCGAGCTCGGTGAGGAACTCGGTGACGTCCGGGTCCTCCCATCCCTTGCCGCGCAGTGCGTTCGCGACGACCCTGCCGACGTAGGGCCACCTGAGGCGCAGCACGGAGGTGCGGGAGAACTCTCCGGTCAGGGTGTTGCCGAGCACGACCCCGACCCGTTCGCGGTCCACCGGCACCGAGCCGGGGAAGCCCGCGTCGGCCAGCGTCTCCCCCGCCACGTCGAGCGCCAGCCAGTGCGTGAGGTCGGTGGCCCGGTAGGTCGCACCGGAGACGCGGTGACGCACCCGGTCGAACTCGTAGTCCTCCAGCACCGCCGCGTGGGTGGAGTACACCATGTCCGGTGCCGCCGGATCCGGCGAGTGGTAGTCGGCCAGCCGCAGCCGCTCGTCCGGCAGGCGGCGGAACGACCGGCGCTGGCTCAGCACGTTGCGCCACAACCGGCTCGGGTCGTCGGCCTCCGGGTAGCGGCAGGCCATGCCGATGATCGCGAGCGCGTCGTCCGTCACGACAGCCGCCTCTCGGTCGTCTTCGCGCGGGTGTGCCGGGCCCACAGGTAGAGACCGCGGCCGGCACACACCACGACGAGGCAGAAGAAGATCCCGTAGGAGACGTGGATCAGCATGAAGAACGCGTAGGCGGCGGCGCTGGCCAGGCCGAACGCCACCTGGTTGCGCTTCCCCGTGGGCGTCGTGCCGGGATCGGTGATCATGTAGTTGGTGAAGAGGATGAACGCGACGCCCGTCATCGGCGCGAGCGCGCCGAGCACCGAGATGTCGGTGAACACCGCGCGCAGGATCGCCTGCAGGGCGAACCCGCCGACCCAGCCGGCGATCAGCGGCCACTTGCCGGTCAGCTGCGTGTTGATCATCAGCCCGCTCATCAGCAGCAGGGCGGGAATGATCCAGTCGAGCGGACCGCCGAACGTCGCGGTGAAGTGGTACGGCATGCCGATGCCGACCCACGGGAAGATCACCAGGGTGGCCGAGATGCCGAGGTTCGACGGGTTGAACACGTGCCGCATCCGCCCGTTGACCGGCGCGCGCCACAGGTACTTGGCGCCCGCCGCGACGACCGCGGCGAAGGCGAACGGCCACAGCATGCCGCCCGGATAGATGAGCAGCGCGATCGCCATGCCCGCGATGTGCGAGGGCAGCAGGAAGTTCACCAGCCGCAGCACCCCGCCGCGGTACTCGGCGCGGCGACCGTGTCCCCACGCGTCGATCATCTCCAGCAGCAGCGCGGCCGCGTAGGACGTCAGGGTGGACACCACCGGTGCCGCCCACGGCGTCTCCAGGCCGAGCCACAGGTGCCCCACGACGGTGAAGATCGTGATCGTGGTCGCGAACCGCCGCAGTGCCGCGAGCCGCTTGTCCTTGGGCACCAACGCACTCGCTGGAGGTGCTGGTGCGGCGGGCTCCGAAGTGGCTGGTGCGGCGGCCGCCGGTGGCGCGATCACCTCGTGCGGTTGTGCGGGCCGCGTCGCCTTGATCGCCATGTCACGCTCCCAACAGGATGGTGTGACGGCCTGTCGTCACGGCCGAGGTGTGGTGCCGGACCGCGCCCTTGGCGTCCCGCCAGCTGAGCTCGACCGAGACGGGCGTCGCCGTGCCGAGGCCGAAGTGGAGCTCGGCGCTGCGCACGCTGGCGTGCCCGTTGCCGCCGTCGACCTGGGCGGTGAGCCTGCGTCCGTCGGTGAGGACGACCGTCGCCGTCGCGCCGATCGCGGGCGTGCCGCGCAGCTTGTCGCCCTCGTCTCCCCCTGCGATCCGGAACGCGGTCCCGTCCTGCGGCAGGAGCAGCCGCAACACCGTGCTGCGCTCGTCGCCGGTACCGCGGTTGAGGTAGAAGAACGACTCGGCCCACTGGCGGGCCACCGCGAGATCGAGTCTTCCGTCGCCGTTCACGTCCGCGGTCGCGACTCCCCGGCTCACGCCGGCGTCGCGCAGCCCGATCACGTCCGCGACGTTGCTCCAGCGGCCGTCCGGTCCGCGCACGAAGAACTGGTCGTCCTGGTTGCCCGCGAGCTCCCACCCCGGCGTGTGGTTCATCCACGCGCCCGTGTACCGCAGCAGTCCGTCGTTGGCCATGGCCAGTTCGGAGACCTGTGGCCACAGGTTCGCTGTGCCCTCGGTGAACCCGGTCGACTGCACCAGTTCCGGCACGGAGTCGTTGTCGAAGTCGCCGAACTTGGCGTCCCAGCCCCATCCGCTGCGCGACAGCGAGAGATCCTCGCTGCGGTCGGTGAACGGTGCGCGGCCGGCGTCGAGATCGTCCGCGCTGCCGGTGTTGAGCCAGGCGAAGTTGCTCTCCATCAGACCGAACTCGCAGGAGATGTTGCTGACGAACATGTCCGTGTGCCCGTCGGAGTTCATGTCGGCGAAGTCGATTCCCATGCCCTTGAACGAGTCGACGCCGAGCTGCTTCGACCGCGGCACGGCGAAGCCCGCCTCGCCGCGGACCTCGGCGAGCCGGACCCGGCCCGGCGTCGACCGGTTCACGAACAGCCGGTCCGGCCCGAAGTCGTGCGCGAAGTACAGCTCGGGCAACAGGTCTCCGTTGAGGTCCTGTGCGCCGATGGCGAGAGTCCATCCCGCGGCCGCGTCCGGTGTGAGCACGTCGCGCGCCTCGCTGAAGCCGCCCTTGCCGTCACCGAGGTAGATCCGGTCGATCCCGCCGTTGAAGGCCCGCGACATCGAGTCCTGCATCTGCGTCGCCGGCTCGAACTTCGCGCTGGGGTCGAGCAGCCGGGCGCCGTCGGGGAAGTAGTTGCCGACGATCAGGTCGAGTTTGCCGTCACCGTCGACGTCGGTGCTCAGGACCGTGTCGGTGTACCAGCGCTGATCGCGGTCGGGCACGAGTTCGGACGGCGTGAAGACCCCACGGCCGAACGGACCTGGGTCGTGGCGGAACAACACCGGTGTGCGGCCCCAGTAGTAGGTCAGCACGTCGGTGTCGGCATCGCCGTCGACGTCCAACGGCAGGCAGCCCATCGGCGCCATCGTCCTGTCCATGTGCAGCGGCGCCACGTCGAGCACGAACGGCCGGTAGCGCTCGGTCGCGTGGGCCGGCGACACCGTGATCGTGTCCGTTCTCGGGTCGGACAGGCACAGGTCGTCGGCCCGGCCGTTGCCGTCGAGATCCCCCATCGCGACGGCGGCGCCGACCGCGGAGATCCACGCGGAGATCTTCTCCAGCTCCGCGGCGACCGGACGCTCGGTCCGCATGCCGTCGACCGCGACCGAGGCGATCGGCGTGCGGTCGAACGCGAACCGGTCGCGCAACTCGGCCGGGTCGCCGGCGGCGGCTGACGGCAGTCTCGTGAACAATGCGACGACAAAGATCAGTATTACCGCGAAGAATGCGGAAGAGTACTTCTTCAGACCCGACGGGCGACTCACCGAATACCCCCTAGTCGACTGACCAACTAAGTATCCGAAAATGCCCCTCGCAGTGTCAACGCGCAATATAAGGAGCAATATCGGCAGCATTGACTCAAACGCGAACACCAACCTAGATTCGATGGTCATGCGAACGCGCTACGAGTATCGGCACACGGTCACGCTCGACGAGACGAACCTGCTCGGCAACGTCTACTTCGCCCACTACGTGCGCTGGCAGGGCCACTGCCGGGAACTGTTCCTGCGCACGTACGCACCCTCGGTGTTCGCCGAGCTGGACGCCTCGCAGGCGATCGTGACGACGCGGTGCGGCTGCGAGTACCTCGCCGAGCTGATGGCGTTCGACGAGGTCGCGGTGCGGATGCACGCGGGCGAGGTGACCACGAACCGGCTCACCCTGCTGTTCGAGTACTGGCGCATCGGCGAGAACGGCGAGGAACTCGTCGCCAGGGGTGAACAGCAACTCGCCTGGCTGGTGCGCGACGGCGCGCGGTTCCTTCCCGATCAGGTACCGGATGAATTGCTCACCGCAATTGATGCCTATCTGCGCGGGAACCAGCCAGCCGCCATTGGTGCAGATACATGAACCGGTTCGCCGCCGTCTCCGGCAGTTCCGGCATCACCACCGTGTCCCGCACGGCGTCCACCACGACGGGGTGGAACAGGAAGAGCTGCGGGGCGTCCGCGACGATCGTCCGCAGCGCCTCTCCGACGAGCTCCTTGCGGGCGGCCACGTCCAGTTCGGTCTGGCCGGCGTCGAGCAGGCGGTCGACCCGGCGGTCGCGGTAGGCGAGCCGGTTCCAGCCGACCGGCGTGAGCATCGACGAGTGGTAGAACGCGTGCAGGAACGCCGGATCCGGGTGCGGCACCAGCGCCATCACCAGCGCCTCGAACTCACGGGTCCGCACGCGGGTGTGCAGCAGGTCCGCCATCGGCAGGGCCTCGATGCGCACGTCCACCCCGATCTCGGCGCACTGCGTCGCGATCAGCTCTGCCGTCTGCCGCTTGACCTCGTCGCCCTCGACCGTGGAGATCGTGAACGCGAGATCGCCGATCCCCGCCTCGCGCAGCAGGTGCCGGGCGAGCCGCGGGTCGTGCTCGAACCTCGGCAGGTCGTCGCGGTACCACGAACCGCCGGGAGCGAACGGACCATGCGCGACCTGTCCCTCGCCACCCAGCACCCGAGCGACGAGCGCGGCCCGGTCCACGGCGTGACACAGGGCGCGCCGCACCCGCCGGTCGGCGAACTTCGGATGGCCGGTGTTGAAGCCCAGGTACGTGAAGCCGGCGTCGAGCGAGCGCACCAGCCGGACCTCCGCGGCGGCTTCGGCTCTGGCCGCGAGCCTCGGCGACAGGCCGGGCACGAAGTCCGCCTGTCCTGTCAGCACTTGCTCCAGCGCACTGTCCTGATCGGACACGACCCGCCACACCACCTCGTCGAGCGGTGGCCTGCCGAGGTGGTAACCGGTGTGCGCACGCAACACCAGTTCGGAGTCCGAACGGCCGGCGAACCGGAACGCGCCGGACCCGACCGGCGCCGCGTTGGCCGGGTGGTCGCGCAGCGGACCGTCCGCGTAGACGTGCCGGGGAATGATCGGCCGCCACGCCAGCGCCGAAAGGAACGGCGCGTAGGGCGCGGGCAGCACGGCTCGCAGATGTCCCGGATCCACCGCGAAGAAGCGGATCGGCTCACCCCGCACGAGGAACTCGGGACGACGCGCGCTCGCGACCTCCGGATCGAGGATCGACTCGAACGTGAACACCGCGTCGTGCGCGGTCACCTGGCGGCCGTCGTGCCAGCGCGCCTCGGGCAACAGCTCGAAGTCCCAGGTCAGCCCATCCGGCGACCGGGTCCACCCGCGCAGGAGCCGGCCCGGCACGTGCTGCCCGGCACGATCGGTGAGCACGAGGTGGTCGAAGATCCGGTTGAGCACCTCGCCGGTCGCCAGGTCGCTGTAGAGGATCGGGTTGAGCACGCCGGTGCCCTGTGCCCGCGCGATCACGACGCTTCGGTCCACCGCCACTCCCAGGCGTTCCAGGTGACGTACGAACCGAAGATGCCGACCGGCCGGACGTTGCTCAGGCCGCGGTGACCGGTCGTGACACCGGGCGGGAAGAACAACGGCAGTGACGGCAGTTCACGCGACCACACGAGTTGTTGGGCCCGCATCAGCTCCCACCGGTGTTGGTCGTCTTCGGCCGTGGTCATCGCATCGAGCAGAGCGTCGTTCTCGGCGTCGCGCCATCCGCACACGTTGATCCCGTACCACTCGTTCTCGTCCGGGATCTTCGACGAGTGCCAGAGCAGGTAACCGTTGCTCTCCATGCCCATCGACCACGCGAACATGGCGAGGTGCGGGAACTGGCGCCGGCGGAACCGCGGAAACGCCTCGTCGGCGGGCGCGAGCTCCACGCGCAGGTCCACCCCCACCCGGCCGAGCTGGCGTTGCAGCATCAACGCCGCCTCCGGCCTCGTCGACGACGCGGTCCACCGTCCCGTCGCGGCCGGTTTCGTGGTCAGCAGCGACAGCGACAGCGGTTCGCCCGCGCGATCGACGAGCACGCCGTCCGGCCCGTCCGTGAAACCCGCCTCCCGCAACAGGTTCCGCGCCCGTTCCGGGTCGTGCGGGTAGGTCTGCGCCGCCGGCTGGTACGCGGGATGGCTGGGCGGCAACCACGAGGAGGCCGGCTTCGGCACGCCGCTGTGCAGCTCCCGCGAGATCTCCTCGACGTCGATGGCGTGCGCGAGCGCGTGCCGCACCCGGCGGTCGGCCAGCACCGGGTCGTCGAGGTTGCAGTCGATGTGTTCCCACAGAAGGGAATCGGTGTACCGCACCTCCACCTGAGGTGCGCGCTCGGCGATGTAGGCGCCGTCCGCCGGGCTGAACGAGGTCAGGTCGGTCACGTCGACCTCGCCCGCGATCACCGCCTCCCGCAGCTCTTCCGGCCCCGGGTAGAAGCGGAAGACGATCCGCTCGACCACGGGACATCCCCGCGGATGCTCGCCGTTGGCGCGCACGCTGAGGTGTGAGCCTTCCACCCACTCCTCGAACCAGTACGCGCCGTTGTACGTCGGTGCGCGCAGGAACGGGTGCACGTCACGAACTTCCTGGCGGTGCAGGTCCTCACCGGCCAGCAGATGTCTCGGCAGCACGGTCCCCCACTCCTCGAAGGGAGCGAACGGCCGGTCGGCGCGCCAGCGCACCACGAGCGTCAACGGATCGTCGGAAGGGACGAGCATCTCGCTGATGCTCTCGATCACCGTGTGGTGCGGGTACGGGGGCGGTGTCGAGCTCAGCAGCTCGTAGGTGAACAGGGCGTCGTGCGCGGTGACGGGACGTCCGTCGTGCCACCGCACGCCGTCCCGCAGCCGCCACCGCACCTCGGTGCGCCCGTCCGGCAGGACCCGCCAGCCGCCGTTCGCGCGGGTCGGGATCTCGGTCGCGAGCTCGGGCCACGGCCGCCACCGGTCGTCGTAGCGCACGAGTTTGAGCATCACCGTGCTGAGCACGGCCCAGCTGGCGTGCCGGAGGCTGAAGTCCTGCACGAGCACGTCCGGTTCCTCGCACAGGCCGACCACCACGGCCTCGTAACCGATCGCGGGCACCACGACCACCTCTACATCGCCGAGCCGAAGGTGAGCGGCACCCGGTGCGGCATGCCGTCGCGCAGCACGCCGAACACCGCCCCGTCCCCCGGCTTGTACGGGCTCAGCAACGCGCGGAAGCCGCGGAAGTCGTCGAACTCGCGGTCGTCCAGGGCCACCACCACGTCGCCCGGCCGCAGCCCCGCGTCCGCCGCGGGCGCGCCGTCGACGACGGCGAGCACCTGGATGCCGCGCTGCCCCTCGGTCACGACGTCCGCGCTCACGTACCGCAGTCCCATGCGCAGGCCCTGCCAGACGACCGGCCTGATGTCCTCGCCGTCCTCGACGTAGGCCTTGAGCACTTTGAGGTCCGTCGCCCAGCCGAGGTCCATGCTCTCGCGCAGCCACTGCTCGGCGACCCCGGACCCGTAGCCCTCCAGCAGCACCGTCACCGCCGTGCGCCGGTCGTCCAGGTCCTCGAGGTCGATGGTGTTCAGGTAGTGGTAGCTGTCGTTGTCGTTGAACACCAGGTTGTCCTGCACGAGCCGCCGGGGTGGGTCGACCACCATGAACGTGCCGGGACGAGACGGCCCGTAGGCGTACTCGTAGAGAAAGGACCCGCCGACCCGCAGGTCGAGGTGGGCGTCGGTGGTCTCCCACCGGTTGAGCTCGCCGGTGTCGGTGAGCGCTGCCCACACCCGGTCCCTGGCCGCTTCGATGATGATCGTGTTGCTGCTGTTCCGCTTCATCGGCACCTAACCTCCCGGCGAATTACGCCCACCTTTCTAACCGAGCGGAGACAATGCGCACAACGCTTAGCAAGAATTGCCGTAGAGCAGATATTGCGGTGCGCCGACCAATTTCCGCAACATAGTCCTCATTGCTTGCCGCACACCCCACCAGCAGCTATGTTCAGCGCCAATTGACATCGGGGAAAGGTCCGCCATGATCCCTGGGGAAAATGTCTCTCAGGTGCGCAGACGTGCACTCCTGACCGGAGGAACGGTAATTGCCGCGAGTGCGCTGCTGCCCGCGACCGCGAGCGCGAGCCCGTTCGATCCCGGCGACTGGTCGTCGGTGCGACGCCAGTTCCGGCTGTCGCACGACTACCTCCAGTTCTCGGCGTACATGCTCTCCGCGCAGAGCGCACCCGTGCGCGAGGCCGTGGCGAAGGTCCGCGACCAACTCGACGTCGATCCCTATCTGCACGGCCTGGGCGCGAGCGACATCAACCACGGCGTCGGGATCCGCGCGGCGCTCGCGGACCACCTCGGCGGCGCACCCGGTGAGGTGGCGCTGACCGACAGCGCGACGATGGGCATCGGGTTGCTCTACAGCGGCCTCGGCCTCGCGCCCGGCGACGACGTGGTCACCACCGAGCACGACTTCTACGCCACGCACGAGGCGTTGCGGCTCAAGGCATCGACGAGCGGCGCCGTCGTGCGCCGCATCCGGCTCTACGACGACCCGGCCGCCGCGTCCACCGACCGGATCGTCGGTTCCCTGATCGCCGCGATCCGGCCGGAGACCCGCGCTCTCGCGCTGACCTGGGTGCATTCGAGCACCGGCGTGAAGCTGCCGCTGGCCGAGATCGCCGCGGCGCTGCGGCCGGTCAACGCCGAACGCCCGCCCGCGCACCGCGTGCTGCTCTGCGTGGACGGTGTGCACGGCTTCGGCGCCCAGGACGTCACCGTCGCGCGGCTCGGCTGCGACTTCTTCATCTCCTCGCTGCACAAGTGGATGTTCGGTCCGCGCGGCACCGGGTTCGTCTGGGGCACCGAGGACGCGTGGCGCCGCGTGACGCCGGTCGTCCCGAGCTTCTCGATCCCCGCGATCCTCGGCTGGATCGAGGGCAAACCACCCGTGGGTCCACCGGGAGAGCTCAACACCCCCGGTGGGTATCACACGTTCGAGAACCGCTGGGCGGTGCCGGCCGCGCTCGACTTCCACCGCCGCATCGGGCAGGCGCGCATCGCCGGCCGGGTCGTCGAGCAGGCGAGCAGGCTCAAGGCGGCCCTGAGCGAGATGCGGCACGTCCGGCTGATCACGCCGCGCGACCCCGCCCTGTCCGCCGGGCTCGTGTGCTTCGAGGTGGACGGCTTCGACTCCACGGGTGCGGTCGAGCGGCTGTTCCACCAGCACCAGGTCGCGGCGACCGACACCCCGTACCGGCCGTCCTACGTGCGGATGGGGCCGTCCATCGTGACGACGCCGCGTGAGGTCGACCGGGCGGCGGCCGCGGTGGCCAGGTTGCGGCCATGACGGTCTGGTTCCGCGTCGCACGGGTGGTCGCGGTGACCGTGATCAGCACGCCCGCGCTCGCCGTCCTGTACGGGGTTCTGCTCGTGGTCACGTCCAGGCCCTCCGCACGACGCCGCACCGCCCGCGCGGCGGTCCGCGTCGTCCAGGCGCTCGGACCGGCGTTCGTCAAGGTGGGACAACTGGTCGCGTCCCGGCGCGACCTCCTGCCGGCCGAGGTGATCAGTGAGCTGTCCGTGCTCACCGAGTCCGTCCGGCCGCTGTCCGCCCGGCGCAGTCGCGCGGTGCTGCGGCCGCTGATGCCGTTCCTGCGCGAGGTCGACCAACGGCCGGTGGCGGCGGGCAGCATCGCGTGCGTGTACCGGGCGCGCAGGCACGACGGCCGCGAGGTGGCGCTCAAGGTGCGCAGGCCGGGAGTGGACCGGGCGATGCGCGCCGATCTCGCGCTGGTCCGCGGAACCGCCCGAGTCCTCGCGACGGTGGTGCGCGGTGTGCCGATCGCCGAGATGACCGGGCACGTGTGCGCCGCGGTGAGCGGCCAGCTGGACTTCGTCGCCGAGGCCCGCAGCCTGGACTCGTTGCGGCACAACCTGTCCGGCATCTCCACCGCGCTCGTGCCCGCGGTGCACCACGATCTCAGCACCACCGACTGCGTGGTGATGGACTACGTGCCCGGCCTGTCCTCGACGATCGAGCACCGGGGAGAGACCGGGGTGCGGCTGGCGCGGGACACGCTCAAGGTGTTCTTCCGCATGCTGTTCATCGACAGGTTCGTGCACTGCGACCTGCACCCCGGCAACCTCTACTACACCCGCGCGGGCGAGGTGGTCGTGCTGGACGCCGGTTTCTGCGTGCTGCTGCCCGATCGGGTGCACCGCCAGTTCACCGAGTTCTTCTACCACTTCGGCAACGGCAACGGAGAACGCTGCGCCGAGGTGATGATCGACAGCGCGGTGTCGCGGCGGCAGGACGCGGACCTCGCCGCCTTCCGGGAGGGCGTCGCGGATCTGGTGGCCCGCAACGCACGCGTGCCCGCCAAGGAGTTCAGCATGGCCGGCTTCACGGCGGGACTGTTCGACCTGCAGCGCACCTGTGGTCTCTACGGCGACGCCCGGTTCGTCTTCCCGCTGCTGTCGATCCTCGTGCTCGAGGGAACACTGCGCGACCTCCACCCGGACCTGGACTTCCAGGCGGCGGCGACGCCCTATCTCCTGCGTGCGATGGCGAAGTGAGGAGAAGCCGGTGACCGTGCGCAGAATCCTGCTGTACCAGGCGTTCACGAACCTCTCGTTGTTCATGCCGGTGTGGATCTTCTTCATGCAGGCGGTCCACCACCTCACGCTCACCGAGATCACCGTGATGCTGGGCATCTCGTGGCTCGTCACCGCGCTGGCCGAGGTGCCGGCCGGTGCCGTCGCGGACACCTTCGGCCGCAAGACCTCGCTCGCACTCGGCTCCGTGCTGGTCGCGGCGGGCGCCGCCCTCGTCACCTTCGCGTCGGGGTACGCGTGGGTGCTCGCCTCGTACCTGGTGTGGTCGGCAGGGCTGGCGCTGCAGTCGGGAGCGGACCACGCGCTGCTGTTCGACTCGCTGGCGCGGGAGGGCAGGGAGGCCGACTACCACTCGGTGGCGTCCAGGTCGTTCGCCGTCGTGCAGCTCGCCCAGGGTGTCGCCGCGGTGGCGGGCGGCTGGCTCGCGGGCATCTCGCTGCCGTTGCCGATGCTCGCCACCAGTGTGTTCACGGCGCTGTCGCTGGTGTTCCTCATCGGGTTGCGTGAACCCGCCCAGGAGAAGCAGACCGCGAAGCGGGGATATCGGGAGACGCTGGCCGAAGCGGCCGCGTTCGTCGGCGCTCGCCCGCAGGTGCGCTACCTGATGCTCTACACGTCGCTCGTCGCGGCCGCGGTCTGGGTCGTGGTGTTCGTGCTCTTCCAGCCCTACCTGGGCGCGCACCTGGTGCCGGTGACGTGGTTCGGGGCGTTGTTCCTGGTGATCAGGCTGGCCTCGGTGGCGGGATCACGGCTCAGTCCCCACCTCGTCCGGGCCGCGCACGCACCGCGCTGGCTGCTCCTCGCACCCTTGGCGTTCACCGTGCTGTTGCTGGGAGTGGCGTTGTCGGGCCCGTGGTGGTGGCTCGGCGTGGCGATCATGGTGCTGCTGAGCTTCGGTCAGGGCGTCTTCCGCCCGCTGCTGGCCCTGCTGCTCAACGAACAGGCGTCCGCGGCGGTCCGCGCGACGCTGCTGTCGTTGCAGAGCCTCGTCTACACGCTCATCATCGCGACGCTGCAGCCGCTGGCGGGCGTGCTCGGGGACCACTGGGGTGTGCCCGCGTCCTTCGCGGCGCTGGCCTGCGTGACGACGGGTGCGCTGGCACTGCGGCTCAGCCGGTCCGGCCGTGCCGTCAGCACTACTTCGACATGATCACGACGTGGTACCCGTCGGGGTCGGCGACGAGTGCCATGTGCTCGCCCCACGGCTGCAACGCGGGTTCGGACAGCACTTCGACGCCGTGCTCACGAAGATGCGCCACGGCCTTCGCGCAGTCGTCCGCGTACACGCACAGCTGGAACCGCTCGGCGGGCGCGGTGGCGGGGCGGGCGGGATTCTCACCGATGCCGAGGGCGGAGTCGCCGAGCCTCAGACTGACGTACTTCTCGCCGGCCTCGGCGAAGCGGTAGGTCTCGGTGAAGCCGAGCAGGTCCTGGTAGAACCCCAGCGACTTCTCGAGGTTCTCGGTGGCGATGATCGGGAACGCGGTCGCGAACACACGTCGATGCTAGTGACGCCGTGGGCGGCCCGCATTCCGCGACACCCGGCCGGGTAACCACTTCCACCTGTTCGAGGGGCCGTTCCACGAACGCGAGAGGGCCGCGCCCACCGTGGTGGACGCGGCCGTGCGAACCTCGCGGTTTCCCCTTCCCCACCACCACCATCCGGGGGATGGAGCTGGTGCCGGCGAGGTGGAGAGCACGGACCTCCGCGAGGTCCGGCGGGCGGCCACCCCGGCCCGCGGAGAGGTGGCCGTGACGGGTGACCCGCCGTCAGCCGAGACGGGACGCGGCGACCTTGGCGTGCCCGGGCCAGGTCTTCGCGGAGGACGCGGGCAGCAGCACCCAGTCCTTCATCGGCCTGCCGTTCTTCGCCGGGTCGAACTCCGACGCGTCCTTCGA
Organism: Lentzea kentuckyensis; assembly: GCF_002150765.1. Classification (GTDB taxonomy): domain Bacteria; phylum Actinomycetota; class Actinomycetes; order Mycobacteriales; family Pseudonocardiaceae; genus Lentzea; species Lentzea kentuckyensis. Next base: position 30,782 of record NZ_MUYM01000048.1, read on the forward strand.
CTTCATCGCCTTCACGTGCTCGTCGGTGCCCGCGCCCAGCTTGAACGCGACGCCGTCACCGAACAACGCGACGATCGCCTTGCCGGAGTACTTCAGGCACGGCAGGCCGAACATCTTCGACGCGGTGAAACCCTGCGGAGTCATCTCCTCCGTGAGCTGTTCGAACGCGTCCTTGGCGGTGGCAGTCATCGAGTGGTCCGTCCTTCCTGGGTTTCGTCGGCGACATCAGCCGTGGCGGCCGGTGCCGGAGCGGCGGGTGTCGCCGGCATCTTGAGCAGCAGCAGCGCGAGCACGGCGCCGACCAGGGCGAAGCCGCCGGCGGTGAGCAGGGCGAGGGAGAAGCCCTCCACGACCGCCTCGCCGGGCCCGGTGCGACCGTCCGCGACCGCCGCGGTGGTGCGGCTGGTCGCCACGGCGACGAGGATCGCGAGACCGACCGCGCCACCGATCTGCTGCGTGGTGTTGATGAGACCGGACGCCAGACCGGCCTCCTCCGGCGGTGCCAGCGCGGTCGCGGCGATGATCACGCCGACGAACGCGAGCCCGGAACCGACGCCGGTCAGGATCGACGGGCCGAGCACGTCGATCAGGAACCCGCCACCGTCACCCGGCGGGCGCAGTGCCGCGAACCAGAACTGGCCGGCGCCGATCACCACCAGGCCGAGCGCGAGCGTGTTCTTGAACCCGATCCGGGCCACCACCTTGGCGGTGAGGTTGGCCGTCACGGCGAGCGCGACCGCCACCGGGAGCTGGCCCAGCCCGGACTGCATCGGGGAGAACCCGAGCACCTGCTGCATGTACAGCGTGAGGAAGAAGAAGTACGGGAACGCCGCCGCGGTCAGCGCGATGGCGGTGATGTTCGCGCCCCGCAGCACCGGTTGCCGGAACACCCGCAGCGGCACCAGCGGCTCCGCGGACTTCGACTCGATCACGAAGAACGCGGCGAGCAACACGATCGCGAGCGCGCCGAGCAGCAGCGTGTTCGCCGAGGTCCAGCCGACGGTGTTCGCGTTGATCACCACGTAGACGAGCAGCCCGAGGCCGAGGGTGACGGTGATCGCGCCGGCCAGGTCGGTCGACCTCGCCTGGGCCGTCGCGCGCAGGCCGGGGAGCAGCGCCGGTGCCAGCAGCACCGCCGCGATGCCCACCGGGACGTTCACGAAGAGCACGGCCTGCCAGCCGATCCACTCGGTGAGCACACCGCCGAGGATCGCGCCCGCGGCGCCGCCGACTCCCGACATCGCGGCGAACACGCCGAGCGCCTTGTTGCGTCCGGGGCCGGCGGGGAAGGTGATCATCAGCAGTGCCAGCGCGGCCGGTGACACCAGCGCCGCGCCGAGGCCCTGGGCCGCCCGTGCCGCGACCAGCCAGACAGGTGTCTGGGCGAGACCGCCGAGCAGTGACGCCGCGGTGAACAGGACCAGGCCGAACACGAAGAGCCGGCGAGGGCCGAACAGGTCGGCGCCACGTCCTCCCAGCAGCAGAAAGCCGCCGAAGGCCAGTGTGTACGCGTTCGACACCCAGGACAGGTCGTCCTGCGGGAAGTCCAGGCCGCGCTGGATCGACGGCAACGCCACGTTCATGATCGACGCGTCGAGGATCAGGACGAACTGGGTGACCGCGAGGAGGGCGAGCGCGAGGCCCGTTCTCGGTGCCGCGGCCGATGATGTCGACATGAGGGTCTACCCCCTTACAACCGGAAGAGGAGGTTCCATTCCGTTTAGGAGGGCGACCATACGGAATGCAGATTCCGGTGTCAACGACCCGGTAGAGTTGCAGGCATGAGCACCTCTCCCACCGCAACCGAGGGTCAGTCCCCCGTTCAGCGCCCGCTGCGCGCGGACGCGCGGCGCAACCGCGAGCGGATCATCGTGGCCGCGAAGAGCGCACTCGGTGCCGACGGCGCGGACGTGCAGATGGAAGCCATCGCCAAGCGGGCGGGCGTCGGCGTGGGCACGCTCTACCGCCACTTCCCCACCAAGCACGCCCTGCTGGCCGAGATCACCCGGCAGTGGGTGCTCGAACGGATCGAGAACGCCACCACGGCGCTCGCGTTCAGCGATCCGTGGATGAGCCTGACGTCGTTCCTGGTCAGCAGTGGCGAGGCGATGTCGCGCGACGCGGGCCTGTGCGAGGTGTTCAGCGAGGTGGCCACGTTCGACCTGTGCGAGGAGGAGAGCGCCGAGTACGCCGGGCTGCTCGCCACCATCATCTCGCGTGCGCACGAGGCCAAGGTGATGCGGCCCGACGTGTCGGTCGAGGACCTCCAGGGCCTGCTCTACGGGTTGTCGCACTCGATCGCGATGATGAGCAGGCGCTGGCAGATGTTCGTCGACGTGATGGCCGCCGGCCTGCGCGCGAGGAACTGAGCCGCGCCTCATCCGGCGCGGCTGAACACCCTGAGCTCGTGGGCGTACCACAGCCTGGTCACGTCCACCGAGCAAGCCAACCGGAACCCGCGTTCCACTACCAGGTCGGCCACCTCGCCGACCTTCGCGTGTCGCACCCATTCTCTCGCCATCACCAGGTCGTGGAGCTGGTTGGCGACCGCTCGCCACCTCGGCCGGCACGCCATGTCCTTGTAGATCAGCACGCCTCGCGGGCGGACGGCGGCACACGCCCGGCGCAGCACCGCGGCGCGGTCCGCGACCGGCACGTGGTGCAGGACGTCCACGAGGCAGACCACGTCGAACTCGCGGTCGGGCCAGTCTCCGCGAACGTCGCCGTACCCGAACTCGAGCCGCGCACCCGTGTCCCGCACCCGTTCGGCCACCAGCCGTGCCTCCCGAAGCGCGGCGCCGGACACCTCGAAGCCGGTCCCGTCGATCTCGCGGCCCAGCGCGGCCAGCAGTCCGAGCAGCAACCCGGACCCGCAGCCGGCGTCGAGCACCGACGCACCGGCCGGGACGTGGGCGACGACCAGTTCGAACGGACAGATCCACGGGCGGTGCACCTGTCTGAGCCACACGCCGAACCCCCGGCCCCGGTACAGCGCGGCGGCCAGCCGGACCAGGTCGCGCGCCCTCATCGCAGCTGACTCCCCACCAGCTGGCAGAGGGCCAGGAGCACGAGGTACACCTGAAGCTGCCGATCGTGCAGCAGCAACGTCTCCGGCTCCTCCGCGTCACCTCTGTCGATGAGCAGGTTCAGCCTGAGCACCGCCAGCAGGAACGGCACGATCCCGGCCGCGTGCACCGTCGGCGCGATGCCTCCGCTCAGGTGTGCCGCCCACAGGCAGTAGGTCACGATCATGACGCCGGAGCAGGTGGCGCGGACGGTGACGAGATAGCCGAGCGTGTAGGCGTCGAGCGTGCGCCGGGTGACCGTCGATCCGCCGGACCGGAGTTCCGACTCCCGTTTCCCGATCACCAGCACGAGTGCTCCCATGGACACGACCAGCAGGTACCAGTTCGTGACGTCGACACCCACCGCGACCGCGCCCGCGAGCGCCCTCAGCACGTGACACGTCGCGACCGCCGCCAGATCGGCGACGGCGATCTGCCGGATCCAGAGCGTGTACGCGGTGCTCAGCACCAGGTAGGCCAGGACCACGGCGCCGAACCACCAGCCGAGCACCAGCGACCCGCTCACCAGGGCCGCGAGGATCGCCAGCGCTCCCGCCGTCGCGGCCGCCCGCACGGAGATCAGCCCGGCCGCGACCGGGCGGTGCCGCTTGCGCGGGTGCGCCCGGTCCGACTCGGCGTCCGCGGCGTCGTTGATCAGGTACGCGCCGCTCGCTGCCAGGCACAGCACACCGAACGCCGCCAGCGACCGGAGCAGCCCGTCGAGGTGCAGCAGCGCTCCGGACGCCAGCGGCGCGGTGAACACCATGCCGTTCTTCAGCCATTGACGCGGCCGCGCACCACGGGCCAGCGCCGCCGCGAACGAGGACCGCCGCGCCGGCGCGGTCATGTCAGCGCACCAGCCGTTCGCGTTGTTCAGGCGACGTCCCCGCACCTGACCGCGTCACCGCGAGCCAGCCGAGCGCCGCCAGGCCCAGCAACGGGTACGCGCCGACCGCGAGGAACTGGAACACCGTGAACTTCAGCTCGCCACCGGTGTAGCTGACCATCAGCCAGGGCACCGCGATGAAGAAGACGCCCGCCACCAGTCCGGCGGCACCGCCCAGCACCACGTCCCTGCGCGCGATCGCCTCGCTGACCAGCACCAGCAACGCGGGCAGCACCCACACCCAGTGGTAGGTCCAGGCGATCGGCGACACCAGCAGTGCGATCAACGCGTTGAGCGACAACGCGATGAGCAGACCGTGTTCGGCCCGCCGCAGCGCCTTGCGCATCGCCAGCACCGCGACCACGACGACCACCGCGCTGACCGCGTAGACGACCGCGGTGTGGATCGGCAGCCAGTGGAACCGGCCGAGCAGACCGTGCAGCGACTGGTTCGGCGCCCACCACAGACCGCCGACGAGATCCGTCGTCCTGGAGGTGTCGAAGCCGACACCGGTCCAGTAGGCGATCGAGTTCCCCGGTGCCAGCAGCAGACCGAGGCCGGTCAGCACGATCGCGGTGCCCGCTGCCACCAGTGCCGCGCGGACATCCTTGCGCAGCAAGAAGAAGAGCACGAACACGGCGGGCAGCACCTTGATCGCCGCGGCGATGCCGACCAGGAGACCGCGCGGCCATCTGGGGCTGTCCACCAGGCAGTCCAGGCACACCAGCGCCATCAGCACGAGGTTCACCTGACCGAACGTCAAATCCTCCCGCACGGGGCCGAGCAGGGTCGCGAAGGGCAGCACCGCGGCCGCCGTCAGCTTCACGTCCAGATCTGGCCACCTCTTCGCGATCGCCTTGACGACCACGTACACCACCGTCACGAGTGCTAGCAGCGACACGAGCCACCAGGCTCCGATCGCGAGCCCGCGCGGCAGGAACGTCAAGGGGGACAAGGCGACCGCCGCGATGGGCGGATACATGAACGGCAGCTTCAGCTCCCCCGCCGCCGTGTGCAGCGGCGGCAGGTCGTAGATGTCGCCACCGTCGCGCCACGCGAGCGAGGCCAGCCGGTAGACGTCGAGGTCGAGTGACCGGAATCGATCAGTACCCAGCACGAACGCCACCACCGCCAGTTGGGCGATCACGGCGAGTGCGATTCTTCCGTTGCGTGGCAACGGACATCACCTCCCACAGGCAACGGGAAGGTCCACAGTGGATCAATCCTACGGCCACGCGGAGCCCGTCGACTCGGACTTTCTTGCGTGCGGACCGGCGTCAGCTCGCCCGTTCCCGGACCCCTTGCGCCGTCCGGGTGCGATACGTGGACGGCGTGACGCCGTACCGTTTCCGGAACACCCGCTCGAAGTGGCTGAGATCCCGGTACCCCACCGCGTGACAGATGCTCGTGACGGACATGTCCGTCGTGAGCAGCAGCGTGCTCGCGTTCTCCAGCCGCAGTTCCGTCACGTGCCCGACGAAACCGGTACCGGTGCGCGCCTTGAAGACGCGCGAGAAGTGGTAGCGACTCAGATACGCGTGCCGCGCCACGTCGTCGAGACAGAGGTCGCTGTCGGTGAAGTTCTCCTGGATGAAGTCGAGCGCACGCCGCAACGGGTCGTCCTCGTCGGGCTGCGGGTTCGCCCTGGGCGACGGAATCACGGACTCGGTCACCGACGTGGCCCCGGTGCGGAGGCTGCGCGCGAACCACAGCAGTTCGCGGCACAGTTCCCGCACCGCGCGCCCGAGGTCGGCACAGGCGACCTCGCCACCGGCTGGTCCGGCCTGGAAGTCGGCGTGCTGGGCCACCACCTGGCACGGGATCGCGACGGCGTGCAGCGAGCGTACGACGATGCGCAGGTGGTCCACGGCCTGAGGACTGCCGGATCCGCCGCCGGCCGAGATCAACGCGACCGGGCGGTTGCGGACGTCCTGGAGTTCGAGGTGGTCGAGGGCGTTCTTGAGCACGCCCGAGTAGGAGTTGTGACACAGCGGCGTGAGCAGGATGAGCGCGTGCGCACTTCGCACCGCGGACCGGAAGCTCTTGACCCGATCGTCGTCCGCGCCGGGCATCGGGATGCGATGCTCGGCGAGATCCCAGACCGCGGTGTCGGCACCCGTCCCTTCGAGAGTCGCGGCGGCCAGATGAGCGAGTGTGCGGGTACGTGATTGCCGGGAGGTGCTTCCCGCGACCAGAAGCACACGGGTTCCGCCTCCCATCACAATGCCCCTACCGCATGACTCATTAGAATACCTGATAGGTAGAATTCCACTTCGCCCCCCTTTGCGAAACATCCACTCACTGACAATGCACGGACACACTCACCCGACAGCGGCAACGCCGGACCACACTCCCAGGGCTCCCCGGTAATGGTCCATGACGTGCCCGTTCCCTGGATGCCGCCCCCAGCCGGCTCATCCATTCACGTCGAATGACAGCGCGGCCCGTTCACAATGTTTGGCCACATTCGGTCGTTCACAGTGAAGCAAATGAGATATTAAACGGAATCTCAACTTTCATCTATGTGCGTTCAGGGTAACTCGCTGCACCGAACGGGCCAGCGGCCTGACCGAAGGCGTGTGCCGCGGCCAGCAGCTTTGCGTCCTGGAGCGGCCGGGCGGTGAAGGTCACGCCGATGGGCAGACCGAACGAATCACCCGCCGGAACCGCGATGCTCGGATAGCCGGCGACGGCGGCCGGGGTAGCGCTGGACAACGCCGGGTGGTCACCGTTGACCAGGTCGATCATGCGAGCCGGTGACGTCGTCGGCGCCATCAGCAGGTCGAGGTCGAGCCCGTCGAGGACCGTGTCGAGCGCTCCCTTGGCGGCCGTCCGCGCGGCCGAGCGGGCCTCGTGACAGGCGGCGGGGTCGTCCGGCGCGGCCGCGGACCATTCGAAGATCTCCTGGCCGAAGTACCTGAGCTCCGCGTCCGCGTTCGCCCGGTTGAAGGCGATCAGGTCGGTGAGACTCTTCGGCCGGTCACCGGGCACCTGGCTCAGGTAGGCGCCGATCTGGGGTTCGAACTCGCACAGCAGGGCGGCGAACTCCAGCCCGCGCACCCGGTCGACCCCGGCGACGTCGGCCTGGTCGACCACCACCGCCCCGGCTTCCCGCAGCACCCGCACCGCGTTCTCCAGCACCGCGTCGGTCTCACCGCTCAGCCCGGTCAGCCCCGCCCGCCACACCCCGATCCGCTTGCCCTTCACCGCCGCGGCGCCTTCCGGTGCCAACGCGGTCCGTCCGCCCGACAGCACGTCGAAGACCAGCGCGGCATCGGCCGCCGTGCGCGCGATCGGTCCCGCGACGTCCTGCTGGGCCGAGATCGGCACCAGTCCCGCGGTGTCGACCACTCCGTGCGTCGGCTTGAGTCCCACGAGCCCCGTCACCGCACTCGGGCACACGATCGACCCGTCCGTCTCGGTGCCGACGGCGACCGGGGCGAACCCGGCTGCCACGGCTGCCGCCGAGCCGGCGCTCGACCCGCACGGACTGCGGCCGGGCGCACGCGGGTTCTCCGTCGCACCGCCGATCGCGCTCCACGACGCCGACGACTGCGATGAGCGGAAGTCGCTCCACTCGGCCAGGTTCGTCTTACCCAGCAGCACCGCGCCCGCGTCGCGCAGCCGCCTCGCCACCACGGAGTCCGGTCCCTGGGCGTCCTTCAACGCGAGCGATCCCGCCGTGGTCGGCATCTCGGTTCCGGTGCCGATGTTGTCCTTGAGCAGCACGGGAATCCCGTCGAGCGGGCCGCGCAACGTGCCGCCGGCCCGCCGGGCGTCGCTCTCCCGTGCCTTCGCGATCGCCTGCGGGTTGGTGGCGATGACCGCGCGCGGCCCCGTCCGGTCCTTCGTGGCGATGCGACCGAGGTAGATGCCGGTCAGGCGCACCGACGTCAGGCGGCCGGAGTCCATCGCCCGCTGCAAACCGGCGATGGACAGGCGGTCGACCTCCACCCCGCCACCGCGAGCCGGATCCGCCGCCGACGCGGAACTCGCCACGAGCACCAACCCGATGACACCGAGCACAACGCGCTGAACCACCATGGCCCCGTCCTACCGCCGAACGGCCGGTCAGGACCGGACTTTTCGGACGAAGGCGCAACATCCACCGTCGCTCACCGCAACGCCGCCCAGACCGCAAGATACGCATAGCTGACCCGTTCACCGCCTCAATATCGTTCGGCCACTTGTCGTACTCCGCTGCCTCAACTCGAAGTGGACGGTGGTTCGTCGTGCCGTTTCCCGCCCGCGTTCCCGCCATCGTGGCGACTCTCCTGCTCCTCGGGATGCAGTCGGCCGCGGCAGACCCGGCCCTGCGCCATCGCGACCAGGCCCACGGTCAGTTCGAGATACACACCTGGGTGGACACTCCGCTGCGAGACCTTCCCGGTGGCACCCGGATGAAGACGACGGCGACGACCCAGACCTTCCGGGGCGGCATCACCGGCTCCGGCGGTTCCGACTCCGTCGCGGTCGTGCGCCCGGACGGGACCTCGCAGTTCACCGGGTACGTGCGGGTGACCGGACGCGTCGGCGGCCGGGACGGCAGCTTCCTGCTGGAGGTCCGCGGGGGCTTCGACGGCACGGCCGCCCGCAGCACGTGGAAGGTCGTGCCGGGCACCGGCAGCGACGGACTGACCGGCCTGCGCGGTGAAGGCGGCCACGTGGCGACCTCGGACGCCTGGCCGTTCGTCACCTACACGCTGACCTACCGGTTCGAGTGAGGCCGTCGTGCGCGGAATGATCGCGGCAGCATGCGCGCTGGTGGTCCTGCTCGGCTCCACAGCGGTCCACGCCGATCCCGAATCCTCCTCCTACGACGGCGTGCACCGTCATCTCACGGCACTGCACGACATCGCCGTCGCCAACGGCGGGACGCGAACGTCGGGCGGGGCGGGTTACGACGCGTCCGCCGAGTACGTGGCCGGCCAGCTGCGGGCCGCCGGCTACGAGGTGGTCGTGCAGGACTACCCGTTCCCCGTCTACACCTCGAAGCCCGAGCTGCGGATCGGCACCACGAACTACACCGCGGGCCGGGACTTCTCGACCATGCTCCACTCCCCCGGTGGCACCGTCACCGCGCCGGTGACCGGGGTCGATCTCGTGCTGCCACCAGGACCGGCGCCGGACACGTCCAGCAGCGGCTGTGAGCCCGCCGACTTCACCGGTTTCCCGGCCGGCCACATCGCGCTGCTGCAACGCGGCACCTGCAACTACCGGACCAAGGCCCTCAACGCCCAGGCGGCGGGAGCCGTGGCGGCCGTGGTGTTCAACGAAGGCCAGCCGGGCCGGGTGAGCCAGCTGTTCGGCAACCTCTCCTCGCCGGGGGTCACGATTCCCGTGCTGAGCGCGAGCTTCGAGACAGGTGCCCGGCTCGCGCGACCCGGCACCACGGCACAGCTCGCGACAGGACCGGTCACGACGGCCGGGCTCACCCGCAACCTCACCGCGCAGACCAGCGCGGTGACGACCGGCGAGATCGTCGTGGTCGGCGCGTACCTCGACTCGGCACCGTCGTCGCCCGGTGCCAACAGCAACGCCTCTGGCGCCGCCGCGGTGCTCGATCTCGCGGTGCGGATGAGCCGCCAGCAACCCCAGCACGCCGTGCGGTTCGCGTGGTTCGGCAGCCATGAGGTGCACGCGTCAGGCGCGACGCACTACGCCTTCACGCTGCCGCCCGACGAAGCCGCGAGCATCGCCGCGTACGTCGATGTCGACGCCATCGGCTCGCGCAACCACATCGTGGGCGTGCACGGACACGCGCGGGCCGATGCCTGGTGGAACCGCGGACCGGTGGCCACGGTGTTCGACAGGTACTTCGACCGGCGGCACCAACCCCACGAACGACTCGGCGGCACGGCGGAGTCCGATGCCCGGCCGTTCGCCGACATCGGTGTCCCCACCGCGACGCTCACGGCGGGCACCACCGGGACCAAGACCTGGCGGCAGCAGGCGCTCTACGGCGGCCGCGCGGGCAAACCCTACGACCCGTGCCGCGCCATCGCGTGCGACGGACCGGGCAACGTCGACCGCGGTGTGCTCCGGTTGCACGCCCGTGCGCTGGAGCAGGCGGTCGCCGAACTCGCGCACCGTCCTCCGGCGCGACGATGACCGCGTACGCCAAGGGGTTCCGGACGCTGCCGGAGGAACGGCACGTCGAGTCGCTGCCGGTGCGCGGCCGGATCCCGGACTGGCTCGACGGCACGCTGATCCGCAACGGCCCCGCGTGTTTCGAGGACACCCGCCCCGCGCTGCGGCACTGGTTCGACGGACTCGCGATGGTGCACGCGTTCACGTTCAGCGGCTCACGCGTCTCCTACCGCAACAAGTACCTGGAGAGCAGCGCGCGGAGGTCGGTCGCCGCGACGGGAGTGTTGCGGCACAGCCAGTTCGCGACCGATCCCTGCGGGAGCTACTTCGGCAGGGTCTTCTCGTTCTTCCTCCGGCGCGCCAAGGTGCCGAACGCCAACGTCAACGTCGCGCTGATCGGCGGCAGGACCCTCGCGCTCACCGAGGTGCCGCTCGCCGTCCAGTTCGATCCCACCACGCTGCGGACCGTGGGCGTCACACCGCTCGGTGACCGGGAAACGAGGCACGCGACAGCCCATCCCCACGTCGATCCGGAAACCGGTGACGCGATCACGTTCGCGCTGAAGTTCGGCAAGAACAGCGAGTACCGCGTCTACCGGCACGGCACGCACAGCTCGTCGCCGGAACTGGTGTGCGCGATCCCGTGGCAGTTGCCGGGGTACGTGCACAGCTTCGCGATCACCGCCAGGCACGTGGTGCTCGTCGTGTTCCCGTTCGTCGTCGATCCGCTCACACTCCTGTTGCGCCGCAAGCCGTTCATCGAGAACTACCGCTGGCGTCCCGACCTGGGCACCGGGATCGTGGTCGTCGAGACCAAGACGGGGCGGGTGGTCGGGCGGCACACGACCGAACCGTTCTTCTGCTTCCACCACGTCAACGCGTGGGAGGAAGGCGACGACATCGTGTTCGACCTCTGCGCGTACGACGACGCCTCGGTGATCGACAGTCTTTATCTGGACCGGCTGACGACGACCGGTGGCGTCCCGCTCGCTCACCCCCGGCGCTACCGGGTGCGGGACGGCCGGATCTCGTTCCGCCAGCTCGGCTCGGCGTCACTCGAGCTCCCGCGGATCAACCACGCGGCGACGCACACCCGTCCGCACTCCTACTGCTACGGCGTCGGTTCACGCGCGGAGGACGGCAGGGACTTCCTCGACCAGCTGGTCAAGCTCGACACCCGCACCGGCGTCGCCACGACCTGGTACGAGCCGGGCCGATATCCGGGCGAACCGGTGTTCGTGGCGGCACCGGAGGGCTCCGCCGAGGACGCGGGCGTGCTCCTGTCGGTCGTGCTCGATCCCGGGCAGAACCGCTCGTTCCTGCTCGTGCTGGACGCGGCGTCGTTGCGCGAGATCGGCCGCGTGGTCGTACCGCACGCGATCCCGTTCGGCTTCCACGGTCTCTACACCACCTGAGAAATCACAACCCCGGGAGTCAGCGTGGCCATTCCAACCGAACCGATCGGCAGCATCCCGCGTCCTGACTACCTGCTCGACGCACTGTCCGGAAAGGCCGGTGCGGACGAGCTGGAACAGTTGGTGGACAAGGCGACCGCCGAGACGATCGCCAGGTTCGCGGAGACGGGATCGACGGTGATCACCGACGGCGAGCAGGGCAAGCCGAGCTTCGTGACCTATCCGCTCGCCGGCGGCGACCGGCTCGACGGTGAAGGCCCGATCATCCCGTTCGCCGACGGCCACACCCGTCAGCTCCCCCGCCTCACCGGCGGGCCGTTCCGCTACACCGGCCACGCGCACACCTATCTGCGGAAGGCGTTGGCACGCACCGATCTCGCCGTCAAACAACCGGTGATCGCCCCGTCCGCGCTGAGCCTCATCTACCCCGCCGACGGCATCGACGGCTACCCGCGCGAGGAGTTCCTCACGGACCTGACGAACGAGTGCGAGGCCGACATCCGAGCCTGCCTGGACGGCGGCGCGGCGTCGGTCCAGCTCGACTTCACCGAGGGCCGGCTCTCGATCAAGCTCGACCCGTCGAAGGGTGTGCTGCGCCAGTTCGTCGAGCTCAACAACCTGGTGCTGGACCGCTTCTCGCCGACCGAACGGCAACGCATCGGCGTGCACACCTGTCCTGGCGGCGACCAGGACTCGACCCACAGCCTCGACGTCGACTACGCCGAACTCCTGCCGGACCTGTTCTCCCTCAACGCGGGCAGGTTCTACGTCCAGCTCGCCAGCGAACCCGACCGCGGGCACGTGCTGGCGGCCGTCAAGGCCAGCTCGCGCCCGGACCAGACCATCTTCATCGGCGTGACCGACCCGATCGACCCGAGGATCGAGACGCCGCAGGAAGTGCGCGACCGGGTGCTCGAAGCGGCGGAGTACATCTCGCCCGAGCGGCTGGGCACCTGCGACGACTGCGGGTTCGCCCCGTTCGCGGACGACCGCTCGACGTCCCGCGACACGGCGTTCGCGAAGATCGCGGCCAGGGTCGAGGGCACCAGGCTGGCCGCGGAGGTGCTCGGCGTCTGACCGCGACCAGGGCGCAGGCACCGGGTGAGGGCCGCGCAGCCCTCACCCGGTGCGATCACGAGGCGTTGCTGAAGGGCAGGTGCACGGCGGTCACCGGGCCGAGGTCGGCGTTGCCGGTCAGCTCGGCGTCGGTGAGCGCCCGGCGGTGGACGCGGAACTCGTCCAACGTCCCCTTGAACCGGTTGGTGCCGTCGGGCTTGCTCCCGAGCCGGATGCCGTCCACGGCGAACGTGTCCCCGTAGGTCAGCGATCCGGCGACCGGGCCGTTCGACCGGTTGCCGTCCACCAGCAGCTCCACCGTGGTGCCGGACCGCCGGACCGTGACCAGATGCCAGGCGTTGTCACCGAATCCGGCGGACGCCGACGGGTCGGGCACGGACATCTCGTAGGAGCCGGTGTCGGTCTGGACGTAACCGTAGAAGCGGTCCTGGCCGGGCTGGGCGCGCAGCCAGATGGACCGCTCGGTGGCGCCCGTGCCGTAACCCCAGAAGATGACCTGGTCTGCGGTCGTGGCGGTGGCGGAGTACTTCACCCACGTCGAGATGGTGAAGTCGCCGCCGGCCAGGGCGACGCTCGGGCGACAGGGCAGGTAGGCCTCGTCGTCCGTGCCGTCGAACTGCAGGCCGGTGCCGTAGCGGCCGGCGACGACCGCGGGCGTGCCGAGCACCCTGGCGTTGACGCAGTGCACCGAGGCGTCCGGCGTCTGCGGGCCGGTCACCGGGTCCGCGACGTCGTGCGCCTGGGTGTTCTGGCCGTCGAACGTCCACCACAACGCGGGATCGGCCGGAAAACGACCGGTGGCCGCGGTGTCGAGCTCCGCGCCGGTCAACGCCCGGTGGTACAGCCGGAAGTCGTCCAGCGAGCCCTGCAGCACGTCGGTACCGTCCATCTTGGACCCGAGCCGCAGGCCCCTGATGCCGTCTGCCTGGTCGGCGCTCACCGATCCGGTCAGACCTGTTGCCGTGGCTGGGGTACCGCCGTCCACGCTGAGCTGGACCTGACCGCCGGTGCGGGTCAGGGCGAGCAGGTGCCAGGCGTTGTCACCGAACGCCGTCCGGCCTGCGGTGTCCGGCAGCGCGACGCTCACCGAGCCGGCCGGGGTCTCCAGCCAGGCGAGCAGCCGGTCCTGGCCCGGTTGTGCCCGCACCCAGACCGAACGTTTGCCGGACGTCGTGCCGTAAGCCCAGAGCAGCGCCTGGTTCGGACTGCTCGACGTGGCGCTGTACTTGAACCAGGCGGCCATCGTGAAGTCACCCGATCCGAGATCCAGCGTCTGCGAGAAAGGCGTTTCCACCCCGGGGTGCGCCGAGTCGATCTTCAGCGCCCTGCCGGTCTCGGTGCGCCCGGCGTCCGACTGGATTCCGCCGAGCACGGCGGCGGTCGCGCAGTTGCCGGAGACGTCCTCGGCGATCGGTGTCGTCGTGCGGGTGGGCACGACCGCGCCGTCGACCTTGGTCATCGCGAGGCTCAGGACGCGGGTGCCGGAGCGGGTCAGCGCGACGTTCCTGATGCGACCGGCCAACGCGTCGCTGACGCCGGTGTCCTGCTTGGCACCCAGGCGAATGCCGGTCACACCGCCGCTGACAGCGCCCGCGATGCCCTGAGCGGTCGCCGACGCCGTGCCCACGGTGAGCCGCAGCTGGCCACCGGTCCGCACGACGGTCAGCTGACGCCAGGCGTTGTCGCCGAACGCGACCGTGGCGCTGCTGTCCTTCACGGACGCGGTCGCGCCGCCATCGGAGCCCTGCACCCAGGCGGTGACCTGGTCGTCACCGGGTTGCAGGCGCACCCAGACCTGCGGGATGCCGGCACCTGTCCCATAGCCCCAGAACAGCACCTGGTCGCGGGTCGAAGCCGTGGCCTGGTACCGGAACTGCAGTGACAGCGTGAAGTCACCACCGCCGGGGTCGATCGTGCGCGAGTACGGCACGTCCGCGTAGTCGCCGGTGCCGTCGAGCAGCAACCCGTCGTTGATCGTCGCGTTTCCCCTGAGGTACGCGTCGTTCGCCTCGGGCGTGCTGTCCGGAGTGGTCGGTCCGGCGGCCTGGGCGGGCTGACCCGACGGTGTTCCGGTGGTCGTGCCCGGCAGACCGAGCTGCGCCGCGGTGAACCTGGTGAAGCGGATCTCGTCGGCGGAGAACGTGGTCCCGCCCTCGTACAGCAGGCCGATCTCGCCGCCGGTCAGCTCGGCGATGTCGGAGTAGCCGGAGCGGTCGCCGGTGACCAGGCCGTTGGGCGCGGCGGCCCAGGTGGTGCCGCGGTCGGTGGAGTACCGGATCCGCATCTGCTTGCGGTCCTGGGGGTCCGCGGGCGCCGAGAAGATCAGCACGTCACCGGGGGTGGTGCGGTAGGTCTGTTCCAGCGCCAGGACCGCGCCCTGCACGTTCGGCGTGACCAGGGACGGCACCAGGGAGAACTTCGGCATCGTGGTGCCGCCGTCGGTGCTGACCGCCCTCGCCCGGTGGTCGCTGTCGTCGACCTCGTTGCGCGCTCCGGCGTACAGCGAGCCGTCCGGCAGCTCGGTCACCACGATCTCGCCGGGACTCAGCACACCGTCCACATAGGAGTTCTCGGTCTTGCTGGCCTGCCAGGTCTCGCCGTGGTCGTCGCTGTAGAGCACACCGGCGAGCACGGTCCCGGCGGACGGCTTATGGTGCGCGCCCACGATCAGCCGGCCCGCGTGGGCACCGTGTTCGAGCTGGATGCCGTGTGCGGGGCCGGTGGCGAACCAGCCGTCGTTGGTGCCGTCCATGCTGGCGCCCAACGGTTTCGGCGCGGTCCAGGTCAGGCCGTCGTCGGCGCTCTGCTGGATCCACGGCAGCCGCTTGCCGGTCGGCGTCGCCTCGTTGGACGTGGTGACCAGCAGGATCTTCCCGGTCGTCCGGTCGACCACCGGGACCGGGTTGCCGCGGGTGAACGGCGCGAACGGATCGGCTGGCGTGCCCTGGGCGACCACGCGGATCGGGCCCCAGGTCCGGCCGTCGTTGGTGGACCGGCGCACGACCAGGTCGATGTCACCGCGATCCGCGCACGTGGCCGACTTGCGGGCCTCCGCGAACGCCAGCAGCGTGCCGGACGCGGTCCGGGAGAGTGCGGGAATCCGGAAGCAGCCGTACCCGTTGGTGCCACCGCGGTACAGCACCTGGTGCGCGCCGACCACGCTGACGCCGCTGGCCGCCGCGGTCGGAGCCGAGATGGGAATCAGGAGAAGAACTAGCAGAAGAACGCGCAGTGACCGCACGTTTGCCCCCATGTCCACGAGAAAGCGGGGCCAGGCCAGGCCTGACCCCGCTGCGCTGTCAGCTGGTCACTTCCGGGAGTAGAAGCGCGGAACGCCGTTGATGGTGATGAAGCCGAACATGATGGTCTGACCGTTGGAGTTGAGGAAGGTCATCGTGGTCGGATCGCTCGACGCGGGGTCGGTGTTGCCGGTACCGGCGATCAGTTCCCGGTCGCCCCACGTGTTGCTGCCGGTCGTGGTCTCGTAGAACCGGTAGATCTCGTTGTCGGTTCCCCGGTACGCCACGGCGATCCGGCTCGAGCCAGGGTCCTTCACGGCCGCGGGCGCGCCCGCGGTGAGACCGGCGTTGATCGCCTGCCACTCGGTCGGCCACGCACCGCTCTGGTCCTGCAGCTTCGTCTGAACCAGGCCGTCGGCACCACGTACGAACAGCTGCGGCACGAAACCGGGCCGCAACACCACGGCGGGCTTGCCGTTGAGCCCCTGACCACCGAGGTCGGTCCAGCCGGACAGGCCACCGTCGTCGTAGTACTGCATCGTCTTCACCGCACCGGCGCCGTTGACACCGAAGATCCGCACGCCGCCCTGCACCTCGACGGCACGGACCGTGCCGGGCACGAGGTCCTGGTCACCCAGGCCGCGCCAGAACGGAACGGAGCCGGTCTGCGCGTACGCCCACAGCTTGCCCTCGCTGTCGGAAGCGAACAGCACGACCGTACCGCCGCCGAGCTTGGCGACCTCCGGCGGTGCGGCCATGGAACCGCCCAGGTCCGCCCACGGGTCCCAGCTCGGGGTGTCCAGACCGGTCTGCGTGCGCGACCACACGGCACCGTTGGGCCGCAGGGCGAAGATCCGCATCTGCCCGCTGGACAGCTGGGTGATGGCCGGCTGGCCGGTGAAGGACTGCCCTTCGGACAGCACCGTCCACGTGACGGAACCTTCGACGTCCACCTGGGTCTGCTTGCCCCAGCGGATGTCGCCGCCGTCGTCCACGTAGGTGTGGTGCAGGATGCCCGCGGGTGCCTCGCCCACCGGAGCGGCCATCGTCATGGACATCTTGGAGTCCTGCTCGATCGGCACGGCCGGTGCCGGGTCGGCGAACCAGCCCTGCAGGTCCACGATCACGTGCGCGGGCTTCGAACTGCCGTTGCGGATGCGGATCTTGCCGTCGGTGCCCGGCTTGAGCACGATCATGTTGCCGCGCCAGACGTCCGCCTTGAAGTCCATCACGGACACCGCGGGTTCGGTCTGCCCCACCGGCCACGCCTTGAGGTAGCCGGCGGCCTCCGGGGTGACGATCAGGTTGACGGCCGCGCCCGCGACGCCCTGCGTGGCCATCCCGGTGATCCCGCCGACCTGGACGTCGACCGTGGCGTTCGCCGCGAGCGGCGCGCCGTTGCCCGCCGTCCTGGTGTTGATCAGGCGCTTGGTCAGCTCACGCCATCCCGCGCCCTGGTTGGACACCTTGCCGAAGTAGCCCTCGGCGGTGACGACCAGGTTGATCGCGTCCGGGCCGTTGTTGCGAATGGTCGCCTTGCCGTCGGTCGACAGGGCGAGCACCGCACCGGACTGGGTCGATCCCGCCTCGAAGTTGAACACCGTGCGGTTGACCGAGGTCCCGGGCCCGGCGGCGAGGTAGCCGTCCGCGGGCGCGCCCGGCACCAGCAGGTTCACCTTCGCCGCGGCGGCACCGGCCGGGATCACGCCGCCGGTCAGCGTCACCGTGCGGCTGCCGCCGGCCGGGATGGTGCCGGTCGTGGTGCCGGTGCCGTTGCGGGTGTCGACCACCCTGGTGTGGTTCACCGGGACGAAGCCGCCGCCGGTCGCACCCTGGGCACTGGTGAAGTAGCCCTGGACCTCGGCGACCATGTGGGTCTTGCCGGACGCGTTGTAGATCGACACCTTGCCCTGCGCGCCGACCTCGACCACGGCGGTGTTGGAGATCTGCTCACCCACGCCCGCCGAGATCATCGTGGTGCCCGGCCGGGTCTGGCCGGCCGGCCACGCCACGGCCCACGTCGCCTCGGTCGGCTTGAGCAGCCCGATGCGCAGCACCACCGAGCCGACGCCGGTCGTGGGCACCGCTCCCCCGGTGACCGTGAACGTGGTCGTGCTGGCCTCGCCGCGTTCCCCGGTCGCACCGACACCGGTCAGGGTGTTCAGCACCACCGGTGACGACGGGACCGGGACGTAGTCGCCGCCCTTGCCCGCCGCGTCGGCGTGCGCTGCCTGCGTCCCGGCGAGGGGCAACACCGTCGCGACCAGGACGGCCGCCAGGGTGGCTCTCAGTGTTCTCAACACGGATTCACTCTCTTCACTTTGTGAAACCCGTCGGCGCGGGTCTTCCGTCGAGGTCCTGCAGCAGCCCGAGGTTGGTCATGCCGGGGGTGTTGCCCCGGTGACCTCGTGGGTTGTAGAGGAAGTTGGGCACGACCTCGTGCTTGTTGATGCCGCCTGGGCGACCGTCCTTGTAGAAGCCCTCGGCGGTCATCTCGAACGACACCGGGACCGTGCGGTCGCCCGCATACTGGGGAATCACCTTGTAGTAGACGACTTGACCACCCCTGACGGCGTCCGCCGCGCTCGCCTCGAACCGGCGCATGTTGTCACCGACCCGGCCGGCACCTCTGACGTAGGTGTTCGCGGCACGGCTGCAGGTCGCCACGTTCTCGTACCTGCTCCCGTCACCGCCGAGCACGGCGGCAAGGAGGTGACACGAGTTAATGGTCTTGCTCGCTTCCACGCCGTAGTTCAGAGCGACGTGCTTCTGCGTCCACTCGTAACCGGGACCGCGCACGGCCTCGTTGCGTTCGGACAGGTCGGTGATGCACGCCTCGACGCCGGTCGCCCGGTTGCCGTGCGCCGAGTCCACCGGCATGTAGTTCGGCGTCGGCAACGACTGGCGGCAGTCGCGCTTCTGCCGTTGCCGCTGGTCGGGGATCAACCGGTGCCGCTCGTCGGAGGTGTTGATCGTGACCACGACGGCCCGCGACGCGGACGACACGTTGTGCATGATCTGGCCGGCCACCTGCACCGCGCGCTGGTAGATGTCATTCGCGTCGGCTCGTGCGTCGTCGACGACATCCCGTTGCGCACCAACGTGTCCGGCCGGTGCGTCAGGCGTCGAGGACACCTGGTCACCCGGCAGGAGAATCGGCTTGGTCGCGCCAGCGCTCACCGCGATCGGCGTGTTCTTGGCCGCGGCGGCGTTGTCCGCGCGCGCCTTGTCCGAGATCGCCTTCGCCCGGAGATACGCGGCGATCCGGGCGGCCTCGGCGCGGGCCGCGGCGTCGTCCTGCGTGTCGACGTCACCATCACCGTCGACGTCCTCGTCGGTGTCGGGTTCGTTCGCCAACTCCCACGGGGACGCGCCGCCACCACCACATTGCTTCGTCCACGCGTGCGTGTCGCAGAACTGGTCGCGCACCGACTGCGGATTGTGGCTGTACTTGTAGTAGTCACCGCAGCTCAGCCCACCGGACCAGTGCTCGCACCCGTCGTAGGGCATCTGGGTCGGCTTGAGCACCTGCCACGCGAACCACGCCGGAATCGAGATCCGGCCCAGTCCCCACTTGGCGCCCTTGCCGATCCGCGACCACCACGAGATCTTCGGCGGCGTGATGTGCACGGGCACGCGCGGAGCGCACACGGTGTATCCCTTGCCCGCCTGGCAGTAGTGGCCGGTCGGGTCGGTGTTGGACACCGGGTTCCCCGCGCCGTAGCCGTAACGGTTGGCGTTCACCGCCGAGCCGCCGCTGGTGTCCACGTCGTCCCGGGAGACGAATCCGCCGGTGGACGGGTCGTACCAGCGTGCGCCCATGTCGACCTGGCCGGTCGACTGATCGGTCCAGTCGCCCTGGAAGCCCAGCGCGCCGGTGTTCCCCGCCTTCGCGATCACCTTGCCGAACGGGTCGTACGTGGTCGAGTCCGGCAACGCGCCCAGCGTGGTGTCCGCCGGGTCGAAGCCGCCGACGACATCGCCGTGTGCGTCCGAAAGGGACAGTCGCTTGGTGTCGCCCCTGCCGGTCGCCACCAGTTCGTCACTCGGCCCGCGGGCGTACTTCTCGCTCCCGTCCGAGACGATCTCGTCGTTCTGGCCCGCGTAGGTGAACGTCGTGCCGTCGCGGGTCGCGACCCGGTCGAGACCGTCGTAGGCGTAGGTCCGCGCCCCGGCGGTGATCATCCGGTCGAGCGCGTCGAAACCGAACTGCTGGGTCTGCGAACCGGTCGTCTTCGACCGCAGCGTTCCTCGTGGCGTGTACGTGTAGGTGCTGTCGCCGTCGGACAGCAGCCGGTTCCGTTCGTCGAAGGTGGACTGCTTCGAGCCGATCTTGGTGCGGTTGCCCGCGTCGTCCCACTCGTAACCGGTGGTCACGCCACCGGACGTGCTGCTCTTGAGCCGGTAGCCCTTGTCGTAGTCGTAGGTCGTGGTGCCGGCACCGGCCACACCTGTCGTGGTCCGGCTGGCGAGGGTGTCGGTGGGGTTGTACCCGTACGTCGTCGAGGCGACGGTGGCGTTGGCGGAGTTCGTGACGACGTCCGAGCTCAGCCGGGCGAAGTCGTCGTAGCCGAGGGTCCGCTTGCGGCCGGCGCCGAAGTCGATCGTCTTGATCGCCCCGGTGTTGTCGTAGCCGAACTTCTGGCTCGTGCCGGTGAGGCCGTCGGCCACGGTGTCGAGGCGGCCCTTGTCGTAGCCGAAGGCCGCGGTCCCGGCGGCGTCCTTGCGGCTGACGACGCTGCCTTCCTCGTCGTAGCGGAACTCGGCGACACCGCCCGGACCCGCCGTGGTGAACAGGTTGCCCCGGTCGTCGTAGAGGTAGGTGTTGGTGCCGCCGACCGCACTGACCGAGCGCAACCTGTTGGACAGGTCGTAGCTGTAGGTGGTCGTCGTGGTCTGCGCCTCCGCACCCGTGCCGGTCTCCGACTTGGGCCGGTTCGCCGCGTCGTGGTCCCGCCTGGTGACGACGCCGCCCGGCGCGGTCATCTGCACCGCGTTGCCGTTCTCGTCGTAGCCGGTCGTCCACGTCCGGTCCGCGGCGGCGGGGTGCGCGGTCGTCGGCGGGTCGATCGTGGACTCGGGCAGACCGAGGCCGTTGTAGGTGGTGATCGTGGAGTTGCCGCGGCCGTCGGTGTAGCGGGTCCGATGGCCGGCCGCGTCCACGCCGTACGAGCTGGTGATGGACTTGTTGTCCGCCACCGGCTCCACCTGGCTGATCAGCTGGTTGGCCGAGTTGTAGGTGTAGGTGCGCACGGTCTGGTTCGGATCCGTGACCGTGATCAGGTTTCCGGCCAGGTCGTAGCCGTACGTCGTGCTGCGCAGGGTCGAAC
This sequence comes from Lentzea kentuckyensis, assembly GCF_002150765.1. Taxonomy (GTDB): domain Bacteria; phylum Actinomycetota; class Actinomycetes; order Mycobacteriales; family Pseudonocardiaceae; genus Lentzea; species Lentzea kentuckyensis. The sequence continues at coordinate 51,884 of NZ_MUYM01000048.1, forward strand.
CGTCGGCCTTCAGGACGTTGTCGGCGATCTTCTGGCCGAACGGGTCGTAGATCGCCTGCGAGGTGCGGCCCTGCGCGTCGGCAGCGCGGACGGTGTGCCCGACGAAGTCGTAGCCGTACTGGACCTGCACGCCGTTCGGGTCGACGGACTTGGTCAGCTGGTTGAGCGCGTCGTAGGTGTTGGTCGTCGTGGCCTGCTTGGGAGTGATCGCGCTGACCACGTTGCTCGCGTCGTCGTAGACCACCTTGCTGGTGAACGCTCCCGCCGCGGGGACGCGTTCGATCGAGGTGGTCGTCACCTGGCGGTCGAGGTCGTCGAAGGTGGCCTCGGTCCGGATCCCGGTCGGGTCCACAGTGGACAGGACCCGGCCGGTGCGGGTGTAGCCGAACGTCGTGATGGCGCGCTCGTCGTTGGTCGACGCGGGCGCGTCGACCTTCGCGACCCGGTTGAGCTGGTCGTAGGTGGTCCGCGTGATGTTGCCGCGCGGGTCCTTGACCTCCACCACGTTGCTGTTGCCGTCGTACTTGGTGAAGGTCGTCGGGGTGACGGCCTGCGCGGCACCGGGTGCCTGGTATGGCGGCCTGGCCGAGCTGGTCACCCGGCCGTTGCGGTCGTAGGCCGTGCGGGAGACGTTGCCGAGCTCGTCCCGGTGATCGACGAGCTCACCGAACGTGTTGTAGCCGGTCGTCGCGGTCGGCGTGACCGTGCTCGCGGCCGCACCGCCGCTTTCCGCCGACAACGGCGCCGCGGCCGAGGTGACCAACTGGCCGATCTCGTCGTAGGTCAGCCGCGCGGTGAACGCGTTCGGGTCGGCGCCGGCGGCGTTGCCGCGGGGGTCGATGGTGGACGTCGCCAGGCCGCGCTGGTCGTAGCGCGTCCTGGTGACCCGGGAGACGGTGCCGTTGGAGATGGTCTCCTGGGTGACGTTGTCGGCGTCGTCGTAGTCGTAGGTCACCTGTTCCTGGCTGTTGCCGGTGACCCAGGGAACGTTCGACGGCTTCCCGGTGGTGGTGACGGTCTTGACGTTTCCGTTGCTGTCATAGGTGAACGCCGTGCCGCGCATCAGGCCGGCCGGATCTGCGGTCGAGGTCGCGACCCTGCCCAGCTTGTCGTAGGTGCTGGTTTTGACCGTCTTGCCGTTGGCGGTCACCTGACGCGTCGGGTTTCCGTCGCCGTCGTAGGTGTTGTCCTCCAGCACGTAGTCGCGCGTGGTGCCGTCGGGGTTGCGGAACCTCTTGAGCACCGCCTTGGCCAGCAGGCCGTCGTCGAAGTACGTGTACTCGATCCGCCGCCCCATCGCGTCGGTCCGGCTGGCGAGTCGTCCGGCGAAGTCGTAGCTGTACGCCTGGAGAACGAGGTAGTCCCCCGTGGTCGCCGGAGCGCCCGCCGGGTCGCTGCGCCAGTCGCGCAGCCGGACCTCGGCGAGCGTGTTGCGGCCGGTGTAGGCGAAGTCGTACCTGTTGCCGTTGGGGTCCGTGGTGGACGTGACGTTGCCGAAGGCGTCGTGGTCGAACCAGGTCTGGGCGCCTTCTGGGTCGGTCGTCGTGATCGTGCGGCCGTGTTCGTCGAGAGTCGACGAGGTGATGCGGGCGGGGTCGTTGCCGAGCGCGTCGGCGACCTCGACCGCCGTGACGTTGCCGTCCGAGTCGTAGGTGTTGGTGATCCGCTTCTGATGCTTGACGTTCGTGACCGCGTTGGTCGTCACCGGCAGCGTGGTGGTGCGCAGCCTGGACATGCCGTCGTAGGTGTACGTGGTCACCACGCCGGCGGTGAAGCTGTCCGACACGTCCTTCTTGCTGATCATCCGGCCGAGCGCGTCGTAGGTGTACTCGGTCGACCGGCCGGACGGCTCGGTGACCTTCGCCAGGTCACCGTTGGCGTAGTACGCGTACTTGGTGATCTTGCCCCGCGCGTTCGTCATCGAGTCGACGAGGCCTGCGGGCTGCGTACCGCCGCCGACCGCCCCTTCGCCTCCGGTCGTGTACCTGTACGACGTCTGCGTGCCGTCAGGAGACGTCTGCGTCGCCAGCTGACCGCTCGGGTGGTACGCGTACTGGATCCGGTAGGTGTTGTCCGTCGCGCTCGCCGAGCGCGCGTCCCTGCTCTCGGTCGGCAGGTTGTTGCGCGGGTCGTAGAGGTTCGTGACCGTTGCGGGGTAGGACTTGTACGACGTGTTGCACTGGTTCGCGCTGGTGTCGCGGCACGTCTTCGTCGAGGTGACGTTGCCGCGGGCGTCGTACGTCATCGTGGTCGGGTTGCCGTTCTCGTCCCGGACCGTGGTCAGCACGCCGTCGTCGTTGTACTCGAAGGTGCGGATGCTCAACCCGTCCACGCCGTAGCGGACGAACACCGGTCCGCCGGAGTCGTCCGGGATGACGGTGCAGAACGCGGGGTCGTTCGGGTCGGGCTGGGTGCACTGCCGCACGGGATCCGGCGGCGTCTCGGCCGGCTCACCCGGTTTGTCCTCCGACCGGGTCTCCATGCCGAGCGGCATGCCGAGGCGCAGCAACTGACCGCTGAGCGCGTCGAACTCGTAGAGGCTGGTGCGGTTGCCGGGGTCGAGCACCTCGATGCTGCGGCGAAGGTCCGTGTCGCCGCCGTACACCGTTGGCGCGCCGACCTTCCACACACCGCCGTTGCCGTCGGTGTACTGCTTGACGCGGTCACGGCCCACGTCGTACGTGGCGATGGAGTCGACCCGGCCGCTGGGCAGCGTGACCTTGCTCATCAGGTCCGCCTGCGTGATCGCGGCCTGGTAGTGGGCCGCGACCGACGCCGCGCCGAGCGGGCCGGAGTAGAGGGCGACGTCGTCGATCATGCCGTTGTACGACTTCTGGGCGGTCGTGCCCCACGCCGGCCAGGAGCCGGGCGTGCTCGCGTAGGCGGCACCGATCTGGTTGAACGTCAGCAGGCTGTGGTCGATCGTCTTGCCGGTCAGCTCACCGATCTTCACGCCGTCCAGGTAGAGCGTCTGGGTGGAACCCATCGACGACAGCACGACGTGGTGCCACCGGCCCTCGTTCACCTGGCCCGGCGAGGTGATCGGGTTGACCGACCCGGTGCCGAACTGGCCGCGCAGCTTGCCGTCGGTGCCGACGTAGAGCACCGGGACGCCGGTGGTGCTCGCCGAGCCCAGGGCCTTGTCCTGGTAGCCGATCAGCGGGCCGCCCGAGCCGGTGAGGGAGTTGCGGAACCACAGTTCGACCGCACCGTCACGGCTCTTCTTCACCGTTCCCTTGGGCAGGTCCACAGTGGACGACGTGCCGTTGAACGACGCGGCGGTGTCGGTCGTGCCGGCGAGTGCGCCGGCCGCGTTGGGCGTGACGTTCCTGTACGTGCCGCTGTCCTTGCCCAGGTTGGTCGCGACCTCGCTCGCGGCCGTGGTGCCCTCGTCCTCTCCCAGCCGCCAGTACGACTCGGGCCGCGAGTCGAGCACGGCGCTGCGATAGTGCGAACCGGCGCTGTGCTCGTAGTTCGTGCAGCCGGGCGTCGGCCCGCACACCTTGGTGAGCAGGTCGCCGGTGTAGCTGTAGTTCCAGCTCAACGCGGCTCCACCGACCGGGTCCGTGTCGAGCTTGGTCACGTGGTTGCCGGTCCAGGTGAACGTCAGCGACCGCCCGGCGGTGTTGGTCTGGCTGTTGGCCACCTGCGCCTTGCGGAGCTTGCCGTCCTGGTAGGTCAGCACGATCGACCGGTTGGACACGTCGGTGATCTTCGAGAGCTTGCCGGTCAGCGCGAACTGGTAGGTCGTGCCGGACTGGTCCAGCAGCTTCCAGGACGAGCTGTCCTGCGTCAGCGACACCGTCCGGCCGGTCGGTGGCACGTAGGTCCCGTTGGCGTTGCGTCCGAATCGGACGGTCTGCCCGTCGGCATACGTGACGACCACGCTGCCGGAGCCGTCGTCGTCCGGCACGACCTTCATGTCGAACACACTCGTCCAGCCGGCGCCGAACATGCCGTCACGACGTGAGTCGATGCTGTTGTAGGTCCTCGTCACGGACAGCGCCGGTCCGGCCGTGGTGGCGGCCGCGTCGACCGCGGACGTGGTGAAGTTGCCGGTCTGCGGGTCGAAGTCCCGCTCCTGCAGACCGCCCGGCGACGACGACACCCGCGCGGTGATCTCCGGCTGCGGCACGTTCGTGAGCAGCGTCGAGTACTGCGAGGGCACCTCGGTCGTGGCGTCCTTCACGAACGCACGCCACAGATACGCCTTGCTCCAGCTCAGCGTGCCGGCCGGGACCGTCCACGCCGTTTTCGTCCCGTACCCGGAGTTCGTGCAGTTGATCGGCTTGCCGGCCGCGTCGCGTTCGCAGATCTCGAACTTGAACTGCAGGTTCACGCTGGGCGGCGCGTCGACGTCCAGCGCTCGCGCCCACAGCTGCGGCGTCAGCGTCGGCGCCTGGTACCCGTTGGGCGGGAACAGTTCCTGCAGCACCGGCGGGATGTCGAAGACCTGCAGGATGATCCGGCCGGGTGGGACCTGGTGGTCGGTGAAGACCGTGCCACCGGTCCTGACCATAGTGAAGTCGAGGAAGTACTTGCCGGGCGGCATCGCCTTGATGGTGGCGTCGAGCGTGACTTTCCCGTTGCGCTGCACGGTCGTGGTGAGGTTCGCCGCACGCTGCTGGCCGAAGGCACTGCCGTCGGCCTTGTACGCGCGGTAGGCCAGGTAGTAGTCGCCAGGAGCCCACGCGGACGCGCTTTTGTTGGTGACCTGGATCTTGACCTTGCCGTCCTGGTTCTGCAGCACAGGCGGGTTCGGCCGTGGATCGGTCAGCTTGTAGGTCGCGTTGTACGGGCTGTGCGTGACGTAGAGCTTCGGCGGGTTCGCGGTGCCGCGGTCGGTGAACTTCTTGGCGCCCGACCCGCGGATCGACAGACCGTAGTTGGGCTGTTCGCCGTTCACCCAGCGCTGCACCAGATCCCGGCCGGCTCCACCGAGGTTGAACAGCTCACCCGCGCGAGGGCAGGCCGAGGACGACTCCCCGAACGCGATGTAGCCGTGCGCGAAGGACTTGCTGGCCAGCGCGCCGCCGACGGCGGGCCCGGGATAGGTTCCGGAGCCGGAGGACCAGTTCTCGGTGACCGGGTGGACGCTGACCGGGCGCGGGGCGCAGGACTCGGCCTCGAAGTTCACCATCCACAGCTGGGCACCGAAGATCGTGTGGAACTGCAGCCGGTTCACCAGGTCGCCGAACTTGATGTAGGCGTTGGCGTTCGACCCGACCGCGAGCTCGCCGGAGCCGGCAGAACCCGCCGTCATGCTCGCGTCCGCCGAGCCGCTGTTGACCGGCAGCTGCACGGTCGGATCGACCGCGACCGGGAACGCCCTGCCCGGTTCGGTCAACCAGCCGGCGTCCACCGTCAGTTCGAGCGCACCGCCGGCCAGCCGGTAGGCCACGCCCTTCGACACAACGCCCTTGGCGTCCACCATGTCGCCGGGCGGGATGACCGCACGGGTCGCGCCCTTCTCGTCGATGAACACGACCTGGCCGTCGCTGATCCGCGGCGTCAGTCCCTTGAGCCGCAGGGGAAAGGTGAAACTCGTCGGCGCGTCCGGCCCGGACAGCACGAGGGTTTCCTTGACCCCGCCCGGCCGTGACTCGAGCTTGAGGTCCACCTTGGACCTGACGGCGGGATACGTGATGGTGGCGCCGTCGACCTTGGGCGTGGAAGCCGCGGCGCCGGCCAGGGTGTACGACACCGAGTGGTTCTCATCGACGGTCAGCGTGACCAGATCGGCGGCGTCGGCCTGCTTGGCGAAGCTGATGCCCACCTCGTCGGCGGCGTTTCGCCATCCTTTGCCCTGATCGTCCACCAGGGTCGGGTCGATCGGCGTCCAGGCGCCGTCCTTGCCGCGGTAGTTGAGTTTCGAGGTCGAGAACTCGGTGGTCTCGGTGCCGTCGGTGTTGGTGTAGACCCGCTCGTGGTCCGTGCGCTTGGCGGCCTGTTCGGTGCTGGTCTTCTCGTCGAACCCCTTGACCTCGGCCGCCGGCGGTGGCTCGGCCTCGGTGACCGTGTTGTCGGCCTTCTGGTCCCAGACCTGCTTCGGATAACGGCCTCGCGTGCTCGCGGGCAACGTCCGGTTCTCCGGTCTGCCCTCGAAATGCGTTCCCGCACCGGCCGCCTCGCCCCAGACCTGCCCGGGTCCGTGCAGCCACGCGTACGAGCCCCGGTCGCCCAGCCAGTTCCCCGCCGAGTCACCGGTCGCGGTCAGCACCATGACGACCGCGAGTCCACCTGCGACGGTCTTCACGAAACCGCTGGGCAACAGGAAGAAGCCAAAAAGTCCGGCCTTGCGTCTGCGCACGTGATCCCCCGAGTTCGGCTGCCGACAGTTCGACTACTGGTTGCTCACCACCAGCCGGAGCAGCGGCTGGTGGTGCTGTCGCAGAGGCGGAACGCGATCTTGCTGACGTCGCTGTAGCTACCGGAGAAGGACGAGTTCTTCACGACTCCGTCCTCCCGGCGCTGCAGGTAGGTGTGCGAAGGCAGCGACGACGGCCCATTGGTCCACCACTTGCCGTCGTAGTCGTTGCCGTCCCACACCCAGGACTTGCACAGGGGCAGCGTGCCGCCTTCCGGGCCTTGCAGGTCGCCGCACTGCTGGGCGGCCGAGGCGGGCGTGGCGAGAAGGACGCTCGCACCCGCGACGGCGGCGATGGAGATGGCGATCTTCTTGGCAGCGTTGAGAAACACGGCAGCTCCCCAATTCCATGATCGGAGCGGGCCACACGACCCGCGCCGACAAGTTAGGAACCGGCGCTGACAAATCGCTGACAGGTGACGGCCGTCATAGCGGCTGGAGAACCACAAAGCCGACGAAGATGTCGACACGATAGCCGTTGTTCTACAACAGATCCAACTCCACATGAACACTTGGTGCCGAGGCTCCTCCCGGCGGTGGTTCGAGGTGACGAAAGTCCGCGATGGGTGCGCGACGAGGCGAATTGGATTTGGTCCACACTGAAACCACTGTGAACGCGGGCACACCCCGTCGATCATGGTAGATTTTCCGCACGAACGTTCGTACGAGCAGATTGGTGTCGTGATGCCGCCGTGCCCACTGACCATGCGCGGACCGGCACGATGAGCGCCGCGCGACTCCTGGCGGGCGTGAACGACGTGATCGCGTTCGTCCTCGAACTGATCATGCTGGCGGTGCGCGGCTGGTGGGGTTTCGCTCGTGGCGACGGTGTCCTCGCCTCGATCGCGCTGGGCCTCGGCGCTCCACTGGCCGCCGCCCTGGCGTGGGGTGCCTTCGCCGCCCCGCGGGCGTGGATCACGTTGCCCACCAGCGGTGTCCTGGCGGTCAAGGCACTGATCTTCGCCACCGCGGTGGCAGCTCTGGCCGACCTGGGTCACCCGGCCTGGGCGGTGGCCTTCACGGTCGTCGTCGTGCTCAACGTCGCCACCGCGCTCACCGTCAAGCCGTGACGGACGGGCTGCCTCAGGCCGTGGCCAGGCGAGCGCGGATCGCGGTCCGGCACCGTTCGTACGGCTCCGCCAGGTCGTCGTGCAGCACCGAGAAGGCGTTCGCGGTCTCCAGGAAGGCGATCAGCTCGAACGCGAGCTGATCTGCGTCCGCGTCGACGTCCAGATCGCCGAGCTGGCGGGCGTCCTCGACGGCGCGCGCGACCAGGCGGCGCCATTCGAGGCCGGCGACGGCCACAGCGTCGCGCACCCGGCCGGGGCGGGCGTCGAACTCGGCGGTGACCGCGAAGAAGAAGCACCCGCCTGGGAACACCCGCCGCTGCGAGTAGTTCAGCCAGTGCTCGCACAGCGCCCGCACTCGTTCCAGGCCAGGGCGCACGGCCAGCGCGGGCCGGACGACCTCGTCGAGGTAGACATCCCGCGCCCGGCGGATCGTGGCGAGTTGCAGCTCTTCCTTGGAACCGAAGAAGCCGAACAGGCCGCTCTTGCTCACGCCGAGATCAGTGGCGAGCCCTCCGATCGACAGACCCTCCAGCCCCCTCTCGGAGGCGATGTCCGCCGCCCGGCGCAGGATCGTCTGCCGCGCCGCTTCGTCCCGTGGCCGTCCCGCCATCCTCACCCTTTCTGCACGATCGTTCGTCCAACCCTATCGCACGTGCTGCTACTGTCTATTTCACGCACGATCGTTCGTACTTAGATTGGGGCTGGCTTTGCTGAGAACGCGATGGACTCCCGGACCGGATGCCGACACGACCGGCCCGGTGCTGATCAGCGTGACCGACTTCCGTGCCACCCACCGGCGCGACCTGCCCGGCATCTACCTGGCCGGCACCCGGTTACGACGCGCCTGGCCACAACTGCCCGGCGCGGTGGGCATGTGGCTGTGGACAGAGCCGTGGCAGGGCCGCTGCGGATCGGTGTCGGTCTGGCTCGACGAGAAGGCGATGTACCGGTTCGTCGGTCGCCCGGACCACGTCGAGATCATGCGGCGCTACCGGGACCGCGGCACCACCCGGTCCACCACCTGGACCGCTCCGGCGGCCGACCGCGGCGCGATCTGGTCCCGCGCGTGGCGACACCTCTGCGGTGATGAGCTCAAAGCCTAGTAGTGCTTTGTCGGG
>NZ_MUYM01000048.1:60444-118097 GCF_002150765.1 Lentzea kentuckyensis
CGTAACTACAACCAACTTACAGGTGCAGCTCGTGAGAGCGCGACCACCGGGGTCGCCTGTGCCCGCTGTCGCGGAAGTCCGTCCCTCCGGACCCGACAAAGCACTACTAGAGCCCAAGGCGCTGCTGTTCGGCCTGCACCACTCGCTGCTCCACCGACACCGCTGAATCCAGCGCGCTCGCGTGTGAGTGCTTCGTATCGCTTTCGCGCGCGTAGTGGTCGAACAGCAGGGTCTTGTGGTCGCGGATCTCCTGCACGCGCGCGTCCACACTGTCCTTGACCAGCAACCGGTGCACGTGGACCTTGCGGACCTGGCCCATCCGGTGACAACGGGCGATCGCCTGGTCCTCCGTGCTCGGCTTCCACTGCGGCTCGGCGATGATCACCACGGACGCGGCCTGGATGTTGAGGCCCACGCCGCCCGCCTCGATCTGGGCCAGCAGCACGGCGTGGTCCTCGCACGCGGTGAAGGCGTCCACCAGTTGTTGGCGGCCCTGCGCTGAGGTCGCGCCGGTCAGGGGGCCGAAGACCTCGACGTGTTCCGCGACCGCGTCCAGCACGTCGTGGAAGTACGAGAACACCACGACCTTCCAGCCGTTGTCCCGCGACTCCTCGATGATCTCCAGCAGCCGCTCCAGCTTCGCCGAACCGCGGGGTGTGCCGGGCGTGTAGGCGGCGCGGCGCATGGCCATCAGGTTGCCCTCGCGCACCGCGTCGAGGTACGCGCGGCGGTCCTGCTTGCCGAACTCGACCCAGTCCTCCATCTCCAGCAGTTCCGGCAACTCCCCCAGCACGTCCTCCTGGTTGCGCCGCAGGTACACCGGTGCGACGACGCGGCGGAAGGCCTTCGCTCCCACCACGGCGTCGATGGTGCCCGTGCGGGCCGCGACGCCCGGCTGGAGATAGGCGACCAGGTTGCGGAACTCCTCGACGCGGTTCTCCATCGGCGTTCCGGTGAGGAGCACCGCCCGCTCCGCGCGCTGCACGATCGTGTTGACCGCCTGCGAGCGTTGCGTGTCCGGGTTCTTCACGTAATGCGCCTCGTCGACCACGACCAGCGCCGGGCGGAACCTCTTCGGCAGCACCAGTTTCGGCAACGTGCCGAACGTCGTCACGCCGACACCGCCCTGCGCCAGCCACTGGCCGACCGCACCGTCGCGGCCCGCGCCGTGCATCCGGTGCGGCACGAGGTCGCTGTGCCTCGCGATCTCGTTGACCCAGTTGACGACGACGCTCGCCGGGCACACCACCAGGAACCCGCGCCGCCCGCCGGCGGCGAGGCTCGCCATCACCGCGATGGCCTCGATCGTCTTGCCCAGGCCCATCTCGTCGCCGATGATGACGCGTTTGCGGGCCAGCGCGAACTTGGCCCCGAACACCTGGTAGCCACGCAGCGACACCTTCAGCAGGCTGGTGTCCAGTGTGGTCGCGTCGACCTCGTGCTCGATGTCGGCAGGGACGAAACCCTTGGCGGCACTGCGATCCGGTATCGCGTCCGCACCGGCGAGGTCGGCGAGGAGCGTGTTGTAGGCGGCCGCGTCGAGCTCGTAGTCGCGCCACAGCGCGCGGTGATCCAGGTCCGGCACGCGCAGCTGCTTGCCCACCGCGCGCAACGCCGCCACGTCGCGACTGGCCAGCAGGGCCTCGAGCCGGCCGAGCGAGTCGATGGCGGCCTGGCGTTTCTTCCGCAACGAGAAGAACATCCACACCCGGCTGCGGGCCCGGGACGCGGCGCGCACGTCGGCGTCGACCCTGCCCAGCACGTCGCCGAGCGGCTCGCGCAGCGGACCGACGAGGTGGTTCGCCCTGCGCAGCTTGGACATCAGCTGCAGCAACTCGGTCTGGGCGCGGTCAGCGCGGTCGGGGTTCAGCCGGACGGTCGTGTCACGCGCGACGCCGTCGACGACGGCACGGGCGACCCGCACGATCTGCTCGGCGGACTGCCTGCCGACTCCTGGCACGCCGTCGAGCTGTTCCGGACGCGCGGTGGCGACGTCGGCGACGGTCCGGTAGCCGGCTGCCTTCAGCTTGCTCAGCCGCAGGTTCGCCTTCGTGTCGCGGAGCTTGTCCACCGGCATGGCGCGAAGCTGGTCGGCCACCAGCGAGTCGCGGACCGCCTGGTACTTGCCGGCGGCGAGCGCGAGCAGCCGATCCGGTTCCGCGCGCACCCCCGCCGCCTCGTCGCGGAACGCCTTCGCGGCGGCCAGCAGCGCGCGAGCACGCCTACCGATCTTCGGCGAGTCGTCCACCCGTGTCCCTTCGTCAGGCGGTCCGAGCGTACCGAAGCCAGACCTGTCGTTTCCGCGACCCGCGCCGGGATAGGCTGGCGCGCCATGTGGCCTGGGGTGTCGATGTCCGGAACCGGTGGCGTAGTCACAGCGGCTGATGTCGCGGTGTTCGCGGAGCAGCACGGGGTGCCGCTGCCGGACGCGTTGGCCGAGCTCTACCTGCGGTCGGGAGTCGGCACGTTCGGCGGCTTCCTGCACTTCGAGGCGCCGCAGCACATGTGCACGCATCGGGAGCTCATCGAGGACCTGATCGACGAGGACGACGAGGACGACCTGGCACCGACCGCCGACGTCATCGTGTTCGCCCGCAGCGACAACAGGGACATGTGCGGCTGGCACGCCGCCGATCTCGCCGCCGGTGCGGACCGGGTCGTCCGGCTCGACGGCTTCGACGAGGAACCGCTCGCCGACTCGACTCGCCAGTTCCTCGACAGCCTGCCCGCCACCGACTACTTCGGTTTCGGTGTCCTGCCGCCGACCTACCAGCGCCACAACTGGCTGTAGCGGGGCGTGCGCTTCACGAACCAGCGCACGCCCCGCACGTCATCCGCTCAGCGTTGCAGCGTCAGCAGTCCTGGCCGATACGGCAGCAGACCGTAGTCACCACCGGAGTTGGGGTCGCGGCCCTGGTAGAGGAGCTGGAGGTTGCAGGGGTCGATGGTCTTGGTCTGGTCGGGGTTGCTGCGGATCAGGTCGCCGTGGCTGATGTCGTTGGTCCAGGTGGCGCCGCTGTTGGCCTTGCCGGCGAACGGGTTGCTCTCGGTGGCGGCCTGCGGAGTCCACGAACCGTTCAGGCTGCTGGACGTGAACGAGCGGAAGAAGCGCCCGTTGCGGCCCATCGCCTCGACGATCATGAGGTACTGGTTCTGGCCCTGGACCTTGTAGACCTCGACGGCTTCGAACAGGTTGGCCTGCGTGTCGCTCATGATGGTCGTGTACGACGAGCCGAAGTTGCCGGGGAAGTTCCCGATCGGCATGCTGGCGCGGTAGATCTTGCCGTTGTCACCGGCGAAGAACAGGTACATGTTCTGGCTGTCGCCGATCAGCGTCTGGTCGATGGGGCCCGTGCCGGAGCCGGGAATGCTGCCGGTGAAGAGCGTCTGCTGTGCCGACCAGCCGTTCGCGTTGGTCGGGTCGCTCGACGTCCGGTAGCTGAAGGCGGTCCCGCCCCACTGGTAGGTGAGCACCCAGATGTTCTTCGGCGCGAAGTAGAACAGCGTGGGCGCGACGGTGCCGGAGTTCATCCCGTTCTGCGGGGCGGAGGCCATCTCGGACCAGTTCGTGAACGTCCCGAAGTTCATCGAACCCCACCGCGTGCCCGTGTCGTGCGTCGTCGCGTAGACCAGGTGCTTGCCGTTGTACATGACGTGGGTGAAGTCCTTGAGCGAGACCCATCCCTGCTTCGGGTTGGCCAGCGAGCCGGTCGACGACCAGCGGTACGTCGACGGCAGCGAGCACGTGCCCGGCGGGTTGCTCGTCGTGGTGGTCGGACCCGTTCCGCCGCCGACGCGGACGAGCTGCCACTGCTGGTTCGTGCCGCCCCAGTCGCTGTACTGGACGACGTTGCCGCCGTCGGCGGTGGAGGCGCCCTGGACCTCGACCGCCTTGTTGCTGTTGCGGTTGATCAGGCGCACGTGGCCACCGTCGGAGTCGGCGAGACGGAACTGCTGGTTGGTGCCGTTGCCGTCGGACCACTGGACGATGTTGCCGCCGTCCGCGGTGGAGAAGTTGTAGACGTCGAGAACCTTGCTCGACAGCCGTGACTTCAGCCGGTAGTAGCCGCCGCCGGAATCGACGAACTGCCACTGCTGCTGGTTGCCGTCGTTGCGCGCCCACTGGGTGATCCGCGCGCCGTCGTTCGTGGCGGAGTTGTAGACGTCCAAGGCCTTGCCGCTGTTGCGGTTCACGAGCACGTACCAGGCGCTGGTGTCGACGGTCGCCGCCGACACCGGGGCCGCGCTGAACGCCGCGACCATCCCGCCGAGCAGCACGACGACCGCGGCGGCGAGGCCCGCCGCGCGACGCCTACGGCCTCGTGGGACCGAGGTGGGCGGATGATGGTCTGAACCGAACATGGGCGTGCTCCTCTTCGTCGAGCGCACTTCTGAACGACAGCGAATACGTCAACGCCAGCAATACGGACATAAAGACCGCCTGCATTCAGACTGTGAAGGATGGTCTCCATGTCGTCAAGACGCGGCAAATGTTTCGCATCACGCATTGTCGAATGCTAAAACGGCGTCGAATTATTTAGCCCCACATCACGAACTCGCGTGCGTCGAAATACTTCGCCCTTCGACGGCGTGGTCGAACGCGACGAGGGGGCAGCGGCGCCCGGCCCCTGGCGCAACTTCTTACTTACCTGTAAGTTAGCAGCATGGTGATCATGGCTGAGGTGGCTGCCACCGACATCGACGCGGTCGAGGAGTTCTGCGGCCGGTGGGCGAAGGCCTGGAACGAGCACGATGCCGACGCGGTGGCGGCAATGTGCGCGGAGGACCTCGTCTACGACGAACCGGCGCTGCGCGCGACCGCGTACGGCCCGGACTCGATCCGCGATTTCGTCGCGGGGATGGGCCGGACTTTTCCGGACTACGCGTTCACGCGCGTCGGCTGCTACGCCGACGTGACCCGGCGTGCGGTGGTGGTGGCGTGGCATTTCGTCGGCACTCACAGCGATACCGGCCAGCGCGTCGAGTTCCACGGTGACGATCGACTCGAACTGGGCGAGGACGGATTGATCAACGCCTACCGATGCCTCTACGACAACAAGTTCGTGGAGCGCCAGATCTGTGGCAAGGCCGTCAAGGGGTGAGCGGGAACGCGCCCGTGCGCATGCCCGCCGCGGCCCGCCGGGCGGTGATCATCGAAGCGGCCATCGCCGAGTTCGCCGCCAACGGCCTGGCGGGCGGGCGCCTGGAGGTCATCGCCGGGCAGGCCGGCATCTCGCACCCGCGCATCGTGCAGATCTTCGGCTCCAAGAAGCAGCTGTTCCTCGACGTCGTCGACGTCACGTTCGACAAGATCGAGGCCGCGTTCGAACGCGCGGAACCGACCCTGGCCGCGCTGGGTGACGCTTACCGGAAGCTCCTGCGACGTGAGCACACCCTCGGCCTCGTGATGCTGCAGGGTTTCGCGGCGGCGGCCGACGCGGACGTGCGAGAGGCGGTACGACGACGGCATTTGCAGCTCATGAGTTCGATCGCCCGGCTGACGGGCGCGGACGGCTTGCAGGTGCGCACGTTCTTCGCCACGGGCCTGATCCAGACCATCTCCACCGCGCTCGAACTGTCCGAACACCGCGCCGACACGGCCTGGAGCGCCTGGATTCTCCAGCTCGTCGATCCGTCGCCCGAGAACCCGGGGAACGAGTAGAGCTCGAAGGCCTACACGATCGCGTCGTCCACGAAGCACCAGCGCCAGTTCTCCCCCGGCTCGAACGACCGCATGATCGGGTGCCCCTCGTCGGCGAAGTGCTTCGAGGCGTGCTTCGCGGGCGACGAGTCGCAGCAGCCGACCTTGCCGCAAGCGAGGCACAGGCGCAGGTGCACCCACCTGCCTCCGACGGCCAGACAGTCCTCACACCCCTGCGGCGTGGAGGGTGCGGGTTCGGGACCCAGCTCGGCGACGTGTGCGCAGGTAGTGGTCACGGCCCGACGGTACCTCGATTGCTGCCATCGACAAGTTCTGGTGTTTGACTGGGCGCATGACGACTGCCGGTCGCGTCGCGCGGCCTTCGATTCTCACGGTGGACGACGATCCGGCCGTGTCTCGGGCGGTGGCGCGCGACCTGCGCCGGATGTACGGCGAGCACTACCGCGTGGTGCGGGCGGAGTCCGGGCCCCAGGCGCTCGAGGCACTGCACGAGATCAAGCTGCGCGGCGAGGAGGTCGCGGCGCTGCTCGCCGACTACCGGATGCCGCAGATGAGCGGCATCGAGTTCCTCGAACAGGCCATGGACGTGTTCCCCCAGGCGCGCCGGGTGCTGCTCACGGCGTACGCGGACACCGACGCCGCGATCCAGGCGATCAACGTCGTGGACCTCGACCACTACCTGCTCAAGCCGTGGGATCCGCCGGAACAGAACCTCTATCCGGTGCTCGACGAGCAGCTGCGCGCGTGGGCGGTGAGCGACCGGCAGCCACCGCAGCGGGTGCGGGTGATCGGCCACCGCTGGTCGCCGCGTTCGTACGAGGTGCGTGACTTCCTGGCACGCAACAACGTTCCGTTCCGCTGGCACGCGCTCGACGAGCCGGAGGCACGCTGCCTGCTCACCGCGGCGCATCAGGACGGAACGACGCTGCCGGTCGTGGTCACGGCTCAGGGCAGGGCCCTGGTCGACCCGTCCGACGCGGAGCTCGCCGCCGAAGTGGGCCTGAGCACCCAGCCGTCAGCCGAGTTCTACGACCTGATCGTCGTGGGCGGCGGGCCCGCGGGGCTCGGTGCCGCGGTGTACGGCGGGTCGGAGGGACTGAGGACCGTCCTGGTCGAACGGATCGCGACGGGTGGCCAGGCCGGCACCAGCAGCCGCATCGAGAACTACCTGGGCTTCCCCGACGGGGTGTCCGGCGGGCAGTTGACCGAACGGGCCCGCCGGCAGGCGGTCAAGTTCGGCGTCGAGCTGCTCACCACTCGCGACGTCGTCGCGCTCGAACGCCGGGGAGCCGCGCGCATCGTGAGGTTCGGCGACGGCACCGAACTGGCCGCCCACACCGTCATCCTCGCCACCGGTGTGTCGTACCGGTTGCTCGACGCGCCCGGACTGGGCGAGCTCACCGGGCGGGGCGTGTACTACGGCGCCTCGACCACCGAAGGCCCGAACTGCGCCGGCCAGGACGTCTACCTGGTCGGCGGCGCGAACTCCGCTGGTCAGGCCGCCGTCTACTTCTCCGGGCACGCGCGCAAGGTGGTGATCCTGGTGAGAGGCGACTCGCTGGAGCAGTCGATGTCGCGGTACCTGATCGACCAGCTCTCCGCGATCCCGAACGTCGAGGTGCGCACGCACACCGAGGTCTGCGGCGGCACCGGTGAAGATCACCTCGAAACGCTGACGTTGCTGCACAACAAGACCGGCGAGACGACATCCGTCGAGGCGAGTTGGTTGTTCGCGTTCATCGGCGCCGCCCCGCGCACCGACTGGCTGGACGGCACGCTGGAACGGGACGAGCACGGCTTCCTCCTCGCCGGGCCCGACCTCGGCGGCTCACCCCCTGGCTGGGACCTCGCGCGGGCGCCGTACCACCTGGAGACGAACGTGCCCGGTGTGTTCGTGGCGGGCGACGTCCGGGCGGACTCGGTCAAGCGGGTCGCGTCCGCGGTCGGTGAGGGCGCCATGGCGGTCACCCTGGTCCACCGTTACCTGGAGAGGTCGTGATGGACAGGCTCACCGCGGCGGAACTGCGCGAGCTCTTCCTGTTCGAGAAGCTCGACCAGGAACAGCTGGACTGGCTGGCCGGACACGGCCACATCGAGACCCGCGAGGCAGGCACGCCCGTGCTCACCGAAGGCGAGCCCGCGACGTGCTTCTTCGTGCTGCTCGAAGGAACAGTCGCCCTCTGCCGCACCATCGGCGGCCAGCGGATCGAGGTGAGCCGCAGCAACCTGCGCGGCTCGTACTTCGGCGCCACCCAGGCCTACCTGGAGCTCGACCAGCCGACCTACCAGATGACCGTCGAGTCGATCACCGCCACGTCGATGCTGCAGTTCGACGCCGACGAGTTCGGGCCGATGATCCGCACGTGGTTCCCGATGGCGATGCACCTGCTGGAGGGCCTGTTCTGGGGCATGCGCAACACCCAGGCGACGGTGGGCCAGCACGAACGGCTCACCGCGCTCGGCGCACTGTCCGCGGGCCTCACCCACGAACTCAACAACCCGGCCGCGGCCGCCGTGCGGGCCACCGCGGCGTTGCGCGAACGGGTCGCGGGAATGCGGCACAAACTCGCTTTGCTGGCACAAGGAGCGATCGACCCGTCCGTGCTGCCGGCCCTGGTCAAGCTGCAGGAGAAGGCGGTCGAACGAGTCGCCAAGGCGCCGAAGCTCAGCCCGCTGGAGGCCAGCGACGCCGAGGACGAGGTCGCAGACTGGCTCGACGACCACGACATCGGCGGCGGCTGGGACGTCGCGCCCGTCCTGGTCGCGGCCGGGCTGGACGTCGAGTGGCTGGAAAGCTCGCTCACGTCGTGCCCGGCGGCCGTCACCGGATCCGCCGTGCACTGGCTCAGGTACACGGTCGAGACCGAGATGCTGATGAACGAGATCGAGGACGCCACCACCCGAGTGTCCACTTTGGTCGGTGCGGCCAAGCAGTACTCGCAGATGGACCGCGCCCCGTTCCAGGTGGTCGACGTGCACGAGCTGCTCGACTCCACCCTGGTCATGTTCGGCGGCAAGCTCGCGGACGTCCAGGTCGTCAAGGAGTACGACCGCACACTCCCCCGCATCTCCGCGTACGCCGGCGAGCTCAACCAGGTGTGGACGAACATGATCGACAACGCCCTGAGCGCGATGAACGGTTCGGGAACGCTGACCGTGCGGACCTTCCGGCAGGACAGGCATCTCGTCGTGGAGATCGGCGACACCGGCCCCGGCATCCCGGCGGAGGTGAAAAGCCGGATCTTCGAACCGTTCTTCACCACCAAGCCGGTCGGCGAGGGCACCGGACTCGGGCTGGAGATCTCGTGGCGGATCGTGGTCAACAAGCACCACGGCGCCATCCGGGTGGAGTCGGTGCCGGGCGACACGCGGTTCCGGGTCCTGCTGCCCCTGGACGCGACAGGATCGAATTGATCGAATCGCCGAGGCTCCAGTTGTTAACGCTAATGTGATCACTGACGACCACTTTCACCAGCTCCGCTGCAGGCCAGTCAAGACATGACCATTGCCAAGAGCCCGGCCCTGGCCACATAGTGTTAGCGCTCACCATCCGGTGCCTCCCACTGTCGCTAGGAGCCGGTTCATGCGTTCGTCCCTGCTGGTCGCCGTCACCACCGCGCTCACGGTCGTGACAGCCGCCGCCGCCACCCAGCCGGTCGCGTCGGCCGCCGGGCCCGTACCGCACTACCTGATGACCGCGTTCACCAACAGCAGCGAGTCGAACATGTACGTCTACGACTCCCCGAACGCGACCAGCTTCACCCAGGTCAGGGCCAACGCCTACACGCCACCGTCCGGTCTCATCCGCGATCCCAGCGTCATCCGGCACACGGACGGCTACTACTACATCGTCTACACGACGAACTGGACTGGCGACACGATCGGTTTCGCCCGCAGCACCGACTACGTGAACTGGACGTTCCTGCGCAACGTCCGGGTCGGCCTCAACGGCGCCACCGGCAGCACGTGGGCACCGGAGTGGTTCAAGGACTCCGACGGCAGCGTGCACGTGATCTTCTCCGCGTCCACGGCCGGGACGGCGGGACAGTTCCGCCCGTACCGGATCACCGCGACGAACGCGGACCTGTCCGCGTGGACGAGCCCGGTCGCGCTCGGCATCCCGGCCAACTACATCGACAGCTTCGTGGTCAAGGACGGCGGGACGTACCACAACTTCCTCAAGAACGAGACCACCAAGTACATCGAGCACGCCACGGCCACGTCGCTGAACGGGCCGTGGACGTTCGTCGGCACCGGCAACTGGGCGGGCTGGGGCTCCGGGCTCGAAGGACCCGCGGTCGTGCGGCTGCCCGACGGGCGGTGGCGGATCTACTTCGACCAGTACGGCCAGAAGCGCTACTTCTACGCCGACGGCGCGAACCTGAACACCTTCGGTGCCAAGACGGAGCTGGCCGGCCTGTCCGGCACCGCCCGGCACTTCACGGTGCTGCGCGAGGATTCCGGTGACGGCATCGCGGTCGCGACGGGCAACCGGTCGCTGCGTTCGGTCAACTACCCCGACCGCTACCTCCGGCATCGCGACAACCTGGCCTACGTCGAGCAGGTGAGCTCCTCCAGCAGCGCGTCCGCCCGTCAGGACGCGACCTTCACCGTCGTGGCAGGCCTCGCGAACGCCGGCTGCTACTCGCTGCGGTCGGTGAACTTCCCCGACCGCTACCTGCGGCACTACGACTTCCGCATCCGGCTGGACACCAACACCGGCGACCCGGTGTTCGCCCGCGACGCCACGTTCTGCGGTCGCGCCGGCCTCGCGGGCGGCGGCAGCACGTCGTTCGAGTCCTACTCCCACCCCGGCCGCTTCCTGCGCCACTACGGCTTCGAGATGCGCGTCGACTGGCGCACGTCCGACGCGGCGTTCGCCAACGACGCCTCGTTCACCGTGACCGCGCCACTGGCCTGAAAACACACTCACGACTGCGCATCGCGCGGAATGGACTGATCAGTCAGTGAAAAGGACGATCCACAGTGGACACAACCGCCGCGGACGAACCCTGCTCGCCCTGTGCACGCTCGTCGGTGCCGCTCTGGTGAGCGGTGCCCAGCCGGCCAGCGCCGCCAACCCGATCATCCCCGACCGCTTCGTCGCGGATCCGTCCGCGCACGTGTTCAACGGGCGGGTGCACCTCTACGTCACCGACGACCAGACGAACAGCGGCACCTACTGGGACTCGAACTCGTGGCGGTCCTACTCGTCGTCGAACCTGGTCGACTGGACCGACCACGGTGACATCTTCTCGATCCGGGGCGGCTTCTCCTGGGCGAGCCAGTACGCCTGGGCTCCCGGTGCGGCGGCCGGGAACGGGCGCTTCTACCTCTACCTGCCGGTGGACCGGACCAAGATCGGTGTCGCCGTCTCGTCGTCACCGCAGGGGCCCTTCACCGACGCCAGGGGCAGCGCCCTGATCGACAAGGCCCGCGACACCAACGTCGGTGCCGAACCGATCGACCCGATGATCTTCACCGACACCGACGGCTCGTCCTACCTGTACTTCGGCACCCGCACGCCGAAGGTGGTGCGACTGGGCGCGGACATGACGTCCACGACCGGGCCCATCGAGGACGTCCGCCTGACCGGCTCGACCCAGTACGGCGAGGCACCGCACCTGCACAAGGTCGGCGGCACCTACTACTTCTCGTACTCGACCGGCTGGCCGGGACAGATCCACTACGCCACCGGCACGTCCCCGCTGGGCCCGTTCACCTACCGCGGCGTGATCCTCGACTACGTCAACGTCAGCACGAACCACCACTCGATCTTCGAGTACCAAGGCCAGTCGTACATCGCCTATCACAAGAACGCCCGCGCGGGCGGCGGTGAGTACAAGCGGTCTGTCGTGATGGACCGCCTCTACTACAACGCCGACGGCACGATCCGCACGGTCACCCAGACATCCGGCGGGGTGGGCCCGTTCGCGACGTTCACCGCGCAGCACAGCGATCTGCGGCTCGACACCTCGGGATCCGCCGTGCAGCAGGCGACCCCGTCGGCCGCCCAGTCCCAGCACTGGCAGCTCCGCACCAGGACGAGCGGTCACGTCGAGGTCGTCAACCGGGCCTCCGGCTCGTGCCTGGACGTGCCCGGCGGTTCCACAGTGGACGGCACGAACGTGGTCCAGTCGCCGTGCGACAACAGCGACAACCAGCAGTGGACCGTCCGGGACGCCGACGCGACGACCGTGTCACTCGTCAACCGCGTCAGCGGCAAGTGCCTCGACGTCCCGTCGTTGAGCAAGGTGAGCGGGACCAAGCTCATCCAGTGGACGTGCAACGGCGGCGCGAACCAGCGCTGGCGCCGCTCAGCGGTCCAGTAGCGGAGGCTGCGGGTCGTTCAGGTGCCACACCTCCCGCATCGGCGCCCACCAGTGACCGGACCCGGCCGGGGCCAGCGACTCCTGGCACGGGTCCGTGAACGTCCACCAGCGCTGCGTCTCGGGATCGGCGGCGATCCGGGTCTGGTCGGCGTCGTGGTCGTCGCCGATGTACTCGTAGTAGCCGAAGAGCAGGTCGCCGTGCAGGAAGATGCTGAAGTTGCGGATGTTCGCGTCGAGCAGCGTTTGCTCGACGGCGGGCCACACATCGGCGTGCAGCCGCAGGTATTCCTCACGTCGTTCCGGCCGTAGGCGGATCACCATGCCGTAGCGCTGGGTGTCGGTCATGTGCTTCTCCTCGGCAGCGTTCGGGCAGGTGGTCACGCGTTGAGCACGGCGTTCTCGGGCTCGCTGCCCGCCTCGATCGCGTGCAGGCGGCGCCCGGCGCGTTCGGGCCGGATGTGCGAACCGCCGGCCAGCGGATCGGGCAGCAGGTGGCTCGACGCGGCGATCGTCTCCTCGTCGATGCGTACACCCAGGCCGGGACTGTCGCCGAGGACGTAGGCGCCGCCCTCGACGCGCAGGTCCACCGAGACGCCCAGCGGTGGCCGCAGATCCTGCAGTTCGCTCACCAGGTGGTTGGGCACTGACGTCGCAGCGTGCAGCAGACCGGCCGGTGTCGTGCCGATGGGGCTGACCGGCAGGTCGTGCGCGTGCGCGAGGGTGGCGACGCGCAGGAAGTGGGTGATGCCCCAGACGGCGGCCGTCTGCACGATGTCCACTGCCCCGGCGGCGATGAGCGCCCGGTGTTGTTCGAGGCCGGTGAGGTTCTCGCCGGTGGCGACCGAGGCGCGGATGCCGCGGCCGACCGCCGCGTGGCCTTCCACGTCCCAGCGCCGGACCGGTTCCTCGATCCAGGTGAGGTCGAGGGTGCGTTCGAGTTCGCTCACGTACCGGACCGCCTGCTTGCGGGTCCAGGTCTCGTTGACGTCGAGCATCAGGCTCGGCCGCGCGCCGCGGCAGGACTTGGCCAGGACGTCGCGGACCAGGCTGAGGCGGTACCGGTCGTGCTCGACGTCGAGACCGCCCTTGATCTTCGCCGCGCGCAGGCCGAGGTCGGCGTAGGCCTGGTACACCGCGACGAACTCCGTGTCGTCCAGCGCGATGTCCAGCGCCGAGGCATAGGCGGGCACGCGGCGGTCGCGGCCGCCGAGCAACCGCCACAACGGTTCTCCCGCGGCCTGGGCCTTGATGTCCCACAACGCGGTGTCGATGGCGCCGATCGTGCCGAACACCGCGCCGGCGTGGCCCGCCTTGAACGTCCGGCGCAGCATCCGGTCGTAGAGCGCCGAGACGGCCCGCGGATCCTCGCCCTCGATCGCGGCGAAGATGCTTTCGACCTCCACGTGCGGGCCGAGCCCGACGCCGCTGATGCCGGAGTCGGTCTCCACGACGACTAGTGGGACCCGGACGAGACCGTCGGCGTAGACACCGTTGGCGTCGCCGACCGGGCGGCCCCAGTTCTGAACCGTGGTGAGGGTCCGCAGACCGGTGATGCGCATGTCAGCCCTTCGTGGACCCGGCGGTGACACCGTCGGCGATCTGGCGTTGCAGGAACAGGTAGACGACCAGGACCGGGATCGCGGCGATCAGCACACCGGACGCGAACGTCGGAATGTCGTCGGAGTACTGGCCGCGCAACGACGTCACGCCGACCATGAGCGTGCGGTGCTCCGCGGACGGCATCATCAGCAACGAGATGAGCACGTCGTTCCAGCAGAACAGCGCGTTGAGCACACCGACGGACAACAGCGCGGGCGTCCCGATCGGGAGCATGATCCGCCAGTAGACCCCGTAGACCGTGTTCCCGTCGATGCGCGCGGCGTCGACGATGTCCGGTGGCACGGTCGAGTAGTAGCTGGTCAGCAGGAAGATCGTGAACGGCAGGAACTGCGCCACGTAGGCGAGCACCAGTCCCGGGTAGGTGTCGACGAGACCGGTGTCCGCCATGATCCGCGCCAGCGGCACCATGATCACCTGGAACGGGATGAACAACGCGGCGAGAACGCCCAGGAAGAGCGTGGACGAACCGCGGAACTTCAACCGGGCCAACGCGAAACCCGCCATCGACCCGAACAACAGCAGCAGCGCCACCGAGAACGCCACGACGATCACCGAATTGAGGAAATAGCGGGACATCCCGACGGTCGTCCACGCCTTGACGACGTTGTCCAGGCTCAGCGAGTCGGCCAGGGAGAACCGGTCGAGGACGTACTCGCGCCGGGTCTTCATGGCGACGTTGGTGGTGAACACCAGCGGGTAGATCGTGGCCAGTGCGAGCGCGGCCATCGGGACCGCGACGACCCATCTGGTCGACCTGGACATCAGTCCTCCTTGCCCGTGCGTCGCAGGATGCCGATCTGGGCCAGTCCCACCACGAGCATGATCAGGAACAGCGCCGTGGACGCCGCGGAGGCGAGCGCGGGCTGGTTCATCTGTCCCTGCTGGATCCAGACGTAGTACTCGGGCAGGTAGGTCGACCCCTCCGGCCCGCCGCTGGTCATCACGTACAGCAGGCCGAACATCGACGTCAGCATGCCGATCATGGTCGTCACGAAGACGAACTGGATGGTCCGCGACAGGCCGGGGACGATCACGTGCCGGACGGTCTGCGCGAACGACGCGCCGTCCACCTTCGCGGCGTCCAGCAACGACGCGTCGAGGGTCGCGAACCCGGCCAGGAAGACCACGAGCGCCATGCCGAACGTCGCCCAGACGTGCACCCCGACGACCGCGAAGATCGCCACATCGGGATCGCCGAGCCAGTCCACCGGCCCGATGCCCACACCGGCGAGCACCGCGTTGAGCGGACCGTCGAACGCCAGCAGCAGGTTGAAGATCGCGCCGACGATCACCGGCGACAGCACGGCGGGAAAGAAGTAGACGCCGCGGTAGACGCGGTGCCCCGGCACTTTCAGGTAGATGAACGTCGCGAGCAGACCGGGGATCGCCACCGCGACCGGCAACAGCACCACGAGCAGGCCCACGTTGCGCAACGCGGTGCGGAAGAGCGGATCACCCAGCAGCGTCAGGTAGTTGTCGAAACCGACCATCATGCCGTCGCGGTCGCCGTCGCCGGTGAAGGAGAAGTTGATCCCGAGCACCAGCGGCCACAGCCGCAGCCCCGCGATGATCAGGATGGCCGGCGCCAGCAGTACCAGGGGCGCGAACCGCTCGGCCCGTGATCCCCCGCGGTTGCGCCGTGGCGACGTGACACCGGCGGCCTCCACTGTGGACGCGGTGGGCGCCGCGTCCACAGTGGACAAGGACTGTGCGGCCACGTCGATCAGCCGGTCTTGTCGGAGGCGGCCAGCTGCTGCAGCACCTCGTCCACCGTGATCGAGCCGCTGAGCAACTGCTGGGAGAGGCGCCCCATGAGGTCGATCGTCTTGGACCCCAGGGCGACGTGCAGGGCGGGCTTGCCGGTCTTGACCTCCGAGACGATGGTCTTGACGGCCGGGCCACCGGCGGAGGTGTCGATCGTGGTGTCGGACGCGATCGCGCCACCGTCGAGGTAGAACGCCTTGAGTGCCTCGGTGGACGTCAGCGATCGCACGAGATCCGCCGCCAGCTTCGGGTCCTTGGTCCACTTCGCCACCGCGTAGCCGATGCCGCCGTCGAACGGCAGACTCGGCTTCGCCGCGGGATTGATCACGGGCGCCTGCGTGACGCCGACCTTCTCCGCGGTGAGGAACTCGGCGAAGTCCTTCCAGTGCCCCACATCGGACATCAGGCCGATGACGTTGGCCGCCTTGCCCGAGTTGAAGGCCGCGAACGCGTCGTTGAACATCGCGGTGGAGTTGGCGCCGTCGGTGTTGAGCCCGGAGTCACCGGCCTGCTTCCAGAGCTCGAAGATCTTCTTGACGTTCGCCGAGGACCAGTTCCGCTTCCCCGCGATCCAGTCGTCGTACTCCTGCGGAGTCAGCACAGCGGAACCCAAGGCGGACAACCAGAACTGGATGCCGATGCCCTCCTTGTTGCCCAGCGCGAAGCACTTCGCCCCGGTCTTCTGGGTGACGGCACCGCAGTTCTTCACGAAGTCGTCCCACGTCTTCGCGGGCGCGTCGGGGTTGAGACCGGCCTTCTGGTAGAGGTCCTTGTTGTAGTAGATCGGGTGCCCCTGCAGCGTCACCGGCTCGGCGTAGACCTTGCCCGCCTTGGTGAACGCGTCCCAACCGGCCAGCCGCTGCCGGTCGTCGGCCACATAGGAGTCCAGCGGGGCGAGCGCGTCCGAGCGGTCGCGAATCTGGCCGCCGCCGTTGAACAGCATGACGTCCGGCCCCTTGCCGGACTGGATGGCCGCGCCGAGCAACGTGTAGTACTGGTCGAACGGCTGAGCCACGAACTCGACGTTCACGCCGGGATGCTTCTTCGCGAAGTCGTCCTTCGCCTTCTGCACATAGCCCGCCGCCTTCGGGTCGCCCGACTTCCAGTCCCAGACCACGAGCTTGTCGCCGGAACCACCGGACGACGAGCCCGGACCGGAGGCGCTGCCACAACCGGCTGTCAGCGTCAGTCCCACCACCAGGACCGCGGAACACAGGGTGCGCTGCTTCATCGCTGCTCACTTCCCGAGACGGTGGCCGGGCGGCGAGGGCCCGGACGAAGTGAGCTGAACGTAAGTCGTATGACGTATTACGTCAATGCCCGATTGAGGTTAGACTCGACGTCACGCAATCAACGCGGAGGAAGAATGACGGCATCAGGCCAGCGGCCGATCAGGAGTGCGCCCACAGCCCCGAGCTGGGTGCACCGGCCGATGAACCTGGCCGGCGCGGTCACCACCGAGCTCGTGGGGCGCATCGTGCGCGGTGATCATCCGCCCGGCACCTCGCTGCCGCCCGAGCCCGCGCTGTGCGAGTCGTTCTCGGTGAGCCGGACCGTGATCCGCGAAGCCGTGAAGGTCCTGCAGGAGAAGGGTCTGGTCCAGGTGCGCCAGGGCGCGGGCACGATGGTCACCCCGCAGTCGACGTGGAACATGCTCGACGAGGTCGTGCTGGGGGCGGTGGTCGCCGAGGACGAGACGCTGGGCGTGCTGGACGACCTCGTGGTCACCCGCCGGCTGCTCGAGTCGGACATGGCCGAGGTCGCCGCACGCACCGCCGACGAGGCGACGGTCGAGGAGCTGCGCGCTCTCGTCGATCTCATGGACCAGGTGGTGGGCGATCCCGTCGCGTACCGGAAGCACGACCACGCGTTCCACGACACGATCATGCGGGCGTCCGGCAACCGGATCGCCAGAGGCGTGGTGCGCGCGCTGGAGAGTCAGGTCTTCAACACCGCCCGCTACACGGGCCGCACCGACCGCCGGCTGTGCGCGGCCTCGAACCAGGGCCACCGCGCCATCTGCGAACGCATCGCGGCGCACGACCCGGCCGGTGCCGCCGAGGCCATGTTCACCCACATCACCGAGGCCTGGCTGGTGCGCCGCAGCGACGCGGGAGAGCCCGGCAGGCTGGATCGCTAGTAGGTTGTCGCGGCTTGGTTGTGCTCCCGGTTGTGGATGAAGGGACCCTTCATCCACCTCAGGTCGATGAAGGGTCCCTTCATCCACGGGGCTCGACCACGGGCTACCGGCATACTCACTTGACGGAGTGAGCGCTCACTCCGCACTATGGGCGCATGACACCAGCATCAGAAACCCGGCGAAGAGCGCCGGGCATGAGCGCCGAGGACCGGCGCGCCATGATCGTGCACGCCGTGCTGCCCCTCCTGATCGAGCACGGCGCGAACGTGACGAGCAGCCAGATCGCCCGCGCCGCCGGCATCGGCGAGGGCACGATCTTCCGCGCGTTCAAGGACAAGGACGAGCTGTTCGACGCCTGCACGGCCGAGGCGCTGAGGCCCGATCACGTGCTCGACGCGATCGCCGAGATCCCCGTCGACCAACCGCTGGCGGACCGGCTCGTCGAAGCCGCCGAAGCACTCGGCGCGCACCTCGAGCGGATGGGCGCGCTGATGGGCGCGCTGCACGCGTCCGGCCGGATCAAGCACCGCGACCCCGAACAGCGCCAGAAGAACAAGGGCGGGCGGCGTGAGTCGATGGCCGCCATTCGTGCCGCGATGGTCGACCTGTTCACGCCGGAGCAGGATCGGCTGCGGCTGCCGCCCGAGCAGCTCGCCGGCCTCTTCCTGACCTTGTTGTTCGGCGGCCGCCGGATGGCGTCGGACGACGCGCCCACCACGCGCCAGGTGGTCGACTTCTTCCTGCACGGCGCCGTGGAGGCCGGATGATGCCGGGCGGCGGGGGCGGCATCGAGTTCATGCTGGGCCGGCGCGGCCGCCGGCGCCGCGCCTCGACGGTGCCGGAGAGCGGGCTCACCGGACCGGTCGACATTCCCGAACCGAAGCCGGACGACGAACCGAAGGACCTGCGCTCCCGGCTGAAGCGCGCGAGGACGTCCGTGGCGGGCACCGTCCGCGGTCTGCCGAAGGTCGCGAAACTGACGTGGCAGGCCAGCCCGATCCTCACGATCCTCCTGGCGCTGATCACGCTGCTGTCGGGGCTCCTGCCGACCGTGACCGCGTACATCGCGAAGCTGCTGTTGGACTCCGTCGTCGCGGCGATCCAGCACACCGGCACCACGCGTGACATCGCGAACATCGCCTTATTCCAGTTCGGCGTGCTCGCCGCGTCCGCGATCAGCAGCGCGCTGACGTCGATCGCGCAGTCGCTGCTGCAGGAACGCATGACACTGACCATCCGCCACCGGGTGATGGCGCACGCCAGCGAACTGCACCTCGCGTACTTCGAGGGCTCGACGTCCTACGACATGCTGCGTCAGGCCGCACAGGAAGCGCCGACGCGGCCGTTGTCGATGATGAACTCCGCGCTGGGGCTCGTGCGGACACTGATCACGTTCGGCAGCATGGTCGCGTTGCTCGTCTCGATCAGCCCGCTGCTGGCCCTGGTCGCGCTGGTGGCGCCGATCCCGGCGTTCATCTCGCAGTCGAGGTACGGCTCGCGCGCGTTCTGGCTGACCTTCATGATGTCGCCGATCAAGCGCCGGATGGACTACCTGTCCTCTTTGGTCACGACGGACACCTACGCCAAGGAGACGAAGCTGTTCGGGCTCGGCCCGTACTTCGTCGACCGGTTCCGCCGGCTCGGCACCGTCTCCTACGAGCGGCAGCGGAAGCTGACGATCAATCGCAACATCAGCTCGACCTCCTGGGGGCTGCTGAGCACGCTCGCGGGTTCGGCGATCACGTTGTACATCGCGCTGGAAGCGGTCGGCGGCCGGCTCACGCTGGGCGACCTGGCGCTGTACACGGCCGCGGCGGCGTCCGTGCAGACGTCGGTGTCCGGGCTGTTCACGGCGTTTTCCGGGATGTACGAGAACAACCTCTACCTCGACACGCTGTACCGGTTCCTGGACACGAAGCCGGAGATCACCGCGCCGGCGGCACCACGACCGATGCCGTCCACAGTGGAGGGTCACATCGAGTTCGACTCGGTGACCTTCAGCTACCCCGGCGCCGAGGAGCCCGCGCTGGACGACGTGAGTTTCGAGATCCGGCCCGGCGAGACGGTGGCGGTGGTGGGCCGCAACGGCGCGGGCAAGTCGACGTTGTTCAAGCTCCTCTGCCGGCTCTACGACCCGACCGCCGGCCGCATCCTGCTCGACGGCGTCGACATCCGCGAGTACGACCCGGTCGACCTGCGCACACGGATCAGCGCGATGTTCCAGGACTACGTGACGTACCAGGGCACAGCCGCGGAGAACATCGGCCTCGGCGACCTGGCGCGGCTCGAAGACCGCCCGCACATCGAGGACTCGGCCCGCCGCGCCGGTGCGGACGAGCGGATCGAACGACTCCCCCAGCGTTACGACAGCCCGCTCGGCCGCTGGTTCGACCAGGGCGTCAGCCTGTCGGGCGGTGAGTGGCAGAAGATCGCGCTGGCCAGGGCGTTCCAGCGGGAGGCGCCGATCCTCGTGCTCGACGAACCGACCTCGGCGCTCGACGCACGGGCCGAGCACGACCTGTTCTCACGACTGCGGGAGCTGTCGGAAGGCCGGACGACCCTGTACATCTCGCACCGGTTCTCCACCGTGCGGCAGGCCGAGCGGATCTTGTTGCTGGAGCACGGAAAGGTCGCCGAATACGGGACGCACGAGGAGCTGATGGCCGCCAGGGCCGGGTACGCCGAGCTGTTCACGCTGCAGGCCCAGGCATACCTGGACGAGGTGCCGGGCTGAGCCGTTTGCCACAGGTTCGCACCCGGTAACGCGACCGAACAGGCCAACGACGTGTAGTGCACGAGACCTCCTCCACGATCCCCAGGAGGCACCAATGCACGACGACGGCCTGAAGCTGGACGAGTTCTCCCTGAGCGTCGGCGACGCGGACAGCAGGCACGAACTTCCGCAGGATCCGAGCGGTGACACGCTGTCCGCGGAGGCGGCGGCGCTGTCACTCCTCGTTCGAGCCTGCCTGTTCGCGGAGAACCACTTCGGCCTGCGCGTGGCCGAATGCGACGCACCCGGCGCGCCGAGCCGGTGGGGTCCTGTCCATCGGGTGCATGCGCCCGGCTCGTACCACTACAGCCATCGCGCCGCCGACATCTCGGGTACGGAGCAGGCGATGCGCAGATTCTGCGACTGGGCCCTGCGCACCCACCTGGGCGATCTGGCGGAGCTGATCCACAACCCGGGAGCCTCGGTCAAGGGCGGCAAGAAGGTGCCGTCGTCGTTCTGGGGCGCCACGACCTGGGCCGCCCACCGCAACCACGTCCACCTCGCGATCTAAGCAGCCCGCCGGAAGTCGTGTCCGGCCCCGATGGCGTCTGCAAGTACCACCAACTCAACATCAACAGGCACTTTGCTACTACCAACAAGGCCATTCATCCACAGTCCTTGCAGACGCCACTCGGCACCAGCTGGCACGGATGTTCCGGACAGGAGTTCTGGCCAGGCGCTCAGTGCTGCGGAACAGCGCGACGCTAACCCGTGATCACCCCGTCGCGCCGCTCGGCCCGTTCCCACAGCCAGCCGAAGCGGTCGATCCGCCACAGCTGCGGCACGACCAGCAACGTCGTCCCGAAGATCGTCGGCCACACGTCGAGCCGCACCAGTCCCCAGACCATGAGGCCGACCCCGGCGAGGCCGAGCACCACCAGAATCCTCAGCACGACAAGGTGATGCGGCGGCACCAGCGACTTGTCGCGCACCCACTCGTGCTCGCCGTAGATGCCCCGGGCGACCCAGCCGCGCGGCTCGACCGGCGGGAACGCCGAAGGGTTCACGAACAGCCACGCGACCACGGCCGCGATCGGCACCAGGCACCACCAGCCGATCCACGTGCGGCTCCAGATCGCCAGCAGCATCAACGGAATCGCGGCGAACCGCGTCCACACGCTCCACGGGTTCGCGTGCCGCCGCCAGGCTTCCTCGTCCATCCGGAACGCCTTGGCCACCGCTTCCTTCAGATCCATTGTGGATGCTCCCCGATCTCTTCCATATCCCCATGTGTGACGATCAACGCCCGTCCACCGCCGTGAACGCCCTGAGCCAGCGGTCGTCGGTGAACAGCCCGCCGGTGAGCATCTCCAGTCCGGCTCGTGCGCCACGTACGGCCATGGCGGTCTCGGCCGGATCCCCGCCGACCAACCGGCCGCACGGAGCTGCCCGCGACGCCGTCGACGCCGTCGACGCCGAAGCGCGCCAGTGCCGCGTCCCGGATGCGAGCTCGCGCACTGAGGTCAGAGGCTGAACGCATGTTCAGAGTATTGAACATGCGTTCAGCGATGCGCAAGTGGCAGCTCGGGACGAAGGTGAGCCGCCTTGACACCGCCGCGGAGGCCACGAAAACTGACCGCGCTTTGAATGTGAACGCTAACAACGGAGTCCCCCACGTGCGCGCACGGCATGACGGCTGCTCGGTTTCGGCAGTGGTGACCGCGGTTCTCCTCGCCGCCCTCTGTTCACCGAGTGCGGTCGCGCAACCCGGTGGCAGAGACGTCACCGCCGACATCCGGGCGAACCGGAACGTGACGCTCAGCGGGGACGCTGTCGTGCGACTGCCCGGTGGCGTCACCACCTACACGGGTGTGATCACCGGCGAGGGAACCTTCACCGTCGGCGGGACCGGCACCCTGGTGCTGGTCAAGAACAGCGACTTCGCGCTGCCGAGCGGCCGCCGCCGGCAGAAGGTCGTCACCGCGGGCGGCAACCACCCGGTCAACAGGATCGAGAACCCCGACCCGCCCGCCGTGATCGTGCAACGCGGCGCGACCCTCCAGTACGGCGACGGGTCGGGCGCCGACGGCTCCATCGCACATGTCACCCAGGTGCCCGAACTGGCGCTGAACACGCTCAACCACCAGGTCGACGGCGCCCTGGACCTGGCGCTGCGCCGGCGGCTGAACCTGGGTGTCATCAGCGGGTCCGGCCTCGTCAAGCAACGGAGGGGCACCTGGCCCGGCATCGATCTGCCGGGCACGCACCCGTTCACGGGCACGCTCTACGTCGGCACGGGCGCGGACTACGGCAGCCTGCACTACCTGACCGCCCTGCCGCACGTGCGCAAGGTGGTCAACCAGGGCTCGTTCATCCACAACGCGCCGGACAAGGAGGTGATCACCGACGCCGCCGACATCTACTCGCAGTACTACGGCAACGACATCAACTTCCACACCTGGGGCTCCGGCGTGGTGCGGATGTCGGGCGTGTACAGCTGGTCGGACAACGGATCGGACACCGACCCCGCGCTCAGCGACCCGGCCAGGAACTTCGCCACCGTGCCGCACCGCGACAACAAGCGCGGTATCAACATCGAAGGCGCCACGGTGACCTGGGGCGACGGCACGAACAACCGCTTCTTCCTGCCTGGCAACGAGAACACCGTCTACATCAACATGCACGCGGAGGGCAACGGCACCCGCAGCATGCTGACGTTCGACTACAACGGTCCGGTCACCCTGGACGCGCCCATCTCGGGCGGCAAGTACCACGACACGATGGCGGACGTGGGTCGCGGCGGTGTCGTCATCGCGCCGACCCCCGGCAACGCGGTCACCTTCACCGCGCCGCAGAACTACGACGGTGACACGACGATCGGTGCCGGCGCCTCGCTGCGGCTGGGCGACGGCAGCCCGCAGGGCGACAGCTCGCTGCTGCGCAC
Organism: Lentzea kentuckyensis; assembly: GCF_002150765.1. Taxonomy (GTDB): domain Bacteria; phylum Actinomycetota; class Actinomycetes; order Mycobacteriales; family Pseudonocardiaceae; genus Lentzea; species Lentzea kentuckyensis. Next base: position 83,620 of record NZ_MUYM01000048.1, read on the forward strand.
CGGCAAGATCGTCGACAACGGCGAGCTGATCACGCAGAACGCCACCCAAGGCGTCGAGCTCGCCCGGATCAGCGGCACGGGTTCGGTGACGCAGGCCGGTCCGGCCGTCACCACCCTGACCGGTGGCCTCACCTACACCGGCAGGACGACGGTGCGGGCGGGCACGCTCGCGGTCACCGGCGGCACCCTCGCCGCGAGCGCGGCGGTCGACCTGCCGGCGACCGGGGCGACGCTGGACCTCACCAAGGCCGGTGACCAGACGATCAACAACCTCTCCGGTGTCCAGGGCAGCACGGTGACGGCCGGCCGTGCCCTCACCGTCCACGCCGCGACCGCCACGACGTTCGGCGGCACCATCACCGCGGCCGGCGGCGTCACCAAGACCGGCCCCGAAACGCTCACCCTCACCGGTTCGCACACGACGCCGGACGTCCCCTGGTCCGTCCGGGAGGGAACGGTCGCGCTGACCGGGTCCGTCCAGGCGCGGCAGCTCACCGTGGAGCCCTCGGGCACGTTGCGGGCCACCGGCACCGTGGAGGGCTTGCTGGACAACGCCGGAAAGGTCGCCGCCGACGGACTGACCGTGCGCGGCGCCTACACCCAACGGCCCGGGGCGCGGCTGAGCGCGACCCGGATGAGCGTCACCGGCGCGGTGACACTCGCGGGCACCTTCGAGCCAGACGCCGCGCACGGACCTGGCGTCATCATCGACAACCAAGGCACCGGCCAGATCAGCGGCACCTTCGACGGCCTGCCCGAGGGCGCCGCGGTCGGTGGGCTTCACCTCACCTACCGCGGCGGTGACGGCAACGACGTTGCGCTGACGGGCGATTCCGTTGCGACAGGGCAGGACGCCACCTCATCGCCGGCCGCGGTCCTGTCGAGCTTCTGGCCGTGGTGGTGGCTTTCCGCGGCCGGTGTGCTCGCCGTACTCGTGGTCCTCGTGTTCCTGCTGCGCAGGCGGTCGGCGAACCGGGCCTGAGCCCGGTCCGCCGGCGTCTACGGGATCAGACGAAGCGCCACAGGTGGTCGTTGGTGCCGTTGTCGTCCCAGATCACCACTTGCGCGCCCCTGGTGGTGGACGCGCCGCTGATGCCGAGGACCCGGCCGCCGTTGGCGCACTGGATGCGGAAGTAGCCGCCCGTGCCGTAACGCAGGCGCCACTTGTGGTCGACAGCGCCGTTGTCGGCCCACTGCTGGACGCGGGCGCCGTTGCCGGTGGCCGCGCCCTCGACGCCGAGGACCTTGCCGCTGTTGCTGTTGCGCAGGCGGAAGTAGCCGTCGGGGTCGAGCACGGCGGTCCACAGGTGGTCGGCGGTGCCGTTGTCGTCCCACTGGATCACCAGGCCACCGTCCGAAGTGGACATGTTCTGCACCCCGAGGAGGAGACCGCTGCCCAGGTTCTGGACGCGCCGGGCGCCGGTGGGCACGAACCGCCAGTTGTTGTCCGCACCGCCGTTGTCCGGGTCCTGGACCGCCTGGGCGCCCTGAGCGGTGGACCCGTTGAGGATGCCCAGCATCTTGGAGCTGTTGGCGTTGCGGAGCTTGTGGGTGCCGTCGCCGTTGTCGACGATCGTCCAGCGGTGGTCGGCGGTGCCGTTGTCCGCCCACTGCAGGACACGGGCGTTGTCCGCTGTGGACATCTGGTCCACGCCCAGGACCTTGCCGCTGTTGAGGTTGCGCAGCCGGACCGCGGTACCGTCGGGCACCAGCTGCCAGTTGTGGTCGGCGGTGCCGTTGTCACCCCATTGCAGGGCGTCCGCGCCGTCCGAAGTGGACATGGTGCGGACGCCGAGCACCAGGCCGCTGGCGGCGTTGAACAGCCGGTAGCCCGCGTTGGAACTGTTCCCCGTGTTCCAGTAGACGGTGTAGTTGAACCCGTGGGCGTTGTAGAACGGGCCGAGGCCGACCGTCGCCCCGTCGGCCGAAGCGGTGAACGTCAACGCCGAGGTGCTGGTGCGGATGATGGATGCGGGGTTGAGAGACGGGAGCGTGCTGAACACGGTGTCGCCGTAGTTGCCGGCCAGCACCACGGGGCCGTAGGTGATCGCGGCGACTTCGGGGTTGTCGTTGGCGGGTTGCAGGACCACCCGCATCGGCAGCCGCACGGTGACGGTGTCGCCTGTGGCCCACGAACGGGTCAGGCTCGCGTAAGTGCCTGGTGTGGCGGTGATGTTCTGGGCAACGCCGTTGACGCTGACGGTCGCGCCGCTCGTCCACGCGGGGATGCGCAGGCGCATGGTCCACGAGCCGCTCGCGTTGCCCGTCACGGTCAGGGTGGTGGTGTCGCTCACCGGGAAGTTCGTGGTCTGGGTGACGGTGATCCCGCGGGACGCCCAGTTGAGCACCGAGGCCGTGTAGAGGTTCACGGTCAGCGTGGTGCCGTTGTGGAAGTAGATGGAGTCGGCCAGGCGGGTGTTGACCTCCAGCGCGGTGCCCTGGCAGCACCAGAAAGTGCCGTAGTCGGTGCTGAAACTGCCGCCTCCCACCGCGGGACCCACTACTCCCCTGCGGCCGCCGGGATTGAGCGCGGTGAAGTAGCAGACGTGGCCGTGGCTGCTGCCGGGGTCCTGCTGGCCCAGCAGGTGGTTGAGCAACGCGCGTTCGTAGAAGTCGAAGTAGGACGACTTGTCCGGGTCGAGCAACCACAGTTCCCTGGTCAGCTTGAGCATGTTGTAGGTGTTGCACGCTTCCGCGGCGTCCTTGGCCAGGAAGCCGGCGATGGCGTTCGGCGCGCGGAAGTGCTCGGCCTGGCTGTTGCCCCCGATCACGTAGGTGTGCGCGCCGACGGTGATGTCCCACGCGTTGCGGGCGATGTCGTGGTAGCGGGTGGTACCGGTGGCCTTGTACTCACGCGCCGCGCCAACCCACTTGGGCACCTGCGTGTTGGCGTGCAGGCCGTTCAGCCGGTCCTGGTTGGCGGCCAGTGGATCGAACACCACGGCGTGGTCGAACCGTTGCGCGACGATCAGCCACCGGGAGTCGCCCGTCTGCTGGTACAGGTCGGTGAGAACGGCGTTCATGCCACCGAACTCCGTCTGCAGCGTGGCCTGCATCTGGGCGGTGGTCAGCCGGGCGGTGCGCCAGTCCACCCAGCCCGCGAACCGCAGCAGCACGTCGCGCGCCTCGGTGTTGCCGATGTAGCGCCACACGTCCAGCAGACCCGCCAACGTCTTGTGCAGGCAGTAGTACGGCACACCCTTGGGCCTGCCTCCCTCCAGCAGGTCGAAGTCCGACTCGGGGAACCCGGACAGGTACCCGGTGTTGAACCCCGCCGCGGCGTTGTTCGCCTGGCACTTGGCCAACTCCGCGACCATCTGGTTCGCCCTGTCCCGGCAGGTGGTGTCACCGAGCACCGCCCAGGCGTTGGCCCACGCGCTGAGGAAGTGCCCGTTGCTGTGGGTCCGGAAATCGAAGTTCGGGGCCTCCCAGCCACCACACGCCACCGCTCCGTTGGTCGACAGCCGGTGGTTGGCGCGGAAGTTGTAGAGCAGCCGATCCACGTCGATGAACCGCAGGTACTCCAGCGTCCGGTCCTGGTTGTCCAGCCACCGGCTCGCCGTCAGCCGGACCTGGCCCAGGTCGAACGAGAACGCCGACGCGCCGATGTCGTCGCGCACCGGCGGTACCAGCGCGGCCCCGGCAACTGGCGTCAGCGAGGGGACCAGCGCGGGCACGGCGGTCGCGAGGGCGGCGACGCCCGCGGCCTGCAGCAGCCTGCGGCGGTTCATGGCGGAAGAAGACATGATGCTCCTGGATCGACTGCCGCCGCTGCACGAGCAGCCGCGGGCACACCTGTGGGGCTCGTCGTCGTGAGGGTCAGCGTCGGACGGTCGACGCGAGGGGCGCGCGCATCACCTGTGCGGACACGACAGTGAGGTGGCGACCGCCTGCGTGCTCACCGGGACAACAGCCCGGTGAACGGCTCGGTGCGCGGCACGGCAGAGCATCGCATTGTGGACAACCTCTCCGTCGGGGTCGCACCGGTTCTCACCACGATCGAACGAATGTTATCGCTAACAATTCGATCAGTACGGCAGACCGTCGTCCGATCGCGGTGTGGCGTATAGGTAACCTCCGCGTTGACGCCTTGTCAACAGTCCGATTCCGAGAAGTGCCCGCTGAAACGCGTTAATCCTGTTAGCGCTAACAGGCCAGGTCGGGGCGGTTCGGGCTGGCCATGGCGACGGCGACAGCCCGCCACCGAGGCTCACCAATCGAGACCCGACGACTGCACCGAAGCGGACGAATCACGTCTCGGCTGCCGATTCCACGGGATCACGACACCACGGCGAAGCTTCGCCGCCGGCGACCGGCAAGCGCCCACGCGTGAGCACGACCCATTGACGTGAAAGTTGCCGTCATGTTCTCATCTACCTCAGCCAGAAAATGTTAACGCTAACAATTTCTGGCCCTCGCGGGATCCGCCTACGAACCAAGGCTGCACTGCAAGGACGCAGGGAGTGCGCAGACATGGCATCAGCGAGTGGCACCGTCACCAGAACCGAACCCTGCCTCGGCAGTAGACGTTAGCGGCCCCTTCCGCAGTCCCCCCGCAGTCGAGCCACGCCGTCGCCCGCACGCGACCGCGCAGCCGGTGGTGACACGCCGGCACCTCTCCACGCCCCGCTCAACGAAGATCGGAGCACATCATGAACCGACGAGCGCATCTGCTCGCGGTGTCCTCCCTCGTCGTCGCCTCGACTCTCACCCTGCCCACACCACCGGCGTCCGCGGCCACGTTGCCCACCGGCGCGCGGTCGCTCGAGTCGGTGAACTACCCCGGCCGTTTCCTCCGGCACGCCGACTACCTGGGCCGGCTCGACCCCGTGACCTCCGGCAGCTCGGCGCAGACCAAGTCGGACGCCACGTTCACCGTCGTCAACGGCCTGGCGTCGCCGTCGTGCTACTCGTTCCAGGCCGCCAACGGAATGTTCCTGCGCCACCGGGACCTGCGCGTGCGACTGGAGGCCAACACAGGCACACCGGAATTCCGCGGGGACGCGACGTTCTGTCCTGCCGACGGTTCGGTGGCGGGCTCGATGTCGTTGGTGTCGTTCAACTTCCCGGACCGGCGGCTGCGGCACCGCGACTTCGAACTGTGGGTGGAGACCTACCAGGACACCGCGCGGTTCCGCGCCGACAGCTCGTTCCGGCTCACCAGTCCGTGGACCCCGAAGACCAGCAAGGGACCGGTGATCCCCGGCCTGTTCGCCGATCCGCACATCACGTTCTTCAACGGCCGGTACTACCTGTACCCGACGACCGACGGCTACGCGAGCTGGTCCGCCCCCTACTACAAGGCGTTCTCCTCGAGCGACATGGTCAACTGGACCGACCACGGCGTGATCCTCGATCACGGGCCGGACGTGTCGTGGGCGGACAACTCGGCGTGGGCGCCGGCGGTCGTCGCCAAGAACGGCCGTTACTACCTGTACTTCAGCGGTGGCGCGGCCTCCGGCGACACGGCCAAGCATCTCGGTGTCGCCGTGTCCGACTCCCCCACCGGACCGTTCCGCGACGCCCTGGGCAAGCCGCTGATCCGGGCGGGCGCCCATCCCGGTCAGGCCATCGATCCGATGGTGTTCACCGACGACAATGGACAGTCCTATCTGTACTGGGGCAACGGCGCCGCGCACGTCGTCCCGCTGAACGCCGACATGGTGTCGTTCGACCCGGCGGCGGTGCGCACGATCACCACGTCGGGCTTCCGCGAGGGGTCGTTCGTGTTCAAGCGCAACGGCACGTACTACTTCATGTGGTCCGAGAACGACACCCGTGACGAGAACTACCAGGTCGCCTACGCGACCGGCTCCTCGCCGCTCGGACCGTGGACCAAACGCGGTGTCGTGCTGCAGAAGCGCCTCGATCTCGGCATCAAGGGGACCGGCCACCACTCAGTGGTCCAGTTGCCCGGTACCGACACCTGGCACATCGCCTATCACCGTTTCGCCGTGCCCGGCGGCAACGGCACCAACCGCGAGGTCACCGTCGACCGCATGACGTTCAACGCCGACGGCACCATCGCCCCGATCGTCCCCACCCTGTGATCGCAGGAGGAAAAACCGTGCAACGAACCCTGTCACGCCTGGGTGCCGCCCTGGTCGCGGCGTTGCTGCTGCTCACCGCCCAAGTCCTCGTCGCGGTGGACCGGGCCTCGGCCGCCGACCCGTTCACCGGCTATCTGATGGCGCACTTCACCGGCGAGAGCGCGATCGGAGAACAGCTCTACTTCGCGCACAGCACGGACGGCCTGCACTGGAGCGACCTGAACGACGGCGCTCCCGTCCTGCTGTCCACTGTGGGCACCAAGGGTGTGCGCGACCCCGCGATCGTCCGCTCCCCCAACGGCGACAAGTACTGGATCATCGCGACCGACCTGCGCATCGCGAGCGGCACGTCGTGGAGCGACGCGGCCAACCGCGGCAGCACCTCGCTGGTCGTGTGGGAGTCCACGGACCTGGTGAACTGGTCGGAGCCCCGGCTGCTGAACGTGGCAGGCGCCGTCCCCGGTGCGGGCGACGCGTGGGCGCCCGAGGCGATCTTCGACCCGGCCTCCGGCGACTACGTCATCTACTGGGCGACGAACGCGAGCCTCAACGGCGTCAAGAAGCACCGCGTCTACTACACGCGGACCCGTGACTTCCGCACGGTCACCGCTCCGGCCGTCTACATCGACCGCCCGGGCACCCAGGGCGTCATCGACACCCAGATCGTCGAGTCCCCCACCAGCGTCGGCGGCTTCCGCTACTACCGCGCCTCCGCCGACGGGCAGATCACCATCGAGGGCAGCAACTCGATCCTCGGCTCGTGGACCAGGATCGGCGACCTGTCCCACATGGGCATCTCCAACGGCGCCACCGGCGGCAACGTCGTCGAGGGTCCGATGTGGATGCCGGTCAACGGCAAAACCGAGTGGATGCTGTGGCTCGACCAGTTCGCCACCGGCCGCGGGTACATGCCGATCACGTCGACCAACCTCGGCAGCACCGGCAACTTCCGGACCGTGTCGGACTACTCGCTCGGCACCAACCGCAAGCGCCACGGCGGGATCATGAGCCTCACCGCCGCCGAGCAGAGCCGCGTGCTGGGCAAGTACGGCGTCAGCAGGCCCGTCAACCGCCTGCAGTCGTTCAACTTCCAGGACCGCTTCGTCCGCCACGCCAACTTCGACGTGCGCATCGACCCGAACGTCAGCCCGCTGCAGGACTCCCAGTTCCGGATCATGCCCGGCCTGGCCGACTCCTCGGCCGTGTCGATCCAGTCCGTCAACTACCCCGGCTACTACCTGCGGCACGTCAACTACGACTTCGTGCTCGCGCCCTACGACGGCACCACGCAGTTCGCCGCCGACGCGACGTTCCGCCAAGTCGCCGGCCTGGCGTCGTCGTCGTGGAGCTCCTTCCAGTCGTACAACCATCCCGACCACTACATCCGGCACTACGCCTACCAGTTGAGGCTCGACCCGATCACCACCGCGACCGCCCGCGGCGACGCCACCTTCCGCGTGACCACCTGACTCTCACAGTGAAGGAGTTGCTCATGATCAAGCCACCGCGCCGCGCCACACGTGCGCTCCTCGCGGCGGGTGCCGCCGCCGCGCTCGCCGCCGGCGTGCTCGCCGCCACGGCCACCACCTCGCAGGCCGCGACCCAGGGACCGTGCGACATCTACGCCGCGGGCAACACCCCTTGCGTGGCAGCGCATAGCACGACCCGCGCCCTGTACGGGAGCTACAACGGCCCGCTGTACCAAGTGAAACGCGCCTCGGACAACGCGATCAGGGACGTCGGCCTGCTGAGCGCCGGCGGGTACGCCGACGCCGCTGTGCAGGATTCCTTCTGCGCCGACACCAGCTGCGTCATCACCGTCATCTACGACCAGTCCGGCAAGGGCAACAAGCTCACCCAGGCACTCAGGGGCTACTGGCCAGGGCCGGCTGAGGGCGGCAACGACAACCTGGCCAACGCTTTCGAGGCGCCCATCACGGTCGGCGGCCACAAGGCGTACGGCGTCTACGTGGCTCCCGGCACCGGTTACCGCAACAACAACACGAACGGCATCGCGACCGGTGACCAGCCGGAGGGCATGTACGCGATCTTCGACGGCACGAACTACAACGGCGGCTGCTGCTTCGACTACGGCAACGCCGAGACGACCGGCAACGACGACGGCAACGGCACCATGGAGGCCCTGTACTTCGGCAACAGCAAGGGCTGGGGCTGGGGCAGCGGCAACGGTCCATGGGTCATGGCCGATCTGGAGAACGGCCTGTTCTCCGGCGTCAACCGCGGGTTCAACGCGGGCGACCCGAGCATCGGCCACCGGTTCGTGACCGCCACCCTCAAGGGCGGCCCGAACCAGTGGGCCATCCGCGGCGGCAACGCCCAGTCGGGCAACCTGTCCACCTTCTACAACGGCGTGCGCCCGAACGCCCCCGGCTACAACCCGATGAAGAAGCAGGGCGCGATCATCCTCGGCATCGGCGGCGACAACAGCAACACCGGCCGCGGCACCTTCTACGAAGGCGTCATGACCGCGGGCTACCCCTCGGACGCCACCGAGAACGCCGTGCAGGCCAACATCACCGCCGCCGGCTACAGCAGCGGCTCGACCAGCACCGGCTCACTGACCCCCGGCTCCCGGATCTCCCTGCAGGCCACCACCGCGCCCTGCTGCACCTCGCACTACCTCCGCCACAACGACGCCGACACCAAGGTCGTCATCTCCTCCGTCAACTCCTCCAGTTCGGCCACCGTCAAAGCCGACGCCACCTGGATCGTCCGCGCCGGGCTGGCCAACACCTCCTGCCTGTCCTTCGAGTCCGCCGACCGCCCCGGTCAGTTCCTGCGCCACTTCAACTACCAGCTCTACCTGAACGCCGACGACGGCGGCACCGCGTTCGCGAAGGACGCCACCTTCTGCCGGACCGCGGGCAACAGCGGGGCCGGCAACTCCTTCCAGTCCGCCAACTTCCCGACGAAGTACCTCCGCCACTACAACTTCACCGCCTACGTCGCCGGCAACGGCGGCTCGAACGCCTGGGACTCCACGACCTCGTGGGCCCAGGACACCAGTTGGCTCACCGCGTCTCCCTGGAGCTGACCTCGTCGATGTCGTGCTCCCACTGGCGCTGCCAGCGGGAGCACGACCGGCTGGCATCATGGCCGCCATGTGCGCCTACGTCCTGGTGGCCGAAGACGAACCGAGACAGGCGGAGCTGATCGGGCGCTTCCTCGCTCGGGAGAACCACACGTTTCTGCTGGTCGGCGACGGACGCACGGCGCTCGACGAGATCCGCGGCCGTCGCCCGGACCTGCTGGTGCTGGACCTGATGCTGCCGGGCGTGGACGGATGGGACGTCTGCCGCGTGGTCCGGGCCGAGGACGCGGACCTGCCGGTACTGGTGATCAGCGCACGAGCGGACGCCGACGACAAGCTGCTCGGGTTCGATCTCGGCGCTGATGACTACCTCGCCAAGCCGTACGACCCCCGTGAGCTGATGGCGCGGGTACGGGCGTTGTTGCGCCGTTCCGGTGCGAAGGGCACAGCGGCGCGGCGCGTACTGCGAGTCGGTGACCTGGAACTGGAGCCGATGCGGCACGAGGTGCGCGTCGCCGGCCGGCTGGTCGCCTGCACGCCGGCCGAGTTCCGCATCCTCGCGGTGCTGGCCGCCGAGCCGGGGCGGGTGTTCAGCCGGGCACAGCTGCTCGAGGACGGCTACGGGCTGGACGGGTTCATCACCGAGCGCACGATCGACGTGCACGTGCGCAACCTCCGGCGCAAGATCGAGGCCGACCCGGCTTCCCCGGCGTACCTGCTGACCGTCTACGGGATCGGGTACAAGATCGCGGACCAGAGCGATCGTGACCAGTAGACCTCGCCGGCTGCGGCTGCTGTTGCTGGCGGGCACGGTGCTGGTGTCGGCGTGTTCGATCGCGGCGACGGCGTGGCTGTCGGTGCAGAGCACGACGCGGACGTTGCGGGCCGAGCAAGGTCGTGAGCAGTCAGGACTGGCCCGCGTCTACGACGCCGTGCTCGGGTACGGGGTCGCCCACCCGAACTGGTCCGGCATCACGCCACTGATCGAGGACCTCAGTCGCGAGACCGGCTTGCACATCCAGCTCACCACGACCACGCGGACCCTCATCGGCGGCACGGCCGGCGCGGACGACCTGCAGGGTGCCGGTCGGCCGGCCGCGGTGGTCGATCCGCTCAACGTCGACCTCGAGCTGAGGCCGGACACTCCGCAGGACCGCATCGATCCACGCGCTGTGGGCCCGTTCCTGCTCACCGCTGAGGAACAGCGGGCGTCACGAGCGGCAGCCGAGGACGACGTCGCCTGCGCCCGTCGTCAGGGGGTCGCGGCCGAAATCCGGACGAGCGCGACCGGGCGCTCGTACTCCTGGCCGTTCACGCACGGGTGCACATCGCTGAGGCTGAACAGTGACAGGGAACAAAGTGCGCTCCAACAGATGAACAAGCACTTGCTGGAGTGCCAAACCGGCAGCGGAGTGCGATACAACCCGGCGTACCTCGGCCTGGACGGCGTGCCGACGCTGGTGGCAGGCCCGAACACGCTGCCGGCGCACGAGAAATGCCTGTCCTCTGCCCGGCGCGCGCTGCTCACCTCGTACGTGGCACCGGCCGCGTTCCTGTTCGTCGCGCAACCGGCGGTCCGGTACACCGTGGTGGGCCTGCCCGCCGCCGGGGTCGCGCAGATCGCGCTGGCCGCGGCGCTGGTGCTGGTGTTCGCGATCGCCGTGAGCTTTCTGTTGGCAGGGAGGGTGTTGCGGCCGCTGACCGTGCTCACGGAGGCGGCTCGGCGGATGCGCGCGGGCGACCTGTCGGCGCGCGCGGAGGTCACGGCGCGCTGGGAGGTCGCCGAGGTCGCGGCGGCGTTCAACGACATGTCCGAGCACCTCGCGCGAGCGGAGACGTTGCGCAAGAACATGGTCAACGACCTGTCGCACGAGCTGCGCACGCCGTTGGGCACGATGCGCGGGTGGGTGGTCGCCGCACAGGAGGGCGTCGCGGATCTGGACGCCGACCTGCTGGACCTGCTGCTGCAGGAGACGCTGGTGTTGCAGCAGCTGGTCGAGGACCTGCAGGAGCTGGCCGCCGCCGACGCGGGTGCGCTCAGCCTGCGCCCGGAACCGGTGGACGCCGCGGAACTGCTGGCCGGGGTCGCCGCCGCGCACCAGGTCGTCCTCGACGTGCCCGCCGGGGAGGAGCTGCGGTTGACCGCGGACCCGGTGCGGCTGCGGCAGGTGGTGCGCAACCTCGTGGTCAACGCGGTGCAGCACACCCCTGCGGACGGACGAGTCGTGGTCAGCGGCCGTCTCGACGGCGACGAGGTCGTGCTCACCGTGTCCGACACCGGGCACGGCATCGCGGCGGAGGACCTGCCGCACGTGTTCGACCGGCTCTGGCGGGCCGACCGCTCCCGCGCTCGCGTCACCGGCGGACGTGGCCTCGGCCTGGCGATCGCGAAGCACTACGTCATCGCGCACCGGGGAACGATCACGGCGGCGAGCGAGGTGGGAGAGGGCACGACGTTCACGGTCCGGCTGCCCCGCGAAGGAACCTGAACATCATCTACTCGAGTTCTTAACACGGTGTCTCGATCTTGGTGGCCATGCGAACGGTCACCTCGCACCGGCTCCCCCCGCCGCCGTCAGCTCTGCGTGGACGCATCGTCGTCGCCGCGGTCGCCGTGGGCGCGTTCTCCACGGCAGGTGCGGGCCACACCCTGCAGGCAGTCCAGCTCACGAACCATTCGGACGGCGCCGCCACCTTCGACGGCGTGGGTGGCGACACCGCGCAGGTCCTCACCGTCTCGCGGAGGACGGCGCCGGAAGGTGCCGCGGAAGCCGCCAAGATCCTGCGCAGCCAGCAGCTCACGACGAGGCACGAGGCGGCGGAGGCCGAGCACAAGCGCCCGAAGTTCGCCCGCCCCGCCGTAGGCGAGTTCACCTCCGGCTACGGCGGCCGCTGGGGCAAGCTGCACCTCGGCATCGACATCGCCGGCCCCGTCGGCACCCCGATCCTCGCCGCCGCCGACGGCGTCGTGAAGGACGCGGGCCCGATCTCCGGCTTCGGCCAATGGGTCCGCCTCGAGCACGCTGACGGCACCATCACCGTCTACGGCCACGTCGACAGCTACAGCGTCCGCGCGGGCCAGCGGGTCCAGGCCGGTCAGCAGATCGCCCGCATGGGCAACCGCGGCCAGTCCACCGGCCCCCACCTCCACTTCGAGGTCTGGAACCCGAGTGGCCAGAAAATCAACCCGCTCACCTGGCTCAACGATCGGAACATCACCGTCTGAGTGCGCCGGGCACACGAAAAAGGAGACCGCGACGTGCTGTCGCACCCCTCACGCCGCGCCGTGCGCGGAGCGTTCGTCACGACGGCGGCAGTCGTCGCGGCCGTGCTCCCCACGACGCCGGGCAACGCCCAGCCTTCCGCCGCCGACGCGCTCGCGAAGTACAACGAGCTGTCCGAGAAGGCCGCCCAGGTCAACCAGGACAAGCTGAAGGCGCAGGGCGACCTGGCCGCCAAGCAGGGTGAGCTGGACAAGGCGAAGGGCGACCTGACCACCGCGCGGAAGGCCGCGGAGTCCCTGCGCGGCCAGGTGGACCTCCTCACCGAGGTCACCTACTCCGGCGCGCGCTTCAACCAGCTCTCCGCGTTGCTGGTGAGCGACTCGCAGCAGGACTTCCTCAACCGCCTGTCGGCCCTCAACATCCTCGCCGCCGACAACGCCGAGGCGCTGCGGAAGCTCACCGACGCCGTCAACGCCGCGGACGCCACCGCCAAGACGGCCGACGAGGCGACCGCGGCGTCGCGGAAGCTGCTCGCCGAGATCGACCAGAAGAGCGCCGAACTGCAGAAGCAGAGGGACGAGGCCCGCACCCAGTACGACTCGCTCAGCGCTTCGACCAGGAACTCCCTGAAGAACGCCGGCGACATGTCGGCGATCCAGGCCCCGCCGGGAACCGCGGGCAAGGCCCTGCGGTTCGCACTCGACCAGCGCGGCGACAGGTACGTCCACGGCGCCAACGGCCCGGACGCCTGGGACTGCTCCTCGCTCATCCAGGCCGCCTACCGCTCCGCGAACGTGTCCATCGGTCGCACCAGCTACGACCAGGCCAAGGCGGGACGCGCGGTCAGCCGCGGCGAGGTCAGGCCCGGCGACATCATCGTCTACTACTCCGGCCAGTCCCACGTGGCCATGGCGGTGGACAGTGTGCGCGCCGTGCACGCGTCGACCGAGGGAGTGCCGGTGAAGATCGCCGACATCGACTCGATCGGCCCGATCAGCGTGATCCGCCGCATCTCCGACTGACCGCGCCAGGATTCCTCGGCGTCCGGCCGATGGACTGATCAGTCCACTGAGGACTGATCGGCGAGGTGCCGATCTGCTCGACCGCCACCGTGGCCGGCACTTCGTTCAAGCGGACGAGTTGCTCCACCGTTCGCCGGACGGGACTAGGCTCGAACCGGAGTCACATCGACCGAGGGAGCTACCGACGTGGTCGAGACGCACGACATCGTTCGCCCGCCGGCCGAACTCAGTGCGGCCCTCGCGGCCATCGGCAGTGCGACGGCCAGCGCCGAGCTCAGCCGGATGGGCATCCGCAGCGCGTTCATCAGCGGCCCGGTCTCGGTGACGCCCGGCGTGCGCGTGGCCGGGCCGGCGTTGACGCTGCAGTTCCTGCCGAAGCGGGAGGACCTCTACCCCGTCGACGAGTACGCCGAGCCGGAGAAACAGTTGCACCGGCACGTCATGTACCACGCCCAGGCCGGCGACATGATCGTCGTCGACGCGCGTGGTGACATGAGCAGCGGCGTGTTCGGCGAGATGATGCTGACCTACTTCAAGGGCCGCGGCGGCGCCGGTGTGGTGATCGACGGGTGTCTGCGCGACGTCGGCGAGGCCAAGCGGCTCGGCCTCGGGCTGTGGATCCGGGGCGCCACACCGAACTTCCACGCCCAGACCGGCATCGTCCCGGTCGCGGTCAACGTGCCGGTGGCGTGCGGCGGCACGCTCGTCGAGCCGGGCGACATCGTCGTCGCCGACGATGACGGGGCGGTCGTCGTTCCGGTGAAGCTCGCGCCCGCTCTGGTGGCCGTCGCCCAGGAACACGCGGAGTGGGAGGAGTTCTCCCGCCTGCGGCTGGCCGAGGGTGGCGACCTGCGGCGCTACTACCCGCTGTCGGACGAGGCCCGGCCCGAGTACGAGAAGTGGCGCGCCGAGCAGGGCCGCACCTGATCAGCTCCACAGCCGGTCGTGGCTCGACTCGGCGTCCCAGTGCGTCGTCTCGGCGAAGAACACCGGATCACGCGGGTCGAGGTGGCGGCGCAGCAACTCCTCGTCGATGTCGCCGAATCCCAGTCCCGGCGTGTCCGGGACCGTGATGTGGCCGCGCTGGATCAGCGGGCGGGGCAGGTCGGTGACCAGGTCGCTCCAGAACTCGACCTCGGCCGCGTGGTGTTCGAGTGCGAGGAAGTTCTCCGTCGCGGCGGCCAGGTGCACGCACGCCATCGTCGCGATCGGTGACGCCGCCAGGTGCAGCGCCATCGGGATTCCCCGTTCCTGCGCGTAGTCGCCGAGCCGCTTGGTCTCCGCGATCCCGCCCGCCGTCGCCGGGTCGGGGTGCACGACCCGGATGGCGCCGGCGTCGAGCAGCGGCCGGAAGCCGTCGAGCAGGTAGATGTCCTCCCCCGTGCACGTCGGGACGGCGACGGACGTGGTGAGCTGACGCCACTGGTCGGTCAGCTGCCACGGGATCAGGTCCTCGATCCACGCCAGCGTGAACGGCTCCAGCGCGCGGCCGATCCGGATGCAGGAGTCGAGCGCGATGTGACCGAAGTGGTCGGCCGCGAGCGCGATGTCGTAGCCCACGACCGAACGGACGGTGTCCACATAGGACGCCAGGTGGTCGACGCCCTTCGCGGTGACCTGGATGCCGGTGAACGGGTGCATCGTCGTCAGGTCCGCGCGGGCACCCGGCGGCGCGATCAGCGCCCCCGGCACGTCCCACAGCAGGTCGACGCCGACGTCCATCTTCAGCATCGTGAACCCGCGCTGCCTGCGCTCCAGCAGCCGGGCGCCCATCGCGTGCGGATCCGGCAGCGACGGTGTGTCGGCGTAGCAACGGATCTCGTCGCGGAAGCGGCCACCGATCAGCGCGTACGCGGGCACCCCGTACGCCTTGCCTGCGAGGTCCATCAGCGCCATCTCGACGCCGGAGACCCCGCCGCCCTGCCTGCCGTGGTGGCCGAACTGCTTGATCTTGCGGAAGATCTTGTCGACGTTGCAGGGGTTCTCCCCCACGAGCCGGCTCTTGAGCACGAGCGCGTAGGTGGCGCTGGCCTGGTCGCGCACCTCCCCGTAGCCGGCCAGCCCCTGGTTCGTGTCGATCCTGATGATCGACGAGCGGAACGGCACCCCGGCGACCTTGGCCACCCGCAGGTCCGTGATGCGCAGGTCGCTCGGCCGGGACGCCGTCGCGACGTGTTCCTCCGTGATCACCGAGGTCATCCCTTCACGGCGCCGGCCGTGAGGCCCTCGGTCAGGAATCGTTGCCCGAACGCGTACATGACCACGACCGGGATGCTGATCAGCAGTGAGGCCGCGGCCAGCTGCCCCTGCGGCACGACGTCGCCGAAGATCATCGACTGCATGCCGACGGGCAGCGTCTTGTAGTCGTCCTTGGTGATGAACACGAACGCGAACAGGAACTCGTTCCACGCGTTGGTGAGCGTGAACAGCGCGACCGCGAGCAGGCCCGGCTTGGCCAGCGGCAGCACGATCCGCAGGAACGCCCCGAACCGCGTGCAGCCGTCGACCAGCGCGGCCTCCTCGAGGTCGGCCGGGATCGACTTGAAGTAGCCGACGAGCAGCCACGTCGCGAACGGCAGGGTGAACGTGGGATAGGCGAGCACGAGTGACCACAACGAGTCGTTGAGCCCGATCCCGCTCATCATCTGGTACAGCGGGATGAACAGCAGCGCGCCCGGCATCACGTAGGTGAGCAGGATCGTCACCGTGAAACTCTCCGAACCCCGGAACTTCAGCCGTGCCAACGCATAGCCCGCCAGCGCCGCGCACACCAGGGCGATCACGGTGGACGCCAGCGACACCAGGATCGTGTTGACGTACCAGGTGCCGAACGCTCTGCCGGTGAACAGGTTGGTGAACTGCTCGGTGGTCCACGGCGTCGGCCAGAGGTCGTCGGTGCGCGCGACGATCTGGTCGTCGGACTTGAAGGCCGTGACCGTCATCCAGTAGAGCGGCGCGAGCACGAAGCCCAGCAGGCCCAGGAGCGCGATCCCGCTGCCGGTGCCGCCGACCAGCCGTGCGGCCAGCCGGTTGCCCCGCGCGGCGAGCACGGAGACGACCCGTCCGACGGCGGCCGCGAGCACCACGAACACGCCCAGCACGAACGCGGCCTTCCACACGATGTGCGGCGACGCCCAGACCAGCACGAGCACCGACGCCGCGACGATCACCCACGGCAGCGCCGCGCGCTGAGCCGGAGTAAGCCGCCGGCGCCCCAGATCGCTCGCGCCCGGCAGGTCGCCGCGGCGCATCATCCGCACGAGGATCACCACGAGGATGCCGATGATCGGCAGCATCACCAGCGTGACCGCGGCGCCCGCGCCCAGCTGCAGCTGCTGGATGGCCTTGGAGTAGGCCACCATCACGTACGGGGCGGTGGCGTCCCCCGGTCCGCCCTGGGTCATCAGCCAGATCAGGTCGAAGTTGTTGAACGTCCAGATCGACGACAGCAACACCGTCACGATCATGACGTGGCGCAGGCCCGGCAGCGTGATGTGCAGGAAGCGCTGCCAGGGCGTCGCACCGTCCACAACGGCCGCTTCATAGAGGCCGCCGTCGATCGCCTTGAGCCCGGCGAGGAACGTCACCGCGAAGAACGGGATGCCCTTCCAGACGTTGACGAGGATGACCGCGGGCAGTGCGAGCGCCGGATCGGACAGCCATTCCGCCGGCCACTTGTCGACGAGCCTGATCGCGGCCAGCGCGGGCCCGATGCCGGAGTCGGTGAGCAGGACGTTGACGCTGCCGAAGATCGGGTCGAACAGGGACCGCCAGGTGAAGGCCGTGACGACTGTCGGCACCACCCACGGCAACAGGATCACGCCGGCGACGATCGCGCGGCCGCGGCGCATGTGGTGCAGCATCAACGCCGCGATGAGGCCGAGGGTCACCTTGAAGATCTCGGCGTACGCGGTGAAGACGAACGAGTTGAGGACGCCCTTGTGGAACACGGCGTCGTCGATGAGAGCGGTGTAGTTGTCGAGCCCGACGAAGACCGTTTCCGCGCCGTGGCGTTCGGTGGTGCTGGTGAAGATCGAGTCGGCGATCGGGAACAGGATCAGGCCGGCGACCAGCACCAGCGTCGGCCCGATGAACACCGCGGCCAGGCGCCAGTCCCGTCCGAGCAGCCGCTGCGACCGCGTGAGCGAGGGCGACCGGCCCGGCGCCGGACGGACCGGCACCGGGCGCGTGCGCAGCGTCGTCACTGCTTGTAGCCCTGCTGCTCGAAGACCTGGACGATCCGGGCGTGCGTCGCGGCGACGGCGTCGGCCGGTTTCGTGCCCTGGACGACCGACTGCATCATGTCGGTCAGCAGGTAGGCGGCGGTGGCGGCCTGCTCGCCGGGGCTCGGGGCCTGGGGGAACTTGAAGCCGGTTTTGGTGGCCACCGGGAGCGGCGTACGGGTCTGCTCCCGCAGCGCGGGGAAGGCGGGATCACCGTTGGTGTAATACGGGTCGGAGTCCCACACCTTGTCCCACGAGGGGTTGACCAGGCACGGTGCTCCCTTCGCGACACCGAGCAGCGCGGTTCCGCTGACCATGTACTTCGCCACCAGCTTGGCGAGGTCGGGGTTCTTGGCCCCCTTGAACACGACGAACGAGTTGGACTCGCCGAACGCGAGCGGTTTGTCGATCGCCGGTCCGGTGGCGCCGTTGAACACGTGCGTGTTGGCGTAGACCGGGTTGTTCTTGGTCTTCGAGTCGGCGTAGACGCTGAACTGGTTGAGCGTGAGCCCCAGGATCTGCGCCAGCCAGTTCTCGTTGTTGCTCGAGTCGGTCCAGCTGCCGATCCCCGGCGGCAGCATCGGCGTGTACTTCGGGTTCGTGTAGATGTCGCCGATGAACGTGACGGCGGCGACGGTCTCCGGCGAGTTGAACACCACCTTCGTGCCGGTGTTGTCCGCCATCGCCCCGCCGTAGGTGTTGATGACGTTCGCGATGAAACCGTTGGCGTCGCCGGAGCGGTTCACCGTGAGACCCCAGCCGAAGCGCTTCTTCGCCGGGTCGGAGACCTCCAACGCGTTGTCGCGCAGCTCTTCCCACGTGTAGTGGGGTTTGAGCGGCAGCCCCTTCTCCTGGTACCAGTCCTTGCGCAGGTACATCGCGGACGCGATGAAGTGGTACGGGATCGCGAACCAGCGCCCGCCGAACACGCAGTAGTTGTTCGCCTCCGTCGCGGGATCGCCGTAAAGCTTGCGCATCTCGTCGACCACGTCGGTGACGTCGGTGAGGGCGCCGAGGTTGTGGAGCTGGCCGACGAACCGCCGATCGCTCACGAACGCGAAGTCGCGGCTGGTGCCCGCCTTCACCTCGGCGTCCATCTTCGCCACCATGTCGCCGGCGTCCCCGGAGACCAGGTCGTTGCGGACCGTCGTGCCGGTCGCCTGCGCGAAGACCTGCAGCGACTTGTCCAGTGCCTTGTTGGCTGCCTCGGCGTACAGCTTCTGCGACAGCATCCCCACCGACCCGCCGCGCAGCGAGGCCGCCTGGTCGAGCAGGGCCTGGGGCACCTGGACGTCGACCTGCGGCGTGGCGGGGCCACCTCCTCCGCACCCCGCGAGACCGAGCACGCCCAGCGCGCTCATCCCGAGGAAGGTGCGTCTCGACAAGTCCACTTTCTCTTCCATGACCACTCCTCTCGCGTCCGGACGACCGGACGCGGACCGACGGGGCGACGTTGCAGCCGGCGGTACAGCGAGGCGAGCGCCGCGCTGCCGGGTCGTTCATGCGGCGAAGACGGCGGAGCGAAGTGCAGGCGCTAACGGCGCCGGGTGGCCCGCTTGGTCTGTCTTTCCTTTTCCGCGAGGAGAGCGGAGTTGTTGGCGAGGTGCTTGCGCATCGCCGCGCGGGCACGGTCCGGATCGCGCGCGACGATGGCCTCGTAGATCTCCGTGTGGTCGGCGGTGGCCTTGCGCAGTGCGGCCGGCGCCTCGTTGGTGATGCGCCGGCTGGCCGTGCCGAGCCAGCGGGCGGAGTACATGATCCGGTCGAGGATGCGGTTGTCGGCCGCCCGGCAGATCTCCATGTGGAACTCGTGGTCGACCTCGAGGTAGGCGTTGGGGTCCGCCTCGAGCGCCGACATCCGTTCCAGCCCGTTCTTGAGCCGCTCCAGGCTTTCGGCGGTGACGCCGGCCGCGGCCATCGCGGCCAGCTCGGGTTCGAGCAGCACCCGCATCTGGTGCAGCTCCTGGAGCAGCTGGCCGACGATCTCGGTCGGCAGCCACTCGACCAGCAACGGGCTCAGGTAGTCCCACTCCGCGGGGGGACGCACGACGACGCGGCGGCCCTGCGCGACGTCGACGATGTCTAGTGAGGCGAGGATCTTGAGCGTCTCCCGCGCCACCACGCGGGACACCCCGAACTCCTGGGCGATGTCGAGCTCGGACGGCGCGCGGCCGTCCTCCAGCTCGCCGGTGACGATGCGGCGGGTCAGCAGCGCCGCAACCTGGACAGGGAGAGTCCGGACCTTGACAGCGTCCCGAGACTCTTGTCCCCTTTGCATGTCATCAGCTTATAGGACAAGTTGGACGAAGCGACAGTCCGTTCACAGGCACAACCCGACTGCGGGAGAGCTATGCGGATCGTGAACGTCACAACGGCGGTGGTGGCCTACCACGGTGAGGCCACGCTGGTCCGGATCGACACCGACGAGGGCCTCAGCGGGTTCGGTGAGGCCAATCCCGATGCCGGCGCGGGCGCCGTCGTCGGAATGATCAATTCCCTGACTCCCCTCCTGATCGGCGAGGACCCGCGCAACGTCGAGCGATGTTGGGAGAAGCTGCGCCGCAACAAGGTCTTCGCGGGTCCGCAGGGCGGGGTGTTCGTGATCGCCCTGTCCGGGATCGAGCTCGCGCTGTGGGACCTCGCGGGCAAGGCCGCGGGCCAGCCCGTGTACCGCCTGCTCGGCGGGAAGTTCCGCGACCGGATCCGCCTCTACGCCGACTGCGGTGACGGCGACGACCCGGCCGGCTCGGTCGCGGGGTGCGTCGACCGGGCCCAGCGGGTCGTCGCCGAGGGGTTCACCGCCATCAAGTTCGACATCGACAACCTGCACCACCCGGCCAAGTTCGACGCGTTCAACCACACGGTCAACGCCGCCGAACTGCGGTCGATGGTCGAGCGCGTGGCAGCCGTCCGGGAAGCGATCGGACCGGACGTCGATCTGGCCATCGACCTGCACGCCCGCTACGACGTGCCGAGCGCGTGCCGGATCTCGTGGGAGCTCGAGCCGTTCGGCCTGATGTGGCTCGAGGAACCGCTGCCGGCGGAGAACATCGACGCGCTGGTGCGGGTCCGCGCGCAGACCCGCACGCCGATCTGCGCGGGCGAGAACCTCTACCTGCGCTGGGGATTCCGCGAGCTGCTCGAACGCGGCGCCGTGGACGTGATCGAGCCGGACGTGCCGAAGTGCGGGGGCCTCGCCGAGGCCAAGAAGATCGCCAACCTCGCGGAGCTGCACTACATCCCCTTCGCGCCGCACCTGGTGTCGACGCCGCTCGGCACGATGGCCACGTCGCATCAGTGCGCGGCGATCCCCAACTTCTTCGTCCAGGAGTGGCACGCCCTGGAGGAGCGCGGGGTGTGGGACAGCTACGTCCACGCCCCGGATGGGAGCGGCTCCATCGTCAAGGACGGCTACATCACGCTTCCCGACACTCCCGGCATCGGCGTGGAACTCGACCTGGACGGCGTCCGGGCGCACGCCGTCGCGGGCTACGGGGTGTTCGAGTAGCGGAGTCGGTCTGAGCAGTGGGTTTCGCGCAACCTGAACACTTTCGCCGCGCGTTGGCAAAGACGGGGTGCAAGGGCGAAGCGAAACCCGAGGAGCTTCATGTCGTCAGACGCGGAACTGATCGGCCGATCGCTGCGCGGAGACACCGATGCCTTCGTCGAAGTGATCAGTCGTCACGAGGCGGCGATCGGGAACTACCTCGCGCGCAGAGTGGGACGCCAGGCCGCCGAGGACGTGCTCGGCGACGTCTGGGTGGCGGCCTACGAGTCCCGGGCGACCTATGACCGTTCGTATCCCGAAGCCAGACCTTGGTTGTACGGGGTCGCGCTGAACAGGTTGCGGCGGCATTGGCGGTCCGAGCCGGCCGAGGAGCCGGCGCCGGACCTGACCGGGGTGGCGGACGACTGGGATCCCTGGCCGGCGGTGGACGCCCGCGTGGACACGCAGGCGTTGCTGCGCAGGGCTCTGGCCCGGCTCAAACCGGAGGAACGGGAAGTCCTGGGCCTGGTCGCCTGGGAGGACCTGACCGTCGCGGAGGCCGGGCGGGTGCTCGACATCCCCGCCGGCACGGCTCGCCGCCTGTTGCACCAGGCGCGCAAGGCGTTGCGAGAGGCCCCGGAAGTGGCCGCGCTGCTGCAAGTCCCGACGACGTGAGAAGACGACTCATGGATGAAATGGATCTGATGAAGAAGCTGAGTGATGTGCCGTCCCCGAGTCCTGAGGCGTACGACCGTGCTCGTACGGCGCTGCAGACGGCGATGGCGGAACCCGTGAACACGGTCGTGCGGCCGAAGCGCTGGTTTTCCTGGCCCAGGGCGAGTGTCGCCGCTGTGGGCGCGGCGGCTGTCGCGGCGGCCGTGGTGATGGGCACGACGGGCGGCAGCGTCCCGGCCGGCCCCTCCCCCCAGGCGGTGGCGCCGCCGGTGGTCGAGTCACCGCTCGTGAAACTGGCCTCCGAGGTCAAGGCCGCCGCCGCGCTGCCGGGCGACTCGTCGCTGGTCATCGGCACGAAGACCGCGCCGGACGGTTCGCCGTACGTGTACTACACCGTCTACTCCGACACGGGCCAGATCTTCAAGGGAGACTCGGCGCAGACCCTGGCGGCGTCGGTGGCGAAGAACGACGACCAGGCCCGGCCGTTCGACGCGAAGGTGATGGCGGCGGCCCGCCAGGCCGCGAACGGCGACGTGGAGAAGGCCAGGATCGCGATGATCACCGCGGCCGGCAACGCTCTGGGACTCGGCATGAGCCCCGCCGACGCGGACAAGGCGTGGGCGGACGCCAGGGCGGAGGTCGCGGAGACGTTCCGCAGGGCCGGCAAACCGGTTCCCGAGCCCAAGCCGCGGCCGACGGGCACGGAACTGGAGAACCTCATCAACAACCATCTGTGGAGCAACACCACGTACGCGCTGTTCGTCGGTGCCGCCAACGTCGAGGTCCGCGCGGGTGTGTTGAAGCTGCTCGCGACCATCAAGGAGGTGACCGTCGGCGAGGCCGAGGTCGACGGCCAGCGCGCGCTGACCATCAGCACCACCCCCGAGATCCTGGGCGGCGACGCTTCGGACGTGCTCTCCATCAACGCCGACAACGGCCTGCCCATCCGCGACGAGATCTTCCCGGCCAAGAACTCGCCGCACCCGTCCCAGCAGCAGTTCATGCACAACCTGGGCAACCGAGCCGGAAGCCTCTGGCTTGGCGCCACTCCATCCGGCACGCTCGACCAGGCGGCGGCACGCCGGACGCAGGTTGTCACGATCCTCGGGTACGCGCGTGCCGTCGCCGCTGCCCTTGCCGACGTCACTCCAACCGTCCGCTCAGCGGTCGTTCCTCCTCGTCGGTGCCGGACCGGCCGGTCTGTGCGGGTATCTCGCCGGAACTTCGCACGGTGACGTCGAATTCCTCGGCGAGCGCATCGAAGATCGGTGTCCTCGTCATGTCAGCCACCCTCTGGCATGCCGTCGTCACGAGGTAAGGGGCCGTTCCTGCCGTCAGGATCCGGTGTTCCTTGGCACGTTCGTGCCCTGTGCGGGAACATTCGTGGCGAGGGGTGGTGGCCATGGCGCTGACCGCACGGCAAAAGGAGACTCTGCACGAGCTGACGACGCGCGGAGTGCTGTCGGCCGAGCAGGAAGGCGCCGTGATCGCGGCGCTCGAGGACACCGGAGCTCCTCCCCGCGTCCCCGACCGCATCGCCGAAGTCGCCGCCTACCTCGGCGGCGGGTTGGTGCTCGGAGGTGCCGCGCTGGTGCTGGGGGTGTCCTGGGAGGCCCTGAGCAGGGTGGCGAAGGTCGGCGTGCTCGGTGGGGCCACCGTCGCGCTTCTCGTCGCCGCCTTCGTTGTGGCGGGCGGATTTTTCGCCGTGCGGACCGTCTCGCACCGCCGCCGGCGGGTGGTGAGCACGCTCTTCTCGCTCGCCGCCGTCACCTCCGCGTTCACCGCGGGCACCGCCACCGGCTCGCATGAGTTCGTGGTGGGTGCGACGGCAGGCCTGCTCGTGGCGGTCGCCGCGTACGTCCTGGTCACCACGGCACTGGGCTACCTGACCCTGGCGGCAGCGGCGATCGTCGCGGTGATCGCCTGGATCGGCGAGCTCATGCCGGACAGCGCGCTGCCCGGCGGCGCCGCGTTGTTCGCACTCGGCGTCGCCGGCATGGTCCTGTCCCTTGTGGACGTTCTGAAGCCCGCACAGCTCGCGCTCGCCGTCGGTGCCGCGACTGCCCTTTTCGGTGCGCAGCAACCGTTGGCCGGGAACGAACCTGTCGCCTACGCGCTCACCGCCTGCCTCGCGCTCGCCTGCTTCGCCACCTACTTCGCCGTGCGCTCGACGGTTCTGCTCGTGGCGGGCGTGGTGGCCACGACGATCGTCGTGCCGGAAATGGTGTGGGACCTCACCGACGGCGCCGTGGGCGGGGGCCTGTTGCTGCTCGTGGCGGGTGCGGTGCTGCTCGCCACCAGCCTCGGCAGCACGTGGATTCGGCGCACGCGCTGAGATTTGGCCACTTGGGCAACCATGCCGCGCGGCAAGAGACTGCTGGCATGAGCAACTGTCGAAGATCAGTGGTGTCCGCCCTCCTCGCGACGGCGGGTTTGGTGCTCTGGCCGATCGGTACCGCCTCCGCGCAGCCACCGCAAACATGCAACGGGCTGGCCGCGACGCAGGTCGGGACGAACGGCGACGACGTGCTGTTCGGCACGAACGGACCGGATGTGTTCGTCGCCCTCGGCGGCGACGACGTCGTGTTCGGTCTCAACGGAAACGACACGGCCTGCCTCGGCGCAGGCGCCGACGAGTTCTTCGGTGGCAACGGAAACGACTGGGCCGCCGGGGAAGCGGGTGCCGACACCCTCAACGGCGAAGCGGGCAACGACACGTTGCTCGGCGGCGAGGGGCCGGACCGTCTCGACGGCGCGGCCGGCAACGACACCCTCAGCGGTGGCGCGGCCGCCGACACGATCGAGGCCGGCGCCGGCGACGACACCGTGAACGCGGGCGCGGGTGCCGACTCCGTCAGCGGTGGTGAAGGCGCCGACACGCTCAACGGCCAGAACGGCGCCGATCGGATCAGCGGCGGCAACGGCAACGACCGTCTCAACGGCGGCGCGGGGGTCGACGACCTCGACGGCGGCGCCGGCAACGACATCGTCAACGGTGACGCGGGCAACGACACGCTCACCGACCCGTCCGGTCTGGACGTCGGAGACGGCGGTGCCGGTCCGGCCGACCGCTGCGACTCACGGTTCGAGTCGCTGTCCAACTGCGAGATCATCTTCTGACCGGTTCTTCTCCGGCCGAACGGTGACGGTCACTCGCCCACCGCGAGCCACTCCAGCTCGGCGGCGAGCACGCCGAGCTGGAACCGCGACTGCACGCCGAGCAACGACTGCAGGCGCGCGATGCGCCGGTTCAGGGTGCGCAGGCTGACATCCAGTTCGCGAGCGATCGCCCGGTCGGTCGCGCCGGTGCGCATGAGCCGCAGCAGGCGCCGGGTCGCCACCGTGGGCTCCTTGCCCACGGGCACGGTTCTCGGGCGCGGCACCGTGATCGCACTCAGCCGCCCAGCGGGGTGTGCGACCACCCCCGGTGTTACGCGGGTCACAGCCATACGACGACGGTAGGCGTGACTATTGGCGGCTGTCAATCAAAAGTCCGCAGTGTTGTTGTCAAAACACACGCGTCTTAGGGCTGAACGCCGCCATTACTCAGCGCCCACCAGCACCTCACCACCGGCGGCGACCTCGCCCAGCCGTGCGTCCAGCACCTCCTGCGACAGCACGTGCCGCACCACCATCGCCGCCGCGCCCAGCGCCCCGGCGGTCTCACCGGCACCCGACGCGACGATCCGCAGGTTCTCCGTGGCCAGCGGCAGCGAGCGCCGGTAGATCGACTCGCGCACACCCGCCAGCAGCATCTCGCCCGCCTCCGCCAGCAGCCCGCCGATGACCACGAGCGACGGGTTGAACATGCTCACGCACCCGGCGAGCACCTCACCGATCTCCCTACCGGCCTGCCGCACGACCCGGCCGGCCTCGAGGTTGCCGGCCCGGACGAGGTTCACCACGTCCGCCGTCGACGCGGCGGGATGTCCCAGCTCCCGCAGCTTCGCCGCCAGCGCGGGACCGGCCGCGACCGCCTCCAGGCAGTCGGTGTTGCCGCACCGGCACAGCGCCCCGCCACCCTCGGGCACCCTGATGTGCCCCAGGTCCCCCGCCGCGCCCGCCGCGCCGCGGTGCAGCACGCCGTTGCTGATCAGCCCGGCGCCGATGCCGGTCGCCGCCTTCACCACGATCATGTGCCGCACGTCCGGGTGCGAGGCGGTGTGCTCGCCCAATGCCTCCAGGTTGACCTCGTTGTCGACCAGCACCGGCACGTCGAACTCCGCCGCGATCGCCGCGGGCACGTCGAACCCGTCCCAGCCCGGCATGATCGGCGGGTTGTTCGGCCGGCCGGTGGAGTGCTCGACCGGGCCCGGCAGGCCGATGCCCACACCGGCGATCTCGGCGGCGGCCACGCCGGAGAGCAACGAACGCCAGGTCGTGACCAGCAGCGGCAGGATCACCGCCGGCCCGTCCGCCACGTCGAGGTCGACCTGTTCGACGGCGAGCAACCGGCAGCCCAGGTCGGACACGGCGACGGTGGCGTGGGTGGCGCCCACCTCGGCCGCCAGCACGTGCTGGGCGCCGGGGTTGAACCCGAACCGGCCGGCCGGGCGGCCGCCGGTGGACTCCCCCGTGCCGCTGCCCGTCACCAGCCCGGCGGCCACGAGCAGGTCCAGTCTCGCCCGCACGGTGGACCGGGCGAGACCGGTCGCGGCCACGATCTCCGCTCGGGTGCGGGGGCTGCCGTCCATGAGCATGTGCAGCACTGCGGCCGGCGATCCAGCCTCGACACCCAAGGTGCTCTCCATCGAACGATTGTCCCATCGGCACGAAAAGACGGCGTGTCACCCGCCAGAGCTGAACGCGGCGTCGAACGAGGCCGACGGCGGGTCGAAGGCGTTGCGGCGGATGAACTCCAGCGCCTCGGGCGCGCCGACGAGCCGGTCCATCCCGGCGTCCTCCCACTCGACGCTGATCGGCCCGGCGTAGCCGATGGTGTTGAGCATCCGGAACGACTGCTCCCACGGCACGTCACCGCGTCCGGTGGAGACGAAGTCCCAGCCGCGCCGCGGGTCCGCCCACGGCAGGTGCGAGCCGAGCCGCCCGTTGCGGCCGTTGCCGACCTGACGCCGGGCGTCCTTGCAGTCGACGTGGTAGATCCGGTCGCGGAAGTCCCACATGAACCCGACCGGGTCGAGGTCCTGCCAGACGAAGTGCGACGGGTCCCAGTTGAGGCCGAACGCCGGCCGGTGCCCGATCGCCTCCAGCGCGCGCACGGTCGTCCAGTAGTCGTAGGCGATCTCGGACGGGTGAACCTCGTGCGCGAACCGGACGCCGACCTCGTCGAACACGTCCAGGATCGGGTTCCAGCGGTCGGCGAAGTCCTGGTAGCCCGCGTCGATCATCGACTGAGGTGCCGGCGGGAACATCGCGACGGTCTTCCAGATCGACGAGCCGGTGAACCCCACGACGGTGCCGACGCCGAGCCTGGCCGCGGCCCGCGCGGTCGCCTTCATCTCCTCCGCCGCCCTCCGCCGCACGCCCTCGGGGTCCCCGTCACCCCAGTTGCGGGCCGAGAGAATCCCCTGGTGCCGCTCGTCGATCGGGTCGTCGCAGACGGCCTGACCGGTGAGGTGGTTGGAGATCGCCCACACCTTCAGGTCGTGCTTGGCGAGGATCGCGAGCCGGTCCGCGACGTAGTCGTCGTCCTCCGCGGCCCGCCACGGGTCGAGGTGGTCGCCCCAGCAGGCGATCTCCAGGCCGTCGTAGCCCCAGCCGGAGGCCAGCCGGGCGACCTCCTCGAACGGCAGGTCGGCCCACTGGCCGGTGAACAACGTGATCGGGCGTGCCATCTCGGTCTCCTCCCTAAACCTGGTGCCACGTACGGGAAGCCGCGCTCGCTTCGACGGCGGCGAGGACGCGCTGCACCTGGAGCCCGTCGGCGAACGACGGCGCCGGGTCGGTGCCCGCGGCCACGGCCCGCACGAAGTCGACGGCCTGGTGGGTGAACGCGTGCTCGTAGCCCAGACCGTGCCCGGCGGGCCACCAGGCGGCCACGTACGGATGTGCCGGCTCGGTCACCACGATCCGGCGGAACCCCGCGACGGAGGAGTCCTCGGTGCCGTCGAAGAAGTGCAGCACGTTCATGTCCTCGAAGTCGAAGGCCAGGCTGCCCGCCGAGCCGTTGATCTCGATGCGCAGCGCGTTCTTGCGGCCGTTGGCGAACCGCGTGGCCTCGAACGACCCGAGCGCGCCGCCGTCGAAGCGCGCCAGGAACAACGCGGCGTCGTCGACGGTGACAGGACCGGTCTGTCCGGCGGCGGCGGTACCGGACAGACCGGAGTGCGCGGAGGCCATCGGACGCTCCGGCACGAACGTCACCAGCGTCCCCATCACCTCGCTGATCGTCTCGCCGAGGATGAACTGGGTGGCGTCGACGATGTGCGCGCCGATGTCACCCAGTGCGCCCGAGCCCGCCTTCTCCTTGTCCAGCCGCCAGGACAGCGGCGCGGCCGGGTCGACGATCCAGTCCTGGAGGTACTGGGCCCGCACGTGGTGGATCCGTCCCAGCCTGCCCTGGGCGACCAGATCCCGGGCCAGGCCCAGGGCAGGCACTCGCCGGTAGCTGAACCCCACCATCGCGCGCACACCACGCCGGGCGGCGCGTTCGGCGGCCTCCGCCATGACGACCGCTTCGGCGACACTGTTGGCCATCGGCTTCTCGCACAGCACGTGCTTGCCCGCGTCCAGGGCGGCGACCGCGATCTCGGCGTGCGTGTCACCCGGCGTGCAGATGTCCACCACGTGCACGTCGTCACGGTCCAGCACGGACTTCCAGTCGGTCACAGCCTCGACCCAGCCCAGCCGTTCGGCCGCGGCCGCGGTGCGGTCGGCGTCCCGGCCGGCCAGCACGGACATCACCGGCCGCACCGGCAGGTCGAAGAAGTGCGGCGCGACCCGCCACGCCTGGGAGTGCGCGGCTCCCATGAAGGCGTGGCCGATCATCGCGATGCCAAGTTCAGTCACGTTGCGTTCTCCTAAGCAGCTGACCAGAAGTCCTGTCCCGGCTATCGCTGGCCATGAACGGCGCTTTTGTGGACCTCAGGTCCACAAAAGCGCCGTTCATGGCCAGTTCTCCTAGGACTCGAAGGCGGTCGGCAGGTAGCGGTCGACGTTGTCCTTCGTCACGACCGGCGCGTAGAGCTGGACCTGACGCGGGACCTCCACCTCGACGAGGTCGCCGAGGCTCTTGTTCTGCACCGCGAGCCGCGCGAGCCGGATGCCGTCGGCGCCCTGGGTGGACGGGTAGATGACGGTCGCCTTGTGCGGACCGTTGTCCGCCTTGATCTCCCGCATCACGTTGGCCGATCCCGCGCCACCGACCATGAAGAACTCGCTGCGGCCGGAGTTCTTGATGGCGGCGGCGACACCGACGCCCTGGTCGTCGTCGTGGTTCCAGATGGCGTCGATCTTGGGTGCGGCCTGCAGCAGGTTCGCGGCGGCCCTCTCGCCGCTCTCCACGGTGAACTCGGCCGCCACGCGGTTGCCGACCTTCAGCCCGCAGCTCTGCAGTGCCTGCGCGAAGCCCCTGCTGCGGTCCTGGGTCAGCGGCAGCGAGTCGATGCCGGCGATCTCCGCGACCACGGCGCCCGTCTTGCCCTTCAACCGCTCGCAGACGTAGTTGCCGGCGGAGACGCCCATGCCGTGGTTGTCGCCCAGCACGGTGGACCGCGCGGCGAACGGGCTGTCGAACTGGCGGTCCACGTTGATCACGGTGATGCCGGCCTTCATCGCCTTGAGCGCGACCGGGGTGAGCGCCGCGCCGTCGAACGGCAGCAGGACGATCGCGTCCACCTTGTCGTTGATGAAGGTCTCGACCTGGCTGATCTGCAGGTTGACGTCGTTGGTGCCCTCGACGACGCGCAACTCCACGTCGGAGTACTTGCCAGCCTCCGCCTTGGCGGCGTTGGTGATCGCGGCCATCCAGCCGTGGTCCGCGGCCGGTGCGGAGAAGCCGATGACGACCTTCTTGCCCGGTTCGTCGTTGGCGACCTTCACACCGCCGCCCTGGTTGCCGCCGCCCTGGTTCTGCGGCGTGTTGCCCGTGCACGCGGTGAGCGCGAGCGTTAAGGCGGCGAAGACGGCGATTCTCTTGAGCGGCATGGGTTCTCCTCGGGTGGCAGCGGTCGTGAATGGCGGCGTCAGGCGCCGCTGCGTCTGGCCAGCCGCTGCTGAAGGAGGACGGCGACCACGATGATCGCGCCCTTCGCCACGGCCTGGGCGGAGATGGAGAGGTTGTTGAGCGTGAAGACGTTCGACAGCGTGGTGAAGATCAGGACGCCGAAGACGGTGCCCGCGATCGTGCCGCGGCCGCCGGACAGCAGCGTGCCGCCGATCACGACCGCGGCGATCGCGTCGAGCTCGTACAGGCCGCCGTGGGTGGCGCTGCCGGTCGTGGTGCGGGCGATCAGCATGACGGCGGCCAGCCCGCAGCACAGGCCGAGCAGCGTGTAGAGCATGACGGTGTGCCGCCGCACGTCGATGCCGGCCAGCCGCGCCGCCTCCGGGTTGCCGCCGACGGCGAACGTCCGGCGCCCGAACGTGGTGCGGTTGAGCAGCACCCACCCGGCGGCGGCGACCACCGCGAAGATCACCACGAGCACCGGTACCCCCAGCACCGATGCGTCGAAGAACGCGGCGAAGCCCGGCACGTTCACGATCTGCGTCTTGCGGTTGGAGATGATCTCGGCGAGACCGCGGGCGGCGGCGAGGCTCGCCAGGGTCGCGATGAACGCCACGACCCGTCCGTAGGCGATCAGCATTCCGTTGATCAGCCCGCACGCCCCGCCCACCACCAGCGCGGTGAACACGATGACGATCCAGTGCGTGTCGTTGGCGATCCCCTGGGTGGCGAGGGTGGTGGCCCACACCGAGGACAGCGCGACGATCGCGCCCACCGACAGGTCGATCCCGCCGCCGGTGATCACGAACGTCATGCCGACGCTCACGACGCCGATCACCGCCGCGAGCCGCAGGATGGTGAGGAGGTTGTCGACGTCGGCGAACCGGTCGCCCGCGGTGACCACACCGCCGACGCACAACAGGATCAGCGCGACGACGAGACCGGTGTTGCGCCCGGCCGCGGAGCCGAGCAGGCCGGAGACGCCGGACTGCCGCACGACCGGAGTTCTCGGTTGCGCGGCCACGGCGGCGGTGTCCTCGCTCATGCTGCGTGTCCTTCCATGACCAGGTCGAGAACCCGGGACTCGTCGATCTCGTCGGCCGGACCGTCGTGGACCACGCGGCCCTCGCGCACCACCAGGACCCGGTCGGCCAGGCCCAGGACCTCCTCGACGTCGCTGGACACGACGACCACGGCGACACCGGAGTCCGCCAGTTCGCGGATGAGCTCGTAGATCTCGCTGCGGGCGCCCACGTCCACGCCGCGGGTGGGTTCGTCCAGCAGCAGCACCCGGCACTCCCGCAGCAGCCACCGCGCGAGCACGACCTTCTGCTGGTTGCCGCCGGACAGGCCGCGCACCACGCGGTCGACGCCGGCCGGCCGGACGTCCAGCGCCTCGGTGAGCTTCGTCGAGCGGGCGCGTTCGGCGCGGTCGTCCAGGAACCCGAACCGGGCGAACGACGACATCGACGAGACGGTGATGTTGCGGTACACGGCCTGGTCCAGCAGCAGTCCCTGGCTCTTGCGCTCCTCCGGGCACAACCCCATCCCCGCGCGCACGGCCGCGCCGACGCTTCCCCGCCGCAGCCTCCTGCCGTCGACCTCGACGGTGCCCTCTGCCGATTTCCGGGCGCCGTAGACGGTTTCCAGGATCTCCGAGCGGCCCGATCCGACGAGGCCCGCGAGCCCGACCACCTCACCGGCGCGGACGGTGAGGTCCACGCCGGCGAAGCGGTCGCCGTCGGCCAGTCCGCGCACCACCAGCACCTCCGCGGCGGCGGGGTCGACCGGATTCCGTTGCGGGAACACGTTGTCCAGCACGCGCCCGGTCATCAACCCGATCAGCTCCGAGGTCTTCACCTCACGTGCGGGCAGGCCCGTCGCGACGGTGCGCCCGTCCTTGAGGACGGTCACCCGGTCGCCGATCTCCCTGATCTCCGCCAGCCGATGCGAGATGTAGATCACCGCCACCCCCTGGGCGGTGAGCTCCCTGATGATCCCGAACAGGACCCGCACCTCGTCCGGGTCCAGCACGGCCGACGGCTCGTCCATGATCAGCAGCTGGCCGTCCAGCGACAGCGCCCGCGCCATGCTGACGACCTGCTGGTGGGCCACGGACAACCGGCCGACGTCGCGGTCGGGCGAGATGTCCCGGTGCCCCAGCCGGTCGAGCAGCGCGCGGGTCCTGCGGCGTGCCTCCGCCCGTTTGCTGAAGCCCATTGT
Source organism: Lentzea kentuckyensis (assembly GCF_002150765.1). Classification (GTDB taxonomy): domain Bacteria; phylum Actinomycetota; class Actinomycetes; order Mycobacteriales; family Pseudonocardiaceae; genus Lentzea; species Lentzea kentuckyensis. Next base: position 115,701 of record NZ_MUYM01000048.1, read on the forward strand.
GGACAGTTCGTGACCGAGGAACACGTTGTCGGCCACCGACAAACCCGCCACCAGATCCAGCTCCTGGTAGATGGCGGCCACCCCGCTGCGCATCGCAGCGGTCGGGTTGCCGAACGACACGACCTCGCCCCGCCAGCGGATCTCACCCTCGTCGGGACGGTGCGCGCCGGACAGCACCTTGATCAGCGTCGACTTGCCCGCGCCGTTCTGCCCGAGCAGGCAGTGCACCTCGCCCGCACGGACCTCGAAGTCCACCCCCTGCAGGGCCGTCACGCCGGGAAAACGCTTCACCAACCCCTGGACCGACAGCAGTGCCGCAGCCGGCGCCGTCATCACCATTGAGTCCTCCGAGGCCCCGGCAACCGTTGTGCCATCAGGGAATTCGACTTGAGGACAATCAAACTAACGAGCCGTTTTTCGGCCGGTCAAGATTGTCGGTGTGGCACATGTCGGCCAAGTTTTTCCTTGACCACCGCCGACCACCCCGGCGTCTCTACCTCTCCGTGGTCGGTTGGTCACCCACGGTCTAACCGCTTGACACCTCTAGATCACGACTCCAGACTCGCCATTTTCTGGGAGCGCTCCCAGAATCTTCCACCGAGACCAGAGGAGTTCTCAGGTGCGTTTCCGTCGCCGCCAGATCACCGCGCTGGTCTGCGCCGTCGCCTCCACGATCGCCGTGACCGCCTGCGGTGCAGGCAAAGCAGCCGATGGCAGGACCGAACTGACCATCGCCACGTTCAACGAGTTCGGCTATGACGAGTTGATCAAGGAATATGAAGCCGCCCACCCGGACGTCAAGATCACCCAACGCAAGACGGGCCAGGGCGCGCCGCACCACCAGAACCTCTTCACCAAGCTGGGCGCCGGATCGGGACTCGCCGACGTCGAGGCGGTCGAAGAGGGTTACCTGAGCCAGGTCATGGCCAAGTCCGGCCAGTTCAACGATCTCAAGGAGATCGGTCCGAAGGACGTCACGCCCGACCGCTGGCTGACCTGGAAGGCCGACGCCGCGACCACCAAGGACCGAAGACTCATCGGCTACGGCACGGACATCGGGCCGCTGGCCATGTGCTACCGCAAGGACCTGTTCGCGAGCGCCGGGCTGCCGTCCGACCCCGAGGAGGTCAAGCGACTGTTCGCCACGTGGGACAGCTACTTCGCGGCCGGCGACCAGTTCGTCGCCAAGGTTTCCGGCGTCGCGTGGTTCGACGGCGCGGCACAGATCTTCAACGCCATGCACAACCAGCACGACCTCGGCTACTTCGACCGGTCCGACCAGCTCGTCGTCGAGTCCAATCAGGACATCAGGAGCGACTGGACCGCCGTGACGAACGCCGTGGCGAAGGGACAGTCGGCGAAGCTGGTCGCGTTCAGCAACGAGTGGAACACCGGCTTCAAGCTCGGCAGGTTCGCCACCAAGACGTGCCCGTCGTGGATGCTCGGCGTCATCGAGACCCAGGCGGGGCCGGAGAACGCGGGCAAGTGGGCCGTGACCGACGCGTTCCCGAACGGCGGCGGCAACTGGGGCGGCTCCTACCTGACTGTGCCGAAGCAGAGCCGCAACGCCGACAAGGCCGCCGCGCTCGCGGCCTGGCTGACCGCGCCGGCGCAGCAGATCAAGGCGTTCCAGGCCAGGGGCACGTTCCCGAGCCAGGTCGACGCGCTGGAGAACCGGGCGCTGCTGGAGCAGGTCAACACCTACTTCGGGGACGTCAAGGCGGGGGCGCTGTTCGCCGCACAGGCGCAGAAGGTCAAGGCCGCGCAGTACAAGGGGCCGGCCGACGGACAGCTCCAGGAGAACGTGTTCGCCCCGGCGCTGCAGTCCGTCGAACAGGGCAAGAACCCCGACGAGGCTTGGCGGACCGCCGTGCAGGGGGCGCAGAAGGCCGCCAAGTGACGACTCGCGTTCGATTCGATTCGACTCTCGAAATCGGGCCCGGACCAGTTGTCCATTGACCACCGGTGAGCCAGTCAGGATTCTGGGAGCGCTCCCAGACTCCTGACTAGGACGTGATGCGCATGGCGAGCCGAAGACTTCTCGTGGTGACCGCGCTCGTCGCGGCCTGCCTGCCCGCGGTGTCGATCACCGCGTCCGGCGCACCGGACGCCACCGTCGTGATCAACGCCCGAGCGGGGCTCGCGACGGTGCCGGACACCGCGATCGGCGTCAACCACGCGATCTGGGACAGCCAGCTCGGCACCAACGCGGTGAACGACCTGCTCGGCGACGCCGGGGTGCGGATGATGCGCTACCCCGGCCGCTCCTACTCCTACATCTACCACTGGAAGGACCATACGGCCCCCGGCGGCTACGTGTCGCCGAATACCGACTTCGACGCGTTCATGGCCGGTCTGCGCAGGGCGCAGGCCCAGCCGATCATCATCGCTAACTAC
>NZ_MUYM01000049.1 GCF_002150765.1 Lentzea kentuckyensis
CGAACAGGTTGGTAGTAGGAAAGTGCCTGTTGATGTTGAGTTGGTGGTACTTGCAGACGCTTTTACGGGGGTGCGGCTGGTGGTGTCAGGCGGACTGCTCGGCGGCGGCCTTCTCGGCACGCCACCACGCGACCAGGTCGCGCAGTCCGCCGTCCATCTCGATCTCGGGCTTCCACCCGAGCTCGGTGGCCGCGAGGCTGATGTCGGCGAGCCGGCGCGTCACGCCGTTCACCTTGCGCTCGGGGCCGTGCTCCAGCGGCAGGTCGGAGTCCATCGCGGCAAGCAACGCGAGGGCGAGCTCCTTGAGCGACGTCTCCTTGGAGGACGCGATGTTGTACACCGTGTCCGTGACCGGCGCCTGAGCGGCGAGGATGTTCGCACGCGCGATGTCGTGCACGTGCACGAAGTCCATCGTCTGGGCGCCGTCGCCGAAGATGAGCGGCGACTTGCCGTCGACGATGCGCTCCATCCAGCGGATGAGCACCTCGGTGTACAGACCGTGGACGTCCATCCGCGGGCCGTACACGTTGAAGTAGCGCAGCGCCACGTAGTCGAGGTCGTACATGGCCTTGAAGCTGCGCAGCATGCCCTCGTTGAACGCCTTCGCGGCGCCGTAGAAGGTGTCGTTGTTGTACGGGTGGTGCCGTTCGTTGGTGGGGAACGACTCCGCCAGGCCGTAGATCGACGCCGACGACGACGCGATGACCTTCTTCACCCCGGCGGCCGCGGCGGCCTCCAGGATCGTGAAGGTGCCGTCCACCAGGCACTCCAGCGCCAGCCGCGGTTCCTCGGCGCACTGCGTGATGCGAATCGCGGCGAGGTGGAAGACCAGGTCCTTGCCCTCGGTCAGCTCCCGTACGAGCGCCTTGTCGTTGATGTCGCCTTCGACGATCTTCACGACACCGGACTCGAGCGCCCCGGCCAGGTTCTCCCGGCGGCCGCGCACGAAGTTGTCCAGCACGACGACCTCGGCCGCGCCGGCCTCGACGAGCTGGTCCACCACCGAGGAGCCGATCGTGCCCGCGCCGCCAGTGACGAGCGCGCGCTGGCCGGTGATCGGCTGACCCAATTCCTTCTGGCCGGACATCAGGAAACCTTGCCTTCAACTTGTTGAACGGGAACGAAAACCCCACCGGTGCGCAACGACTCCGAGGCCGCCTCCAGCACCGCCAGCACGCGCAGACCCGCGCGGCCGTCGGTCAGGGGCGGGCGCTTCTCGGTGATGGCCGACGCGAACTCGGCCATCATCGTGCGCAGCGCCTCGCGCTCCAGCAACGCCGGCGCGACCATGTCGCCCGTGCGGTAGGAGATCGTGCGCTGTTCCTTGGAATGGTCGACGCCACGGTCGTAAATGGACAGCCGCTGGGACGGGTTGTTGTCGTCCCACACCACCGTGCGCTGCGAACCGCCGATGACCATCGTGCGGATCTTGGTCGGCGACAGCCAGTTCACGTGCACGTGCGTGATCGCCCCGTTTGACAGCCGCACCGTGAGGTGGCCGACGCACGCGACGCCCGCGCCGATCGGGTCCGAGCCGTGGGCCGCGACCTCCACCGGGCGCACGTCGTCGGGCAGGATCGCCTCGAAGATCGACAGGTCGTGCGGGGCGAGGTCCCACAGCACGTCCACGTCCGGCTGCACCAGACCGAGGTTGATCCGCACCGAGTCGATGTACTGGATGTCGCCGAGCTCGCCACCGCGGATGATCTTGCGCAGGTGCTGCACGGACGAGGTGTACGCGAACGTGTGATCCAGCATCAGGGTGAGGCCGCGCTGTTCGGCGGTCTCGACGAGCTTGAGGCCGTCCTCGAAGTTGGCCGCGAGCGGCTTCTCGACGAGAACGTGCTTGCCGGCCTCCAGCGCCGCCAGGGCGACGGGCAGGTGGGTGGCGGCAGGGGTGGCGATCGCGACGGCGTGCACCTCGGGGTCGGCGAGGACCTCGTCCAGCGATGCGGTCGCGCGGACGGTCGAGTACTCGCCGAGCACGCGCTGGGCGCGGCTCACGTCGAGGTCACACAGGTATTTCAGTCTGAGTTCGGGCGTGGCCTGGGCGTTGCGAACCAGGTTCGGCCCCCAGTAGCCCGCGCCGATGACGGCAATGCCAATCACAGGAGTCTTCTCCATCAGTAGGCCCCCTGGCCGCCGAAGACGGCCCGGAAGGTCTTCCACATGATCACGAGGTCGAGGGCGAGCGACCAGTCCTCGACATAGCGCAGGTCGAGGCGGATCGACTCCTCCCACGAGAGATCGCTCCGGCCGCTCACCTGCCACAAACCGGTCAGGCCGGGCTTCACCAGCAGGCGGCGCCGCACGTCCGAGGAGTACTTCGCGGTCTCCTCCGGCAGCGGCGGGCGCGGGCCGACGAGCGACATGCTGCCCGCGAGGACGTTGAACAGCTGGGGCAGCTCGTCGATCGAGTACCGGCGCAGGAACGTGCCGACCTTGGTGATGCGCGGGTCCTTCTTCATCTTGAACAGCAGACCGTGGCCCTCGTTGGCGTTGGCCAGCCTGGCGCGCAACGCGTCGGCGTTGGTCACCATCGTGCGGAACTTGATGATCGTGAACGGCACGCCGCTCTTGCCGACCCGCTTCTGGCGGTAGAAGACGGGACCGCGGCTGTCGATCATCACGAAGGCCGCGACGGCGAACATCAGTGGAGCGAGAAGCAGCAGGAGGACGAACGCGCCGACACGGTCGACGACCTCCTTGACCAGGCGGCGGAACCCGCTCAGGGCCGGTTCGCTCACCCGCAGCAGCGGCATGCCGAGCACGGCGCTCATGTGCAGACGGGGGCCGGCGACCTCCATGAGGCCGGGCGACACGACCATCTCGGCACCGGAGCCCTCCAACGCCCACGCGAGCTGCTGGAGACGGCGAGGTGTCCAGTAGGCGTCGGGCGTGACGGCGACGATGCGGTAGCCACCGCGGCGGACGTGCTCGGCCAGCTCACGGAGCTGGCCGACGACGGGCACGCCGTCGACCTCGGTACCGGAGCGGCCGCGGCCGTCGATCGTGCAGATCGCGTCCACGCGCCAGCCCAGGTGGGCGACGCGGCGCGTGCGGCTGATGAGGTCCTCGACGGTGTCCAGGTTGCCGGCGGCGAGGACGGACAGGAGGAAACGACCTTCACTGCGGCCGCGGTGCAGCGGGCGGCGCAGGAGATAACGCATGGGGAACGCGACCAGGGCGATCGCGGGGACTACGACGAAGACCCACAGGCGTGCGCCGGGGATGTCGACGGCGAGCGCTCCGAGGCCGAGCGCCACGACGGCACCGAACAAACCCCGGCCGAGTCTTCGGAACTCCTCGGCCCCCTGACCGAGAACCGTCGTCGTCCACACGCGGTTGATCGCGAGCGAGCCGACGACGACAACTACTGTGAGTATGTCCAACAAGGCAAGGGAAAGCGGGCCAAAAGCGGCGTGGCGGATGCTCATGACAGCACCGGTGGCGATGACGACCAGGGCAACGGTCAGCACATCGGCGGTGATCACGGCATAGCGGTAGCGGCTTTCCCAGCGGGCAACAGGTGGGTGCGTCTGTCTGTGTTCCGACAGCGGATTGAGCGTGCGGCGCAGCCCGTCGACGTCACGGGCAGCGCGGACCTGCTCACTCATCGTTCTGATCTCCCCGGCTCAGCGGCGATTCCGGACGTGCACATACGCAGGTCACCCCGAGGACCCTGAAATCTTCGATCTCCGGCAAGGCCACATTCGGGCTCGGCCGCCGAAGCTCGCAACCGGTGATTCGCCCAGTCCGGCATCCGCGTTACAGGCTCAGGAAAAAAGTCTCCCCGAAGCCCGAATACCGGACGTGATCCAGGTCTCACCGTCTCGAAACCGTGGCGACGCAAGACGATTCCACGTGTCCACAAGGGACATTAAGGTTACGTATGGCGCGGCGGAATCGTTCAGAAGAGGTCTTCGGACCCTAGACCGATCGACTGCGATTGTGCATGCACTTACCGCTGAATGGAGTAATGCGTTACGGCCGAACGGAAATGCGAACCTCGTCACCATTGACAACCACAACGTCCCCCGCGCGCAACTGTGCGCCGCGCCGCACCTCGACGGCGCCGTTGACGTGGACTTCCCCGTCCTCGATGAGCTCCTTCGCGTGCCCGCCGTCCTCCGCGAGCTGAGCCAGCTTGAGGAACTGTCCTAGCCTGATCGGCTCTTCGGAGATCTCCACCGTCCGCATGAGCCACATCATCCCAGTAGGGCGCGCCTCACCGCTCGCTCGGGGGCACACACCAGCGCGTACGGGTGAAGTCGTTGACACCCTTACAAGCATGAAAACTTCGAGGGGATACATCGTCTGGTTGGCGGTATCCGGAATAGTTTGCGTCGCGATAACGATCTTCGCGGCGAGCGCGTACGTCACTTTGGACATGGCGCAGGCGCGGCCGGCGTTGCGTGGTTCGGTCCATTACGGCCTGCTGGTCGCCCACATCTTCACCGGAACGGTCGCGGTCCTGGCGGGTGTCTCGCAGTTCTGGCCGGGGCTGCGCAGGAGACATCCGAGGGTTCACCGGGTGATGGGGCGCGTGTACTTCGCCGGCGTGCTGCCGTCGTCGTTGCTCGGCGTCGTCTGCGCCCAGCTGTCGCTCTACGGGCTCGCCACGTCAGGGCCACTGACGGTGCTGTCCGTGCTGTGGTTCGTCAGCGCGGTGTTCGGGCTGAAAACCGCACGGCGGCGCCAGTTCGGCGAACACCGCATCTGGATGATCCGCGGTTTCGCTCTCACCGGCGCCGCCGTGACGGGTCGCCTATGGGGCTTGCTGCTCGGCTCACTCGTACCCGACGGGGACGGGTTGCTGGTCTTCGCCACCGCGAACTGGCTGTCGTTCGTGGTGAACCTGCTGGTGGCCGAGTGGTGGATCCAGTCGCGGGGTTACACCCGGACCTTGCCCTCCGCAGCGTTGAGTCCCAGCATCTCGAGCAGATCAGCGCAGTCCAGCGCGTTCGTGGCGTGACAGGCCACGGTGCGTGCCGCCTTGCTGTTCTGAATCGTGCTGTGCTCCTTCTCCAGAGCCTTGGCCTCGGCAAACGTGCCGGTTTCGGGCTCGGCGATCGCGGGACGCGCCCAAGTCATGTCGTGCCTGCTTCCGCATCGGGGGATGCCGCCATCATGACAACTGGGTGCCCGAAACGCCAGATCTAGTGCTTTCTGTAATCGGCCACCCACAGAGAGTGCGGCGGCCGCCGCAATGCAGAAAGCGTTTTCCGGAGCGGAACCTTGATCGATTTTCGCCGGAATTTCGGCTTCACCGGCCGTATCGCAGCACTGACTCCACTTCGGTCACAAATGCAACCAGCCTTTCTCCGTCCACATCGTCCGGCGTGGGACCGTCCACCGCGAGCCGTTGCAGCGCAACGGAAGTAGTGGCACTTTCCCGCGCCAGGCGGCGGAATCCGAACGTGGCCTCGTAAAGCGACACCGCGGTGGCCAGCGCGGCCAAAGTCGTTGCGGCGAAACCCCACATGGCCCGGCGCGGCCCGTCCGCCATGCCCACCGCCGCCGCGGCGGCCGCGGCGATGAAGAGCGCGGCGGCGATCGCGACCGTCCACGTGCGCGCGGCGGAGTACCGCTTGCGACCGCGTTCGAAGTGGTCGAGCCGGTCCTGGAACCGGTGGCGCAGATAGGCTTCCACGAACTGGCCCTCGCGCTGCCGCACCGTCACCGGCGCGGGTGCGGGTGCGGTCGGCTGTTCCGCGACCTCGTTCACGACAGCTTCTTTCCCGGTTTCTTTCCCGGTGTCCTTGTCGGTCGACGTGCTCATGTCCGCACCACCTCGTGCTTGCGGTCGCTCACCGCGGCTTCCAGATCCGCCACCCGGTCCAGCCGCGCGTTCTCCGAGGCCGGAGCCGGTGCGGCGAGGTGGGCGAAGTACAGCGCCCGCAGCCGTTCCGCACGGGAGCGGGCGGTGAGGTACTTGTCGAGCGACTCGCGCTTGCGGGCCACGATCGTGATGGCCGCGGCGAACGCGCCACCGGCCACGACCAGCACACCCGGCCACGGCGTGTCCTTGAGCCACGTCTGCAGCGCGGCGAACACCGTGGTCGTCAGCCCGCCTGCGATCGCCAGCACCGCGGTGAGCCGGTAGCGGTTCTGCTCGACCTCGGCCTGCGCGTCGAGTTCCTGGAACGCCGGCGCGACGACCTGGTTGGCGTCGTGGATGGCGTCGGCGAGCGCCGGGTACGCGACGACGAAGCCGGGGTCGACGAGCGGCCGGGCTTCCGGCGCGCGGTACCGGACCTTGGGCCAGATCCGTGGCGGCTTGACGGGCTTCTCCTTGCCCAGCAAGCGTTCCAGCGCGGTGACGGCTTTGCCGGGGCCCTCGTCGACGTGCACGATGAAGATCTTGCCGCTGCGCACCAGCACCGCGAGGTCGCCGGTGAGGTCACCGGTCGAGATGCGGTCCGCGAGACCACCCGTGCCGGCGAGCACCAGCAACGGGTGGTCGCCGCTGAGGTGGTCGACGACCTCCTTCTCGCTCCCGCCTCCGACGACGAGTGCGATCACCGGCTTCTTGTGCCGGACTGCGTCGATCGTGCGGAACAGCACCGGTGTCGCGTCCGTCCACTCCGAACCGGGGACGATGACGGCGACGCTGTGGTTGGGTTCCAGCGCGATCTGACCGTTGGTGGAGGTTTCGGTGAGGTCGTGCACCTTGCTGCTGGGCGCGACACCGATGACGACGGGCCAACGCTGCTCGCACGCCTGCAAGGCCATGCCCAGCAAGTGGACAACGCCTCTGTCAGTGCCTTCGGTGACGAACACCGCGCCGTTGCGGGCCGCGGTCACCACGACGGATCTGAGCACCGGCAACAACTTCGCGGCGAGATCCGTCTCGATGTCTTCCGTGGAGCCGAAGACCGAGATCACCGTGCGGCCTCGGGGCAAGCCGAGGGCCTTCGGTTTGATGTCGGCGTCCGGCTGGGACAGCCGTTTGACTGTCGGGCCGCCTGCTGTGGGCATGCCGCGCACCATAACGCCGTGATCGACCGGCGACTAGAGCCGGTTAGACCCGATCCTCGTCGTCCACGGGGACTTCGCGCTGCTGGTCGAGGGCATCCGCCGGGTCCGCCTCAATCGGCACGACGGGTGTCTCGACAGACGCCTGCGGCACGACGTCCAGCTGCTGCTCTGCCACGTCCGCGTCGGGTGCTTCAGGGTTCATGCGTCGCGGTTTCCCTGCTCGGCCCTCCCCCACACCTGCCTGGTCAGCTCGTCGAGGTCAGCGAGGCCGTCGAGCGTCGTTTCGGCTCCGGCTTCCTGTAGGTCGTGTTCGGTGAACCTGCCTGTGGCGACGGCCACCACCCGCACGCCCGCCTTGGTCGCGGCGTAGACGTCGTGCGGGGTGTCGCCGATCAGAATCACCTGGTCATGCGTGAAGGACTGGATGTGCTGTGCGCGCTTCCTCGCGAACTGGACGAGCTCGGCCCGGTCCGCGTGGTCGTCGCCGAACGCGCTCACGTCCCAGTCCACGAGATGCGCCAGCCCGAACTCCTCCAGCTTGATCAACGCGACGCTCCTGAGGTTCGCCGTCAGCACGCCCTGGTGCACGCGCGGGTCGTCCGCGAAGTGCTGCAACGCCTGAAGAGCACCGGGCAGCAGGTCGCTGTGATCGGGGAAGTCGGCGCGACGACTCTCGAAGGAGCTCGCGAGCGCGTCAGCGAGCAGCTTGGACGTCTCCTCGGTGTGCTCGATGTCGTGCTGGTGGAGGAGCTCCGCGATGACGTCCAGCTCGGTGCGTCCGCCGAGGTCGACGGACCCCTTCAGCTCCCTGCCGAACGCGGTCCGGAACGCCTCGCGGTACATCAGCTTGCCGAAGCCGCGACCGGCGATCAGCGTGCCGTCGATGTCCCACAGCACCAGCAGTTCGGGCCCGGTCATCGGACCACCACCCCTCAACCCGTAAAATCCCTGCTCTTGGCCTTCTTCCCTCGTGAGCGAGGCAAGTCCTACGGCTCGCGCCGCAGGGTTTTCTGCTTCGTCGCCGACCGCCCGCCCGGAGTGTTCCGTTGAGGTCTGACACCGGCTCCACAGACTGTCACCGCCAGCCCGGCGGCCAGAATGTTGCGTGCCGCGTTCACGTCCCGGTCATGGGTCGTGCCACAGGTGCAGGTCCACGCGCGCATGGGCAGCGGCATGGCCGCCGCGAGAGCGCCGCAGGCCGAGCACAGCTTGGACGACGGGAACCAACGATCGATCGCGATCACGTCCCTGCCATACCACCGCGCTTTGTACTCCAGCATCTGCCGGAACTGCCGCCAGCCCGCATCCCCGATCGCACGGGCCAAGCGCCGGTTGCCGACCATGTTCGACACAGCCAAATCCTCGATCACGAGCGTTTGGTTTTCACGCACGAGCCGAGTAGTGATCTTGTGCAGGTAGTCCGTGCGCCGGTCGGCGATCCGCGAGTGCACACGGGCGACCTCGGCACGGGCCTTGTCCCGGTTGCTGCTGCCCTTCTGTTTGCGGCTCAGGGCCCGCTGCGCCTTGACCAGGCATTCCCGGTCACGGCGTTCATGTCGGGGATTGTCGATCTTCTCCCCGGTCGACAGGACCAGCAGGTGTTCGAGGCCGACGTCGATGCCGACCACTGCATCCGCTGTGGGCAACGGCGTCACACCCGGGTCCTCGCACAGCAGCGACACGAACCAGCGACCGGCCGCGTCCCGCGACACGGTGACCGTCGACGGTACCGCCCCCGCAGGCAGCGGCCGCGACCAGCGGATGTCCAGCGGCTCGGCCATCTTCGCCAGCGTCAACATCCCGTTACGCCACCGGAACGCGGATTGCGTGTACTCCGCCGACGCACGCGACTTCTTGCGCGACTTGAACCTGGGATGCCGCGCACGCTTGGCGAAGAAGTTCGTGAACCCAGTCTGCAGATGCCGCAACGCCTGCTGCAACGGCACCGACGGCACCTCAGCCAGGAACGCAAGCTCGTCGGTGCGCTTCCACGCGGTCAGAAGCGCCGACGTGGCCCCGTAGCCAACCCGCTCGCCACGCAGCGTCCACGCCTCCGCACGCGTCTGCAACGCCAGGTTGTACACCTTGCGGACACACCCGAACGTGCGCGACAACTCCGCCGCCTGCGCATCGCTCGGATAGAAGCGGTACCGGAACGCCCGCTTCACCTGCCCATTCACAGTTCACAAATTACCAAGCCGATCCGGCGCCCTCGCATGAGCGGGTCGTGGACAGCGTGTCGCCCTGACAGCGACACCGCTGTCTCAGTCCTGCTCCGCAAAGGCCTGACAGTGCCCCGTCCTGATGGACGGATCTCCTCGGAGGACCTCAGATGACCTCGATCGACCCCGCAGAGCTGGAAGTCTGCCTGCGCGTGCTTGCCCAGGTCGAGGACCTGCCCGCCGAGCACGACGACGCGGTGCGCGTCCGCCGGGCCACCGCGAAGATCTTCAAGGCCGCGAAGAAGTTCCGCAAGTCCGAGCGCAAGGCCGCCATCACGGCCAACGACCGGGCCGTCACCGCGCTGACCGCCACCGGGTCGCCGGACCGCATCGACGACGAGACGCAGGGCCTCCCCCTGGTCTCGAACGCCGCGGGGGCGTCCGCCGGCACGCTGCTGCGTGCGCGGTCCTGCTACACGTGCCGCAAGCGGTTCGTCGAGGTGGACGCCTTCTACCACAACCTGTGTCCCTCGTGCGCCGCGTTCAACCACAGCAAGCGCGACGCCCGCACGGACCTGACCGGCCGCAACGCCCTGCTGACCGGCGGGCGCGCGAAGATCGGCATGTACATCGCGCTGCGGCTGCTGCGTGACGGCGCGCACACCACGATCACCACGCGGTTCCCCAAGGACGCCGCGCGCAGGTTCGCCTCGATGCCCGACTCCGCCGAGTGGATCGACCGGCTCAAGATCGTGGGCATCGACCTGCGCGACCCGGCCCAGGTGCTCGCGCTGGCGGACGAGGTGGCCGCGCACGGCCCGTTGGACGTGCTGATCAACAACGCCGCCCAGACCGTCCGCCGCTCCGCCGGTGCCTACGCGCCGCTGGCCTCCGCCGAGCACGAGGCGCTGACCGGCGACGCGCGCCGGCCGGAGCTGATCTCGTTCGGCGGCCACGGCCAGCTGGCGTTGCCCGGCACCGCGGTCCCCGAGGCGCACTCGGTGACGACGCTGGCGCTGATGGCGGGGTCCAAGGACATCGACGCGGGCGGCCTGGTGCCGGACACCGCCGCGGTGAACTCGTGGATCCAGAACGTCGACGAGGTCGACCCGGTGGAGCTGCTGGAAGTGCAGCTGTGCAACTCGACGGCGCCGTTCCTGCTGATCTCCCGGCTGCGCGCGTCGATGGCCAAGAGCGCGTTCCGGCGCAAGTACGTGGTGAACGTGTCCGCGATGGAAGGCCAGTTCTCCCGCGCCTACAAGGGTTCCGGGCACCCGCACACGAACATGGCCAAGGCCGCGCTGAACATGTTGACGCGCACGAGCGCCGAGGAGATGCTGCAGTCCGACGGCATCCTGATGACCGCCGTCGACACCGGCTGGATCACCGACGAGCGCCCGCACCCGATGAAGATGCGGCTCGCCGACGAGGGCTTCCACGCCCCGCTGGACCTGGTCGACGGCGCCGCGCGGGTGTACGACCCGATCGTGCGTGGCGAGGCCGGCGAGGACCTGTACGGCTGCTTCCTGAAGGACTACGCGCCTTCCGCTTGGTGAGGTTTTCGGTGCCGCACGCGTCCGAGGTACCCGTCGGACGCGCCCGAACGAGCCCTTTCGTCACCAGGTAGGTCTATTCGACCACGTGTTCGAGTACCCATTTGTCATGAGGACTGTGTGGCGGGGCGCACTTCGGTTCGGCATGACGACGATGACGGTGCGGCTGGTGTCCGCGTCGACCGAACATCGCAGCAGGGTGCACCTGGTGCACCGTGAGGACAGCGGCCGCGTGCGGCACCAACAGGTGTGCGGCGAGTGCTCGCTGCGCCTGACTCCGGACGACATCGGCCGTGGCTACGAGCTCGAGGACGGCCGGATCGTGCAGATCGACCCGCACTCGTTGCCCGCGCCCGAGGACGGCGTGATCGACGTGCAGCAGTTCGCGCCGGTCAGCGATCTCGACCCGATCTCGTTGCACCGCAGCTACTACGTCGAGCCGGACGACCTGGCGGTGCGCTCGTACGTGCTGCTGCGCGAGACCCTGGAGCGCACCAAGACCGCGGCGATCGTGAAGTTCGCCTTGCGCGGCAAGGAGACCTTGGCCGCCCTGCGGCCGCAGCACGGGGTGATCGTGCTGCACACGTTGCTGTGGCCGGACGAGGTGCGCGATCCGCATTTCGCATTCCTGCACCGGGACACCGAGGTGCGAACCGGCGAACTGGCGGCCGCGGCGGCTTTGGTGCGCGCGCAGACACGTCCGTTCAAGCCGCACGACTATCCGAACACCCACCACGAGGCGCTGCTGTCGTTGGTGGAGGCGAACGTCTGAGACCTGGTGGTGCGGGCGGACGACGCGCGTACCGGGGATGAACGCGGGTCGTCCGCCCGTGCCGCCAGGGGCCGCTACCATCGGCGTCCATGCTCGCCAGCCCGTCCGACCTCGTCGACCTGCTCGAATGCGAGCACCGCAGCTTCCTTGCGCGTGACGAACGGCGTGGCGACCCCGATGAGCTGCACCGCGAGGCCGCGCGGACGGCCGCGGAGATGCGCTCCGGCGCGGACCTGATCGAGAACGCCGTGTTCTTCGACGGCGTGTTCCACTGCACGGCGCAGACGCTGGTCCGCACGTCAGTCGGCTACGAGCCGTGCGAGGAGGTCCAGGAAGCCACGCCGTTGGCCGTCCTGAACCTGACCGCGGCGGCGCAGGCGCTGGGTGCCGAGCGGGCGCACCTCGTGATCAACGGCCGGCGCACGTCGTTCCGCGTCGCCGACTTCGCGCCGTTGCTGGTGCGGTTCAAGACGCGGCTCGCGAAGCCCTCACCTGCACCGAAGCGGTCCTGGGGCGATGTCCGGGCCGCGTGCAACGGGTGCCGGTTCGCCCGGCACTGCGCGTCCGGGCGTGAGGAGGCGCGGGACCTGTCGCTCGTCGCCGGGTTGCGCGCGGACCAGCGGCGGAAGCTGGTTTCAGCCGGCATTGACACGATCGACGCGCTTGCCGGAACCGAGGAACGGCCGGCCACGCTCTCGCCCGCCAGCTTCACGGCGTTGGCGGCGCAGGCCAGGTTGCAGGTGCAGCAGGAACGCACGGGCGTGATGAGTTACGAGGTCGTGGCGCCGGAAGCGCTGCAGAACCTGCCCGAGCCGCAAGAGGACGACGTGTTCCTGGAGGTGGACGGCGACACGTTCCGCACGCCCGGCTGGGAGGGCACGTTCGCGGAGTTCGTCGAGCGCACGCCGACGGGCACTGTGTACCACTTCACGCCGCACGATCTGGCCGGGCGGGCGGCGCGCACGGCGACGCTGGAGTCCGAAGTGGACGAATTGGTGCGCCGGTGCGTCGACCTGGGTGCGTTGACCCGGCGGGTGATCCGGGTGTCCACTCGGGAGTACACGCTGCAGGCGCTGAACCCGTTGCTGGGCGACGAGATCCCCACGAGGGGTGTCCGCGATCTGCTGGAGAAGATCAAGCGCGAGCACGGCGTCGAGACCGCGGTGCGCGAGGAGCGGGACGAGGCCGCGCTGGAGAAGGCGGCGGAGCGGGCGCGGCGGATGGCCGCGTTGACCGAGCCGCTGCTCGCCGAGGGGCACTCGTTGTTCGCGGCGACGGTCGGTTACCACCGGCGGGAGGCAAGTCCCGCGTGGGGTGACTTCTTCCGGCAGGCCAGC
This sequence comes from Lentzea kentuckyensis, assembly GCF_002150765.1. Classification (GTDB taxonomy): domain Bacteria; phylum Actinomycetota; class Actinomycetes; order Mycobacteriales; family Pseudonocardiaceae; genus Lentzea; species Lentzea kentuckyensis. Next base: position 12,806 of record NZ_MUYM01000049.1, read on the forward strand.
GCGCCGATCTCGGACCTGGAGACGGACTCCAACTGCGCGGTGCCGATCACGCTGCGGGCCGAGGACTGGGTGCCGCCGAGCGGGCGGGTCCGCACGCACAAACGGCAGGT
>NZ_MUYM01000005.1 GCF_002150765.1 Lentzea kentuckyensis
AGACCACTACATATCAGTCGAACAGTGCCGGGAGGGTGCCCTCCCAGGCCTCGCGGAGCTCGGTCAGCGGGAGCGAGCCGAGGTCCTGGATCTCCAGGGCGTTCGACTCCGGGTCGACGACGCCGACCTTGCGCCACGGCAGAGCGCGGGCGGTGCACATGTCGGTGAAGCGCTGCTCCTCGGTCCGCGGCACGGCGACCAGCACGCGACCGGCGGACTCGCTGAACAGCTCGGTGAACAGGTCGCCCTCGAGGAAGACCCGCGCACCCGTCTCACCGATCAGGCACGTCTCGACCAGCGCCTGGGCCAGACCGCCCTCGGCGAGGTCGTGCGCGGCGGAGACCATGCCGTCGCGGGAACCCGCGACGAGGACCTCGCCGAGCAGCTTCTCGCGCTGCAGGTCGGCCTTCGGCGGCAGACCGCCGAGGTGGCCGTGGACGACGTGCGCCCACTCCGACCCGCCGAACTCGGCCTTCGTCTCGCCGAGCAGCAGCAGCGTCTCGCCGGCCTCGGCCCCGATCCCGGTGGGGATGCGGCGCCGCACGTCGTCGATCACGCCCAGCACGCCCACGACCGGCGTCGGCAGGATCGCCGTGGAGCCGGTCTGGTTGTAGAAGCTGACGTTGCCGCCGGTCACCGGGATGCCCAGCTCCACGCAGCCGTCCGCGAGGCCCTTCACGGCCTGCTCGAACTGCCACATGACACCGGGGTCCTCCGGCGAGCCGAAGTTGAGGCAGTTCGTGACGGCGACCGGCGTGGCACCGGTGGCCGCGACGTTGCGGTACGCCTCCGCGAGCGCGAGCCGTGCCCCCTCGTACGGGTCGAGCTTGGTGTAGCGGCCGTTGCAGTCCGTCGAGAGAGCGACACCGCGGTGCGTCTCCTCGTCGATCCGGATCATGCCGGAGTCGCTGGGCTGCGCGAGGACCGTGCCACCACGCACGTACCGGTCGTACTGCTGGGTGACCCACCGCTTGGAGGCCAGGTTGGGGCTGGCCGCCTGGCTCTTGATGAGCTCCAGCACCTCGTCGCGGGCCGGCTTCGGCAGGCTGTCCGGCGTGTTCGCCTGCAGCTCGTCCTGGTCGGCGGGGCGCTGGATCGGCCTGTTGTAGACCGGGCCCTCGTGGGCGACGGTGCGCGGCGGCACGTCCACGACGACCTCGTCGTGGTACGTGATCACCAGGCGGTCGCCGTCGGTCACCTCACCGATCTCGGTGGCGATGACGTCCCACTTCCGGCAGACCTCCATGAACGCGTCGACGTTCGCGGGCTCGACGACCGCGCACATGCGTTCCTGGGACTCGCTGGAGAGGATCTCCGCCGGGGTCATGCCGGTGGCCCGCAGCGGCACGCGCTCCAGGTAGACGTGCATGCCGCCGTCACCGGCGGACGCCAGCTCACTCGTCGCGCAGGACAGGCCCGCGCCGCCGAGGTCCTGGATGCCGACGACGATGCCCTTCTCGAAGAGCTCCAGGGAGCACTCGATCAGCACCTTCTCCGTGAACGGGTCGCCGACCTGCACGCTCGGCAGCTTCTTGCGCTTGCCGGCGCTGTCGTCGAACGTCTCGCTCGCGAGCACGCTGACGCCACCGATGCCGTCGAGGCCGGTGCGCGCGCCGTAGAGGATGACCTTGTTGCCGGTGCCACTCGCGTGCGCCAGGTGCAGGTCCTCGACCCGCATCGCGCCGACGCACAGGGCGTTGACCAGCGGGTTGCCCTGGTACGACTCGTCGAACACGACCTCGCCGCCGATGTTCGGCAGACCGAGGCAGTTCCCGTAGCCACCGACGCCCGCGACGATGCCGGGCAGCACCCTGCGCGTGTCCGCGGCGTCGGGCTTGCCGAACCGCAGCGGGTCCATGACCGCGAGCGGTCGCGCACCCATCGCGAGGATGTCGCGCACGATACCGCCGACACCCGTCGCCGCACCCTGGTAGGGCTCGACGTAGGACGGGTGGTTGTGGCTCTCGGCCTTGAACGTGATCGCCCAGCCGTCGCCGATGTCGACGACGCCGGCGTTCTCGCCGATGCCCGCGAGCATCTTGCTGCGCATCTCGTCGGTCGTGGTCTCGCTGAAGTACTTCAGGTGCACCTTGGACGACTTGTAGGAGCAGTGCTCGCTCCACATGACCGAGTACATCGCCAGTTCGGCGTCGGTCGGACGGCGCCCGAGGATCTCCTTGATGCGCGCGTACTCGTCGTCCTTCAGGCCCAGCTCCTTGTAGGGCTGCTCCTGGTCGGGCGTGCTTTCCGCGTTCTTCACGGTGTCGATGCTCATGCCTTCACCACCGAGTCGAGCAGGGACAGGAACATGCCCAGTCCGTCATCGGTCGGGCCGGTGAGCGCGTCGATGGCGTGCTCGGGGTGCGGCATGAGGCCGACGACGTTGCCCTTGGCGTTGGTGATGCCCGCGATGTTGTTGCGGCTGCCGTTCGGGTTCTCGCCGACGTACCGGAAGACGATCCTGTTGTTGTCTTCCAGTTCCTTGAGGGTGTCCTCGTTGGCCTGGTAGCCGCCCTCGCCGGACTTCAGCGGCACGAGGATCTCGGCGCCTTCGTCATAGCGGGTCGTCCACGCGGTCGTGTTGTTCTCGACCTTGAGCCACTGGTCGCGGCACACGAAGTGCAGCTTGTGGTTGCGGACGAGCGCGCCGGGCAGCAGGTGCGCCTCGGCGAGGATCTGGAAGCCGTTGCAGATGCCGAGGACGGGCATCCCCTTGTTCGCGGCCTCGATGACTTCCTGCATGACCGGTGCGAACCGCGCGATGGCGCCGCACCGCAGGTAGTCGCCGTACGAGAACCCGCCGGGCACGATGACGGCGTCAACGCCCTTCAGGTCGTGGTCGCCGTGCCAGAGCGGCACGGCCTCCCCGTCGGCGTACTTCACGGCCCTTTGCGCGTCGACGTCGTCGAGCGTGCCGGGGAAGGTGATGACACCGACCCTCATGCCTCGACCCTGCGCACGGTCCAGTCCTCGATCACGGGGTTGGCGAGGAAGGTCTCAGCGATCTTGGCGAGCGTGGCGTCGTCGACGTCGTCGGCGACCTCCAGCTCGAAGTGCTTGCCCTGGCGGACGGCGGTGATGCCGTCAAACCCAAGGCGCGGCAGCGCGTTCGCCACCGCCTGGCCTTGCGGGTCGAGAATTTCGGGCTTCGGCATGACGTCGACGACGACTCGGGCCACGACAGACTGCTCCCGGGTTTGAGGGGGCTGGCGGTACTCCGGGAGCCTACCTGACCTGGGTGTTCATCAACTCGACAGGTGTGCGGAGGCACATCTTCACCCGGCTTCACCATCGGGTGAACCGGCTTGCCTTGGCGGCACTGTTCGGTAAAGTTGAACGTGCCGAGGCCCGTAAGCCGAGGAAGTGTACCCAGCCCACGTCCGGACGGTCGGCGGCTGGGTATCGCGCTGTCTGGGGTCAGATCAGATCGACGATCGACTCGACGACCGGCAGCACTCGCTCCCGCCATTCACCACCGGACCCGTAGCACCACGCCACAACGTCCGCGATCCACAGAAGCTCCTCGCTGGTGCTGCGGCGGTGCTCGTAAACAAGGTTCGACGACCACGCGGCAGGGCCCAACGACGTGCGGATCGTCTGGGCGTCGAGTCGATCGCGCTGGTCGCGGGAGTCCAGTACGAGCCTGTGGGCGTCGACCTTCAGCAGGTCGGCGACGAGTTTCTCGAGACACGTCTGACGGGCCGCCTCGTCACCCCAGTCACAACTGCGCGTGTACAGGCGCACGGAGACCCCCTCAGCGACCAATCGGGAGGCGATCAGCTTCCGCCGGCTCGGTGTTTCCTTCTTGCAGTGCAGCTCGTGCTGTCCGGGCATCAGCAGGCCGCGCAGGAACTTGCGGAACTTGGCCAGCTCGCCGGGTGACACCAGGGCCACGGCGAGCAGATAGGTGTTGTTTCGCCGCGACTCGTCGACGAAGGCGTGCAGACTCACGAAACGTCCATCGACCGGGGCCGAACGGTACTGAAAGAAGTCCAGCCGATCGAGGCGTTACGCCGAAAGCGGAGAGCGCTGGCACTTCCGTCAGATCGGACGGATGCTGGAGATCATGAAGATCCTGGTGCTCGGCGGAACCGTGTTCCTCAGCAAGGCCATCACGGCGGAGGCGGTGCGCCGGGGCCACGACGTGGTGTGCGGGGCCCGTGGCGCCTCGGGCGAGGTTCCCGACGGCGCACGCCTGATCCCGATCGACAGAAACAAACCCGGCGCGTTCGACCAGTTGGCCGGCGAGCAGTTCGACGCGGTGATCGACGTGTCGAAGTACTCGGTGAACTGGGTGCGGGACGCGTTGGAGGCCTTCGGGGCGACGACGCCGCACTGGACGTTCGTGTCCAGCATCTCGGTCTACGCGGACCACGCGACCGGCAGCGACGAGTTGTTGCCGCCGCTCGAGGACGACCCGACGCAGGAGTTCACCTCCGAGCGGTACGGCAGCGTCAAGGTGGCCAGCGAGAACGCCGTGCGGGAGGCGGTGCGGGGGCGTGAGTTCATCGTCAGGGCCGGGCTGATCACCGGGCCGGACGACCCGAGCGACCGGTTCGGGTACTGGCCGGCGCGGATGGCCCAGGGTGGGCGCGTGGTCGTGCCGGACAGCCCTGACCTGGGGTTCCAGCACATCGACGCGCGGGATCTGGCGCAGTGGATCGTGTTCGCGGCCGAGGAGCGGGTCACCGGTACGTACGACTCGACCGGGCCGGTGATGCCGTTCCAGATGGCCATCGGGGAGATCGCGGGGGCGACGGCGCCGGCCGGAACGCAGCTCGTGCCGGTGCCCGAACACGTGCTCAAGGAGCTGGAGATCAACCCGTGGGCCGGGCCGCGGTCGTTGCCGCTCTGGCTGCCGCACGAGTGGGCCAAGATGGTCGGCCGCGACGTCAGCAACGCGCTGGCGAACGGGTTGCGGGTCAGGCCGCTGGCCGAGACCGCGCTCGACTCGCTGGAGTACGAACGCGGCCTCGGGCTGGACCGGCCTCGCAAGGCCGGGCTCACGGCTCAAGAAGAGCAGGAAATCCTCACAGCAGTGAGTTGATCTGCGCGGCGACGAGGTCGATGCGCACGCCCTGGTTCGGGCAGCCACCGAAGTGGTGGAGCCCGATCACCTTGTGCGTGCTCCTCGACAGCACCGGCGAACCGGACGAGCCGCCCTCGGTGTCGCACATGTAGCTGATGTCGGACTGCGACACGTTGCCGTTGACGCGCACCGCGCGCACGACGCAGTAACCGCCGCCGTTGTTGTTGTCGCGCAACGACAACTTCTTCAGCTTCCCGGCCGGGTGGCCGACGATGTACATCTCTTCACCCACGGCCGGAACGCGCGCGTCCAGTTCGAGGTAACCGAACGAACTGATGGCCGCGAAGTTGTTCACGGAGAAGAGGGTGTAGTCCAGGCCGGCGTCGGTCTTGAGCACCTGGGACGCCAGCACCTTGGTGACGGTGGCCGAAGCGGTGCCGCCGCAGGTCGGGCACTGGTAGTTGAACCAGACCTCGATGCCGCTCACGCTGGTGAAGCAGTGGTTGTTGGTCAGCATGCGGTTGTTCGGGCCGACCCGCCACGCCGTGCACAGCGAACTGCCGTTGCGCAGCAGCTTCGCGACGGACGCGGTCTTGCCCCACTCGGTCGGGTTGCTGGACTGGTAGCAGACCGCGTCCTTGTAGTCGTTCGTGCCGCAGATGCTCTGCACGGACGGCTGCGAGGACATCTCGGCCTCGGTGTAGCCGCGCGTGATCTTGTCGATCCGCACGCGTGACAGCGGGTTCTTCAGCGACACGACGGCCGACGAGCCGGTGACCGACATGGCCCAGAAGCCGGTGGCGTCGGGCGTGGCCGTCAGGGACGAACGAAGATCCCGCGTGTAGGTGTACTTCTCGGTGCCGTCAGGGTTCGACACCGTGAGCACGTCGCCGGGCAGGATCCGCAGGTCGGTGAAATGGATCTTCACGTAACCGGAGCCTGGCCGGTCGATCACGGTCGACCGGGACTGTCCACCCACGCGGACCGAGATCGATTCCTCGGTGCCGATTTCCTGCGACTGCGGCGACGCAGCCTGAGCAGGTGTAGAGGTGGTGGTAGCAGGGACGAAGGACGTCATCGGCAGGGCGAGCGCCAGTGCCGTGAGGAGTTGCAGGGTTTTCCTCATGCCTTTTGATACTTCCGACGCCACCTGACTGTGTCAGCCCGCCGAACGTCGGTAATGGAGGAATCTGTGCAAGTTGTCCATTTCGGTCATGCCTGCGTACTTCTCGACACGGGAACGACCCGCATCCTGATCGACCCCGGCACGTTCTCGAGCGGGTTCGAGGACCTGGAAGACCTGGACGCGGTGCTGATCACGCACCAGCACTACGACCACCTGGACGTCGCGAAGCTGCCCGCGCTGCTCAAGGCCAACCCGCAGGCGCAGCTGATCGTCGACGAGGGTTCCGCCGACCAGACCGAGAATCCGACCGTCGCCCGGCCGGGTGATGTGTTCAAGGTCGGCGACACGTCGGTCAAGGTCGTCGGCGGTCAGCACGCGATGATCCACGAGGACATCCCGATCGTGCCGAACACCGCCTACGTGGTCGGCGACGGCGCGTTCTACCACCCCGGCGACTCGCTGTTCGTGCCGGACGAGGACATCGACGTGCTCGGGCTGCCCTCGGGCGCGCCGTGGCTGCGGCTCGGCGAGGCCGTCGACTTCATGCGGGCGATCAAGCCGCGGGTCGCCGTGCCGATCCACGAGAAGCTGCTGTCCATGCCCGAGAACGCCTACCGGATGTTCGACATGCTCAAGCCTGAGGGCACCGAAGTCAGGCCGCTGACGCTTGGCGAGGAGACGGCAGTCTGACGTAGGTGGTCGGCGCGGCGTCGTGGGCGAGTGCGATGTCCACGGCGTCGAGCACGGCCTGCCGCGCACCGGACCGGTGCAGGTCACGTGCGTCGACGGTGATCCGGGTCAGACCACCTCGGCGCGCGGACCTGGCCGCCGCGTAGACCAGCGCGAGCGACCGCAGCTCACCGAAGCTGCTGCGCTCGGTCAGCGCGTGCAGGCGCCCCAGCGTCACGAGCCCGGTGCCCACGTCGCGGACGGCGTGCGCGTCGGCGCAGCGGGTGAACTTGTGCTTGGCGAGCGCGATCAACGTCCCAGGCGACGCGACACAACGGCGTGGCGCGAACGTGTCGGCGTTGAGCCCGATGGCGTCCATCTGCACACGGGCGCCCATCAACAACAACCCCGCCTCGTAGGCGGGCAACCGCCGTTGGCCCAGGCCGTGCAACACGACGGCATCGCCGAGTGCGGCGCGCTGCCGCACCCATTCCTGCGCCCTGTCGAGCTCGCGAGGGATCACGAGCAGCGACAACGGCACCTTCCGCGGGTCGAGAGCCGCGGCGAGTTCAGCGCATCGGTCGAGTGTCTGCGGACCGATGCCGGACAGAGAGACCACGAGCTGTGAGTGCACCGTATGAGTGCGCCACGCCGTGGTGACATCCGCGTGAAAGCGGAGCTAACTCACGCGAGCCAGTCAGCGAAAGACCGGCCAGTAAGCCGCTCGTACGCCTCGACGTACCTCGCCCGAGTGGCCTCCACGACCTCCACGGGCAACGCGGGCGGAGGAGTGTCGCTCTTGCGGTCCCAGCCCGACTCGGCAGACGTCAGCCAGTCACGCACGTACTGCTTGTCGAACGACGGCTGCACGCGACCGGGCTCGTAGCCCTCGGCCGGCCAGTACCGCGACGAGTCCGGCGTGAACACCTCGTCGGCCAGGATCAGCTCGCCGTCGGCGTCCAGCCCGAACTCGAACTTCGTGTCCGCGAGGATCAGACCGCGCGTCAACGCGTACGCGCGCGCCTCGCTGTACAGCTCGATCGTGCGGTCACGCAGCTTGGACGCCAGCTCCTCACCGTGCTTCGCGGCGATGACGTCGAACGACACGTTCTCGTCGTGCGCCCCGATCTCGGCCTTCGACGCGGGCGTGAAAATCGGCGGGTTCAGCTCGGAGGCCTCGACCAGCCCGGCCGGCAGCTCGATTCCGCACACCGCACCGGTCGCCGTGTAGTCGGCCATGCCGGAGCCGGTCAGGTACCCGCGCGCCACGCACTCGACGTCCAACATCTGCAGCTTGCGCACCAGCAGCGCCCGGCCGCGGACCTCGGCGGGGATGCGCGGGTCGTCGTACGCGACCAGGTGGTTCGGGGTGAGGCGCTCGAACCAGAACACGCTCATCGCGGTGAGCACGCGGCCCTTGTCCGGGATCTCCGTGCTCAGGATGTGGTCGTACGCGGAGATGCGGTCGGACGCGACGAACAGCAGCAGCTCGTCGTCCACGTCGTACAGATCGCGAACCTTGCCGCGGGCGACGTGCTGGTAGTCAGCGAGCGTTGGCACGCCGGTCAGCCTACGTGCAGCAGGTTCCGGAAACCGACGTACACCCCTCACCACTACAGATCAAGCTCGAAGAGCCTTAAGGTGCACCCCGTGCTCACCCGAAAGGCGTTGTGGATCCCGGCGTTGGCCAGCGCGGGACTGCTCATCGTGCTGGGCGTGGCCGGGTGGGGCATCGACTCCACCCCCATCTCGTCCTCTCAGTCGGGCTCACCGGACACGAGCACGATCCAGTCGGTCAGCATCGTGCCGACCCCGGACGTGGCCGACATCACGGTGAAGACCTCGTCCGACACGACGACGGCCACCACGACGACCACGAAGCCCAAGCCGCCACCAGTGCAGGCTCCTCCGCCCGCTCAGCAGCCGACGACGACCACGACGCCCCCGCAACAGGGCCTGCTCGTGATCGAGAACGCGTCGTGCAGTCCCGAGGGCGCGAGCGGCATCGACCTGCGCGGCGAGCCGTTGGTCTGCCGCAAGGACCCCAAGCGCGGCGACCGGCTGCGCTGGCACCGGGCCTAAGCGGCGGCCCACTCCAGGACGTCGATCCTGTCGCCGACGGCGATGGTGCCGGTGCGCACGACCTGCGCCTTCATCCCGAAGGTCACGCCGCCGTCGGCGTCGCGCCGGTAGGTCGCGAGCGAGCGGATCGGCTCCGGGCCGGCCTTCACCCCGGTCTCCTGGTCGACCATCGGCACCGCGCACCGCACACAGTCCTTGGCGTAGCCCAGCTCCACGTCGCCGACCACCGCCCGCCGCACCCGGTCCTCCGTGTGCGGTTCCGGCCACCCGGACATGACCACGTTCGGACGGAACCGGTTCATCGGCACGGGCTCGCCGCCGCGCTCCAGGATGCGCTCGTTCAACCCGTCCAACGAGGACAGCGAGAGCATCAGCAACGCGTTGCCGTCCGCGTATCCGACGAGGCCGGTGGTCTCGCCGGTCGTCTCCCTGCGCAGGCCGGGTGGCGTCCGCACGAGCCGCACCGGCTTTCCCAGCAGGTCGGAGAAGTGAGCAGCGGCGGCATCGCCCTGGTCCACCCCGGACCCCTGCCAGGTGTGCACGACCACCGGCACCCGAGGCCCGTCGGCGACGATCGGGAACGACTGCCCGCCGATCAGCAGCGAAGAGTCCGTGAGGTACGGACGCAGCGCGGCCATCGCGGGCACCTTGCGCTGCGACAGGAACACGCCCTCGTCGTCCACCAACATCATCATCCGGTCGCCGCGCAACCCCGTGAGGTCCACGACCGAGGACCTCACGGAGTACCCGCCACACCCCTTGATCGGGTAGACGACCAGATCGGAAACGATCACAGAATCGGCTCAGGCTCGTAGGCCGGGTACTTCTCGACGACCGCGGCGACCTGCTCGACGACCGACGCGACCTGCGCCGACGCCACGCCCGTGAACGACAGGCGGTCGGCCAGCAGCGCGTCCAGCGCGGCCCGGTCGAGCGGCAGGCGCTCGTCGGCGGCCAGGCGGTCCAGCAGGTCGTTCTCCGCGAGACCCTGCTCGCGCATCGCCAGCGCGACGGCCACCGCGTTCTCCTTGATGGCCTCGTGCGCGGTCTCCCGGCCGACGCCCGCGCGCACCGCCGCCATCAGCACCTTCGTCGTGCCGAGGAACGGCAGGTAGCGGTCGAGCTCACGCGCGACCACGGCCGGGTAGGCGCCGAACTCGTCCAGCACCGTCAGGAACGTCTCCAGCAGCCCGTCGAACGCGAAGAACGCGTCCGGCAACGCGACCCGGCGGACCACCGAGCACGACACGTCACCCTCGTTCCACTGGTCGCCCGCGAGCTCGCCGACCATCGACAGGTAGCCGCGCAGGATCACGGCGAAGCCGTTCACGCGCTCACACGAGCGGGTGTTCATCTTGTGCGGCATCGCGCTGGACCCGACCTGACCTGGCTTGAAGCCCTCGGTCACCAGTTCGTGGCCGGCCATCAGGCGGATGGTCTTCGCGACCGACGACGGCGCCGCCGCGAGCTGCACGAGCGTCGACACGACGTCGAAGTCGAGCGAGCGCGGGTAGACCTGGCCGACGCTCGTGAGCACGCGCTCGAAGCCGAGGTGGCCGGCGACCGTGCGCTCCAGCTCGGTCAGCTTCTCCGGCGTGCCGAGCAGGTCGAGCATGTCCTGGGCGGTGCCGACCGGGCCCTTGATGCCGCGCAACGGGTACCGCGCGATCAGCTCGTCCAGCCTGCCGAACGCCACCAGCAGCTCGTCCGCACCGGTCGCGAACCGTTTGCCCAGCGTCGTGGCCTGCGCGGCCACGTTGTGCGAGCGGCCGGCCATGACGAGGTCGGAGTGCTCGGCCGCGAGCCGCGCGAGGCGCCCGAGCACCGCCGCGACCTTGGACCTGATCAGCTCCAGCGACCGCAGCACCTGCAGCTGCTCGACGTTCTCGGTCAGGTCGCGCGAGGTCATGCCCTTGTGCACCTGCTCGTGTCCGGCGAGCGCGTTGAACTCCTCGATGCGCGCCTTCACGTCGTGCCGCGTGACCCGCTCACGCGCCGCGATCGACTCCAGGTCGACCTGCTCCAGCACCCGCTCGTAGTCGGCGATCGCGGTCGCCGGGACCTCGATGCCGGCCGCCGCCTGGGCGCGCAGCACGGCGAGCCACAGCTGGCGCTCCAACACGATCTTGTGCTCGGCCGACCAGAGCGTCGCGAGCGACGTGGAGGCGTAGCGACCTGCGAGGACGTTGGCGATGCGCGGCTTGGTCACCCCGCCAGATTAGTGCACACAGGACTCACTCCCAGTCGATGCTCGGGTCCGTGACGAGCTCTGTGAGCACCCCCACGCGCACCGGCACCGTCTCGCGCAGACCGCTGCCCGACGCCGGGTTGTAGTTGTGGCTGGAGATCGTCACGTTGAGTCCGCTGGGGAACCGGCGCACCACCTCCGAGTGCGCGATCTGCGGGCCTCCCTGGTCGTACTCGACCTCGGTGACGGTCGACCCGTCCTTCTGCGGGAGATCACGGCACAGCACCGCGCCGCCGCACAGGTTCCTCGAGTTGAAGTCGCCCCTCATGACTTCCACGCGCAGCGAAGTCGGTCCGATCTGATCGGTCAGGAAGACGTAGCCCCAGAACGACTGGTCAGAGGCCTTCCTCGTCGGGATCGACGTCGAGGACGGCCCGTAGCCGGGAGGGCCGGGGCGGATCTCCGCGTAGACCTCCTTGAAGGAGGTCACCTTCAGCGCGAGCGTCTCCGCCAGCGCGTCACCGATACGACTGACCCTCTTCTCCGCAGCCTCGCTCGGAGGCGCGGACGTGCTCGTCCGGGTCTCGGAGCCGAGCTGGCTGTCGTTGCCGCGGGGCAGCAGGCCGGGCAGGGCGAAGGACGCCACGGCGATCACCGCCGTAGCCACTCCCACACCCACCAGCGCTCGGCGACGACTTTTTTTCTGCTCGACCCGCCTGATCAGGGTGTCGGGGTCGAAGTCGAGCGGCGGCTCGTCCCAGACGGCCAGCAGCATTCCCTCGCGGATTTCCTGCTCACTCACGACGCGACCCTCCCCGAACTGCTGTCGAGCTTCTCCACGATGGCGCGCAACGTCGCGAGGCCGCGCGCCGTCTGGCTCTTGACCGTTCCCTCGGTACAACCCATGGCCACCGCCACCTCGGCGACCGACAGGTCTTCGAAATAACGCAGCACGAGCACCGCCCGTTGCCTCGGCGGCACCTGCAGCAACGCGGTGTGCACCAACTCACGTGCCCACAGCTTCGCGCTGGTCGTGTCGGGATCAACAGTGGCGTCCGCGGCGTCCGGCAGCTCCCCGTCGCGCTGCTCGGCTCTGCGCCACGGCCTGCGCTTCTCGTCCAGCCAGGTGCGCAGCAGCACCTTGCGGGCGTAGGCGATCAGGTTGTCGAGATCCTTGATGCGCTTCCAGGCGATGTACATCTTCATCAGGCTCGACTGCATCAGGTCTTCTGCCGTGTGCCAGTCGCCACAGAACAGATATGCAGTGCGTCGCAAAGACGCGGCATTGGCTGCCGCGAACTCGCGAAAGCCCTGCTCATCGGCCTTGCGCATGCGATCCCCTCTCGCGTCCTCAAACAGGGGAACGCATCAGGGGAACGCGAGGTTGCATCACTCCTGACGCGAAAGAGCCGAACGGAGCATCCTGGCCGCCACGCCGCGCGGGTCCGGCTTCAGCTCGATGAACGCGTTCACCATCGAGCCGTCGACCAGTGCGATCAACTCCTCGATCCGGCCCGGCGCGATGTCCCGGCCCGAGCGGGCGAAGATGTCGGCGACCAGCTCGTGCAGCTCCGTGGACAGCACGCGCATCAACGGCCGCAGATACGGGCGGCGGCCGGTCGCGACGAGGCGTTCGTAACGCAGCAGCATCGTCTCGGTGTCGGTGCCGTCCTGGCCGACCAGCAGGTCGAGGACCAGGTCGACGAGCACGTCGTCGTCGGTCAGCCGGTTCGAGATCGTCGTCAGGCGTTCGCGGCAGCTCGCCAGTTCCGCATGGGCGTGGAACTCGACGGCCGCGGTGATCAGCTCGTCCAGCGAGTCGAAGTAGTACGTGGTCGACGCGAGCGGCAGACCTGCGCGTTCGGCGACCGCGCGGTGCCTGACCGCGTCGAACCCGCCCTGCACGAGCAGTTCGGACGCGGCCTCGACGAGCGCCTGCCGCCTGCGCTCACCCTTGGGGGTTGCTGCCGTCATAGTCGCGCCAGAGTACTTGGCGAACGATCAGAACCTCGGGGCCAGTGCGTCCGCGAACTGCCTGGCCTTGCCCTTCGCCTCGCCGTCACCCTGGGTGAGGACGTAGAGGTCCTGGCCTTTCGCCGTCTTCACCTTCTCCGTCCGCGCGTCGGCGGGGGCGTCGAACTGCCCTGGCGTGACGATCGCGGTGACGGTCAGGCCATCGATCTTGAACGCGGCCGAGCGGGAGTCCGGTGAGCACGTCACCGTCGGCGGGATGGCGAATTCCGGTGAGACCGAAAGCTCTCCGGCGAGGGCGACGGCGAGCTCTCGGTCCACACCTGCGCAGCCCTGCACTGCGCGCGCGCTGACCGTTGGGTCAACGCTCCCCGATGGCGTCCCGTCCCCCTGCGTGGACGATTCGCCGTACGGGGAGTCCTTCTGGGTCGGCTGACCCTGTTCCAGCGCGGTCATCGGCGATTGTGCCGCGTTGTCCTGCTGCTGCCCAGAACCAGCCACGGTCGAACTGTTCTTCTCCTGCGTGATCCAGTTGGTACCCGCGACGACACCGCCGAAACCGAGCACCACGACCAGGGTAGTGCCGGCGGCGATCGAGTTGCGCCTGCGGACCGTGGCGCGTCGCGAAGCCGTCCGGACGTCACTCGCGTCGAAGGACGCCGGTGGCGCGTCGTGCGCGGCGTCGCGGAACAGGTCCGCGAGCTTCTGCTCGTCCATCTACGTCCTCCTCTCGCTCGTGTGCACGACGTTGTTCACGACGCCGGTCGCAGATCGTCGATGGCGTCACCGAGAGCTTCCCGCAACGCGGTCAGCCCGCGGGCGGTCTGACTCTTCACAGTTCCTTCCGAGCACTTCAGCACCTCGGCCGTGGCCGTCACGTCGAGGCCCTCGAGGAACCTCAGCACGAGCACGGCCCGTTGCCGGGGCGGGACTCTGCGCAGGCCCTTCATCAACGCCTCGCGCGTCGCGACCGTCTCACCGATCTCGTGGTCCGTCGTCGGTGGTTCCGGCATCTCGTCGGTGAACTTCTCGCGCCGCCACGGACGGCGCGACTCGTCGATCACCGCACGCACGACGGTGCGCCGGACGTAGGCGTCGAGAGCCTGCTTGTCCCGGATCTTCCGCCACCTCCTGTGCACCGCCACGAACGCTGTCTGCGCGAAGTCGTCAGCGCGGTGCCAGTCGCCGCACAGCAGGTATGCCGTTCGGCGCACGGCCTCACGGCGAGCCACGAAGTACTCCGCGAACTCCTGCTCGTCGCGCTGATCCACGCGGACTGCTCTCCGCTCGTTCCTCGAGTTGCACTTACCGGACGGAATCCGGGTCACCAACGGTTGCACGAACCACCGGGGAGAGCTACATCACCCCCTCGGTCGTTCACCGGATGTGATGTGATCGGGCGCGTGACCCCCATCGACCTGCGCTCGGACACCGTCACCCAGCCGGACGAGGAGATGCGTCGCGCGATGGCCTCGGCCGAGGTCGGCGACGACGTCCTGGACCACGACCCGACCATGGCTCTGCTGGAGGAGCGGGTCGCCGAGTTGGTCGGCGTCGAAGCCGCCCTGTGGGTTCCGTCCGGGTCAATGGGCAACCTCATCGCGTTGTTCCTGCACCTCGAGCGCGGTGACCGGTTCCTGGCTCCGCTCGGCGCGCACGTGCTTGACGCCGAGCTCGGAACGGCCGCCTGGCTGGCGGGAGGGATGCCGCACGCGCTGCCGGTCGTGACGCCCGAAGCCGTGGTGGCCGCCGGTGGTGGTGAGTCTCCTTATTACGGGCTTCGCACGACGTTGTTGTGCGTGGAGAACACGCACAACGCTGCCGGTGGCACCGTGACCACGGCTGATGAGCACGCACTGCTGGTTGCTGCTGCTCGGTCCGTTGGGCTGGCTGTGCACTTGGACGGCGCACGGCTGTGGAACGCGTCGGTGGCACTCGGGGTGACGCCTGCTGAGTTGGCCGTTGGTGCCGACACGGTGCAGGTGTGTCTCTCAAAGGGGCTCGGGGCGCCGGTCGGGTCGGTCGTGGCCGGGTCCGCGTCCTTCGTGGTCGAGGCCCGGCGGGTGCGGAAGATGCTCGGTGGCGGGGTTCGGCAGGGTGGTGTGCTGGCGGCCGCCGGGCTCGTCGCCCTGGACCGGATCTCGCGGCTCGCCGACGATCACGCTCATGCCTCGGCGTTGGCCGCCGGGCTGCGTTCGTTGGGCTGGGACGTGCCGGAGCCCGCCACGAACATCGTGCTGGCGTCCGTGCCGGAGCCGGCCAAGACGCTGTCGTCGTTGCGCGATCTCGGGGTTTTCGCCAGTCCGATGTCTGGCAAGGTCCG
This sequence comes from Lentzea kentuckyensis, assembly GCF_002150765.1. Taxonomy (GTDB): domain Bacteria; phylum Actinomycetota; class Actinomycetes; order Mycobacteriales; family Pseudonocardiaceae; genus Lentzea; species Lentzea kentuckyensis. Next base: position 15,389 of record NZ_MUYM01000005.1, read on the forward strand.
GTTCGTGACGCACGGCGACGTGGACTCGTCCGACATCGCCGAGGTGCTGCGCCGGCTACGAGAGGACGCCTGAGATGCGCTGGATCGTGTTCGACTTCGGCGAGGTCATCAGTCAGCGGAACCCGGCGCTGCCCGCGATGGCCGCGCGGCTCGGGGTGCCCGTGGAACGCTTCGAGGGCGCCTACTGGGATCGGGACGCCTACGACCGCGGCGGGTCGGACGGCGACTACTGGTCGTTGATCGGGTCGTCGCTGGGGCTGACTTTCGACGACACGTCCGTGCGCGAACTGACCGCGCTCGACAACGCCGGGTGGCTGGACGACCCGGTGGCGGAGACCGTCGCGCTGATCGAGGATCTGTCGGCGCTGGAGGTGCCGCTCGCGTTGCTGTCGAACGCGCCGGTGACGTTCGCGCGGCTCGCCGAGAAGGTGACGTGGGCCAAGCACTTCCGGCACCTGATCTTCTCCGGCGACCTCGGGTACGCGAAGCCGGACGTGGCGATCTGGGAGCACCTGTGCGGCGTGCTGGGTGCGGCGCCGGCCGACCTGATCTTCCTGGACGACCGTCAGACGAACATCGACGGCGCCGCGGCGTTCGGGATCGACGCGCGGTTGTGGACGTCAGCCGCCGCTGCGCGTGTTGAGCTCCGCGCGGAGTTCGGCGATCTCGGCGCGTAGGTTCCGGAGCTCCTGCGCGGTCTCGAGTTCGGCTTCCTCGACGCCGCGCAGCTTTTCCACGAGCCAGCTGGCGATCGTTCCGGTGATGACACCGAGCAGGGCGATGCCGCCGACCATGAGCAGCCCGGCCACCAGCCGTCCCTCGGCCGTGACGGGGAAGCGGTCGCCGTAGCCGACCGTCGACATGGTGGTGAGCGTCCACCACAGCGCGTCGCCGAACGTCGTGATGCTCGCGTTTTCCGCGTGCCTTTCCGCGTCCAGCACGGCCAGGCTCGCGCAGAAAACGACGATTATCGTCACGCCGCCGACGTAAATGCTGACCCGTTGCCGGATTTTGTGCTGGAACTTCTTGTTCAGCAGTGTGATGACGGTGATCAGCCGGAGCACCCGGAGCTGCCGCACCATCGGCAGCACGACCGCGGCGAGATCGAAGAGGTGCGATTTCAGGAAGTGGATCTTGTTGTTCGCGAGCGTCAGCCTGGTCACGTACTCCGCCGCGAACACGGCCCAGACCAGCCACAACACGATTTCCAGGGTGAAATGCATGCTGCCGTGATCGTCGAAGACCTGCCACGCGTACGCGACGAGGAACAGCACGGCGAGAGCCGTCAGCGGCCACTCGACCTTTCGCTCCCACCGTTCGAGGCGGGCCTCGTTGGACTGCAACACCGCTTCATGGTGAGCGGTACGTCCCATTTAGGCCAGGGTCACCGCTTGGATTTGATCGCACCGTAAGCGGCCGTGCCTGCGAGGAGTAGTCCTCCAATCACAGCGAGCCAGAAAAGGCCTTTCACGACGGCTCCGACGACGGCCAGCACGATCCAGATCGCCACCAGCCACCCGATGATCGCCCACATGGGTTCCTCCCCTTCACAGCCATGCCTTCAGACGTACCAACGCTGCTTCGATGTCCTGTGTTGCACCGGCGAAGGACATCCGCACGAAGTGGTGCCCGTCGACGGGGTCGAAGTCGATGCCGGGAACGATCGCGACGCCGGTGTCGTCGAGGAACCGGCGGCAGAACGCCATCGAGTCGTCGGTCAGGTGCCGGATGTCGGCGTAGACGTAGAACGCGCCGTCGGCCGGTGCGAGCTTGTCGATGCCCAGGTTCGTCAGGCCTTCGAGGAGGATGTCCCGGTTGGTTTTGTACCTTTTCAGGTGTTGTGCGGTTTCCGCGTAGGCGTCCTCGTGAAATGCCTCGACGGCGGCGTATTGCGCCAATGCGGGCGGGCACAGGGTGAAGTTGCCGGTCAGGCAGTCGACGGCCCTGCGGAGTCGTTCCGGGAGAAGCATCCAGCCGAGCCGCCAGCCCGTCATCGCGAATGCCTTGGAGAACGAGTTGACGACGATGGCCTCTCGCGAGGTTTCCCAGGCGCAGTGCAGCGGTTCGCCGTAGCTGATGCCGTGGTAGATCTCGTCGCTGACCAGCTGGACACCGTTGTGCTGGCACCAGTTCGCGATCGGGCCGATGTCCACTGTGGTCCCGGTCGGGTTGGCCGGACTGGCGACGATCACGCCTTTGAGGTCGGCGCCGAGCATCTCGACCGTGGGCTGGAAGCGCGTTTCCGGGCCGCACGGCAGCTCGACGACCTCGCATCCCAGCGCTTTCAGGATGTTGCGGTAGGCGGGATAGCCGGGCCGCGCCAGGGCGACCTTGTCGCCGGCGTCGAACGCGGCCAGGAACGCCAGCGTGAACGCGCCGGACGACCCCGTCGTGACCACCACGTCGTCAGCGGTCACGTCGAGGTCGTACTCGCGCTTGTAGTGGCCGGCGATGGCCTGGCGCAGCTCGGGGATGCCGAGCTGCTCGGTGTAGCCGAGCGCGTGGTCGTTCAGCGCTTTCGCGGCGGCGTCCCGCACAGGTTTCGGCGCCGGGCTCGAAGGCTGCCCGGCGGCCAGTGAGATCACGTCACCGTGCGTCCGCTGCCTCAGCGCGGCAGCGGAAAGCACGTCCATGACGTGGAAGGGCGGGACGTCGGCGCGGGCAGCCACGGTGAGCATGCCCTGAGGCTAACTCCCTGGTCAGTAGCCCTGGTAGCCGCCGCCCTGGGACATCGCCTTCAGGCCGGGGTGGCCTTCGAAGCCGCCGTAGCGCGAGAACGTGTACCGGACGCCGGCGATGATGTTGTCGACCGGGTTCCAGATGTCGTCGTGGCCGGGCAGCTTGTGGGCGTTGAACGTCGAGTCGATGCACTGCATCAGGCCCTTGGACGGGTGGCCCGCCTGGTAGTTCGAGTCCCAGAGGTTGATGGCGTGCGGGTTGCCGCTCGACTCCTTCTCGATGATCTTCCAGATCTCGTCGATGTTCGCGTCGGTGACCGGGATGCCGTTGGCCTGCAGGATCTTGATGGCCTCGCGGATCCATTCCTCGACGTTGCCGGGAGGCGGGCTGCCGGAGGGCGGGCCGCCGCTGGGGCCCATGCCACCGCCGCCTCCGCCGCCACCACCGCCTTCGGAGCCGCCACCTCCGCCGCCACTGCCACCACCTTGGTGCTGGGCGGGAGCGGACTGCTGCTGTTGCTGCGGGGGCGGAGTGTCCGAAGAGGACGCCTTGGTCGAGTCGTCGGGCGGCGCGGACGGTGCCCACTCGACCGGCTTGCCGGCTGCGGGGACGAACGCCTGCGTGTTCGGGTCCTCAATGGACGAGAACTTCGGCGCGAGCGCGCCAGGTCGGCCCTTGAGGGCGCCCGCGGCGGCGTTCACGGCGTTTTCCACCTGGGAGACAACGGGTTTCGCGTCGCTCGTCGCCTCGGCGCAGTAGCCGCGAATGACGCTGTCGACATCCTCCTGCGGCTGGTTGTGCAGCTGCTGGCGCGTCTGGCGAGCGCGGCTCAACAGGTTCTCGCAGATGCTCGTCATCGAGGTCTTCGCGGACTCCAACGCGTTCGCGGCCGCCTCCAGGTCGGCCGCGGCACCGTTGAGCGCGTCCGTCATCGAAGTGCCGGCCTTCGTGACATTGCCCATGTAGGCGACGAACCCGTCCGCCGACTTGCCCTCCCAGGCGCCGTCGAGCTGGCTGACCGACCGCTGCAGGGCGTTCGTCTGGTCACCGCACTTGCCGGCCGCCTGCTTCCAGCGGTTCGCGATGTCGCGCACGGCCTGCGGTTGCGCGGTCTCGATCTTGTCGGCGAGCGCGGCCAGCTCGGCCCCTCCCGGCAGTGCCGCGACCTCGTCCATCGCGCTCACGTCAGACCGCCTTCATGGAGTTCTTGTTGACTTCCTCGACGTCCTGAACGCTGGTCTGCACCGCGTCGAGCGCGCTTTCGACCTTGCGCAACACTTTCTCGGCCGCCTCGAATTCCTGCGCGCCCGCCTGATCCATTGCGGTCACCGCGCCCGAGACAGCGCCGGAAGCGCCGAGTTTTCCGAAAATGTCCGGATTGCCGTACTGATTGGAAAAGCCGTCACCGATCGCGCCGAATTGTCCGGCCTGGCTGCTCACGGTCGTGCGGCACTGTTCCATGGCTTCGCTGTTGAACTTCGCCACAGCCATGCGCGCCTACCCCCTCATGTCTCCTCGAAGACCTTAGAACGAACTGCGCCGAGCAGGGCGCCGATTCGCTCTTTCGTGCCCGCCCTTCAGGTTCGACGGGCGGGCACGGCCAGGGGTTCCGCGATCACACCTCTTGCAGCAGCTCCCAGATGGAAGCCGCGAGGCGATGGTTGTCGACCGGCGTGATGGTGCACCATTTGCGCCCGTCACTGCTCGGCTTGAGCTGGCGCAGATAACGCCCGTTGTGCGTGTCGTGAAAGGAAACGACCCGGCCGGCCCGCCGCCCGTTGCGCTGCACACCGAACTGCCCGCGCGTCGAAGTGCCGTCGAGCATTCCCGCGAGTTCCTGAGCGTCACCGAGCCGCATTCCCTGCCGCTCCAACGTGGTGATCATCCGCTGCGCGTCCCGCCCGACGTCCTTGGCCGCAGCCACAAGATCGTCGTACGGCAGGCTGATCGACCGCCCGTACCCGGCCGGCATCTCCCCGGCAACCGACACCGCGGCCTCCGCGAGAGCGGTCCCACGGGCCTCGATCAACCACATCTCGTCGCGATCCTGCACCGCCAGGATCGCCTCGTCCCCGATCGCCGCGGCCAGCCCGCTGATCTGCCGGTCGGCCCAGATCCACAGGTCGATCGACGTGTTCGCGTTGGCCAGCAACGCGAACCCGTCGGCCAACTCGGACACGACCCGCCCGTTGTTCGCCAGCCCGCGCGCCTCCAACGACTCCCAGGCCCGCTTCACCACCTCGGCCTTCTCGGTGTGGGTGATGGAGGGAATCCGCGTGTCGAGAGCAACGTGCGCGGCCGGGAGGCGTTGCGCCTCCCAGACCACGGCGAACTCCACTGTGGACAAAACCACAGAACCTGGTGAGCTCAAGGGATTACTGGTCCTTCGGGTCTTCGCCGATGACGGACTGCACCACCATGCGGTCATCACCGAACATCTCGTCGGAGTCGACCCCGTACTTGCGCACGTGCTCGCCGTCCTCCTCGCCCTCACCCTTGGCCGCACTGGCCGCAGGCGACATGAGCGACCCGGACCCCTTACCGCCAACGCCACCCTTGCCGGCCGCCGTTCCGGCCCTGCTGGCCTCGGGCCCGACACCGCTGGCAGCACCAGGCGTGACCGTGCCCTTGCCGGCAGCCCCGGTCATCCCAGGCCCACCGGGCGCACCCGCGCCACCCTTGCCGCCACCCGCACCGATCGTGCTGGGAGCACCCTTCGGCCCGGCCGGTGCGATGGGAGTCTTCGGCGCCTGACTGGGCCCGCGCCCGCCACCGACGACCTGCGCCCCCTTCGCCGCACCGGTCGCGCCCGCGAGACCGCTGGCCGCGGCGGTCGCCGCGGTGAGGCCGATCGACGGGACGCCGAAGGGCTTGGGCAGTCCGGGGCCGGTCGCGATGGGGGTCGGCGTGCCGGTGCCGGGGATGACGCCCGTCGCGTTGCCGGGGATGTTCGGGGTGGGCCGACCGGGACGCCTGGGGAGCCGGGGCTGCCAGGGGAGCCGGTGAAGGCGGGGCCGCCGTGGATGCCGGGCGTGCCGACCGTGGGGGTTCCGACGGTGGGGCCGACGGGCGTGGATACAGCGGCGCTGGCAACGACGATGTCCGGCGCCTGATTGGGGGCCCGGAATCCGTCCAACGCGCCCTGGCTGTTCGACTTGTAGCCGTTGAGGGCGTCGATCGCCTGCTGACGAGCACGATTGGTCGCCTCGACCTCGGCAGCGTGATCGGTCTCGATGCCGATGAAACCCGCGCCCTTGTCGAGCAGGTTCTTCTCCGCGTCGCCACGGAGATCCTGCTCAGGAGGCGTGTTGTAGCGAACCGTGGTCGAGCTCTCCTGCTGGCGGGTCATCGCGTCCGAACTTTGCTGGGACGACTGCCCGGCATCGTTGATGCCTTCAGCTGAGACCTTGGTCATTTCCTGGGCCTTCTCGCCCGCCGCACCTTGCCAGTCGATGCCGAGCGCCCTGAGCTGCACCCGCATCTCGTCGTCGACGATGTGGAGGCTGTCGGCCAGTGTGCGCAGCGCCTCGGAAGCCACTGCGAACTTTCGCGCCAGCTCGCCGTTGCTGAGCCGCTGCACTTCGGTTGCCAGCTGCTCGTTCGACCAGCCGGGAAAGTTCCAGTCGTTCAGCTCTCGATAACCAGACATGACCTCCCCCTCACTTCAACGTCTTGAGAGTCTCGAGCGCCAAACCAGCAGCCTTCTTCGCCTTGTCGCACATCTGCTGCTGAGTCTCTTTGGCGTCACTGTCCGGGTGATAGCTCACGAAGAGTTGCTGCCCGTCTGCGACATCGACGGAAACAGCGCAGTCAACGGCATCGACCCCGATGAGCTTGATCTCCGCAGCGCCATAACCAGCCACGTCGACCACTTCGGCGGACACGTTTCCACCGCCGTTCAGCCAGTATCCGACACCTTTACTGGTCGCCGGAACGACGATGTAGGAATAGCTGAGGTTGTTCTTGTAAATACAAGCGGGAAGAGGCTTCCCGTCGATCACCTTGGACTGGTTCGGCGAAGTCTGCGCAAGCTTGATCTCATCCATCTGCTTCGTCGTCAGCAGCTTGCAGGCATCGACGTTGTCCACCTTCAGCTCAGCAGGCCTCTTGGGCAACTGACCTGCGGACTGCGGCGTCGAAGATGCCGACGAATCAGGATTGGCGTTTCCCTTTTCCCCACTGCCGGTGCATGCAGAGAGCGCCACCAGAATCAATGCCGAAATCGAAACGATGAATTTCTTGTTCACTTCTTGGGTCCGAACGTCGTGGTGATTTCTTCATCGGTGAATCCGTACTGCTTGGCCGATTCCCTCAACTGTTCGGACAAACGCTGCAGCGCCTTGATGTAGCCGTTGACACGCCCGGCATAGGTGTCCGGGCCACCCACCAACCGGCTGTTCCAGGCGCCGGCAATGTCTGCTCCCACCTTGCCGTCGGAGCCTTCACCGGCCGGAATCTTGAGGTCATCGCTGACCAGGTCGAGCTTGTCCTTCAACGTTCCGGCACAGTCCTGGATGATCGCACCAGCCTTGAGGATGTTGTCCTTGTTGACCTCGAACTTCTGGGTCGCCGGCCCCGACATGCTGTCCAGGAAGGCCGTCGCGGTGCCCAGCAGACCGACCGCGGCCCCGATCGCGCCACCAGCCAGCCCCGCAGCGGCACCGAGAACGGCATCCGCCCCCGCGTTCTCCTGTGTCACGACGTCCTACCCCCGTACGGTTGGTAACGGTTCGGTCCCGCTTCGCAGGCTACCAACGCCTGCGTAAGACGTACCTGAGGTTGGACGAAAACCACCCCTCGTTGGTTCCACGTCACTCTGCGTTTTGTTCCCGATGGCGACGTGTCGCGATTCCGGTAGCTTCCCGACTTGGGGGAGAGACACAGACGACCGCCTGGGGGAACACGTGCACGGGCCACAGCAGCCTTACCCAACGCAACAGCCGTTTCAGCCGCCCTATCCGTTTCAGCAGTACCCACAGCAACCATTTCAACAGGCGCCGGGCAAGAGGCGCGCTGGAATGATCATCGCGGTCGTCGTCGCCGTGCTGGCGCTCGTGGGTGGGGGCGTCACGGCCGCTGTGCTGGTCACGAAGAACGACAAGCCTGCGACTGACCGGGAGGCTGGGCCACCGGACGGCGACGTTCTCGAGGAGAGGACCTCGACCGAGGCGGTCAAGTACGGCGACCTGACCGTGATCGATGCCTGCACGCTGATGCCGGCTGCGGTGCTGGAGGAGACCGGCTTCGGCGATGTGGCGCGCGGCGGACACATCCAGACCTACGTGCAGAAGTCAGTGCCGGCGGCTGAGGCGACGGTCAAGGACGCCAATGACGGGATCTCGTCCTGCAGGTATGACATCCAGAAGCCAGACCGGATCGACTTCCTTGCTCTGACGGTGCACCAGGCACCTTTCAACAGCCTGCTGCCGGCAGGCGTGATCAGTGACGACGTCGAGATATCGCTCGGCGGGCTCAGGGCCTTCACCAAGAAGTCGGCGAGCAGGAAACCCGACGACTTCTTCACTCGGATCTACAGCGCGGACGGCAAGACCGCGGTGTACCTCAACGCCTCGCGCCTGGCGGACAACAAGGAGCTCGACTACAAGGCGGCGCACGCGCAGTTGCTGGAACGAGTCGCGCTCAACCTCGCGCGGGCGACCGGCGCGCAGACCAGATACGCGTACACGGGGCGCTATCAGAACGTGCCGTCGGCCTGCGACATCCTCACCGGCGAACTCTTCGAACAGCTGGCGCAGTCCAAGGACTCCGGGGTGGTGGAGACCGAGATCGGCGAGAGCGAGAGCCGGCAGGAGTCGACACCCAACGGTACGAACGTGACGCAGTCCTTCTACTTCACGACTCAGACGTGCCAACGCAACTCACCCGAGCGGCTCAAGGGCAAGCGCGGTCTCGGCCTGAAGATGGAGCTGAGTGTCCATCGGGACGCCGACATGGCCAGGAACTACGAGCCTGACTGCGATCCGAACTCGTCGTCGCGCAAGATGCTGGGCGACGCGAAGAACGCGACGGAGAAGGTCGGCGACGGTGACGCCTGCGCGTTCCCCATCGGCAACTCGCTGGTGTTCTCCTATCTGGTCGGACGCACGCAGGTCAGGCTCACACCGTACGGATCGTGGGCACCTGAGAACGTCGACGAGTTCATAGCCAAGTTCACGCCCATAGCGCAGAAGACGGCTGACGAGGTTCGCAAGGCGATCGGATAGGGCACAGGAAGTCGGGTGCGAGCCCTCCAGCCCCCATAACGTTGTGGACGTGCTGGAACGACTCAACGAGGCCATGGCCCGCATCGAGGACGACCTCGACGGCGAGGTCGACGTCAAGCTGCTCGCCCGGATCGCGGGCACCAGCGAGTACCACTTCAGACGGATGTTCAGCGCGCTCGCCGGGCTTCCGCTGAGCGAGTACATCCGCAGGCGCAGGCTGACGAAGGCCGCCAGCGAAGTCCTCAGTGGACAGGATTCGTTGCTCGACATCGCCACGCGGTGGGGTTACGGGTCCAACGAGGCCTTTGCGCGGGCGTTCAGGGCCATGCACAAGGTCGGGCCGCAGGAGGCTCGGGCCGAGAAGAAGGCGTTGCAGTCACAGCAGATTCTCACGTTCAGGCTGGTTGTCGAAGGGAGTACGAGCATGGAGTACCGGATCGTCGAGAAGGAAGAGTTCCGGGTTGTCGGGCGGGGGACGCGGGTGCCGTTGGTGCACCTGGGGATGAACCCCGCGATCGTCGAGTTCGTCAAGGGCATCGGCATGCCCGCGTTGGACCGGATGAAGGAGTTGAGCGACGGGGAGCCGGGTGGGCTGCTCGCGATCACGTCGAACCAGGAAGGGGTCGAGGAAGGTGATCGTCTCGACTACTTCCAGGGGGTGGTGACCAGCAGGGAGGCGCCGGACGACATGGAGACGATGACGGTGCCCAAGAACACGTGGGCCGTGTTCAAGACCGAAGGGCCTTATCCCGAGACGATTCAGTACATGTGGCGGGACGTTTACACGCAGTGGTTCCCGTCGAACAGCTACCAGAGCGTTGAGGGGCCGTCGATGTTGCGCACGCAGATCGAGGGCGACACGGCCAAGGCCGAGTTGTGGATTCCGGTCACCAGCTGAGTGCCAGGCGTTCGATCACGTCTCGCAGTTCCAGCACGGAAAGCCACGAAGCAGGAATCACGGCAACACCGTCTCGGGCGCCCAGGATGTTGCCGCAGATCGAGCCGGTCGAGTCCGAGTCGCCTGAGTGATTGACGGCCAGGCGCAGCGCGGACGCGAAGTCGGAACCGACCAGGGCCGCGTGCAGGCCGATGGCCAGGGCTTCTTCGCCCACCCAGCCGCCGCCCAGGGATGACTCGATCTCTTCCGGGGTGAGCGGACCGAGGCCGACGGCCTTGTCCAGCAACGAGGTTTGTTCCTCGTGACCGTCCCAGCGGACCAGTTCGGCGCGTGCGATGGCCACGGCCGCCGGCAGATCGGTTCCGCCCAGCAATGCCTGCACGATCACTGCCAGCACGCCCGCGGACAGGTAGCCGCTGGGGTGGTGGTGGGTCAGGCGTGCCGTCTCCGCCGCCAAACCGAAGACCTCGCGCGGGTCGCGGGACCACACGGCGACGGGGGCGGCGCGCATGACGCCGCCGCAGCCCTTGGAGTTGTTCTTTTCGTTGTGCTTCAAGGCGGTGATGCACGTGTGGCCCGGCGCCCGCCGTGAGTGCAGGCGCTGGTCCGCCATCAGCCAGCCGTCATCGGCGACGACTGGGCCGCCTTGCGTGTGCAGCCAACGGAGGTAGGCGGCGTGCACGGCGGGAACAGGATCGACGGAATCCCGCCGAGCAAGCAGCAGGCCCTCCAGCGTGAACAGCGTCATCTGGGTGTCGTCGGTGATCTCCAGCAGAGGGAGATCGACAACGCCATCCTCACCGTAGAGCCGCCGGATCACGTCGATCGACGAGAACTCGATCGGCGCGCCCAGGGCGTCTCCGACGGCTCCGCCCAGCAACGACCCGAGCAGGCTCACGGCACCGTGATGTTGCCGTCGACCGCCTTCAACGCGATGTCCGAACGGTGGTGCGAGCCGGTGAGGTGGATGTCCGCGATCCGCTTGTAGGCGCGCTCACGGGCCTTGGACAGCGACTTGCCGGTGCCCACGACCGACAGCACGCGGCCGCCGGCGGACACCACGGCGCCGTCCTCGCGGCGGCGGGTGCCGGCGTGCAGCACGCCCTCGGTCTCGGAGCCGGTGATCACGTCGCCGGTGCGCGGGCGGCCGGGGTAGCCCTCCGCGGCCACGACCACGGTCACGGCGTAGCCGTTCTCCCACTCCAGCGCGGGCAGCGACGCCAGCGAACCGGTCGAGGCGGCCAGGAACAGCGACGAGATCGGCGACTTCAGCAGCGCCAGCACCGACTGGGTCTCCGGGTCGCCGAAGCGGCAGTTGAACTCGATCACCTGCACGCCGGACGACGTCAGCGCCAGACCGGCGTACAGCAGGCCGACGAACGGCGTCTCGCGCGCCCGCAGCTCGTCGACCACGGGCTGCACGCACCGCGTCACGATCTCGGACACCAGGCCCTCCGGCGCCCACGGCAGCGGCGCGTAGGCACCCATGCCGCCGGTGTTCGGGCCGTGGTCTCCGTCACCCACGCGCTTGAAGTCCTGCGCCGGGATCAGCGGCACGACGGAAACACCGTCGGTGACGCAGAACAGCGACACCTCGGGACCGTCCAGGAAGGACTCCAGCAGCACCGGGTGGCCGCCGTCGAGCAACGTCATCGCGTGCGCACGGGCCAACGCCAGGTCCGAGGTCACCACGACGCCCTTGCCCGCGGCCAGGCCGTCGTCCTTCACGACCCAGGTGGGCCCGAAGCGGCCGAGCGCGGCGTCCAGGCGGGCCGGGTTGTCCACGATCTCGCTGTGGGCGGTCGGCACCCCCGCCGCGTTCATGACGTCCTTGGCGAACGCCTTGGACCCCTCGATCCTGGCCGCGGCCTTCGACGGCCCGAAACACGGGATGCCGAGTGCTCTGACCGCGTCAGCGGCCCCGACCACCAGCGGTTGTTCGGGGCCGATGATGACGAGGTCGGCCTTCCACTCCTTCGCGAGAGCGGCGACCGCCGAAGCATCTGCGACGTCCACGCCGTAGATCTCGGAGTGGCCCGCGATGCCTGCGTTGCCCGGCGCGCACGCCAAAGCCGTCAGCTGCGGGTCGCGCGACAACGCGAGGACAAGGGCATGCTCACGGGCTCCAGACCCGATGACCAGGACGCGCACGATGCCCCAGCGTAGTTCAGCCGAGCGCCTGCTTCGCTCCAGGGTGCAGCGGGACCGGGTCGGTGGCCGTCGCCTTGTCCCGAACGATGTCCTTCACGGCCGGGTGCACCTTCTCCAGGTCGGCCTTCTTGTCGAAGATCAGCTTGGTCACCGCGCACGCGTTGTTGGCCGCGAAGTCCTCGCGCACGAGCAGCAGGTTCGGCACCACGATCGTGGACACCTCGGCGACCCCGTAGGTCGCCGCGGGGATCGGGGCGGTGTCGTAGACCGGGCTGATCTTCTTCATCTCCGGCAGCAGCGGGGTGATGTCGACGAACTTGACCTTGTCCTTCAGCGACGTCGTGAGGTCGGTGATCTGCGGCGTCGGCAGGCCGCCCGACCAGATCAGGCCGTCGATGCTGCCGTCCTTCATGCCGTCCGCGGTCTTGGTCAGGTCCAGCCGCTGGGCGGAGACGTCGGAGTCGATGTTGAGACCGGCCGACTTCAGCAGGCGGCCCGCGATCACCTCGGTGCCGGACTTCGGCGACCCGGTCGAGATCCGCTTGCCCTTCATGTCCGCGATCGAGTTGATCCCGGAGTCCGCCCGGACGAGCACCTGCGTGTAGTTCGAGTAGATCCGCGACAGCGCCGCGATCTTCTGCTTCTGCCCGTTGAACGCGCCGGTGCCGTTCACCGCGTCCGCGGCCGTGTCGGCCAGCGAGAACGCGATGTCGTAGGTACCGGACACGAGCTGCTGGATGTTCTGCACGGACGCGCCGGTCTCGGCCGACGACGCCTTCAGCTTCGAGTTGTCGGAGATCAGCTTCGCGAGCCCGCCGCCGACCACGAAGTACACGCCACCGGAGTTGCCGGTCGCGATCGTGATCCGGCCGTCGGACGCCTCGCACGACGCGCCACCGCCCGACGCATCAGGGGTGGTGGGCGTGCGTTTGCCGCCACACCCGGAAACCACGAGCGCCAAAGCGATCGCGCCGATCGCGTACTTACGCAGCATCACGAACCCTCCCACGGGTCACCAGGTGGACCGCGACGGCCACCACGAGGAACCCTGCCCCGATGGCGATCGTCAACGGCTGCAGGTAGAGCAGGAACAACGCCGCCGGCACGCACAACAGACGTTCCGGCCAGCGCGCGGGGCCGAACAGCCAGCCGCCGGTCAGGACGGCAAGAGCGGCTACCCCCAGAGCGGACGCGCCGAACGTCCACAACGAGTCGAGCAACGGCCCGCGCAACAACAACCCGGCGCCGTTGTCGGTCAGCACGAACGCGAGCGGCACCAGGAACGCCGGCAGCGTGTACTTCCACGTCTGCCACATCGTCTTCATGACATCACCGCCGGTCAGCGCGGCCGCGGCCACCGCTGCCAGCGCCGTCGGCGGCGTCACCTCGGACAACACCGCGTAGTAGAAGATGAACATCGCGGTCTCGGCCGGCTCGACGCCCAGAGTGATCAACGCGGGCCCGATGACGACCCACGAGATGATGAACGACGCCGTCACCGGCACGGCCAGCCCGAGCACCGACACCGCCACGGCCGCCAGCACCGCCGTCAGCATCAGCACGACCGTCGGATTCGAGGTCAGTGCCGAAGCCAGGTCCACCAGCGACCCCGCAAGCGCTTGCCCCAGCCCCGTCTTGGTGATCGTCGACGTGACCACACCCGCCGCCGCGCACACCGCGATCACCGGGAACGCCGAGCGCACACCGGTCGACAGCGCGTCGGCGATCAACCGGAACCACTCACGCCGGTGGTTGATCAACGCGAAGAGAGCCGCCACCCCCGTCGCGTAGACGACCGCGCGGTAGACGGGGATGTCCAGCGCCAGGAACACGATGATGATCCCGAGCGACAGGAAGTGGTACCAGCCGAGCTTGAGCACGTCCCAGAACCGCGGCGCGTCCACGTCGACCGGCTGGGCACCGAACCGCCGCGCGTCGGCCTCGACCGCGAGCGCGATGCCCAGGTAGTAGAGCAGCGTCGGGATGATCGCCCAGATCAGCACCGACAGGTACGGGACCTTCAGGTACTCCGCGATGATGAACGCCGCCGCACCCAGCGTGGGCGGCGACAGGATCGCCCCGATGCCGGACGCCGCGAGCAGCCCACCGGCGTTCTCCTTGGGATAACCGGCCTTCTTCAGCATCGGCCACGTCACCGCGCCCAGCGACACGGTCGTCGCCGTGCCGGACCCGGACACCGTGCCCAGCAGGAACCCCGCGGTCGCCGCCGTGCGCCCGGGAGCCGTCCGCGACTTCCGGAACGCGGCGAAGCTGACGTCGACGAAGAACTTCCCGGCGCCGGACGCGTTCAGCACCGCGCCGTAGATCGTGAACAGCACGATGTAGGTCGCCGCCACGTCCAGCGGCGTGCCGTAGAACCCGCTGGAGTCGTTGAAGAACCCGTTGATGATCTGCGGGAAGTCGACGCCGGAGTGCGCGATCGACCACGCCGGCGGCAGGAACCCGCCGTAGTACGCGTAGGCGATGAACGCCAGGCACACCACCGGAAGCACCCAGCCGGTCGTGCGCCGGCACGCCTCCAGGATCAGCAGGAGCAGCAGCGAGCCCGCGACCACGTCCAGGGTGGTGAGCTGCCCCTGCCGGTTCAGGAACTCGTCGTAGCCTCCGAACAGCGGATACGCCCCGACGACGAACGCGACACCGGCCAGCACCCAGTCCCACCAGGGAGGCGTGTGGCCGCGGCCGTACGACAGGAACACCAGCGGCAGGGTCACCGCCAGGAAGATGATCAGGTAGTACTGGCTTCCCTTGGCGAACGGGAAGAACACCTGCTTCAGCACAAGAAGCGCGATCAGCAGACCGGCGATCCACAGAGCTCGCTCCCACCGGGGTGAGAGCGAGCGCGACGGCATCTCCTCGTCGTGCTCCGCGACGATGCGGGCGAGGTCCGGGTTGGCCACGATCGCACCGTACTGTGGGCGCGATCACAGCAGCAGAGGATCAATCCAAAGGAAGTGCAAAGACTCAGACGATGGCACTGTCCACATAGCACCAGCGCCAGTCCTCGCCCGGCTCGAACGAGCGCATGACCGGATGCTGGGACGAGCCGAAGTGCGCGGTCGCGTGCTTGTGGGGGCTCGAGTCGCAGCACGCGACGTGCCCGCAGGACAGGCACATCCGCAGGTGAGCCCAGTTGCGCTCACCCAGAGCGAGACAGTCGACACAGCCCTCGGCCGACTCCGGCGCCACCACTGCGGGTAGCGCTCCCACGTGCGAACAGGTCATGGGTTCCATCTTTACGCAGAATGAGCGCATGATCGGGCCTGAACTTCTGCTGCTGTTGCTCGGGGCGCTGGTGGTCACCTCCATCGCGCGCCGCCTGAACTGGTCGGCGCCGCTGGTGCTGGTCGCGGTCGGGCTCGTGGTCTCGTTCATCCCCGGCGTGCCGGAGTTCGCGCTCGATCCGCACCTGATCCTGGTGCTGGTGCTGCCGCCGCTGCTCTACAGCGCCGCACTGGACAGCTCGTACCTCAACATCCGCGCGAACATGCGGCCGATCGGGTTGCTCGCGGTCGGGCTGGTGCTGTTCACGACGCTGGTGGTCGGTGTCACGGCGCATCTGGTCTTTCCCGACCTGCCGCTCGCCGCCGCCCTGGTCCTGGGCGCGGTGGTGGCGCCGCCGGACGCCGTCGCCGCGGTGGCGATCGGGCGCAAGCTGGGGCTGCAGCGGCGGGCGATGACCTTGCTGGTGGGCGAGAGTCTGATCAACGACGCCACGGCGCTCACCGCGTTCAAGGTCGCGGTGGCGGCTGCGGGTGGCACGGCCATGCACCCGGTCGCGAGTGTCTGGATGTTCCTGTACATCACGGCCGGTGGTATCGCGGTCGGCCTGGTCGTCGGTGTGGTGGTCAGGTTCCTGCGCAAACGGCTCTGCGAGGGCGTGCTGGAGAGCGCGCTCGGGCTGCTCGTGCCGTTCGGTGCCTACCTGCTCGCCGAAGAGGGCCTGCACGCTTTCGACATCCAGTTCTCCGGTGTCCTCGCGGTCGTCGTCGCGGGCCTCTACGTCGGCCACCACTCGCCGCGCGGCACCTACACGACCCGGTTGCAGGACGCGGCCGTGTGGCGCTCGGCGGACGTGTTGCTGGAGTCGTTCGTCTTCGCGCTCATCGGGCTGCAGGTGTCCACGATCATCAGGAACGTCGAGCTCGGCGCCGGTCTGCTGCTGGGCGCCGCCGCGGTGCTGCTGGCCACGATCCTGGCGCGGTTCGTGTGGATGTACCCGGTCACCTACCTGCCCAGGATCCTGTTCCCGAAGATCAAGCAACGCGAGGACCGGCCGCCGCACCTGGGTCAGGTGACGGTGATCTCATGGGCCGGCATGCGGGGTGTGGTGACGCTGGCCGCAGCCGCCGCGATCCCGGAAAACGTGCCGGGACGCGACATCATCCTGTTCTGCGCCTTCGTCGTCACGGTCGCGACCTTGCTGCTGCAGGGCACCACGCTGCCGTGGTTGATCAACAAGATCGGCTTCGAGGGTGACGACGCGCGCCAGGACGCGCTGGCCGAGGCACAGGTGCAGCACCGGGCCGCGCAGGCGGCCGTGACCAGGCTCGACGAGGAGATCGAGGACGTCCCCGACCACGTGCGGGACCAGTTGCGCTCGCTCGCCGAGCACCGGGGCAACGCCGCGTGGGAACGGCTCGGGCGTCAGGAGGAGGAGAGCCCGGCGGCGGCGTACCGGCGGCTGCGCAGGGTCATGCTCAAGGCGGAGCGGGACGAGTTCATCAAGGCGCGGGACTCCGGCGAGATCGACGACGAGGTCCTGTTCCGGGTGCTGCGCGAGCTGGACCTGGAGGAAGCCGCACTGTCTCGTGAGTAACCGTTCACCTGCTTTTCGTGTTGCGATGCTTGGGTGCGCTCTCAACACAAAACGGGAGGTCGAACGATGTACCCCAGAAGGATCTGGGCCCGCGGTCTTGCCGCCGTCGTGGTCGTCTTCGCGGGTGCGGTGGTGGCGTCCCTGCCCTCTGCCTCCGCACACGACGACAAGGGCCCGATCGTCATCGGGCACCGCGGCGCTTCGGCGTACCGGCCCGAGCACACGCTCGCGTCGTACGAGCTCGCGGCGCGCATGGGCGCCGACTTCGTCGAGCCGGACCTGGTGTCCACGAAGGACGGCAAGCTGGTCGCCCGGCACGAGAACGAGATCGGCGGCACCACCGACGTCTCGACCAAGCCGGAGTTCTCCGACCGGCAGAAGACCAAGGTCATCGATGGCACCCCGATCACCGGCTGGTTCACCGAGGACTTCACCCTCGCCGAGCTGAAGACGTTGCGCGCCAAGGAACGCATCCCCGCGATCCGCCCGCGCAACACCCTCTACGACGGCCGCTTCGAGGTGCCGACGTTCCAGGAGGTCATCGACCTGACCAAGCGCCTGTCCCGCGAGCTGCACCGCGAGATCGGCATCTACCCGGAGACCAAGCACCCGACGTACTTCCAGTCGATCGGTCTCGCGCTGGAGCCGAAGCTCGTCGACGCGCTGAACAAGAACGGCCTCAACCGCCGCAACGCCAAGGTCTACGTGCAGTCGTTCGAGGTCGCGAACCTCAAGCAGCTGAACAAGTCCCTGCGCGTGCCGCTGGTCCAGCTGATCAACGGTTCCGGTGCGCCGTACGACTTCGTCGTCTCCGGTGACAAGCGCACCTACGCCGACCTGGTCACCCCGGCCGGTCTGCGCGAGGTTCGCGGCTACGCGGACGGCGTCGGCATCACGAAGGACCTGATCATCCCGCGCGACGCCGGCGGCTTCCTCAAGCAGCCGACCACCGTCGTCGAGGACGCGCACAAGGTCGGCCTGATCGTGCACTCCTGGACGTTCCGCAACGAGAACTCGTTCCTGCCGGCGGACTTCCGCTCCTCGGCCGACCCGGCCGCGTACGGCCGGGCCTTCGAGGAGTACGACCTGTTCTTCAAGCAGGGACTCGACGGCGTGTTCGCGGACAACCCCGACACCGCCATCGAGGCCAAGGTCAAGCGCTAGCGAGTGCGAGCGTGCGGTCACTGTCGAGCAACCCGCGTTGTTCCAACAGGGGCCGCACGCCCTCACCGAACCAGTAGGCCTCTTCCAGGTGCGGATAGCCGGACAGGACGAACTCGCTGATGCCGATGGAGTGGTACTCCTCGATCAGGTCGGCGACCTCGGAGTGCGAGCCCACCAACGCCGTTCCCGCGCCACCGCGAACGAGCCCGACGCCCGCCCACAGGTTCGGGTAGATCTCCAGACCGCGCACACCACGGCTGAGGTCACCGCCGTGCAGCGCCAACATCCGTTGCTGCCCAACGGATTCCGATGTCCGCAGCTCCTCCTGTGCCTTCGCCACCGTGGCCGGGTCCAGCGCGTCGAGGAGCTTCTCGGCCACCGCCCACGCCTCCGCGGACGTGTCGCGGCTGATCGTGTGCAACCGGATGCCGAACCGGATCGGCCGGTCGGTCAGCGCCCGCACTCGCGCGATCTTCGCGGCCACGTCGGCAGGTGGTTCACCCCAGGTCAGGTACACGTCCGCCCGCGCCGCCGCGACCGGCAGAGCGGCGTCGGACGAACCACCGAAGTAGATCGGCGGCACCGGGTCCGGCGCGGCCAGGACGGTAGCGCCCTCGACCTGGTAGTGCCTGCCCTGGAACGAATACGGCTGACCACTCCAGACACCACGCACGATCTGAAGGAACTCATCGGTGCGCGCGTACCGCTGGTCCTTGTCCAGCCAGTCGCCGAAGCGTTGCTGCTCAACGGCATCGCCACCGGTGACGACGTTCAGGAGCAACCGTCCACGCGAGATCCGCTGGTACGTCGAGGCCATCTGCGCCGCGAGCGTCGGCGACAGCACACCCGGCCGGAACGCCACCAGGAACTTGAGCGTCGTGGTCTGGCTGATCAACGCGGCCGTGGTCAGCCAGGCGTCCTCGCACCACGTGCCGGTCGGTGTGAGCACGCCGGTGAATCCGACCTGCTCGGCCGTACGCGCGATCTGCGCGAGGTAGTCGATGTCCGCCTCGCGGCGCGATCCCGCGGTGTTCGCACGGCTGGTGTGGAAGTGCCCCACGACCGTTCGCCCGTCACCGGACGTCGGCAGGAACCAGTGCAGCGTGATGCTCATGCCAGATCTCCCTGGAACCTCGTGTCGACGAACTTCGCGAAGTCGACCTTGCCCGGCAACGTCTTTTCCTCGGTGAACGCGTCCGCGAGGTGCTGTTCGGAGGCGATCAACGTGTCGTCGATGCGCACCGGCAGGTCGCCGCTGCGGTTCACCGAGGCGAGCGCGACGTCGTACGTGAGACCTGTCTCAGCGGCCCACGCCTTCGCCCACTCCTCGCGGTGCGTGTCGGCCCACTTCTGCGCCTTGTAGTAACGGACCAGGTACTCCTTGAGCGCCGGGTTCTTCCCCTTGTCGTCCAACGCCTTCCGGCCCGCGACCTGGAACCCGTACCCGTTCGCCTGGCCCTTGCCGTCGGTCAGCACGCGCGCCTTGGCCTCCTGCTGCGCCTGCGCGGTGTACGGATCCCAGACCGCCCAGGCGTCGACCCGGCCCTGGGTGAACGCGCTGTACGCGTCCGAGGGTTGCAGGAAGTTCAACGTGACGTCCTTGGTGCTGAGACCATTCGCGCGCAGCGTCAGCAGCACCTGGCCGTGTGCCGAACTGCCCTTGGCCACCGCGATGTTCTTGCCCTTCAGATCCGTGACGCCGCGCAGTGGCGAGTTCTCCGGCACCAGGATCGCGTCGGAGTCGACCTGCCCCTTCGATGCACCGATCGCGGCGATCTTGGCGTTCGCCGCGGCGGCGAAGATCGGCGGTGTGTTGCCGACGCCACCGATGTCGATCGCGCCGGCCGACGCGGCTTCGAGCAGCGGCGGGCCGGAGGTGAAGGTCGACCACTCCAGCTTGTACGGGAAGTCGTTCAGCAGACCGGCGGCCGTGAGCAGCGCCTTCGCCCCGCCCTTCTGGTCACCGACCTTGAGCACGACCTCGCCGGACGGGGTGTCCTGGGCGGCTGCCGAACACCCGGTCGTGAACAGGATCGCAGCGAGCAGGCTGAGCCACTTCCGGCTAGGCAGCTGTTTCAACATCCACTCCCAGATCGGCGAGCACGCGGGTGCGTTGCTCCACAACGGAAGCCCGGCGACGCGGGCGGGGCAGGTCTACGTGGTGCGTGGCGACGATCCGGCCCTCGTCGAGCACGAGGATCCGGTCGGCCAGCAGCAACGCCTCGTCGACGTCGTGCGTCACGAGCAGCACGGCGGGCTTGTGCCTGGTCCACAGGTCTTCCACCAGGTGGTGCATGGCCAGCCGGGTCAACGCGTCGAGCGCGCCGAACGGTTCGTCCAGCAGCAGCACGTCGGGTTCGCGCACCAACGCCCGTGCGAGCGAGACCCGTTGCGCCTCACCGCCGGACAACGTCAGCGGCCACGCGTCGGCGTGCCCCTTCAGGCGCACTTCCTCCAACGCCTTCAGGGCAACGGCTCGCCCGTCCGGCTTGTGCAGGCCGAGCGAGATGTTCCGCCAGACCTTGCGCCACGGCAGCAGACGCGGCTGCTGGAACGCGATCGACACCGCGCCGGAGACCTGCGCCTCACCGGTGATCTCCCGGTCCAGGCCCGCGAGGATGCGCAGCAGCGTCGACTTCCCGCAGCCGCTGCGGCCGAGCAGGGCCACGAACTCGCCGGGCGCGATCTCCAGATCGACGTCGTCCAGCACGGTCCTGGCACCGAAGGCCTTGCGCAGGCCGCGAACGATCACCGGGCTCGCCATCGCAGCACTCTCCTTTCCAGCAGGCGCACCAACGCGTCGGTGGTGAGACCCAGCAGCGCGTAGACCACGAGGCCGACGACCACGACGTCGGTGCGGAGGAACTCACGGGCGTTGTTGATCAGGTAGCCGAGGCCGGAGTCGGCGTTGATCTGCTCGCCGACGATCAGGGACAGCCAGGCGGTGCCGAGCGCGATCCGCAGTCCCACCAGGGTCTGCGGCACGGCGGACGGCAGCACGACGTGCGCGACGCGTTCGAACCCGCTGTAGCCCAGCGCGCGAGCGGCCTCGACCAGGCCCGGATCGGTCTGCCGGATGCCGGCGTGCAGGTTGAGGTACAGCGGGAACGCCACACCGGCGGCGACCAGCGCGAGTTTGGGTTCCTCGCCGATGCCGAACCACAGGATGAACAACGGGATCAGGCCGAGGTGCGGGAGCGTCCGCAACATCTGGACGGGCGGATCCAGCAACGTCTCGCCCCACCGGGAAAGACCGGACACCAGCCCCAATGCGACACCGATCGTGCCACCGATGAGAAATCCGAAGAAAACGCGGCCCAGCGAAACAAGGAATGCGTCGACCAATTGGCCATTGGCGATCAGCTCACCGGCGGACTGCGCGACGGTGAGCGGAGAGGCCAGTTTCTCGGGCGACAGCACACCCGTTGAGCTGGCCAGTTGCCACAGCAGAACCAGCGCCAAAGGGCTGATCCAGCGCAGCTGCAGCGCGGGTTTTCGAGCAAGAGAAAGGGCCACGGCCCGAATTACAGGCGAGCCGTGGCCCTACGTCAACGACGCCCAAATCGTGAAAAAGCGTCGTATGTCGAGATAATCGGTGTCAGCCGAGAACGTCGTGCCGGACGATCGTCTGGTCGCGGCCGGGGCCGACGCCGATCGCCGAGACGCGGGCACCGATGATGCCCTCCAGGTACTCGACGTACGCCTTGGCGTTGGCCGGCAGCTCGTCGAACGTGCGGCAGTGCGAGATGTCCTCGAACCAGCCAGGCAGCTCCTCGTACACCGGCACGGCGTGGTGCACGTCGGTCTGCGTCATCGGCATCTCGTCGACGCGGAGACCGTCCACTTCGTACGCGACGCAGACCGGGACCTTCTCCAGGCCCGACAACACGTCCAGCTTGGTGAGGAAGTAGTCGGTGATGCCGTTGACGCGCGAGGCGTAGCGGGCGATCACGGCGTCGAACCAGCCGGTGCGCCGCGAACGTCCGGTGGTGACGCCGAACTCACCGCCCTGCTTGCGCAGGTACTCGCCCTGGTCGTCGTTGAGCTCGGTCGGGAACGGACCGGAGCCGACGCGGGTCGTGTAGGCCTTCAGGATGCCGATCACCGTGCTGATGCGGGTCGGGCCGACACCGGAGCCGACCGTCGCGCCACCCGAGGTCGGGTTCGACGACGTGACGAACGGGTAGGTGCCGTGGTCGACGTCGAGCAGGGTGCCCTGCGAGCCCTCCAGCACGACGATCTCGTCGCGGTCCAGCGCCTGGTTGAGCAGCAGGCGGGTGTCCGCGATGCGGTGCACGAAGTGCTGACCGCGCTCCAGCACCTGCTCGACGACCTGGTCGGGGTCGAGCGCCTTGCGGTTGTAGACCTTGACCAGCACCTGGTTCTTGAAGTCCAGGGCGGCCTCGACCTTCTGCCGCAGGATCTTCTCGTCCAGCAGGTCCTGCACGCGCACGCCGACGCGGGCGAGCTTGTCCTGGTAGGCGGGGCCGATGCCGCGACCGGTGGTGCCGATCTTCGCCTTGCCGAGGTAGCGCTCGGTCACCTTGTCGATGGCCACGTGGTACGGCATGATCAAGTGCGCGTCCGACGAGATCAGCAGGCCGCTGGTGTCGACGCCCTTCTCTTCCAGCCCCGCGAGTTCCTCGAGCAGCACGCCGGGGTCGACCACGACGCCGTTGCCGATGACGTTCTTCACGCCGGGCGTCAGGATGCCGGACGGGATGAGGTGCAGGGCGAACTTCTGACCGCCCGGGAGGACCACGGTGTGACCCGCGTTGTTGCCACCCTGGTAGCGGACGATCCACTGGACACGCTCACCGAGGATGTCGGTGGCCTTGCCCTTGCCCTCATCGCCCCACTGGGCACCGATAAGCACGACGGCCGGCATGTGAAACTCCAAGCGCTTGGACTGGTTCGAGCGAACGCCGGTAAGCGAGGGTAGACCAGGAGATGACCGTGCACGGAATCGTGTTGGCCTGCGGAAACCCGCAGTTGCCAATGATCACTCAACGTGACGACACCCGCGCGGTGCCCGCGCGCCCCGGCAAGGACCATGTCGATCAACATCTGGACGCCGAACGGCTCGTCGTGGTGGGTACCGACGCCGACCTCGCGGCCGTCGGGGTTCGGTTGCTGCGCAAGGAGAAGCTCGGTTCGATCACACTCGGCTACGTCCCCGTGGGCGATTCGCCCGTTGCCGCCCTCTGGGGGCTTTCGACCGACCCCGCGCGGGCGTTGGACATCGCCCTGAACGGTGACGTAGATCCCGTTCCGTTCGTGCGCGACGACGTCGGCGGTGTCCTCATGGGACTCGGCGTCCTGTCGCCGGTTCGTGGCGTTGGTTACAGCGACGCGGACAACGTGCTGCGCGGCCAGGCCTCGCGGATCGAGTGCACGCCGGACCCGGAGGGCGGTCTGGGCCTCGTGGTGCGAATTGTTAACAAACGCCTCATCGGATCCAAGGTGAAGGAGAGCCGGCCGCGCGCGTTCCAGCTCGGCTGCCTGCCCACGACCGCCGTTCTCGATGGTCACAAGCACCCGCGCCCGGTCGACAAGTGGACCTGGTACCGGCACACGGAGGACTTGAGGCTCGTACGAGGCGTCTAGTCGTGCGCTTGTCATTCACTTGAGTGTCACCCAAAGGCATTGCCTAATTTCATAATGTGACTAAGGGTGGTCCCGATCACTTTCCAACAAGGAAGGTCGGGACGATGTCAAAAGTTAACCGAACCATTGGTGTTGTCGTTGCCGCGGCAGCCCTCACCTTTGGTTTTGTTTCCCCTGCACTCGCGACACCGCCGAACATCCCCTCCGTCGACACCGCCAGGTCCGAACTGGCCAGCCTCACGGTTGCCTCGGAGGGCTCCAGCACGGGCTATTCACGCGACCTGTTCCCCCACTGGATCACCCAGTCGGGCACCTGCAACACCCGTGAGGTCGTGCTGAAGCGCGACGGCACCAACGTGGTGACCGACTCGTCTTGCGCGGCCACCTCCGGCTCCTGGAAGTCGCCGTACGACGGCGCTACCTGGACCTTGGCCTCCGACATCGACATCGACCACGTCGTGCCGCTGTCGGAAGCCTGGAAGTCCGGAGCGGCGTCGTGGACGACTTCGCGGCGCCAGGCGTTCGCGAACGACCTGTCGGGCCCGCAGCTCATCGCGGTGACCGACAACGTGAACCAGGCCAAGGGCGACAAGGACCCGGCCGCGTGGAAGCCTCCGCTGACGTCCTACTACTGCACGTACGCCAAGATGTGGGTTCACACGAAGAAAAACTGGGGACTCACCCTGCAAAGCTCCGAGAAGACCGCACTGACCGGGATGCTCAACACCTGCTGATGACCACACTCTCCTCGCCTTTCGTGGCCGGCCCTGGTGGCGTGATGACCGACGAGGTCGGCGTCGTCACCGGGGACCTGGAGCTGCGCACCGAACTGTCCGACGACGGGCAGCTGCGTGCGCAGGTCCGCTACGAGGGCGCGGACGAGTGGTACGCGATCACGGGTGGTTCGTGCGCCCTGGCTGATCCTCGGGATCACGAGCCGGTTCACTCGCTGCTGCTGGGCCTGTTGAACCGGCCGGAGGGCTGAGGGGCGGCAACGCCTCCATCGCCTCGCTGCGGCTCAGTCCCGTGGCCTGGAGCAGATCCACGGCCACGCTGCGGATCTGCGCCAGCACGACCTTGGATGAGAACCCGTCCCCGCCGAGACGCCGCGCGGTGAGATGCCGTGCGGCGTCTCGCACGGCCTCCCTGGTGTCCTTGGGCGTCCTTCCCTTCTCCAGCTCGCCACGGAGGCAGTCGACGGCGTCCGCGTAGTCCTTCAGCACGTCCGGCACGCCGTCCGGGATCAGCTCGTCCGCCTTGAGCGCCGCCATGGTCCGGCGCGCGAGCACGCGGGTGTTGCGGATCGCGTAGTCCACCGGGCCGGCCGCGGTCTGGTACCTGCTGAGCTCGTCCTTGGCGCGCCAGCGGATGGGCGCGATCTTCGCGATCTCACTGCCGGTCTGCAGCGCCGACTTGTAGTCGTCGATCGTGGCCTGGCTGGTGCGCAGTTCGGCGAGTACCCCCGCGGCCTTGACCGCGTCCTTCTCGGTCAGCGCCTCGGCGAGATTGCGCAACGCGCTGCTGAGGGTGTTCGTCAACGCTTTGAGCTGCCGCTGGGCCACGGTGACCGGGTTGGCCGGCAGCAGGGCCGCCACGGCGAGCCCGACCAGGCCGCCGGTCAGCGCGTCGATCATGCGGTCGAACCCGCCACCCGCGCTCGGCGGCAACAGCGTCGCCACCAGCACCGCGGACGAGCCGGCCTGCAACGCGATCACCGAGCCGCCGTCCAGCAGCACCGCCGCCGACATGGCGAGCCCGACGACCAGCGCGATCTGCCACGGACCGCTGCCGATCCAGCCGATCAGCGCGTCGCCCACGCCGACGCCGACCGAGACGCCGACGACGAGCTCACCGACGCGCCGCAGTCGTTGCCCCAGCGACACCCCGAGGCAGACGACCGCGGCGATCGGCGCGAAGAACGGGTGCTGGTGCCCGATCACGAGGGTCGCCGCGACCCAGGCGAGACCGGCGGACAGAGCACTTTGGACGATCGGCAGCGCGGCCCCGCGCCACCGCGTCAGCCCGCGCCCGACCGCCTCCCGGACAGCACCCACGTCAGGTCAGACCAGACCCAGCGCGGCCGGGGCCTTGGGGTCGGAGTCGGCCAGGAACTTGCTGCAGCGCTCCCACTCCTCGTCCTCGCCGATCTCCCTGGCGGCCCTGGCCAGTGCGCCGAGCGCACGCAGGAAGCCCTGGTTCGGCCGGTGGTCCCACGGCACGGGGCCGAAGCCCTTCCAGCCGGAACGACGCAGCTGGTCGAGGCCGCGGTGGTAGCCGGTG
Source organism: Lentzea kentuckyensis (assembly GCF_002150765.1). Taxonomy (GTDB): domain Bacteria; phylum Actinomycetota; class Actinomycetes; order Mycobacteriales; family Pseudonocardiaceae; genus Lentzea; species Lentzea kentuckyensis. Next base: position 41,232 of record NZ_MUYM01000005.1, read on the forward strand.
CGGGCGTAGGCGTAGGCGGCGACGGGGTCCCCGGCGTGCAGCGAGCGCTCCGCCAGCAGCGCCCAGGCCTCGGAGAAGTCGGGGTACGCCCGCACGATCTTGGCCGGGTCGGTGCCACCGTCCGCGGCGGACTGCGCCTCAGGACGGTCGGGGAGACGGGTCGGCTCGGGTCCGAGGAGGTTCTCAACCATGCGGCCCATCGTGCCGCACGAACGCGTCTCAGGAGATGAAGACCCTCATCACAGTGGCCACGACGGCCAGTATCAGAGCGGTGACGAGCACGCCGGCGATGATCTTCTTGGCCATGGCCGAGCACCTTGCCGCGCTGGGCCGAAGAGATCAACGTCGTTCACCCGAACGGGAAACATCAGGGTAAAACCAGGGTGGGCCGGTCTTCCTGGAAGTCGGAGCGCCGCTCATGATGTTCGGATGATCCAGGGGGTAAGGCAGTTCCGCGACCAGTACTGGGAGCGAGGCGTGCCGGGCAGGGAGACACCGGCGAAGCTCACGAAGCAGCTCTACCAGCTCTGGCTCGTAGGTCTGTTGTTGAAGCTGATCGGGTCGTCGTGGGACGTCTCGTGGCACTTCAAGTGGTTGCGCGACGACCTCGCGCCGCCGCACCTGATCAACACGGTCGGCACGGTGATCGTGGTCGGGCTGACGTTGTTCCACACGTTCACCGGGTACGGCGTCGACAAGCTCACGCTGCGGCTGATGCAGATCGGGTGCGGGATCTTCCTGGTCGCGCTGCCGATCGACGTCATCAACCACCGCATCAACGGGCTCGACATCACCTCGTGGAGCGGCTCGCACGCGCTGCTCTACCTCGGCACGGCCGTGATGCTGGCCGGCGCGATCCGCGGGTGGATGAAGTACTTCCCCGAGGGCAACGCACGGACGTTCGGGCTCGTCGCGCTGTGGTTCTTCTTCCTGGAGAACGTCTGGTTCCCCAACCAGCACCAGGAGTACGGCGTGCGCGCGCTGCAGGCCTACGACAACGGTAAGGCCGAGGCCGAGCCGATCCTGCTGCAGTTCGCCGCGGACCAGCTCGGCGTGCCGATCGGACGCGAGGCGGTGGTGCACTTCGCGCTGCCCATCGCCGACTGGGTCTACCCGGTGTGGGGCCTGGTCGCGGCCGCCATCGTGCTGGTGATCGCCCGGCGCACGATCGACCGGCCCTGGGCGGCCACGGCCGTCGCCGGTGGTTACGTCGCGTACCGGTGCCTGATCTGGCCGTTGCTCGCGGGCATCGACTTCCCGAAGTCCGCCGTGCCGCTGTTCCTGATCCTCGTCGGACTCGCGATCGACGCGGCACACGTGATCAAGATGCCCACGCCGGCCGCGGCCGTGCTGGGGTCGGCGGCCGTCACCACGGTCGGGTACGTCGGCATCTGGTTCCAGCAGGAGTACCTGTGGGGACCGCCGATCTCGTTCTCCTCGGCGGCCGTCACCGCCGTCCTGCTGGCGGTTCTCTGGACTGTCGGCGACATGCTCATCCACCGCCCAGAAGCCCAACTGCTCGCCTCGCGCCTAAAACTCAGCTGAAACCATGAACGGCGCTTTCGTGGACCTGAGGTCCACGAAAGCGCCGTTCATGGTTTAGGCGTCAGCCCGCGATCATGCGGCCCGACGACTTGAGGTGCTCGCACGCCGAGGCGATGCGGGCGGCCATGGCCTGCTCAGCGGCCTTGAGGTAACTGCGCGGGTCGTAGGCCTTCTTGTTGCCGACCTCGCCGTCGATCTTCAGCACGCCGTCGTAGTTCGCGAACATGTGCGCCGCGATCGGGCGGGTGAAGGCGTACTGCGTGTCCGTGTCGATGTTCATCTTGATGACGCCGTACGACACGGCCTCGTGGATCTCCTCGAGCAGCGAGCCGGAGCCGCCGTGGAAGACCAGGTCGAACGGCTTCGAGCCGGCCGGGAGGCCCAGCTTCTCGGCCGCGACGTCCTGGCCCTGCTTGAGGATCTCCGGGCGGAGCTTCACGTTGCCCGGCTTGTAGACGCCGTGCACGTTGCCGAAGGTCGCGGCGAGCAGGTAGCGACCCTTCTCACCGGCGCCGAGCGCGTCGACCGTCTTCAGGTAGTCCTCTGGCGTCGTGTAGAGCTTGTCGTTGATCTCGTTGTCGACGCCGTCCTCCTCGCCACCGACGACGCCGACCTCGATCTCGAGGACGATCTTCGCCTTGGCGGAGAGGTCGAGCAGCTCGCTCGCGATCTGGAGGTTCTCGTCCAGCGCGACGGCGGAACCGTCCCACATGTGCGACTGGAACAGCGGGTTGCCGCCCTTGTCGACCCGCTCCTGGCTGATCGCGATGAGCGGACGCACGTACCCGTCGAGCTTGTCCTTCGGGCAGTGGTCGGTGTGCAGCGCGATGTTCACCGGGTACTTCGCGGCGACCACGTGCGCGAACTCGGCGAGCGCGACAGCGCCGGTCACCATGTCCTTGACCTTGGTGCCCGAGGCGAACTCGGCACCGCCGGTCGAGACCTGGATGATGCCGTCGCTCTCGGCCTCGGCGAATCCGCGCAGAGCCGCGTTGAGAGTCTCCGAAGACGTGACGTTGATCGCGGGGTAGGCGAACTCGTTCGCCTTGGCCCGGTCAAGCATCTCCGCGTAGACCTCGGGAGTTGCGATGGGCATCGGTCGTCCTCCTCAGGTGCCCTGAACGCCGTATCAACCGCATCCTACGAGGCTGGGTCCCAAGCTCAACGCGGCGGCCGACCTGACGTGATGATCCGTGTTTTGAACGAGTAACCAGTACAGCGGCGGCGTACCCGATGTGCGCCGGGGCGCCTGCGCGGGCTACTGGACGGTATTCCCGCCGGTTCTGAGGCGACTCCGAGGGCACACTGGAAGACATGGCAACCGCTAGCTGGAACGGCAGGATCATCGCGTCGAGCGACGACACGGTGGTCGTCGAAGGCAATCACTACTTCCCGCTGGAGTCCGTGGATCCAGCCGTGCTGAAGGCGACCGAGCACACCTCGTTCTGCCCGTGGAAGGGCACGGCGAACTACTACTCGGTGCAGGTCGACGGCTCCGAGAACGCCAACGCGGCCTGGTACTACGCCGAGCCGAAGGAGGCCGCGGCCGAGATCAAGGGCCGCGTCGCGTTCTGGAAGGGCGTCGAGATCACCGCCTGAGCGGACTACCGTTCGAACATGGGGATCTTGAGCACCACTGACCTGAACGTGTCCCGGCTGTGTCTGGGCGGCAACGTCTTCGGCTGGACCGCCGACGAGGACCAGTCGTTCGCCGTGCTCGACGCCTACGTCGCAGCGGGCGGGAACTTCCTCGACACCGCGGACGTGTACTCGGCCTGGGCCGACGGCAACTCCGGTGGCGAGTCGGAGACGATCATCGGCAAATGGCTGGCCAGGCATGGCGACCGCGACGACGTCGTGGTCGCCACCAAGGTCGGCATGCTCGCCGGGTTCAAGAACCAGAAGCGCGACACCGTCCTGACCGCCGCCGAACGGTCGTTGAAGCGGCTCGGCGTCGACCACATCGATCTCTACTACAACCACCTCGACGACCCGGACACGCCGCTCGAGGAGACGCTGGCCGCCTACGACCAGCTCGTCCGCGAGGGCAAGGTCCGCTACGTCGCGGCGTCCAACTTCTCCGCCGAACGGCTGGCGAAGGCGCTGGAGATCCAGGAGCGCGAGGGCTTCGCGAAGTTCGTGGCGCTGCAGCCCGAGTACAACCTGGTCAGCCGCGACAAGTTCGAAGGCGATCTGCAGCAGGTCGTCGCGGACAACGGGCTCGCCGCAGTGCCGTACTTCGGCCTGGCCAGGGGCTTCCTGACCGGCAAGTACCGGCCAGGGGTCGAGGTCGAGAGCCCGCGGGCGGGTGCGGCGTCGAAGCACCTCGACGAGCACGGACTGCAGGTCCTGGAGGTGCTCGACGAGCTGGCCGAGACGCGCGAGACCACGGTCGCCTCGGTCGCCCTGGCGTGGCTCGCCCAGCAGCCGACGGTGGCCGCGCCGATCGCGTCCGCCCGCACGTTGGAGCAGCTCAGCGACCTCGTGCCACTGCTGAACCTGGAGCTCTCCCAGGCCGAGGTGGACCGCCTCAGCGCAATTTAACTTGCCAGTAGCTTACCGGGAGTAGGTTGAGTTACCGTGGCGGCATGGACGTCACGGGCAAGGTGGTACTGATCACCGGCGCGGCCAGGGGCATCGGCGCCGAGGTGGCGAGGCAACTGGCCGTGCGCGGGGCACGTCTCGCGCTCGTCGGGCTCGAGAAGGCCCAGCTCGAAGAGGTCGCCCGGGAGACCGGCGGCAAGGCGTGGGAAGCCGATGTCACGGACTGGGAAGTGCTCGAACGCGTCACGAACGAGGTCGCCGAGCACTTCGGCGGCATCGACGTCGTGGTCGCGAACGCGGGCATCGCGGCCACCGGCTTCGTGCGCTCGATGGACCCCAAGGCGTTCGAACGGGTCATCGAGGTCAATCTGCTCGGTGTGTGGCGCACGGTTCGCACGGCGCTGCCGCACCTGATCCGCAGCCGCGGCTACTGCCTGGTCGTGTCGTCGCTGGCCGCGATCGTGCACATCCCCGGCAACGCGGCCTACTCGGCGGCGAAGGCCGGTTGTGAAGCGTTTGCGGACAGCCTGCGGGCCGAGGTCCGGCACCTGGGCGTGGACGTCGGCACGGCGTACTTCTCGTGGATCTCCACGGACATGGTCGACAGCGCCGACGAGCACCCGGTGTTCGGCAAGCTCCGCAAGGGCATGCCGGGCGTCGCCGGCAAGAAGTACCCCGTCCGCGACGTCGGCAGGGCCGTGGTCAAAGGCATCGGGAAACGTGCGAAGGCGGTCCACGTCCCCGGCTGGGTGGGCGCGCTGAAGTACTTCCGCGCGTTCACGCCGATGGTCGTGGACCGCCAGGCGGTCGAGGACATCGCTGAAGCCGACCGGCAGATGGCGGCCAGTGACACGTCAGGACTGGTCGGGCCGGGCGGTCAGGCCGCTAGTCGTTGAGCCAGACCCCCAGCACGGGAGTCCACTCCCGGATCTTCCAGTCGTTGACGACGTTCGCGGGCGTGTACGGGTCGGCCGCGATGATCTCCTTCAACGTCGCCTCGTCCGCGGCCTCGTAGATGATCAACGCGCCGGTGTCGTCCGCGTAGGGGCCTGCGCCCAGGACCACGCCCTTCTCCACGAGAGAGGCGATGTACTCGCGGTGTGCCGGGCGCACCGCGAGGCGCTTCTCGGTATCTGGACCGAACACCAATTCGACTGCAAAGCGGGCCATGCGTCCACCGTAGCCACGCTGACCGGTACCGTCCTACCTTGTGGTTGGCGAAGAAACACCGCGCACCGTGCAGGACACCCTGACCAACCTGCGAATCAAGGACGGCGTCGCAGGACCTCCCACAGGGCCCCTCACGCTCGAAGACCTGTACAAGCAGCACCGCATGCGCCTCGTGAGGCTCGCGCTGCTGCTCGTCGACGAGCCGTCGACGGCCGAGGACGTGGTGCAGGAGGCGTTCGCCGGACTGCACCGCAACTGGAAGGGCCTGCGCGACGCACAGGCCGCCGTGGGCTACCTCCGCACGGCCGTGGTCAACGGCTCGCGCAGCGTGCTGCGCCGGCGCAAGACCGCCCGCGACTACACGCCGCCGCACGTCGCGAACGCGCGGTCGGCCGAGTCGCTCGCGATGCTGACCGCCGAGCACCAGGCCGTCGTCAAGGCCCTGCAGCAGCTGCCGCCGCGCCAGCGCGAGGTGCTCGTGCTGCGGTACTACGGCGATCTGTCCGAGGCGGAGATCGCCGAGGCCACCGGCATCTCGAAGGGCACCGTGAAGTCGACGGCCTCGCGTGCGCTCGACGCCCTGCAGAAGATCATGGCCGGCTGACTCCGGCAGTTAGCAAACTTCACAGTCTTTCAGTTGAGCCGTTTTGCCCGTTGCGGACGGTTTCAGCTCGTAAGACCACACGCCGAAATCGGCACTTGGTATAGACCAATAGGGCCTCGATGCCGCAGGATCAGTCCTCGTGGCACGCAGACACGTGGTCGCCGTTGACATCGGTGGCACCGAAACCAAGGCGGCACTGGTCGCCGGCACCTCGGAGGCGGTGGCGGCGCGCAAGCACGCCCGCCGGGCGACTCCGGCCGAGCTGGAACCTCTGCTCGCGGTGATCGCCGAGCTCGTCGAGGAGCTCAGCCAGGCCTCCGAGCACGAGATCGACGCCGTGGGGATCGTGGCGCCGGGCATCGTGGACGAGGCCAACGGCGTCGGCGTGTACACGACCAACCTGCCGTGGAGCCGGTTCCCGTTCAGCACCGTCCTCACCGGACGGCTGGGCGTCCCCGTGGCGTTCGGCCACGACGTGCGCGCCGCCGGTCTCGCCGAATGCCGGATGGGTGCCGCCAGGGACCTGCGCAACGCGGTGATCATGCCGATCGGCACCGGGATCGCCGGTGCGCTGCTGCTCGACGGAAAGATCTTCAGCGGTGACGGGTACGCCGGTGAGATCGGACATGTGAACGTCGGCCACGGCGTGCCTTGCGCGTGTGGCCAGATCGGCTGCGTGGAGACAGTGGCGTCCTCCGCGGCGATCGCCCGCCGGTACACCGCACGTACCGGCACCCCCGTCAACGGCGCCGCAGATGTCGCCCGAAGGGTGAAAGACGGAGAGCAGGACGCCGTCGCCGTGTGGCACGAGGCCGTGGACGCGCTCGCCAGGGGGATCCTGGTGCTGGCAACGCTGCTCGGTCCGGAGGCCGTGGTGCTCGGCGGCGGGCTCGCACTCGCAGGGGACCTGCTGGTGGACCCGTTGCGGGAAAGGCTGGACGGGCTGATCGCCTTCCAGCGCCGACCGGAGCTGCGGCTCGCGGCGCTCGGCGACGAGGCGGGCTTCCTCGGCGCGGCGCTGCTGGCCATCGACATGCTGGAGGCGTCATGAGCACGTGGGGTGGACCTGTCGACGTGACCCTGACCAATGGTCGGGTCGTCACGCCGGACGGGGTGCTCGAGAACGGGTGGGTCAGCATCGCCGACGGCCGGATCGTCGCGGTCGGTGAGGGCGCGGCGCCCGGCGGCCCGACGACCGACGTCGGGGGCGGCACGATCGTGCCGGGGTTCGTCGACATCCACTGCCACGGCGGTGGCGGTGACGCGTTCACCAGCAGCGACCCGGTGAAGGTCCGCAAGGCCGCGTCCGCGCACCGCAGGCACGGCACCACGACGTTGCTCGCGTCGCTGGTCTCCCGCCCGGTGCCGGAGCTGGCCGACCAGGTGTCCGCGCTGGCCGAGCTGGTCCAGGAGGGTGTCGTCGCCGGCATCCACCTCGAAGGGCCGTTCCTCTCGGCGGCGCGTTGCGGCGCGCACGACCCGGCGATCCTGTGCCCGCCGGAGCAGACCGCGGTGACGAAGCTGCTCGACGCGGGCAAGGGCACCGTCCGGATGATCACCATCGCCCCCGAGCTGGAGGGCGCGGTTCAGGCCGTGCGTCAGCTCGTGGACTCGGGCGTCATCGCCGCCATCGGCCACACCGACGCGACCGAGGCGCAGGTCCGCCCGGCCGTCGACGCGGGCGCCTCGGTGGCGACGCACCTGTTCAACGGCATGCGCCCGTTGCACCACCGCGAGCCCGGCCCGATCGGCGCGCTGCTGGACGACGAACGCGTGACCGTCGAGCTCATCTGCGACCTCGTGCACCTGCACCCGACCGCCGTCCGCCTGGCCGCGCGCCACGCCGGTCTGAAGCGCACGGTCCTGATCACCGACGCCATCGCGGCCGCCGGTGTCGGTGACGGCGTGTACGACGTGGGCGGGCTCGAGGTCCGGGTCGTCGACGGCGTGCCGACGCTGGCCGGCGGTGCGGCGCTGGCCGGCAGCACGCTGACGATGGACATGGCGTTCCGCAACGCCGTCAACTCCTGTGGCCTGTCGCTCGTGGAGGCCGTGCACGCCACCTCGACCCGTGGCGCGGAGCTGCTCGGTCTCGACGCCGGGAAGCTGCAGCCGGGTTGCGCGGCCGACATCGTCGTGCTGGATGCAGAATTGAAGCCGAAGGACGTGTTGGTCAGGGGCGAGTGGGTCAAGGACTAGGTGCATGGCGGACGATCCGGAACGGCTGGTGACCGACGCGCTGCGGGCGCAGGCGACCAGCACCAATGCCGGATTTGCCGTGTCCGTCCCGGTTCCTGACGAACGCCCGGCTCCGCTGTCGGTGTGGTGGGTGCTGGGCCTCGCGCTGCTGTTGGGCCTGGCAGCGGGCACGGTGGCCGCAGTGATCACGCTCAGCTGACCTGTACCGTTGTGGCCGTGACGATTGCATTGGGCCCTGACTGGCTGGACCCCGAAAAACTGCTGACGATGCTCGGCCCGTGGATGCTCGTCGGGCTTTGCTTGATCGTCTTCGCCGAGTGCGGGCTGCTTGTCGGGTTCTTCCTGCCGGGCGACTCGCTGCTGTTCACGGCGGGTCTCTTCGTCGCGGCAGGGCACATCTCGACGCCCTTGTGGCTCGTGTGCGTGCTGCTGACGGTGTGCGCGTTCATCGGCAACGTCGTCGGCTACTACATCGGCCGCAAGGCCGGTCCGGCGTTGTTCAGCAAGCCGGAGTCGAAGATCTTCAAGAAGGAGTACGTCGACAAGACGCAGGAGTTCTTCGACAAGTACGGCCCGCGCGCCATCGTCCTCGCGCGGTTCGTGCCGATCGTCCGCACCTTCATCACGGCCATGGCCGGTGTCGGGCGGATGGACCCCAAGAAGTACTTCACCTACTCCGCGATCGGCGGGGTGGCGTGGGCCGCGGGCCTCACCGTGCTGGGCTACTTCCTCGGCCAGGTCGAGTTCATCCGCAAGAACCTGGAGCTCACGCTCATCGCCATCGTGCTGCTCTCGGTCGTGCCGATCATCTTCGAGGTGATCAAGGCGCGCAAGGAGAAGAAGGCGCTGCTGGAGACCGAGGCGGACGACATCACGCAGGTCATGGACGCCCAGATCCACCACGACGACGCGACGCAGATCATCCCGCGCGTCGAACGCTGACGACGAGCCCGTCTGTTCCGGCAGGCGGGCTTTTCGCTGGCGCCATTTGAATACAGAGCTGTACTGTATTTGTATGGTCATCGTTGCGGGGGCGGGTCCGACCGGCTTGGCGCTGGCGTGCGGGCTCAGGCAGTTCGGGGTGGACGTGCGGATCGTGGACGCGGCTTCCGGGCCGGCCACGACGTCACGGGCGTTGGGGGTCCAGCCACGCGGGGCAGAGGTGCTGGCCCGGCTGGGCGCGCTGGGCGACCTGCCGGAGAAGGCGGTCGAGCTCAGGGCGTTTCGGGTCGACGGCAGGGTGGTGATGGACCTGGAGCGGATGGCCCAGGCCGGTGCGTTGATCGAGTCGCAGGCGCTCGTGGAGGCACGGCTGCGCGACCGGCTCGCCACCCTCGGGGTCGCGGTGGAGTGGGACACGCCGATCTCGGCGGTGCGGGGGTGGGACTGGCTGGTGGGGTGCGACGGCGCGCACTCGGCGGTGCGGAAGACGGCCGGCATCTCGTTCGACGGGTCGCCGGTGATGGAGAACTTCTTCCTGCAGGACGTGCACGGCGCGTGGGATCTGGACCGGTCGTCGGTGCACGTCCTCACCCGCGGCGACTCGATGACCGCGCTGTTCCCGTTGCCGGGCAACGACCTGTGGCGGGTGATGTCCCCGGACGGTGCGCGCTGGACGCCCGGCCCGGTCACCTCGACGGTGTGGGAGTCGACGTTCCGGATCCACCGCAGGCTCGCGTCGGCGTACCGGCGGGGCAACGTGCTGCTGGCCGGCGACGCGGCGCACATCCACAGCCCGCTGGGCGGCCAGGGCATGAACACGGGGCTCGGCGACGCGGACAACCTGGCGTGGAAGCTCGCCCTGGTCGTGCAGGGCCGGGCGAGCGAGCGGCTGCTGGACACCTACGAGGCCGAACGCAGGCCGATCGGAGCGCAGGTGCTGAGGTCGACCACGCCCGCGACGCGGATGGTCCTGGGTTCCGGGCGCGCGTCGCGGATCCTGCGCGACCACGTCCTGTGGCCGGTGATGAACATCGGTGTGGTGCAACGGAAACTGATCCGCGCCGCCTCACAGCTCGACGTGCGCTACTCCGGACCGCTGGGCGGACGGCGCGTGCCGTTGTTCGCCAGGACCGGGAAGTGGGTGCTGGCCGGGCCGTCGCGGTGCCTGGAGGTGGCCAGGGAACGACTCGGGGACGTCGTGCACCATGAACGCGCCGGTGACACGCTGCTGGTGCGCCCCGACGGCCACCTGGCATGGCGCGGCACCTCCCCGGAAAGGCTTTCTGCGTGGCTGAACAAAGTGCTGGGCGCCCCCGCGACCCCGAGGCCGACAACGCGATCCTGACGGCCGCGTTCGAGCTGTTCCTGGAGCGCGGTCTCGACGGCACCTCGATCGAGCAGGTGGCCCGGCGCGCCGGCGTGACCCGCGCGACGGTCTACCGGCGGTTCGCCACGAAGGAAGACCTGCTGCTCAGCGTGATGGAGCTGGCGAGGGACGTGCCCGAGCTGGAACCCGGGCGCATGGCCGCGGCGTCGGCCGAGGAGATCATCTCCGGGTACGCCGAGATGATGTCGTCGTCGCACGCGATCCGGTTGCTGCGCCGGATCATCGGTGCCTCCGCCGACCACTTCGGCCTGATGCAGCGGTACTGGGAGCTGTTCATCGCACCCCGGCGCGTGGCGATGCAGGAGGCGATGCGTCCCGGATTTCCGCCCGGTACGGATCTGGAGCTGGTCATGGACATGCTCGGGGGTGCGTTCTTCTACCGCGCGCTCACCCGTCCGGAGCTGGCCACCCGGTCGTCGTTGGAGGAATTTCTGTTCGCGGTCCTGCGGCAGGCGGGATACCGCCCCTAGGTTGTTCTGGCCCAACCACTTGCCGGTGTGCTGAAAGGGTTTGAGTCTCACGTAACGTCAAGGTGTTGGTTGAACGGCATGACTGACACCACTCGACGTGAAGTGCTGGGCTGGCTGGCCGGGCTCGGTGCGGCCGCGGGCATGGGCCTGATCGCACCGGGCCTGATCGCACCGGGCCGGGCCGGCGCCTCCGTGAGCGTCACCGCCCTGCGAGGCGTCACGATCGTCGACTCCGCCGGTACTCGGCCCAACGCCACGATCGTGGTGGCGGACAACAGGATTCTCGCGATCGGGTCGTGCGACCTGCCGTTGCCGCACGGGTCCACGGTGCTGGACCTGGCGGGCAGGTTCGTCATCCCCGGCCTGTGGGACATGCACGTGCACGGCGCCTACCTGGAGCGGATCACGTTGCCGTTGTGCTTGGTCAACGGCGTGACCGGGATACGCGAGATGTGGGGCGTCCCGCAGATCTACGACCTGCGCGACCGGATCGCGCGCGGCGAGGTCCTCGGGCCGCGGCTGACGGTCGCCAGCGCGATCATCGACGGACCGCATTCCACACTGCCGTTCGCCCTGATCGCCGGCACGCCGGCAGAAGGACGACAGGCCGTCCGTGACGCCAGGACCCAGGGCGCCGACTTCGTGAAGGTCTACTCGTACCTCGACAGGGCAACGCTGACGGCGATCGCGGACGAGTGCGCGAAGCAGGACCTCACGTTCGCCGGGCACTGCTCGAACCACGTGGCGATGGGTGACGCGAGCGACCTGGGGCAGCGCACGTTCGAGCACATGTACGGCTTGCCGCTGGCGACCAGCGCGAAGGAAACCGAGCTGCGCCAAGCGATCGCGGACCTGCCGCTGGATCCCGCGAACTCGTTCGCGTGGTTCAGGCAGGTGCTGGAGTTCGAACGCCAGGCGGCGCTGACGCACCGGCGCGCGAAGGCTGTCGCTCTGGCGAAACGTTTGCGGCGCAACAACTCCGCGCTGTGTCCGACGATCGTGGCGATGCGGGTGTACGGGAGCCCGGCTGACCGGTTCGCGAACGACCCCCGGCTGAAGTACATGCCGGCGTTCTACCGGGACTTCTGGCGTGACGGGCTCAAGCAGTGGGTTCCGGTGACACCGGAGGAGATCAGGCAACAGGCCGAGTTCCTCAAGCGCCGCATGGACCAGGTGGCCGAGATGCACGACCTCGGCGTGGAGGTGCTGGTCGGTACGGACGCGGGCAACCCGTACGTGTTCTCCGGTTTCTCGGTGCACGACGAGCTGGAGCTGCTGGTCGAGGCCGGCCTGTCGCCCGCAGCGGTTTTGCGGGCGGCTACGAGGAACGGCACGCTCGCGCCAGGTGCCGAGGCGAACCTCGTGGTGCTCGAAGGCAACCCGCACAGGGACATCCGCAACACCCAACGGATCCACACCGTGCTGACGCGAGGCAGAACCCTCGGACCGGCCGAACGGCAGCAGATGCTCGCGGACGTGGAGAAGGCCGCCCAGGAACCACTCCCGGCGACCGCACGGGCCTGTTGCTAGATGCTGAACATCGAGCCGGGGTTGAAGAGGTTCTCCGGGTCCAGCGCGCGTTTGATGTCGCGGTGGACCCGCAGGCCGACCGGACCGATCTCCTTGGCCAGCCACTCGCGTTTGATCTTGCCGATGCCGTGCTCGCCGGTGACCGTGCCGCCCAGCGACAACCCCACCGCGAGGATGTCGTCGAACGCCTTCTGGGCCCGTGCGAACTGATCGGCGTCCGTGGGGTCGTAAACGATCGTCGGGTGCATGTTGCCGTCACCGGCATGGCCCACGACGGCGATCTTGAGGCCGACCTCCTTCGCGATGTTCTCGCAGCCCTGGATGAGCTCGGCGATGCGGGTGCGGGGCACGCACACGTCGTCGGTCAGCCACGAGCCGTAGACCTCCAACGCGGTCAGCACGGCCCTGCGCGCGGTGAGGAGGTCACGGCCCTCGTTGACGTCGTGCGTCGAGTAGACGAGGTCGGCCTCCAGGCAGATCTCCTCGATCTTCTGCAGCTCGTGCCGGGCCTGTTCGCCGCCGGCGTCGGACTGGCAGATCAGCAACGCGGCACAGCCCGGACCGGCGCCGAGCTCGGTCTTCAGGTACTGCTCGACGGCCTCGATCGAGGTGCGGTCCATGATCTCCATCAGCGACGGCACCAGGCCCTCGCGGACGATCCGGCTGACCGCGGCGCCGGCCGTGGCGGTACTGCCGAACGCGGCGACCAGCGTGGCCGGGGCCTGCGGGAGCGGCTTCAGCGCCAGGGTGGCCTTGGTGATCACGCCCAGCGTGCCCTCGGAGCCGATGAACAGCTTCGTCAGGTCGTAGCCCGCGACGCCCTTGACCGTGCGGCGGCCCGTGCGCAGCACCTCGCCGTCGGCCAGGACCACCTCGAGTCCGAGCACGGAGTCGGTGGTCACGCCGTACTTCACGCAGCACAGGCCGCCGGCGTTGGTGGAGAGGTTGCCGCCGATCGTGCACCAGTCGTAGCTGCTCGGGTCCGGCGGGTAGAACAGGCCGTTCTTCTCGACGGCGCCGCGCAGGTCGAGGTTGATCACGCCGGGCTCGACCACGGCGAGGCGGTTGTCGGCGTCGATCTCGACGATCGCGTTCATCTTGGTCGTGACCAGCACCACGCAGCCGTCGATGGCGTTCGCGGCGCCGGAGAGACCACTGCCCGCGCCGCGCGGGACGATGGGGACCTGATGCCTGGCGCAGGCCCGCACGACCGCCTGGACCTGCTCGGTGTCCAGCGGAAACACCACGGCCAGCGGGCTGCCGTGCGGCGCCAGCGGCATCATGTCGCGCTGATAACTCGCGGTGACATCGGCGTCGGTGAGCACACCGGCGTCACCCAGTGCGGCGCGGAGTTCGGCGAGCAAGGTCTCCATACCCGTCACGCTAGTCCGATTCGACTGGTTCACTCGAAGGTGATCTCAACCGTGGGGAGTTCACGTCGTGACCGAGCGTGCTCAATCAAGATTTCGTCATCCCGTTAGACCGATGTCGCCGTACCGCCGACGCACCACGACGTAGGCTGGGTCACCGTGGCACATGCTTTCGCCTCGCTGGAGACTGCGGGTCCGGTGGCCGTGTGGGTCATCGTGCTGAGCTTCATCTTCATCGAGTGCGCATTCATCTTCGGGCTGTTCCTGCCCGGTGACTCGCTGCTGTTCGCCGCTGGTGTCGTACTGGCGACGCACAACAGCGAGGTGTCGGCGTGGGCGTTGTCCGTCGCGGCATTGGTCGTGGCCGTCGTCGGCAACCAGGTCGGGTACTTCATCGGCAGGGGAACCGGCACGCGCGTGCTCGCGCGCAAGGGCGGCAAGGTGCTCAACCGGCAGAACCTGAAACGCGCGGGCGACTTCCTGGACCGGCGCGGCTTCTGGGCCGTCGTGCTGGCCCGCTGGCTGCCGTGGATCCGCACGCTGGCGCCGATGATCGCCGGTGCCGCACGGATGGACCTCCGCCGGTTCACGCTGGCCACCACGCTCGGGGCCATCGCCTGGGTGCCGACGCTGGTGCTGGCCGGCTACTACGGCGCGGGCGTCCTGCAGCAGCTGCCGTGGCTGGAGACGGCGGCACTCGTCATCAGCATCGCGTTCTTCCTCGGCGGCACCGGATGGGGCATCTGGCGCTACCGCCAGGAGATGCAGAAGCCCATCGACGAAACGGTCGAAGTCGGCACGAACTAGCGACAAATCGCATCAATTCTGCCAGCCTGTTCTTTCACACAAAGAACGGGGAGGTCTGACGTGCGATTTCTGGGAGCATCCGCCGTTTTAATTGCACTGTTCGGGGGAGTAACACCGGCTCACGCAGGAGCGATGCCGCAATGCGGTGACACGCTCAGACAAAGCGTAAAGTTGACGGCCGATCTGGAATGTCCGGGAACGACCGGACTCATCATCGGGGCCAACGGGGTGACGCTCAACCTCGACGGGCACACGCTGAGTGGTTCTCCCTCCATCAACATGACCGACGTCGACGGCACGACGATCCGCAACGGCACGGTGGCCGGCATCAACATCGTCGCGGACAACGCGACCAACACCAGGTTCATCGACTCGACCGTCGGCAACTGGAACGGAACCTATTTCTGGAACGGCACGACCTCGGTGACGTTCCTGCGCAGCAGGATCGACGCGTGGAGGCTCTTCTGCGGCGCAGAGTGCCGCCTCCTGCGCAGCAGTTTCACCATTGATCAGATCGGTGCGGACCACGTCGTCATCCAGGGCGACCGAGGGCAGGCCAACCTGATCAACTTCGTCGGCGCCGTCGAGGCCGACATCGTCAACACCAAGCTGGCCGCCTTCTCGATCGGCGGGTCCGAGCGACTGACCATCCGCGACAGCGTGCTCGACGGGTTCGAGCTGATCGCGACCGGCCGGATCGACCTGCTGCGCAACACGTTCAGCGGCGGCAACTGGGTCGGCGTCCACCGGCCGGTCAACGGCGTCATCCGCGGCAACAGGTTCGAGAAGATGAAATCCGCAGGCCTGTTCGTCGACCCGAAGGAAACGCTCAGCGGCCCGTTGGTGATCGAGCGCAACACCTTCGCCGAAAACGTCGGCGACGGCTTGCGCATCAACGTCCCGATTCCACTCGACATCACCGTTCGCAAGAACACGAGCGAGAACAACGGTCAATACGGAATGTGGGCGACCGCGGGCACCGTGACGGACGGCGGAAAGAACGTCTCGAACAACGACGCCCTCGGCTGCTTCACCATCGTGTGCTCTTAAAGCACTTCGGTGATCAGCAGGTCCGCTGATCCCTTCGACGAGTTCACCATCAACGCGTTGACGTGGTCCGTGCCGTGCAGCACCCGTTCCTCCGCCTCCGACAAGGTGCGCCCGTACCGCAGGTGGCGGTCGATCAGGCGCTGCACGCGCACGTCCTCGTCGATGAACAGGAACCACGCCTCGTCCAGGATGATCCGGACGCGCTTCCACTTGTCGTAGTTGAGCAGCAGGTAGTTGCCCTCGGTGACGACGAGCGGGACGTCCGGGTGCACCGGCACCGCGCAGGCGACCGGTTCCTCGATCTCGCGGCGGAACTGCGGCGCGTAGATCATGTCCGGCCCGCACGCCTTGATCCGGCCGAGCAGGTCCACGTAACCGGGGATGTCGAACGTGTCCGGCGCGCCCTTGCGTTCGACCAGCCGCAACCGTTCGAGCTCACTCTGCGCGAGGTGGAAGCCGTCCATCTCGACCAGCACCGCCTGGCCGTCGAGGGCCTCGACGAGCCGCCGTGCGAGCGTCGACTTGCCCGAACCGGGTGCGCCGCCGATGCCGAGAATCTTGCGCTCGCCCTGATCGGTGAGCACCCGAGCCCGCTCTAGCAGCTCGTCGAACCTGACCTGCTGTCCTGCCACCGTGCCAGCCTCTCAACCCAGTCCCCGACCGCGCCGACGCGAACAGCGGCCGCTTGCGACGCGAAGCCGATGGCCTCCGCCACCGGGTCCGCGCCCGACGCCAGCGCGTAGACGTACGCGCCGTGCCAGACGTCCCCGGCACCGTTCGTGTCCTTCACCTCCACCGCCGGCACGGGCACCTCTCCGGTCGAGCCGTTCCGCGACCAGGTCACCGGTGCCGCACCCTGCGTGCGGATCACCAGCGGCACTCCGAGGGCGTGCACCTCGGCGGCGGACCGCTCGAACCCCGAAGCGCAGGCAGCCACGTCGACCAGCGGCAACAGGTGATCGAGGACAGGTTTCCAGCTCCCGGCGTCCAGCACCACAGGCAATCCCATCGCTTTCGCCTGTCGGGCGACGGGGAGCACCAGGCCGTCATGGTGCCCGTCCAAGAGCACGACGTCCGCGGCGGCGAGCAGATCGGACAGATCGGGCGCGACGACCGGCACCGACGCGTTGCGTGAGACGACCGTGCGCTCCCCATCAGCATCTCTGACGACGACCATGCTGACCGGCGTCGTACCCGCCACCGCGGTGACTTGGACCGGGTCCAAGGAAGCCCGGACGAATTCACCCAGTGCGTCGGCACCCAACGCGGTGAGCAATGCCGCCTGACCGCCCAGCGCGGCGACGGCACGGGCCGCGTTCGCCGCGGGACCGCCGGGCGACAACTCGGAGCTGAGCGAGCGGACCTTCTGCCCAGGATCCGGGAAGGCGTCCACCCGTTGAGTCACGTCGAGAGTTGTGAGCCCGACACACAGCACGGCTGCCATCTGGGCTTCCTCCAAACGGGTAAGGTCCCGAGCCATGGTCACCATGCGGGATGTCGCGGCTCTCGCGGGGGTCTCCATCACCACGGTGTCACACGTGATCAACGAGACGAGACCGGTCGCGGGGGACACGCGCGAGCGCGTCCAGAAGGCGATCGACGAGACCGGGTACACGGGTGACGCCATCGCGCGGTCGCTGGTCATGGGTGGGACGAAGTCGCTGGGCCTCGCCGTGTCGCTGGTCTCCCACCCGTACTTCGCCGAGCTGATCGCCGCCATCGAGTCCGAAGCGACCCGCAACGGCTACTCGCTCGTGTTGATCGACACGAGAGACACCCCCGAGTCCGAGCAGACAGCGGTCCGGATGCTGCGCTCCAGACGGGTGGACGGCCTGCTGCTGACACCGTCGGCCGGCACCGGCGGAAGCCTCGTGCTGCCGGAGCTCAAGAAGCTCGGCATCCCGACGGTGCTGGTGGACCGGCTGACCGTCGCCAAGGACATCGACCAGGTCGGGCCGGAGAACGTCCAGGCCACCTCGGGTCTGGTGAGGCACCTCGCGGAGCTCGGTCACCGGCGGATCGGCATCGTCTGCGGCAAGACGGGCGTGGCGACGACCGAGGAGCGCATCCTCGGCTACCGGCTCGGTCTCGGCCGCGCGGGCCTGAAGTGGGACGAGGCGCTGGTGTCGCAGAGCGGCTGGCTCGCGCCGCTGCTCGACCAGGACGACCCGGCCACCGCCGTCGTGGCGGCGGACCACCTCGTCACGATCGGCATGCTGCACGAGGCGCGCGCCCGCGGCCTGAAGCTCGGCACGGACCTGGCCGTCGTCGCGTACGACGAGGTCGAGTGGGCCACGCTGATCGAACCGCCGCTGACCACGCTGGCCCAGCCGGTCGAGGAGATCGGCCGGACCGCGGTGAAGCTGCTGCTGTCCAGGATCGCGGACCCGCAACGGCCGCCGGAGACCATTCGGCTGGCGCCCTCGCTGATGCACCGGCAGTCCTGCGGATGCTGATTCCCGGCCTCGTCTCGGTGACGTTCCGGCAGCTGTCGATCGAGGAGATCGGCGAGCTCGCGACGGAGTGCGGGCTGCAGGCCGTGGAATGGGGCGGCGACGTGCACGTGCCGCCCGGTGACTTCGCGGCGGCACGACGGGCGCTGGACACCGGGTTGAAGGTCGCCGCGTACGGGTCGTACTACCGCGCGGGTGTGTCCGACCGGGCCGACCTGGCGGCGATCCTGGAGACCGCGGCCGAGCTGGACGCGCCGTTCGTCCGGGTGTGGGCCGGTACTGCCGGCTCAGCCGAATGTCCGGACCGCGCACCGGTGATCGAGGCCCTGCAGCACGCCGTGGAGCACGCCGACGCGATGGGCACGAAGATCGCGCTGGAGTACCACCGGAACACGCTGACGGACACGCTGGACTCGACGGTCCAGCTGCTCGACGAGGTCGACGGTGTGGTGTCGTACTGGCAGCCGCACGGGGGCCAGGACGTGTTCTCCGCCGTGCACGAGGTGCGGACGCTGGAACCGGTGACCGCGCACGTCTTCTCGTGGGGACCCGGTGGGTACCAGGACCGGCTGCCGCTGTCGGCGCGCCGCGACCTGTGGAAACCGGTGCTGACCGAGCTGGCGCGGGACGGCCTCGAGCGCAACGCGCTGCTGGAGTTCGTGCTCGACGACTCGCCGGAGCAGTTCCGCGAGGACGCCAAGACCCTGTTGAGCTATCTCAAGCCGTAGTCACGTCGAGGCCGTGCCGCTCCAGCAGTGCCGCGGCCTCCAGGCACATCCAGCCACCGAGCTGGACGGACAGGTCACGCCCCTCGCGCTCGTCCGCCGGGACCGTCCACTCCGGACCGAACAACGGCCCGCTCACCGCCATCACGCGGTTGAGCCAGGCCGCTTCCGCCGACTGGACCACGAGTTCCCGTGCCAGGTCCGCGGCCTCGTGCCGGTCAGGGTCGAGGTCGGGGATCGTCAGCGCGGCCTGGGCGAGGTAGCGGGTGAGGATGCCCGCGAACAGGCCTCCGTCGCCGCCGCCCTGCCCCTTGATCACGCCGTTGGTGGCCAGGTCGTCGTGCACCGCGGTGATCGTGCGTGCGGCCTTCTCCAGCCACTTGTCCGGCTGTCCGTGCTTGGCCAGTTCGACGCACGCACCGATGAGAACTCCTTGGCAGTACGTGTAGATGTTCTTCTCGTACTCACGGATCTCGCCGTTGGGGTGGACGTGCAGACCGTCCCACGCAAGTCCGCTGCTCACATCGATCAGGTTGTCCTCGATCCAGTCCACAGTGGATCGAGCACGGGCGAGATCGGTGCGTTCGTTCTGCCGCGCCAGGAAGATCGCGGCCGGACCGTTGGCGGGCACGTTCTTGAAGTCGTCCTTGCGCTTCCACCAGATGCCGCCGCCGGCGTGGTCGGTCCAGCCGTCCCGCAACCGGTCCGCGATGGCGGCGAGCGCCTTGGGTTTCGCGACGCCGACCTCCTGCTGGGCACGCTGCAGGGCGAGGCCGAGCCACGCGATGTCGTCGTAGAAGTCGTTGGTCCAGCCGAGGACGTTGCGCACCCGGATGCCCCGCACGACCTTGGTGATCGCCGCCTTGCGCAGCTCGTTGGGCGAGCGCAGGTATCCGTCGATCATGCAGTCGAGCAGGTGCGCCTGCCACCAGTAGTTGAAACTGGAATGCAGCTTGTCCCGGAAGAGCGGGGGCCACGCCCGCGCACCGAGGAGCGTGCCCGGCACACCCCAGACCCGCCGCAGGTGCCTGGAGTACACCGCGCGCTCCGCGACACCCGCGCGTGCCGCCAGCAGTTTCGCGATCACCACTGGGTCATGGTGAGTGCTTGACCGGTCAAGAAGCTCGATGAATCACCCAGTGGTAGAGGCCCATCGCCACAGAAGTTGTCAGGTTGTAACTGCTGACCTTGTCCCGCATGGGAAGCCGGACGATCCGGGCGGCCTTCTGCCGCACCTCGGCCGAGAGGCCGTGGCGTTCCGATCCGAACGCCAGCACGGCGTCGTCCGGGATCGGGCCTTTCAGCAGGTCACCGTCGGCGTCGAAGGCGATGAGCTCACCGGCGAAGTCGAGGCTCTCCGCCCTCGCGACCGGGAGCGCGAAGTGCAGCCCCGCGGAACCCCTCAGAACGTTGGGGTGCCACGGATCGACGTCACCGGTGGAGATCACGCCACCCGCGTCCAGACCGGCCGCCACCCGGATGGCCGCACCGAAGTTGCCGAGATTGCGCGGGTTGTCGAGCAGCACGATCGGAGCGTTGCGGTCGAACGGCAGCTCCGGCCTGTCCGCGAAGCCGGCCACACCGGTCGGATGGGTGCGGCCGACCTTGCTGACGAACGTGGCCCGGTCGACTTCGTCGGCCTGCGCGAAGGCCATCACAAGGTCCGGCGCGTGCGACTCGGCGAGCGCGACCGCGTCGGCCAGGTTCGTGGTGAGCAACGGGCGCACCTCCGCGCCGAAGCGCAGGGCGTGCTTAACCGTGTGAAAGCCTTCGAGCAGCACGTGTGCCAGCGTAGAACCCGATCCACGAGACGATCACGATCGACCCCAGCACCAGCTGCACCAGCGTCGACGCGCTCTCCGGGTACCAGACGCCGTCGATGTAGTAGTCGATGAAACCCGTTCCCAGCGACGGCATTCCGGCCTGAGCGCGGAAGAACTCCTCCGCGGTGGTGAGCGGGCACGTCACCGGCACCAACAGACTGAGGATCGCCCACGCACCGATGACCAGATGCGCGTAAATCACCCCGCGCCACCGCCACGCGACGAACCCGCCCACGAGCAGGAACGCCAGCACGGCGAAGTGCAGAACCATGACCGCTTCGGCGAAGAACCTGGCCATTCGCACCACCCCGCCTTCCAGACTAAGACGGGGTGGCTCGAAGCGCTCTCGATAAAACCTCAGGCGAGGCCGAGGTCGTTCAGGTCGAGCAGGTACCGGTACTGCAGACCTTCAGCCTCGATGGCCTCCTTGGCACCGGTTCCGCGGTCGACCACGCACGCGACACCGATGACATCGGCACCGTGCTCGCGCAGCGCGGCAACGGCCGTGAGGACCGAACTGCCCGTGGTGGAGGTGTCCTCAACAGCGAGAACACGCTGGCCGCGCACATCGATGCCCTCGATCTGCCGCTGCATGCCGTGCGCCTTGCTCGCCTTGCGCACGACGAACGCGTCGAGCACGTCACCGTCGATGGCGGCGGAGTGCATCATCGCGTAGGCGACGGGATCCGCGCCGAGTGTGAGACCGCCGACAGCGACGAAATCCCAGTCGCTGGTGAGCTGCCGCAGCAGCTTGCCGATCAGGGGGGCCGCCGCGTGGTGCAGCGTCGCCCGCCGCAGGTCGACGTAGTAGTCAGCTTCCTTGCCGCTGGAAAGGGTTACCTTGCCGTGCACGACGGCCAATTCGCTCACCAGACGAGCGAGTTCCGACTTCGCGTTCGAGTCCAAGACCACTTCAGTTCGCACGGGTCGTCAGCTTCGCACACATGGGCCGTCGCTGCCTCGTACCCTGCATCACCGTGAGCACCCTCTACGTGGAACAGCCGTGGACCTTCATGAGCCTGTTGGCCCGGCCGCACTACCGGGTGGAGGTGTTCGACGAGCGTGACGTGCCGATCGCGGTGGTCCGGGAGCGGAGCGGTCCGGGCCTGCAGCGACCGCTGCGGCACACCGGGTTCTCCGGCTGGACGACGTTCGACCTCGACGTCGTGACACCGCACGGCCAGCCGATGATGCACATCGGCAAGGGGTTCGGCCGACGGCCTCACGTGCAGGTCAGCACGCCACAGGGGCAGCTGATCGGGACGATCAGGACGCACGGCGCGTGGAAGCAGTCGCTGCACGACGCGAACGGTCAGCAGCTCTGCTTCTTCGGTGACATCGCGCGGATCGAGACCGGCGGGCGCGCCAAGCGCAACGGCAAGCGCGTCCGCCGGGACGTCGTGCGGATCAACCCCCAGGTGACCGAGCCGCTGCGCTCGCTGGCGACCGCCTGCGCGGTCGCCTTCGACGTCGTTCGCGGCACCGGGACCAGCCACGCCAGCAGTGGCGGCGTGGACTGGCCGGTCTGAGTTACCCAGGCGCCGTTACCAGGCGTCCTTGCGGAAGTGGCTCGGGCCGTCGTCCTCGTCGTCGTCATCACGACGCCCGCGCGGCGGCTGGGGCGTCGGGTTGCCCGACGCGATGATGTCGTCGATGTCCTGGCCCTCCTCGATCGCACGATAAGCGCGCTGGAGATCAGGAACACCGACGGCGAGCGCCTTCTGCACACCCTCGTCGTTCAACGCACGACCCGCGGCGACGTCGGCCCACGACATCTCGCCGGCGTCGACACGACGTTGGAGGTCCTTGAGTTCCTTGGGCGCGCCCGGCGACTTCGCGAACCGTTCGATCTCGGCGAGGTCCTGCTCGGAGAGCCCGCGCGACCGGCGCTGCACCTGCGACGCGGCCGCCGCGACCTTCCCGAGATCGTCGATCTTGGCGTCCACACCGTCGAACAACGCCTGGAGTCGCGCCTGGTCGTACGGGAACGTCATTGCTGACCACCACTGGGAGCCGGAGCGGGAGCGGGGGCACCGGAGCCTCCACCCGAGCCGGAACCGCTGCCCGTACTGGAACGCCCGGAAGCCGCGGACCCGGCCTTGCCGAGACTGTAGGCACCGAGGCCGACACCGATCGCACCGGACTTCGCGGCGGACTTGCCGTTGTCGAACTTCTGCTTGCCGTCCTGCACGCCGTCGACCACGTCGAGGAAGTCGTTGACGTCACGGACGTCCTTGAGCTTCATCAGCGCAGTGCCCATCGCCACGATGCCGTCGACCATGCCCTTGACGCCCTCGATCAGCGTCATGATCGACTGGATGATCTTGCGGATCGCGTCGACGATCTGGATCGCGTCGTAGACCATCCACACCGCGCGGCCCCAGCCGACGACCGGGATCACCGCGGTCATGGCGGCCTCGAGCAGCATCGTGCAGAGCTTGTCGAGCAGGAACAGGGCGATCTTCGTGGCCGACCGGCACGCGGACGCCATCGACTGGAACTTGTTGCCGATGATCCGGGCGACCTGGGAGTCCGCCTCGATCGCGACGACCCACATGGTGTCCATGCGGCGCTCGAACGCCTGCGCGGCGGCACCGTTCCAGTGCGGGTTGAGCTGGCCGACACCCTCGCCGACGTTGTGCCGCACGGAGTCCAGCGCCTTGGCGACCTGGTCCCACGCGTTCGCGTTGGCGTCGATCTTCTCGAAGTCACCGACCAGCGGGCTGATCAGCGACTCGATCAGGTTCTCGCCGGTGACCTTCTCGTAGATCCAGTTGACGCCCTGCAGCTTCCACCCGGCGGCCTCGATGAGCTCCTTGGTGGTCTGCCGGCCTGGGCGGTCCTCGGCGGCGGCGTTGAGCGCCGCCGAGGGGTCCTGGACGTCCGCGTACGCCGTGGTCATCGGCCACCTCCAGCTTTCTGCATGAGCTGGACGCCGTGGAGGTCGACCTTCTCGTAGGAGTCTGCGGTCTTCTGGAGCGCGCCGGAGTCCTTGAGCATCATCTTGTTCGCGAAGTCCAACGTCTCCCCGTACAGGTTCGCGACACCGGTCACGACGGGGTGCAGCAACGTCAGCAGGCCGGTGAACCCGCTGGTGTCACCGCCCTTGGAGATCGCGTGGTCCTTGATGGTCAGGAAGTGCTGAGCGTTGCGGTCCAGCAGCTCGCTGTACCCGCGAAGCTCGTTCGGCACGACATGGAACTGTTCACTCACATGGCGTCCGACGCGCCGTTCGGCCGAACGGTTCCGCTCAGGTGCGGCCGCGACCGCCGGCGAAGCGCGACGCCATCTTGCGCACGAGGGCGCGCGGGAGCAGTCGCGAAACGGTGACGATCGCCTTGTACTGGATGCCGGGGATCGACAACGGCTTGCCGCGGCGCAGGTCACGCAGCGCCTCGTGGACCAGCCGGTCGGCGTCGACGTAGAGCCAGCCAGGGGTCTTGGACATGTCGATGTTCGCGCGCTTGTGGAACTCCGTCCGCACGAAACCGGGGCACAGCGCCATGATCCGCACGCCGGTGCCCTCGGCCGCGAGGTTCATGCCCTCGGAGAACGTCGTCACCCACGCCTTGTCCGCGCTGTAGCTGGTGCCGCGGCCGGGCAGGAAGCTCGCCACGCTGGACACGTTGATCACGTCGCCCTTGCCGCGGGCGATCATGCCGGGGATCGCGGACCTGGACAGACGCAACACCGTGGCGACGTTGACGTCCAGCTGAGCCTGGAGCTTCTCGATGTCCGCCGCGAAGAACTCGCCGGTGTTGGCGAAACCGGCGTTGTTCACGAGCAGGTCGACCGGCGACTCGGCCAGCCGCGCCTCGACCTTGGCGCGCTCGCCGTGATCGCTGAGGTCGGCGGGCAGGACGTCGACGTGGACGCCGTGACGATCGCGCAGCTGCTGCGCGAGCTCCTCCAGTGCGGACGCGGTGCGCGCGACCAGTACGAGGTCGTATCCCTCAGCCGCGAGCCTGCGGGCGAAGGCGGCCCCGATCCCGACGGTAGATCCGGTCACCAGTGCGGTTGGCATGCCACCGAACGGTAGTCGGAAAATCGCCGGGGTCGAAGGCCGCCGATGATCAACCGTCGTGTTTCGCCGGGCGGCGAAGCACGACCAGGCGCAGTGCGAGGCCCGAAACGACCAGAGCGACTCCGCCGAACAGCAACCATCCGACCGATGCACCCGTGTTGGCCAGCGTCACAACGGACGCCGTGCCGGCCACAGCCGCGGGCGGAACTACCTTTCCTCCGTACATCGTGCTTCCCTCCGGGGGGTTCGGGGACACGACGCCTTACGCACGGAGTATCTGAATCACCAGCAAATGTTTTACACAGAGTGAAGTGTGACGTAGGTCACACCACTTCGGTTACAGCCTGGAATACCGCTGGTAGGCGTGGGACGACGGACAGTACATATTGCCGCCGCTACCCACGGTTACAAGATCAGCGGCGCCGCGAGGTGTCCTGCTGAGCGCGAATTACCCAGCCAACGTTCTGGGTCGCGCCGCTAGGGCTGCTTGCGTCCGAACGACGGCCGGTAGACCTCGCCGCCCTCGTCGTCCTCCGCCACCGGCTCCTCGCGCTCGGAGGGGTCCGGGTCGAACGGGTCGATGACGTCCGCGAGCTCACCGACGTCGCGCAGCAGCCGCTCCAGGCGCGCGGGCGACGAGTTCGGCGGCGCGGCGGCCAGCACCCAGTCGTTCTCCATCCAGACGACCGTGACGTCGCCGCCGATCTCCTCTGCGGCGTCGATCAGGTCCGGCGTGATGATCTTGCGGGCGGCCGGGACGTCGGTGACGAACGCGTAGCGCGAGCCGACCGGGCCGAGGAGGTCCGGCATCGGCATCTTGTCGTTGTCGCGCTGGAACGGGACTGTCGACAGCCACAGTTCGATCACGACCGACAACGCCCGGCGGCAGCGCACGCCGACCAGCACGGAGTTGACCTTGCCGCCGGTCTCGTGGTCGAGCACGTAGACCTGGCGCCTGCCGTCCGCGGTGAAGGTCGAGCCCGCGACCACGTCCCGGGCGAGCCCGGTGCCGTAGTACGCGAGGGCACCCGCCTCCCAGCGTGTCGGGAGCACGTGGTCTGTCTCCTCGAACTGCCAGCCGCGCAGGGCAGCCCAACGGCGCCGTTCACGATTACGCGCGGTTCGTTGCGCCCGGTCGGTCGCGAGCAGGGCAAACCCCGCCACGCCCGCCACCGCGGCGACGGTGAACCAGACCCACGCCGGTATGCCCACGGGAGAAGCCTAGTGGGTCCGGCGCGTGGAACGAAGATCACTTCCGCGCGTCGCGAACTGAGCGTGCCGATTCGACGTGGATGAGGACATGCCCGCCTCGTTCCCGTTCACCACGCCACGGTCGCTGGACAACGAACCAGAGGCTCAGGAACTGCTCGCGTCCGGCGGTCCCGTCGTCCCCGCGACGATGGGTCCCACCAGCATCTGGCTGACGCTTTCCCACGCCGCCTGCAGACAGGTGCTGACCGATCCGCGCTTCAGCCGGGAGGAGGCCACCCGCCCTGGTGGCCCGGTCACGGTCCCGTCCGGCGCGAACCCGCTCGTGCTCTCCTCGATGGAGGGCCGCAAACACGCCCGCACCCGCAAACTCGTGGCCGCCGCCTTCAGCCCGCGCATGGTCGCCACCCT
Source organism: Lentzea kentuckyensis (assembly GCF_002150765.1). GTDB lineage: Bacteria > Actinomycetota > Actinomycetes > Mycobacteriales > Pseudonocardiaceae > Lentzea > Lentzea kentuckyensis. The sequence continues at coordinate 67,495 of NZ_MUYM01000005.1, forward strand.
CGAACCGCGCGCCCAGGCGATCGTCGACTCGCTGCTGGACGCGCCACCTGACGTCGGCCGAACTGCTCGCGAAGCTGGAGTTGCGGGTTGCGCTGACGTCGGTTTTGAAGCGGTTCCCAGGACTGCGGCTGGCCGTTGACGAGTCGGAGCTGGCGTACCGGGCGGAGACCAACGTCCGTGCGCTGGTCTCGCTACCCGTGGCTTGGTGATCGCGGCACGACGACGACCTGGTCCACGTCCTCGTAAACGATGCGGCCGGGATCATCGGACTCCACTCGGCGCCACTTCACGCCATGTGCGTCGAGAATCGCCAGATAGCCCGGAACACGGTCCAGGAGATGCGTCGCCGCGACCTTGAACCACGCGGCGGCACCGGGGTTGATCGTCCGGTCGTAGACGGTCACATCGACCTTCGACGGATCCGTGTAGGCCGCGTCGTACCAGGCGTTGTTCACACGCCGGAACGCTTCCTGCTCCTCGGTGAGCTCTCCGCGCCTGGCCAGACCGTTGAACAACCCGAAGATCCCGGTGAAGTTCCCGCTGGTGTTGGGCTCGACCGCCTGGTACCGCACATAGCGAAATTCCCCCACGAGACCTGAACCTACAGGCCTCGTGGGGGACTCGGAGCGTTAGGCGGCGCGGCCCACGATCAGGCCCGTGTTGTCGTCCAGCACGTCAACGCGGACCGTGTCGCCATCGCGCACCTCACCGGCCAGCAGCTCCTTCGCGAGCTGGTCACCGATCGCCGACTGCACCAGCCGGCGCAACGGCCGTGCCCCGTAGATCGCGTCGAAACCGTTCAGAGCCAACCAGTCGCGCGCCGACGCGGTGACGTCCAGCGTCAGCCGGCGAGCGGCCAGGCGGTCCGCCAGGCGAGCGATCTGGATGTCCACAATGGACGTCAGTTCCTCGGTGGCGAGCGCGTGGAACACCACGACGTCGTCGAGCCGGTTCAGGAACTCCGGCTTGAAGTGCCGCTGCACCACGGCCAGCACGGCGTCCTTGCGCTCCAGCTCGGTCAGCGACGGGTTCACGATGGTCTGCGAGCCCAGGTTCGAGGTGAGCACCAGGATGGTGTTGCGGAAGTCCACCGTGCGGCCCTGGCCGTCGGTCAGGCGACCGTCGTCGAGGACCTGCAGCAGCACGTCGAACACGTCCGGGTGCGCCTTCTCCACCTCGTCGAGCAGCACGACCGAGTACGGGCGGCGGCGGACCGACTCGGTGAGCTGGCCGCCCTGGTCGTAGCCGACGTAGCCGGGAGGCGCACCGACCAGGCGGGCCACCGAGTGCTTCTCGGAGTACTCGCTCATGTCGATGCGGATCATCGCGCGTTCGTCGTCGAACAGGAACGCCGCCAGCGCCTTGGCCAGCTCGGTCTTGCCGACGCCGGTCGGGCCGAGGAACAGGAACGAGCCCGTCGGGCGGTCCGGGTCGGCGACACCGGCGCGAGTGCGCCTGACGGCGTCCGACACGACCCGCACGGCTTCGCCCTGGCCGACGACTCGGCGGGCGAGTTCGTCCTCCATCCGCAGCAGCTTGGCGGTCTCGCCTTCGAGCAGACGGCCGGCCGGGATGCCGGTCCACGCCGACACTACGTCCGCGACGTCGTCAGGGCCGACCTCCTCCTTGAGCATCGCGGCGTCCTGAGTGGACTCCGCAGCGCCTTCGAGTTCCTTCTCCAACGCGGGAATCCGGCCGTACCGGAGCTCGGCGGCGCGGCCGAGGTCGCCGTCGCGCTCGGCGCGTTCGGACTCGCCGCGCAACGACTCCAGCTGCTCCTTCAGCGTGCGGACCTTGTCGATGGAGCCCTTCTCGTTCTGCCACCGGGCGGTCAAGGCGGAAAGCGTCTCGCGCTTCTCCGCCAGCTCGGCGCGCAACGCCGACAGCCGTTCCAGGGAAGCCGCGTCGGACTCCTTGGCCAGCGCCATTTCCTCGATCTCGAGCCGGCGCACGGCACGTTCGACCGTGTCGATCTCGACGGGCCGCGAGTCGATCTCCATGCGCAGCCGGGACGCGGCCTCGTCGACGAGGTCGATCGCCTTGTCCGGCAGGAAGCGCGCGGTGATGTAGCGGTCCGACAACGTGGCCGCGGCGACGAGAGCGGCGTCCGTGATGCGCACACCGTGGTGGACCTCGTAGCGCTCTTTCAACCCACGCAGGATGCCGACGGTGTCCTCCACCGACGGTTCGCCGACCAGCACCTGCTGGAAGCGGCGCTCCAGGGCGGCGTCCTTCTCGATGTGCTCGCGGTACTCGTCCAGCGTCGTCGCGCCGACCATCCGCAGCTCGCCGCGGGCCAGCATCGGCTTGATCATGTTGCCGGCGTCCATGGCCGACTCACCGGTCGCGCCGGCACCGACGATCGTGTGCAGCTCGTCGATGAACGTGATGACCTGGCCGGCCGAGTCGGTGATCTCCTTCAGCACGGCCTTGAGCCGCTCCTCGAACTCACCGCGGTACTTGGCGCCCGCGACCATCGAGCCGAGGTCCAGGGACACGACCCGCTTGCCGCGCAACGACTCCGGTACGTCACCGGCCACCACGCGCTGCGCCAGGCCCTCGACGATCGCCGTCTTGCCGACGCCGGGCTCGCCGATCAGCACCGGGTTGTTCTTGGTGCGCCGGGACAGCACCTGGACGACCCGGCGGATCTCGGCGTCGCGGCCGATCACCGGGTCGAGCTCGCCCTTGCGGGCGCGTTCGGTCAGGTCGACGCCGTACTTCTCCAGCGCCTTGTAGGTGCCCTCGGGATCGGCCGACGTCACCCGCGCCGACCCGCGCACCTTCGTGAAGGCCTCGGTCAGCGCGTCCGGCGTCGCACCGTGCCGCCGCAGCAGGTCGGCGACCTGGCCGCCGTGCTGCGCCAGTCCGACGAGCAGGTGCTCGGTGGACACGTACTCGTCACCCATCTCGGTGGCGAGCTCCTGCGCCTTGCCGAGCACCCGCACGGCGTCGCGCGAGAGTTGCGGGGCGGACACGGTCGAACCGGACGCGCTGGGCAACGAGCGGGAGAGTTGTTCCAGCTCCTTGCGCACCTGCGTCGGGTCGGCGCCCACCGCCGACAGCAACGGCGCGGTCAACCCGTCCGTCTGCGCCAGCAGTGCGCTGAGCAGGTGCGCGGAACCCACGTCCGGGTTCCCGTTGAGCGTTGCGGCCTGCACCGCAGCGGAAACCGCCTGCTGCGTCTTCGTCGTCGGGTTGAAAGCGTCCATTCCTCCACCTCGTGGTCAGCGTTCAGCATGAACCATCATCCCGCACAACGTCAGAAAAGTTGAGCGTGTTCCGCTCAACTACAGGAACGTGACGGTCATCCCGAAAATCGCACGTCAGCTGACACAAGTTGGACGAAGATCAGCCCTATGACCTCGATCATCCACAACATCACCGTCGACGCGCGCGACTCCTACACGATCGCCTCGTTCTGGAGCCAGGTGCTCAACCTGCCGCTGCACCCCGACGACAACCCCGGCGACCCCGAGTCCCTGATCCAGATGCCGAACGGCGTCCGCTACCTCTTCATCAACGTCCCCGAAGGCAAAGAGATCAAGAACCGCCTGCACGTCGACCTGCAGCCGACCGACGGCACCCGCGACGAGGAGGTGGCACGCCTCCAGGGCATCGGCGCGACGATCTTCGACGATCAGCGCCGCCCCGACGGCACCGGCTGGGTCACGATGCGCGACCCCGAGGGCAACGAGTTCTGCGTGGAACGCAGCGCAGCCGAACGCGCCGCGACCTCCTGAACACCGTCACTCGAAAGCACCAACAGCTTGTCCACAGCGGAGACCGAGTTATCCACAATCCGCTGTTCAGTATCCACAGGTGAATCAAGTTCAGTGGCGACCGTCTGTGCACCAGAACCCGTTGGGGTGACATCCACAGACTCCCGCAACGGCTGCTCCTTGATCAGCAGCACCGCGATCACCGTGAACACCGCGAGACCAGCGGCGATCAGGAACAACTCACCCATCGCATCGCCGTAGGAGTCCCGCACGACTGGGGAGAGGGAGCCGCGGTCGAGCGTCTTCGTGCTCACATGGGCCGCCAGCACGGCGCCGAGCACCGAGACGCCGGCCGTCCCACCCAACGACCGCAGGAACGTGGCCGTCGAGCTGGCCGTACCGAGATCCGCCATGCCCACGCCGTTCTGCACGGCGAGCACGAGGTTCTGCATGGTCAGCCCCACCCCGACACCGACCAGCGCCAGGTAGGCCCCCATCAGCACGAGGTTCGTGCGGTGGTCGATCGTGCCGAGCAACGCCAGTCCGATGACCAGCGAGAACGCTCCCCAGACCAGGTAGCTCTTCCACTTGCCGCTCCTGGCGATGAGCTGCCCGCTGACCGTGGAGGAGATGCTCAGCCCCAGCACCAACGGCACCGTGAGCAGCCCTGCCTTCGTGGGCGAGAACCCGCGCGCGATCTGGAAGTACTGCCCCATGAACACCGACGCGCCGAACATCGCCGTTCCCACCGCGATACCACCGAGCATCGCCAGTACAACCGTGCGGTTCCGGAACAGGTGCAGCGGGATGACCGGGGAGGAAGCCCTCCGCTCGACGAAGTAGGCGGTGACGATCGCGAGGACGGCACCACCCGCGAACAGCGCGCTCTCCTTGCTGATCCACGCGAAGTCCTTGCCCGCGAACGACACCCACATCAGCACGAGGCTCACGCCACCGGTGATGAGCGTGGCGCCCAGGTAGTCGATCTTCACGTGCCGCTTCGTGCTCGGCAGGTGCAACGTCTTGTGCAGCACGGCCAACGCCACCAGCGCCAGCGGCACACAGACGAAGAAGCACCAGCGCCAGCCGGGCCAGTCGACGAGAAACCCGCCGACCAGCGGCCCGCCGACGGTGCCCGCCGAGATCACCATGCCGGTGTAACCGCTGTAGCGGCCACGTTCCCGCGGGCTCAGCAACGCGCCGACCACGACCTGGCCGAGCGCCTGCACACCGCCCATGCCCAGGCCCTGGACGACGCGGAACGCGATGAGCTGCTCCATGTTCTGGCTCAGGCCCGACAGGACCGAGCCGATCACGAACAGCACGATGCCGACCTGCAACAACATCTTCTTGTCGAAGAGGTCCGCGAGCTTGCCCCACAACGGCGTGCTGGCGGTGGACGCCAGCAGCATCGACGTGATGACCCACGTGTACTGGGTCTGGGTGCCCTTGAGCTCGGCCAGGATCGTCGGGAGAGCGTTCGAGACGATGGTGGAGCTGAGGATCGCGACGAGCAGCGCCACCCAGATGCCGGACAGCGCTTCGAGGATCTCCCGATGCGAGTTGGGCCGATTCAGGACGGCCACCTCCAGTAATTAGTTGATGTCATACAACTTTATCTGGAGATAGTTAGCTAGGGCAACTTGTTTAGGGGTCTAGTGCGTCACTCAACGCCTGGGCCAGATCGCCGTCGAGCTGCCTTCCCGACGGCTCCGGCCACGCGAAGTACTCGTCGTCCTCCCAGTGCGGCACGACGTGAAAGTGCAGATGAGCGACGCTTTGCCCGGAGCCTGGCCCACTCGCGTTGAGCACGCACACGCCAGACGCACCCAGCGCGGTCCTCATCGCTCGTGCCACGCGCTGGATCATCAGCCCGGCCGCCGTGAAGGCCGCCGGGGACGCGTCGTGCACTCCTACCGAGTGCTCACGCGGCACCACCAGTGTGTGGCCGGGCGCTAGAGCACTGGCTGGGAGCGGCAGGAACGCGACGGCGTCCGGCGCCTGCGCCACCCACTGGGCGGGCAGGTCACCGGACATGATCGAACAGAAGACACACGGCATGCCGCCATGTGACCAGAAGCCGCCAGGTCAGTCGGCGGTCTTGCCCGCCTTGACGCCGAAGAAGTCGCCGCCCTTGCGCTTCACGTCGTCGGTGCCCCAGTCACGAATCCGGTCGACCGGGATCATCCGCGGGATGTGCTTGCGGCAGTGGATGTAGGCCTCCCGCACCTCGACCACCACCCACCGCTCCACCTTCTTGTCCTCGGTGTCGAACTCCTCGCGCGGCACGATCCGGGCCCTGCCGTTCACGTGCAGCCCGATCAGGTCGTCGGCGAAGTCCACCATCAGCATCCCGACGTGCGGGTTCTCCATGATGTTGCCCAGGGACGCCATCACGCCGTTGCCGCGGTACTCGGGGTACGCGACGGTCCGGGAGTCGATCACCTGGATGAACCCCGCCGGCCCGGCCCGCAGGGTCGAGTCGCACTCCCCGTCGGCATCAGCGGTCGAGATGAAGGCCATCTCCATCCGGGCGACGAACTCGGCCATCGCGGGGTTCAGGTGGTCCAGGACCTGGTCGTCGTAGAAGCGGCTGGCGCGATCCGAGGTCTCCAAGGCACATTGGAGGAAGTGCTCACCTCGTGAGCCAGGACGCTCCACACGGTCAGGTGAGGTGGTTTCAGTCAACTCAGGCAGGGACACCTGCCACACGCTCCCACGCAAGCGGGCAAGCCGGTACAGACGGACCCCCACTTTCACACTGTTGCGGTAACAACTAGTTGCGTACAGTAATCGGACTTCGCTCAAAGGTGGCATCAAGGAGTCAAACAGCCCGATCAGGGGTTACTGTCCACCCTGTCGGGGGACGGATGCTTGACGAGGACGACAGCGCCTTGCTGGCGCCAATGAGAACGTGGAGACTGCGCGCGGACCATGACTGCGAACGCTGTGCTGAGCCCCATCCCTACCCCGCCCCACCGAGAACCCCCGCCTGGTGTCACCGCGATGGTGCGGATGATCCGGGAGAGCTTCGCGGTGGTGGAGCCGCACTCCGAAGAAGTGGCGAAGTTCTTCTACGGAATGCTCTTCTCGCTCTCGCCTGCCACACGCGAGATGTTCCCCGCGAACATGGAGGTGCAACGCAGCCGTCTGCTGCGCGCCCTCGTGCACGTGGTGCAGATGGTCGACCGCCCGGACGACCTCATCCCCTTCCTGCGTCAACTGGGCCGTGACCACCGGAAGTTCGGTGTCATCAACGTCCACTACGAGGCCGTCGGAACCGCACTGCTCTCCGCGGTGAAGAAGTTCTCCGGCGCCGCGTGGACCCCCAAGGTCGAGATGGCCTGGGCCGAGGCCTACACCCTGATGGCGCGAGCCATGCAGGAGGCGGCCGACGCGGACAACGGGCCCGCCTACTGGCACGCGACGGTGCTGGAGCACCAGCGCGTCTCGTGGGACCTGGCGGTCGTGCGGCTGCAGCCCGACCACCCGGTCAACTACAAGGCCGGTCAGTACGTCAGCGTGGAGACGCCGCAGCGCAAGCGCTTGTGGCGGTACTACTCGCCGGCGAACGCCCCGCGCGAAGACGGCATCATCGAGTTCCACATCCGGTCCGTCGACGGCGGTTGGGTGTCGCGCTCGGTGGTCGGTCACACGCAGGCCGGTGACACCTGGCGCATCGGACCGCCGATGGGCCGTCTGTCGGTCGACCGCACGGCCGGGTCGGACATCCTGATGGTGGCCGGTGGCACGGGCGTCGCGCCGATGCACGCGATCATCGACGAGATGGCGCAGTACGGCGAGAACCCGCGCGTGCACCTGTTCTACGGCGGCCGCACCCGCGAGGACCTTTACGACCTGGACAACCTGCAACGCATCGCGACCACGAACCCGTGGCTCACGGTCGTGCCGGTGCTGGAGTCGGACCCCGGTGTCCGGGGCGTCGAGCAGGGCAGCCTGGCCGACGTGGTCACCCGCTACGGCGCGTGGGAAGAGCGCGACGTCCTGGTCTGCGGCAGCCCAGCCATGATCAGGTCGACGGTGTCCCGCATGCTGGTCGCCGGAACGCCGCTGGACCGGATCAAGTACGACCCGTTCACGCTGGACTAAACTCGGCACGTCGAAAGCGACTGGCGTGCCGAGGGTGGAAGTGACCACCGGGAAGCGACGGCCGAGCGCACCGAACGCCTGGGTGCCCGGCACGGAGTGATGCCGTGCTGCACGAAGTCGATCCCGAGATCGCCACCCTGATCCAGGCCGAGCAACGTCGTCAGGCCAGCAAGCTGCGCATGATCGCGTCCGAGAACGACGTGTCCGCCGCCGTGCTCGAAGCGACGGGCTCGGTGCTGACGAACAAGTACTCCGAGGGCTACCCCGGCAAGCGGTACTACGAGGGCCAGCAGATCATCGACCAGGTCGAGCAGCTCGCCATCGACCGGGCGAAAGCGCTGTTCGGCGTGGACCACGCGAACGTCCAGCCGCTGTCCGGCGCACCCGCGAACCTCGCCGTCTACCTGGCGTTCCTGCAGCCCGGTGACACCGTGATGGGCATGTCGCTGCCGATGGGCGGCCACCTCACCCACGGCTGGAACGTCTCCGCCACCGGCAAGTGGTTCCACGCGGTGCAGTACGACGTCCGCAAGGACACCGGCGTCGTCGACATGGACGAGGTCCGGGAAATCGCCTTGGCCGAACGCCCGAAGGTGATCTTCTGCGGCGGCACGGCGATCCCGCGCACGATCGACTTCCCGGCCTTCGCGGAGATCGCCAGGGAGATCGACGCGGTCCTGGTCGCCGACATCGCGCACATCGCCGGCCTGGTCGCGGGCGGTGCACACCCGTCACCGGTCGGACACGCCTCGGTGGTCACCACGACCACGCACAAGACGCTGCGCGGCCCGCGCGGCGCGATGATCCTGTGCGACGCCGAGCACGCGAAGGCGATCGACCGCGCCGTGTTCCCCGGTCTGCAGGGCGGCCCGCACGACCACACGACCGCCGCGATCGCCGTGGCGCTCAAGGAAGCCTCGCAGCCGGAGTTCCGCGAGTACGCGCACACGATCGTCGCGAACGCCAAGGCGCTGGCGGACGCGTTGCTGGACCGCGGCTTCGACCTGGTGTCCGGCGGCACCGACAACCACCTGATCCTGGTCGACCTGACGTCGAAGCAGATCGGCGGCAAGCCGGCGGCACGCGCGCTGGACCGCGCGGGCATCGAGCTGAACTACAACGCCGTGCCCTACGACACCCGCAAGCCGTTCGACCCGTCCGGCATCCGGCTGGGCACGCCGGGCGTCACCACGCGCGGCCTCAAGCCGGAGCAGATGCCGTTGATCGCGGACTGGATCGACCGGGCGATCACCGCCCACGACAACGACCAGGCGCTGGACCGCATCGCCGCCGAGGTAGAGGAACTACTCAGCACCCTCTAGCCCGGCAGCCGCGACCCGAACCTCTTCGAGTGCCCGGCGGGCGACTTCCGCGAAGTCCCCGCCGGCCTCCAGCCACCGGTCGTAGGCGACCCGCAGCGCCAGCACACCCAGTTCGGCGGCGACGGCCGCGTCGAGCTCCGGCACCCCGCGTCGCCGCAGCGCCTCCTGCATCACGCTGGAGAACCCGGCCATCTTCATCGCGTCGCGTTCGCGCAGCTCGTCGTTGGCGGCGATCACCGCGAGCCGCCGCGGCCCGTTCGCCCGGCGCCCCTCGGTGAACGTGACAGCGATCGCCACGAGCGCCCCCTCGACCGCGGCCAGCGCTCCCGCGGACTCGGGCGTTCCGGCGATCCCTTCGACGATCAGCTCGACCAGCTCGTCCTGACCGCTGAACAACACCTCGCGCTTGTCGCGGAAGTGCCGGAAGTACGTGCTCTTCGTGAGGCCCGCGCGCTCGGCGATCTGCGCTACCGCCGTGTTCTCGTAGCCCTGCTCGTCGAACAGGTCGAGTGCGGCGCGCACCAACCGATCCCGCGCGTCCGGCTCCCATCGACCCATGCCTCACATCATAAGTGATGGGACTTGGTCTCATCACTCTGCTACGGTTGATGAGACCAAGTCCCATCACTTGAGGAGTGACATGAAGGTCTTCGTCACGGGTGCCAGCGGCCACGTCGGTTCGGCCCTGGTCCCGGAACTGCTGCGGGCTGGCCACCAGGTCGTCGGCCTGGCCCGCTCGGACGCCTCAGCCGCGAAGCTCGACGACCTCGGCGCCACCGTCCGGCTCGGCGATCTCGACGACCTGGACGGGTTGCGCAAGGGCGCGGCCGAGGCGGACGCCGTGATCCACCTGGCGTTCAAGCACGAGGAGATGTTCTCCGGGAACTACCAGGGCGCGTCCGACGCCGATCTCGCGGTGGTCCGCGCGTTCCTCGACGAGCTGTCCGGCACCGGCAAGGCGCTGATCGGCACCGGCGGCACGCTGTCGTACTCCGGTCTGGGCCGCACCGCCACCGAGGAGGAGCGGGTGCCCGACGACCACAGCCGCGGCACCGCCCGAAACCTGATCATCGACGCGCCGGACGTGCGCGGCGCGGTCGTGGTGCTGCCGCCGACCGTCCACAGTGAACTGGACACGGCCGGCTTCATCCCACTGCTGGTCAGAACCGCCCGCACCACCGGAGTTTCCGGCTATCCGGGTGACGGCACGAATCGCTGGTCCGCCACGCACACCCTGGACGCGGCGCGGCTGTACCGGCTGGCGGCGGAGAAGGCTCCCGCGGGCTCGGTGCTGCACGCGGTCGCCGAGGAAGCCGTGACGTTGCGGGAGATCGCGGAGGCCATCGGGCGGCAGCTGAACGTGCCGGTCGAGAGCGTCCCGGCGGAGCACTTCGGTCCGCTCGCGAACATGGTCGCGCGTGACGCACCTACCTCCGGTGCGCGCACGAAGGCGTTGCTGTGCTGGGAACCGCAGGAACCCGGCCTGCTCGCGGATCTGGAGGCCGGGTTCTACTTCGGGTAGTTCACTTGCGCGGCTTGGGCTTCCACACCACGAGCGCGGTCTCCTGCCGGATCGGGACCAGGTCCCGCCGGTAGGAGGCGTGCACCGCGGCAGCCGTGGAGTCGGCCGCCGCCAACGCCTGAGCGAGTTCCTGCTGCAGCTCGGCGACGCGCATCCGCAGGGCGTCGACCTGGTTCTCCAGCTCGATGATCCGCTTGATCCCGGCGAGGTTCACGCCCTCCTCCTGGGAGAGGCGCTGGACCTCGCGCAGCAGCACGATGTCGCGCATCGAGTACCGGCGCCCGCCGCCGGAGGTGCGGCCCGGGGAGACCAGGCCCATCCGGTCGTAGGACCGCAGTGTCTGGGCGTGCAGCCCGGACAGCTGGGCCGCCACCGAGATCACGAAGAACGGTGTGTCCTCATCAGTCCCGGGAGGGAAGGGAAAACCCACCGAACTCACCGCCCTTCAAGGAGTGCGTTCAGATCGCCGCGCGGGTCGTCGCCCTTGGTCACGTCCGCGTACGCCTCAAGGGCCTTGCGGGCCTCGGACGACATGTTGTTCGGCACCGTGACCTCCAGGGTGATCAGGAGATCTCCGGAAGTGCCGTCGCGCTTCGTGATCCCCTTGCCCCTGGCCCGCAGCACCCGCCCGGAGGCGGTGCCTGCGGGCACCTTCAAGGTCACCTTGCCGTCCAGCGTCGGCACGGTCAACGTCGTGCCGAGGGCCAGTTCGGTGAACGTCATCGGCGCGGTGAGCGTCAGGTCGTTGCCCTGGCGGCCGAACACGCTGTGCGGGTTGACGTGCACACGTACGAACAGGTCGCCGGACGGGCCGCCGTTGCGGCCTGGTTCGCCTTGTCCCGCAAGGCGAATCCGCTGGCCATCGGCGACACCCGATGGGATCCGCACGGTCAGCGTGCGGGTGCGGGTGCTGACGCCGTCGCCACCGCACTCGGGGCACGGGTCGTCGATGATCCGGCCGGTGCCACGGCAGTCGCGGCACGGCTCGCTGAACGCGAACGCGCCCTGCGACCGCGTGACCAGGCCGGAACCCGAACAGGTCGCGCAGACGTGCGGCGTGGTGCCCGGCTTGGCGCCCGAGCCGCCGCACGTCGTGCAGGCGGCGGGGGACGACAGGCGCAGCGGCACCGTCGCTCCCTTGACCGCCTCGGTGAAGTCGATGCGGACGTCGGTCTCGACGTCCTCACCACGACGCGGCCGCGTGGCCGAGCCGGCCGATCCGCCGCGCCGGTTGAACAGGCCGCCGAGCAGGTCGCCCAGCCCGCCACCACCGGTGCCCTGGGCGGCACGGCCGAACAGGTCGTTGACGTCGAAGCCGCCGGCGCCACCGCCGAACCCGCCGGGGAAGCCACCGCCGCCCGCGAACAGGCGGCGGGCCTCGTCGTACTGCTTGCGCTTGGCCGGGTCCGACAGCACGCCGTAGGCCTCGGACACCGCCTTGAAGCGGGCCTCGGCCTTGGCGTCACCGGGGTTCGCGTCGGGGTGCAGCTCGCGGGCGAGCTTGCGGTACGACTTCTTGATCTCGTCCGCCGACGCGTCGGAGGAGACACCCAGTTCGCGGTAGAAGTCCTTTTCGATCCAGTCCCTAGCACTCACCGGACGTCTCCTCCTTTCGTCTTTCGTCAGTTCTCTTCGGCCTGCGGCGCCGGCGCCGGCGCGGGCTCGTGGTCGGTCACCGCGACGAGCGCGGGCCGGACGAGCTTCTCACCGAACCGGTAGCCGCGGCGCAGCACGGCGGTGACGGTCGGTCCTTCGACGTCCGGGGACGTGCTGTGCTGCACGGCCTCGTGCACCGACGGGTCGAACGCCTCGCCCTCGTGCGCGAACGGCTCCAGGCCGGTCTTGGCCAACGTGGACACGAGCTTGTCCGCCACGGCCTTGAACGCACCGGTCAGGTCGCCGTGCGCGGCGGCCCGTTCGACGTCGTCCAGCACTGAGAGCAGCTCGCCGGCCACGGACGCCTTCGCGTTGTTGATCACCGCTTCCCGGTCGCGTTCCACCCGCTTGCGGTAGTTCGCGTACTCGGCGGTGAGCCGCTGGAGGTCCGCGGTGCGCTCGTCGAGCTGGGTCTTCAGCTCGGCGGCCACCTCGTCCACGACCTCAGCGACCAGGGGCTCGGAAACCGGAGCAGCGCCTTCCTCGTCGGTCGCGTGGGCCGGCGGCCGGACCTCTCCCGTCTCGGGGTCGATCCGGCGCCGGTCGTTCACGACGACCTGAGGCTGCTCCTCGTCAGGGGCGGCGTGCCTCGGCTCGGTCACTTCTTCTTTTCCTCATCCACGATCTCGGCGTCCACGATGTCGTCCTCGGCGGCGTTGGCACCGGCGCCCGCGGCACCCGGAGCGTCAGCACCAGGAGCCTCGGCGCCCGCGGCACCCGGAGCGTTGGCGTAGATGGCCTGGCCGATCGCCTGGGACTCCGTCGCGAGCTTCTCGACCGCCGTCTTGATGGCGTTGATGTCGGTGCCCTTGAGCGCCTCGTTCGCCTCGGCGATCGCGGCGTTGACCTTGTCCTTGATCTCGGCCGGGAGCTTCTCGTCGTTCTCCTTGACGACCTTCTCGGTCTGGTAGACGAGAGTCTCCGCCTGGTTGCGGACCTCGGCCTCCTCGCGGCGGCGCTTGTCCTCCTCCGCGTGGGCCTCGGCGTCCTTGACCATGCGGTCGATGTCGTCCTTCGGCAGCGCGGAGCCACCGGTGATCGTCATCGACTGCTCCTTGCCGGTGCCGAGGTCCTTCGCCGACACGTGGACGATGCCGTTCGCGTCGATGTCGAAGGTGACCTCGATCTGCGGCACGCCACGCGGGGCGGGCGGCAGACCGGTCAGCTCGAACATGCCGAGCTTCTTGTTGTGCGCCGCGATCTCGCGCTCGCCCTGGAAGACCTGGATCTGCACGGACGGCTGGTTGTCGTCGGCCGTCGTGAAGGTCTCGGAGCGCTTGGTCGGGATCGTGGTGTTGCGCTCGATCAGCTTGGTCATGATGCCGCCCTTGGTCTCGATGCCGAGGGACAGCGGGGTGACGTCGAGCAGCAGGACGTCCTTGACCTCACCCTTGAGGACACCGGCCTGCAGGGCGGCGCCGACGGCGACGACCTCGTCCGGGTTCACGCCCTTGTTGGGCTCGCGGCCGCCGGTCAGCTCCTTGACGAGCTCCGCGACGGCGGGCATGCGGGTCGAGCCACCGACGAGCACGACGTGGTCGATGTCGCCGACGGAGATGTTGGCGTCCTTGATCACGTTGTTGAACGGCGCGCGGGTGCGCTCGAGCAGGTCGTTCGTGATCCGCTGGAACTCGGCGCGCGACAGCGTCTCGTCGAGGAACAGCGGGTTCTTGTCGGCGTCCACCGTGATGTACGGCAGGTTGATCGAGGCGTTGCTGGAGCTCGACAGCTCGATCTTGGCCTTCTCGGCGGCCTCGCGGATCCGCTGCAGGGCCATCTTGTCCTTGGTCAGGTCGATGCCGTTGGCCTGCTTGAAGCGGTCGACCAGCCAGTCGACGATGCGCTGGTCCCAGTCGTCGCCACCGAGGTGGTTGTCACCGGAGGTCGCCCGGACCTCGACCACGCCGTCGCCGAGCTCGAGCAGCGAGACGTCGAACGTGCCGCCACCGAGGTCGAAGACCAGGATGGTCTGCTCCTTCTCGCCCTTGTCGAGGCCGTAGGCCAGCGCGGCCGACGTCGGCTCGTTGACGATGCGGAGCACGTTGAGGCCCGCGATCTGGCCGGCCTCCTTGGTGGCCTGGCGCTGCGCGTCCTCGAAGTAGGCCGGGACGGTGATGACGGCGTCGGTGATCTCCTCACCCAGGTACGCCTCGGCGTCGCGCTTGAGCTTCATCAGCACGCGCGCGCTGATCTCCTGCGAGGTGTACTGCTTGCCGTCGATCTCGTCGGTCTTCCACGTGGTGCCGATGTGGCGCTTGACCGAGCGGATGGTGCGGTCGACGTTGGTGACGGCCTGGTTCTTCGCGGGCTGACCCACGAGCACCTCGCCGTTCTTGGCGAACGCGACGATGGACGGGGTCGTCCTCGAGCCCTCCGAGTTGGCGATGACCGTCGGCTCACCGCCCTCGAGAACGGCGACGACGGAGTTGGTCGTCCCCAAGTCGATGCCGACTGCACGCGCCATTGGAGTTCCTTCCGCTAGTACTTGTTGAGTGGTGCTGGCTCAAGTTTGCCATCTCACCCAACCTTGAGCCTACCCGACTCAAGCTTTCTGACTGACCCAACGGCCGGGAAGATCTGGTTGTTCCCTCAGAACGCGCCGAAGGCCACCCCTTGTGGAGTGGCCCTCGACACAGTCGCCCTCGTCGAACTCAGACCCCGACGACCCTGACCTCTCCCGAGCCGCTGGTGAGCTTGAGTTCGAGCGACGCGTTCGGATCGGTTGGCACGTTGATCGTGCGATTCTCGTTGTCCGACGTCCCGCTGACCTTGTACGGACCCCCCGGCAACCGCAGGGTGATGTCGCCGGACCCGGTGTCGACCTGCACCGACTTGGCCGCGCTGAGCCTGAGGTCGATCCGGCCCGAGCCGGTGTCGGCGACCACCTGGTTCTCCAGCGCGGTGCCCTCGATGTCCCCGGAGCTGGTGTGGGCCAGCGTCTTGCCCTTGATCGCGTCCAGCTCGATGCGGCCGGAGCCGAGGTCCCCCGTCACGGTGCCGCCGACCCTGGTCGCCGTGAAGTCACCTGAACCGGTCTTCACCTTGACGTCCCCCGAGATGTCGCGGACGTTGACCCGGCCGGACCCGGTCAGGAAGTCGACGGACGCCACCCCGTCGAAGTTCACGTCGCCCGACCCGACCTCGCCGACCACCGCGATGTCGGCGTTCGGCACCACGATCTGGTAGTTGATCTCGCAGTCGTTCCCGCAGGTGTCCAGCACCAGGGTGGTGCCCTCGACGCGATGCGAGACGCCGGTCGGCTTGTTGTCCCTGCCGTGCTCGACCTTGCGGTGGATCCTCGTCTCGGTCAGGCCCTGCTGGTACCTGATCGACACGTCGCCGGAGCCGGTGAGCGCACGCACCGAGGTGAACTTCTCCGGGACGACGTGGTCGTCCTCGAACTCGTACTTCATGATGCGAATGCCACAGGACGACAGCACTGTGAGCACCGCCCCCACTACCAACGCCACCAGCGCCGTCCTCATCATGAGCACAAAAGTAGAGGTGGCGGCACTCAGCTACACGGCAGTCAGCCCCCGAAGGCAGGGTGGGGTTCTCCCTACCTAGTTCAGACGAGGTCTTCGAGCACTGCGCGGAGGGCTGGCGCGGTGCGCGCCGGGTCGTTCAGGAACTGCGACGACGCGAGGACGTGGGCCGGCGCGATGCGTTCCCACAGCAGGCCGTCGACCGGCACCTCGACGATGTGCAGCTCCACGCTCTGCGCCCATCGGCCGATCCGCGACTCGATGCCGCGCAGCACGTCGCCGATCGGCAACGCCGCGGGGCTCTGCACGCGGTGCAGCTGCTCGATGCCGGCCTTCAGCGCGATCACCGCGGCCCGGCTGGCCGGCCGGGTCAGCAACGCCTCGGCGTCCTCCGGCGTGGACGGCTCGGCTCCCCGCGTGCACGCGTCCAGCGCGTCGGCCCACCAGCCCGGCCACTCGGCGGTCACGGCGGCGCGGTCGACGCCCGCGGGCACCTGCACCGGCAGCGGCGGATCCAGGCCCGGCACGTGCGGCTCGACGTCGACCGACAAGGCCAAGGCGTCGCGCACGTAGAGCGCGGCCAACAGCCCGAGGCTCACCCCGTGGCTGATGCCGGACACCTCTCGCGCGAACTTCATGACTTCCATTGTTCCCTCGTCGCGGCGGTGAAATCGTCGCGGCCGCAGATCAAGAAGGACACGATTGGCTCCAGCTCGTCCTCGTTCGGCGCGACATCGGCTATCAGGCCCTGGATCAGCAGGCCGTCGACGGCCGCGAGGAGCGCCCGGAACGCCACCGGATCCGCCGGCCGGACCGCCTCGATGGCCAGGTCGAGCCACCGGCGCGCGGCCGCCCTCAACTCGGGGCGCCGGCCGGCCAGCAGGTACAGCTCGTACTCGGCGAGCGTGCGGCCGCGGTTCTCGTTCACGGCCTTGGCCAGGATCGTGGCGATCTCACGGGCGGTGCCACCGCTCGCGACGATCTTGAGCATGTCGTCGCACAGCGCCTCGGCCGACCACGTCAGCGTGGCGATCAACAGGTCGTCGAGCGTCGCGAAGTAGTAGGTCGGCGCCGTCGTCGGCACGCCTGCTTCACGGGCCACGCTGCGGTGCGTCACGCCGGCGAGGCCGTCGCGTTCGATCACGCGCAGGGTGGCCTCGACGATGGCCTGGCGCTTCTTCTCGCCGCGCGCCCGGCGGCCGTCGATCTTCGGACTGTCTTCGACTGCGGTCAGTGCGCCCTCCCGAGTTCGAGCGTCACCACACCTCCGATGATCAACGCCAGCCCGATGACCATCGTGGGGTTGAGGGTCTCGCCGAGGAACTTCCAGCCGATGATCGCAACGGCTGCCACGCCGATAGCTGACCACACGGCGTACGCGACGCCTACGGGCATACCCAACTTCAACGCGCGCGAGAGCGCCGTGAAGGCGATGGCGTAACCGACGACGACCACGACCGAGGGCCACAGTCTGCTGAAGCCGTCGGACAGCTTCAACGAGACGGTGGCGGCGATTTCACCCGCGATCGCCGCGGCGAGATACAGGTACAACACGGCGACCTCCGGCTGCTCAGGACAACTATCTGAACGATTGTTCCATAAGTTTTTGATCAAGTTCTGGATACTTGACCGGTACGCGAGGAGACACCGGCCACGTCCAAGTGGTTACTCGCCAGTAACGTGTCCTAGACTCCCGCCATGACCCTCCAGCTGGTTCTCGGACTCGTCGCCGTGGCGGTGAGCGTCGTCGCCTGGGGCGTGTTCGTCGCCGCCGTGCTGAAGCAGATCAAGATCATCAGGCTCGGTCAGCCGGACGGGACCCGTTTCGGGCCGTTCATGCCGCGTCTGAAGACGTTGATCGTCGAGTTCGTCGCGCACACCAGAATGGCGAAGTTCCGTTCGGTCGCCCCGTGGCACTGGATGGTGATGTGGGGCTTCCTCATCGGCTCCGCGGTGCTGTTCGAGGCGTACGGCGAGGTGTTCGACCCGCACTTCCACTGGCCGATCATCGGCACGTGGTCGGTCTGGCTGCTGCTGGTCGAGCTGCTGGGGCTCGGCACGGTCGTCGGTGGTGTGGTGCTCGCGATCATCCGCCAGCGCAACCACCCGCGCCGCGCCGACCGGATCTCCCGGTTCCAGGGTTCCGACTTCAAGTCCGCCTACTTCGTCGAAGCGGTCGTGATCATCGAGGGTGTCGGCATCCTGATGGTCAAGGCGTTCAAGCAGTCGAGCGGCCTCGAGGCCGCGCCGCTGTGGACGTCGTTCGTGACGCAGCCGCTCGCACACCTGCTGCCGTCCGCGCCCATCTGGGTGTCGGTGATGGCGTTGGTGAAGCTGCTGAGCGGCATGATCTGGCTGATCGTGGTCGGCCGGAACCTGACGATGGGCGTCGCCTGGCACCGGTTCTCGGCGTTCTTCAACATCTACTTCAAGCGCGAGGACGACGGCGGCGTCGCTCTCGGCGCCCTGAAGCCGATGATGTCCGGCGGCAAGGTCCTGGACCTGGAGGAGGCCGACCCGGACAAGGACGTGTTCGGCGTCGGCAAGGTCGAGGACTTCACCTGGAAGGGCGTTCTCGACTTCTCCACCTGCACCGAGTGCGGCCGCTGCCAGTCGCAGTGCCCCGCCTGGAACACCGGCAAGCCGTTGTCCCCCAAGCTGGTCATCACGCAGCTGCGCGACCACATGTACGCCAAGGCGCCGTACCTGCTGGCCGGCGGCTCGCGCGACATGGCCGGTGACGAGGTCGGCCTGACCGAGGACAAGTACGAGGACTACAAGAAGCGCCTCGAGTCCATCGACGTGCTGGCGATGGCGGAGTCCGAGCGCCCGCTGGTCGGCGGCCCGGACGAGCTGGGCGTCATCGACCCCGAGGTGCTGTGGTCCTGCACGACCTGCGGCGCGTGCGTCGAGCAGTGCCCGGTGGACATCGAGCACGTCGACCACATCGTCGACATGCGCCGCTACCAGGTGCTGATCGAGTCGAACTTCCCGACCGAGCTCGGCGGGATGTTCAAGAACCTGGAGAACAAGGGCAACCCGTGGGGCCAGAACTCCAAGGACCGCCTGGCGTGGACCGACGGCCTCGAGTTCGAGGTGCCGGTGTTCGACGGCGAGCTGGGCGACGCCGAGTACCTGTTCTGGGTCGGCTGCGCCGGCGCGTTCGAGGACCGCGCCAAGAAGACCACCCGCGCCGTCGCCGAGCTGCTGCACACCGCCGGGGTCAAGTACACGGTGCTCGGCCCGGAGGAGACCTGCACCGGTGACCCGGCCCGCCGCGCCGGCAACGAGTTCCTCTTCCAGATGCTCGCGCAGCAGAACGTGGAAGTGCTGAACTCGGTGTTCGAGGACCGGCCCACCGGTCAGCGCAAGATCGTCGTGACCTGCGCGCACTGCTTCAACACGCTGGCGAACGAGTACCCGCAGGTCGGCGGCACGTACGAGGTCGTGCACCACACGCAGCTGCTGAACAAGCTGGTGCGCGAACGCCGTCTGGTGCCGGTCGCGCCGGTCACCGAGGACGTCACCTACCACGACCCGTGCTACCTGGGCCGTCACAACAAGGTCTACGAAGCACCGCGTGAGCTCATCGGGGCGTCCGGCGCGAAGCTGCGCGAGATGCCGCGGCACGAGGAACGCTCCATGTGCTGTGGTGCCGGTGGCGCCCGCATGTGGATGGAGGAGCGGATCGGCAAGCGCATCAACGTCGACCGCGTGGACGAGGCGCTGTCCACCGCGCCGTCGAAGATCGCGACGGGCTGCCCGTTCTGCCGCGTGATGCTCACCGACGGCGTGACCGCGCGCCAGTCCGACGGGCTGGCCGGTGCGCACGTCGAGGTCGTGGACGTCGCGCAGATGCTGCTGGAGTCCGTGAAGCGGGGCCAGCCGGCCACCGAGGACGCGAACGCCTAGTCGTCGCAGGAGAAAGGCCCTCGGTCCCGTGTGGACCGAGGGCCTTCTTCGTCGGTGGGGTCAGTCGTTGTCGGTGATCTTGTCGTAGATCACGTTCAGCACCCAGCTGGTCAGAGCGACGATGATCGCGCCCCAGAACGCGGGCCAGAAGCCGTCCACGCGGAACGGCAGGTCGAGCTGTTCGGCGATCCACCCGGTGAACATGAACAGCAGCGCGTTCACCACGAGCCCGATCAGGCCGAGCGTGACCAGGTAGAACAGGCAGCCGAAGAACTTCACGAGCGGCTTCACGACCGCGTTCACCAGGCCGAAGATCACCGCGACGCCGATCAGCGTGAGGATTCTCGAACCGGTGGTGCCCTCGCCCAGGTCGATGCCGGGGAGGGCGGTCGACACCCAGACCGCCACGGCAGTCAGCAGCACATGCACCAAGATGCCCATGCCGCAGACTAACCGTGAGCGGTCCTATGTGGTCAGGAGCGTCGGCGGCGCGCCACGAAGAACGCACCCGTACCGGCCGCGAGCAGCAGCGCGCCCAGCCCGAGGAAGCCCAGCGGCGACGCACCGGTCGAGGCGAGATCGGAGTTGTTGCCCGCCTTGGCCACGGCCGGAGTCGTCGTGGTGGTCGGTACGGCGGTCGCCGAGGTCGAGGACGGCGCGCTCGGCTCGGCGGTGCTCTTCTCGACGACCTTGATCTTCGTGCTGACCACGTTGTTCTTGTGGTCGACGTCCGGCAGGCGCCCGTAGTTGAAGCGCACCAGCGCGTGCACCTCGTTGTACTTGACGTCGTTCAGCTCGACCTTGAGAGCGACCTCGATCTGCTGACCCGGAAGGATCTTGTTGACGACGGTGAAGTCGTCGTCGCTGCCCGGCTGCAGCTTCACGTTGTCGCTGTGCGAGACGAGCTTCGCGTAGAACGATCCCAGGACGAGGTCCGGGGCGACCGGCACGTTGCCCTTGTTGGAGAGCGTGAACTTGACGTCGATCTGGTCGCCGACGGTGTAGACGTCCTTGACCGGCGTGATCGCGGAGGCGAGGCCGATGTCGGCCTTGGCCTCGAGGTAGCGCAGGTCGACACGGTAGTTGCGGGCGCCGTCGTTGCCGGTGGGGAACTTGCGCGTGCCGGTCACCCAGTCGATGTCGCGATCGGACTTCGGCGCGGCCAGCGCGAGCTGGTTCGCGGTGAGGTCGGGTGCGACGACCTGGTACTCGCCCAGCGGCAGGTCGAGGCGGTACGCACCGTCGACGCCGGACCGGGTCTCGACGTTCACCTCGGTGCCGGAGTTCGACCTGCCCGTGACCTTGACCTTGCCCTCGTGGGTCTTCTCGTCCTCCTGCTTCTCACCGTCACCGTTGGTGTCGACGAAGGTGAAGCCCTCGACGAAGTAGCCGGCGAACGCGAAGTCGGCGTTCGCGTGGCTCTCCGAGAGGACCCACTCCGAGCGGTTGGCCGTGTAGTCGCCGAAGTCGAGGCCCACCGAGTACTTCGGCCCCTTGGGCAGCACCGCCTTGTACCGGCCGTCCGCTCCGGTGGTGGACTCCCACTTGATCTTGCGGGTGTCGAGGTTCATCGCCCAGATGCGCGTCCCGACCCTGGGGCTCTCGCCGGCGTCGGGCTTCCGGTTGGCGTTGCGGTCGAGGTAGACCAGACCCTCGATGGTGATCGTCTCGTCCTGCGCCGCGGCGGTCGTGGCCACGGTCGGCAGGGCTAGTCCGGCCGTCAGTACGACGGCGAAGAGCTTCTTCACTTTGTCCCCCAAGGACATTGGTGTGTCAGGAGCGGCGACGGCGGGCGACGAGGAACGCCGCGGCGCCGGCCGCGAGCAGCAGTGCGCCGAGGCCCAGGAAGCCCAGCGGCGAGGCGCCGGTCGAGGCGAGGCCGGAGTTGTTGCCCGCCTTGGCCACGGCCGGAGTCGTCGTGGTGGTCGGTACGGCGGTCGGCGAGGTCGAGGACGGCGCGCTCGGTTCGGCGGTGCTCTTCTCGACGACCTTGATCGGCAGGCGCACGATGTTGTTCTTGTGGTCGACGTCCGGGAACGTGCCGAAGTTGAAGCGCGCGATCGGCCACACCTGGATGAACGTGACGTCGTTCAGTTCGACCTTCAGCGTGACCTCGACCTGCTGCCCGGGAAGGATCTTGTTGACGGTCTCGAACTCGTCGTCCCTGCCGTTGAGAAGCTTGATGTTGTCGCTGTGGGATACCAGCTTCGCCAGGAACTCGGCCATGACCACGGACGGCACGACCGGCACGTCGCCCTTGTTCGTCAGCGTCACCTTGACGTCGATCTGCTCGCCGAGGACGTAGGAGTCCTTGGCCGGCACGACCGCGGCCGCGACGGCGATGTCCGCCTTGGGCTCGAAGTAGCGCAGGTCGACGCGGAGCGTGCGGTCGTCGAGCATCTGCTGGAGCTTGCGCGACCCGGTGAGCCAGTCGATGTCGTCGGCGTTCTTCTGCTCGGCCAGCGCGAGGCCGCTCGCGGTGAGATCCGGTGCGGTCACGGTGAACTCGCCGTTCGGCAGGTCGATCGAGTACGAACCGTCCGGACCGGACTGGGTTTCGAGCTCGACCGCGCGCCCGCCGGCGGCCTTACCGGTGACCTTGATCTTGCCCTGGTGGGTCTTCTCGTCGGCCTGCTTCACGCCGTCACCGTTGGCGTCGACGAAGGTGGAGCCGGTGAGGACGTAGCCCAGGAGGTTGAAGTCGGCGTCCGCTTTGCTCTCGGTCACGCTGTCGTAGCTGACCCGGTTGGTGCTGTACTCGTGTTCCCAGTTGGTCACCGAGTACTTCGGCCCCTTGGGCAGCACGGCCCGGTAGCGTCCGTCCGCGCCGGTGCCGAAGTCACCGACGGTCTCATTGGTGTCCTGGTTGATGACGCGCACACCAGTGCTGTTCGCACGGACGCTGTCGCCCGCGTCGAACGTGCGGTTGGCGTTGCGGTCCAGGTAGACCAGACCTTCGACGGTGATCGTCTCGTCCTGCGCCGCGGCGGACGTGGCCGCGACGTGCAGCACGAGAGCAGCCGTCATCGCGACGGCGAAGAACTTCCTCACTGATCCCCCAGCGTTCGATTCATCCACTTAGGACATCGGAACACTGGGGGCTCAGCGTTGCGTGATTCCAGTCACTCGGACAGTGGATAGCCGCCCATGCCGTACCCCTCCCTCTCGCGCCAGTTAGCACGATATCGGATAGTACGAGTTCGTAGCAATTACTCCTTGCCGTCGAGCGCGAGCCTCGTACGGCGGTGCGCGGGCCCCAGTTCGCCGCTCAGCACTTCCATCACCTGGCGCAGCAGGTCGCGCAGGTTCTCCAGGTCAGCGCCCGGCAGCGCGGTGAAGAGGTCGCGCTCCCGTTCGGCCTGGCCGGCGACGATCCGCAGGAAGATCTCGCGCCCGGCGTCGGTCAGCGTGGCGGGCAACGACCGGCGGTCGCTCGGGTCGAGCTCGCGCAGCACGAGCCCCGCCTTCTCCAGCCGGTCGAGGCGGCTCGTGATCGTGGTCGCCGGGCTCAGCGTGCCGTTCGCGAGCTGCTTGGGCGTGAGCCGGTGCGGCGGCCCGATCCAGAAGAGCCGGGCGAGGATCTCGTAGTCGGCGCGGTTGAGCCCGTGTGGCGCGGCGATCTCCGTGGCGAGGAAGTCGAGGTACTTGCTGATCTGGTGCACCCGGTCGACCACGCCTTCGACCACCGGATCGATCGCCGGAACCATGGCCCTCCACGACTCGACCTCGGCATCGGTGTCGTCCGCACCACGCTTGCCCATCCCACGATGGTAGTTGCGCTGGTAGGTCGCCCCCGACATGCAGAACGGCCCGCGTCTCTCCCGGACGCGGGCCGTTCCGTCTTACCCCCTGGTGATCAGCGTCCCCCCGGAGCAGATCCCAGCCTTAAGACACCGCAGTCCCCCCAGATGTTGCCCTGGGATTCGAATGTCACTCGAATGGCCTAACCACGCGCTGTCGCGCCCCACACCTGACCCAGGCCTAGGCTGATCGCCATGAGCGAGAAGCCGCAGGCCTCGGGTGAAAGCACTCTCACCGTTGTCCTGGCCCTGCTGGTGAATCTGGCGATCGCGGTCATGAAGGCCATCGCGGGTGTGCTGACCGGTTCGGCCGCGATCCTCTCCGAAGCCGCGCACTCGGTCGCTGACACGTTCACCGAAGCGCTCCTGCTGACGGCCCTGCGCCGTTCCGACCGCCCCGCCGACCGCCGCCACCCGTTCGGCTACGGCAAGGAGCGCTACTTCTGGTCGTTGCTCGCGGCCGTCTCGATCTTCGCCTCAGGCGCGATGTTCGCGTTCTACGAGGGCTTCCGCACGGTGTTCGGCGAGGCGGAGGAACAAACCCGGCCCCTGGTCGGCTACATCGTGCTGGGCCTGGCCTTCGCCATGGAGTCCGTGTCGTGGACGCAGGCGTTCCGGCAGGTCCGCTCCGAATCAGCCGCGCACGGCCACGGGTTCTGGGACTTCCTGCGGATGTCCGACGACCCGACCGTGAAGACGGTGTTCCTGGAGGACTCCGCCGCCCTGATCGGCCTCGTACTCGCGTTCGCGGGCCTCGGCCTGCACCAGCTCACCGGCTCGTCGCTGTGGGACGGCCTGGCCTCGCTCGCGATCGGCGTGCTGCTGGCCCTGGTGGCGTACGTGCTGGCCCGCACCAACAAGGGCCTGCTGATCGGCCGGCAGGCAGACCCGGTGATGGTGAAGTCGATCTGGCACCAACTGTCCGAGGTGCCCGAGGTCGACGCCGTGGTGGACGTGCTGACGATGCTGATCGGCACCGACCGCGTGCTGCTGTGCGCGCGACTCGACTTCGACGACGACCTCACGGCGTTCGAACTGGAGAACGCCTGCGTGCGCATCTCCACCGAACTGCGTGCGTCGTTCCCGGACCTGGACGAGATCTTCCTGGAACCCGTCCCGCGCTCGGACCCGGACCTGCGCCGCCGAGTGCTGGAGCGGTACGGCTTCTAGCGCCGCGTGTCGGTGCGGTGGAAGTTGAGGTAGGCCCGGCTCGGCGTGGGCCCGCGCTGCCCCTGGTACCGGCTGCCGGCCTGCTTCGAGCCGTACGGGTGCTCCGCCGGGCTCGACAGCTTGAACAGGCAGAGCTGCCCGATCTTCATGCCGGCGTGCAACGTGATCGGCAGGTTCGCGACGTTCGACAACTCCAGCGTGATGTGGCCGGAGAAGCCGGGGTCGATGAACCCGGCCGTGGAGTGCGTGAGCAGCCCCAGCCGACCGAGGCTGGACTTGCCTTCGAGCCGCCCGGCCAGATCGTCCGGCAGCGTGACCAGCTCGTAGGTCGACCCGAGCACGAACTCGCCGGGGTGCAGCACGAACGGCTCACCCTCCGGCGTCTCGACCAGGCTCGTGAGGTCGTCCTGCTGGATCGCCGGGTCGATGTGGGTGTACTTGGTGTTGTTGAAGACCCGGAAGAAGCGGTCCAGCCGGACGTCGATGCTCGACGGCTGAACCATCTCGACGTCGAAGGGGTCGAGAAGGAGACGGCCGGACTCGACCTCTTTGCGCAGATCCTGGTCACTCAGCAGCACCCCGACAGGCTAACCGAGTTGCCTCGGTTGGCCAGCCGGGACGGTGGCACGTCACGCTTGCGCTCTGTGTATGATCGGCGGCGAGCTTGCTCCTGCGGGTGTAGTTCATTGGTAGAACGACAGCTTCCCAAGCTGTAGAGGCGGGTTCGATTCCCGTCACCCGCTCGAAACCGGAGCCGGAGTGTGCCTGCGGAATGCGCAGACCACTCCGGTTTCGGTGTTTTCCGGGGCGCTCGCATCGTGGGGCGCTCGGCCGATAGGTTCGCGAGCGTGGCTGACTCCCGACGCGACCTGCTGCGCTGGCAGTTCAAGATGACCTGGTCGCTGTTCGAGTACCACTTGGACCTGCTCGACCCGGCGGACCTCCTCTGGGAACCCCGGAGCCCACACGTCTTCACCATGCGTCCCAACGCCACGAACTGGGAGCGGGACTGGCCGACCCCCGAGCAGGAACCCGTCGGGGTGGCGACGATGGCGTGGCTGACGTGGCACATCGGCTGGTGGTGGGCGGGTGCGATCGACCACGTGACGGCGAACCAGCCGCGTGAGGTCGCCTGGCCGGGCCCGGACCACGCGATCGGCTGGCTGCGCGGCTTGCGCGACGAGTGGCTCGGCACGCTCGAAACCGCTGACCTCGACGCGAAGACCACCTTTCCGTGGCCCGACGGGTCCATGACGGTGGCGCACACCGTGGCCTGGGTGAACGCCGAACTGATGAAGAACGTGGCCGAGATCGGGCAGTTGCGGCGTCTAGTCGACCGGTAGGCCCCATGGCCGGCGGTCCAACTCTGCCCAGCCGCCACCGCGAGCCAGCGCAGCGCGCACACCGGCCACGTGCTCGGCGAACGACGCGAGGTCGCCGTGCAGCAACTCAGCGCGCTCGACGTCCAACGGGTGTGTGTCGTCGTGCCACAGGTCGACCGCGAACGAGGCGACGAACGACATCGACTGCAGCAGCTGCAGCAAAGCCACGGACGGCCTCAAGGACTCCGCGAGGTAGTCCGACCGGATCGACTCGCACACCGCCAGCAGGGCGCGCACCTGACGGATGGCGTCGGCCGGGGTGCCGTCCCACGACGGGTCCGGCCACACGCGGTCGCTCAGCTCCAGCCAGAGCCGCCATCCCGTGGCCAGTTCCGCGTCGTCTGCAGGACACCACTTACCCATGCAATCCACTGTGCATGCGCGGGGCCCGCGAGTCTCGTGACGATGACGCACGCCACGGGAACCAACGGGTGACATATACGTCCTGTAACGCATGACGCGTGCCTGGCAAGGACAAAGCGTGAAGAGCCTCGCGATCGGGCTCGGGATCGGCGCGGTCCTCACTCTGCTCGCCCTACCCGCGCTCAAGTACGAGGTGGCCGACCACGCCAACCTCATGACCCGCATCCTGGCCTACGGGTTCCTGCTCGTGCCCATCGCCGTGGTCACGGTGCTGAAGAGTTCGTTCCCGGTGACGCACACGACCGGGCTCGTGGTGGGCGCGACGACCGTTCTCGCGCTCAGCGTGAGCAACTACACCGGCACGCCGATGCCTTACGTGTGGCTCGCGGCGGCGACCCTGTTCGGGTGCGCCGCCGCGAGGATCATGAAGAACGAACGGGTTACGCCTTCACCTTCTCCGGTTCCAACTCATCGGAGTTGAGCGAGTCGAGCAGGATGTCGCGCTCGGTGGACGGTTCCTTCTTCAGGAAGCCGATCGCCAGGTAGAGCACCAGCGACAGCAGCAGCGGCCACGACACGAGCACGCCCTTGGTGACCCAGGCGGCCTTGTTCATCTGCTCGATGTACAGGAACGCCCACATGCCCAGGCCGCCGACCACTGAGGCGATGGCCGCCGTCGAACCGACCTTGCGGAACCACGGCAGCAGGCCGAGCATCAGCGGGATCGCGATCGGGCCCATCGTGGCGGCGACGAGGTCGACCACCACCTTGAGCACGAAGCCCTGGCCTCCCGAGGCGATAGCGATGATCATGCTGACACCGATGAAGGTGAACGTCGTGACGCGGGCCAGCAGCAGCTGGTTGTCCGCGGAGAACGTCTTCACCTTCTTCCAGATGTGGGGCAGCATGTCGCGGTTGATCACGGCGGCGATGACGTTCGCGTCCGACGACACCATGGCCATGGTGTGCGAGAAGAAGCCCGCCAGGACCAGGCCGATCATGCCCGCGGGCAGCATCTGCTTGCCCATCTCGATGTACGCGCTCTCCGCCTGTGCTCCCTCGAGGCCCGGCACGATCAGCGGGGCCGCCCACATCGGGAAGA
The DNA here is from genome assembly GCF_002150765.1 of Lentzea kentuckyensis. GTDB lineage: Bacteria > Actinomycetota > Actinomycetes > Mycobacteriales > Pseudonocardiaceae > Lentzea > Lentzea kentuckyensis. The sequence goes on from NZ_MUYM01000005.1 coordinate 95,041, forward strand.
ACAGCACGAGCGGCCACACGAGCCACAGCGCGGACGAGAGCAACGCCGACCGCTTGGCCGCGAAGCCGGACGGCGCGGCCATGTAGCGCTGCGCCAGGTTCCACATGCCGCCGTTGTACTCCAGCGTCTTGATCAGGAAGAGCGCCATGAGGAACGTCGACGTGTACGGGCCGGCCAGCGGGTCGCTGTGGCTCTCCGGGAGCTTGTCCCAGATAGTCGCGGGGAAGTCCCAGCCGAGGCGGCCGGCGACGGCGAAGAACATCGCGAAGCCCGCGGCCGCCTGGATGACGAACTGGCCGAAGTCGGTGAGCGCGTCGGCCCACAGGCCGCCGAGCACGGAGTAGACCATCGTGACCAGGCCGATCAGGATGATGCCCCAGGTGATCGGGACGCCCGCGAAGCCGCGGAGCAGGATCGACACGGCCGCCCACTTGGCGGCGATGTCCACGACCTTGAGCAAGGCACCCGCGTAGGCCATGACCTGCTGGGTGGGCAGGTTGTACCGCTTGGCCAGGTACTCGAGCGGCGACTTGACCTCGTGCTTGGCGCGCAACCGGTTCCACCGCGGCGCGAACAGGAACGCGCCGATGCCGACGCCGATGCCGATCGTCAGCGACCACCACACGTAGACCGTGAGCCCGAGCCGGTACGCCTCGGAGGCGAACGCGACGAACATGACCGCGCTGTAGCCCGACATGTGGTGCGAGATGCCGGACAACCACCACGGCATCTTGCCGCCGGCGGTGAAGAAGTCGGCGATGTTCTGGACCCGCCCGCGCGACCAGAGTCCGATCGCGACCATCACGAAGAAATAGCCGACGACTACGACCCAATCGAGGGTGCCCATGTGACCTCCTTGCGTGCACACACGTGTGCCCGCGAGAGCACCAGGCCTCATGGCGGCGGGAACCTGGCACATCCGCACGGGATATGTGACGTAGGTCTTACGAGACTGTTGCCCCGGGACGGAAGACCTTCGGCGGTCTTGAATCACATTCGTGACCCTTGTTCATACACATGAACCGACTATTCCGCGTCACACGTCCGAGGGAACGACGTCTCTCTTGCGGAAGCACGAACGGAGGTGCCGATGCTCCCGCCAGGCCGGCCTGCTCCCGGTGTCGCGCTGATCGACCCCGTGCCGCTGTACCGCGAAGGCCTGTCCGCCCTGATCAGGCGGACCCCCGGGCTGCGCTGGCTCGGTTCCACCGGCGATCTGCACGCGGCCGTTCGCCTGCACGAACGACTGCGCCCCGACGTGCTGCTCATCGACTCGGTGCTGGACCCGGTCGGCCACCTGGCCCGGCTGCTGGTCGAGCGCGACCCGACTTTGCTGATCATCGGACTGGTTCGCGACGCCCACTCGCACGCGAACTACGTGACGAGCGTGCTGGAGGCAGGCGTGCGCGGCGTCGTGCCGCGAAGTGCCCAGCCCGAGCAGATCGTGCGGGTCATCGCCGAAACCTGCCGGTCACGCGGCTACGTGCATCCCGATCTGCGGCCGACGAAGGAACGGCCGACGCTCACCCGGCGCGAGTACGAGGTGCTCACGCTCATCGCGGACGGCCTGGAGAACCAGCAGGTGGCGGACGAGCTCATCGTGTCCGTGGAGACCGTGCGGACCCACGTGAAGGGCATCCTGCGCAAGCTGAGCGCGCGCGACCGGACGCACGCCGTGTCGCTCGCGTACCGGTCAGGACTGCTGATCGGCCGCCCAGCCGTGCTCGAGTAACCCGAACACCTCGTCAGCCGCCCGTTCCCGATCGGCGCGGCCGAAGATCACGTCCCGGGCGTCCAGCGCGAACCTGGCCAGCGCGGCACACCTGACGTCGTCCGCGGGCGCACCGATCTCCTCCGCGATGGCCCGCGCCAGCGCGTCCTGATGACGCGTCCACATCCGATGCCCGAACTCGCGCAACGCGGGCGTCTCCAGCACCAGCCGCTGGAAGATCTCGAACTGCGGATGATCGGCGTGCCCCCGCGCCGCCCGCACGAAATGATCGCGCAACGCCATCGGGATCGACCGGCCCTCCCGGTTCCGCACGACCGCGACCAGCGCCGACTCCTGCTCCTCGTCCTCGTCGAAGAGCAGCGCCTCCTTGCTCGGGAAGTGCTTGAACAACGTCGTCACCGACACGTCCGCGGTGTCGGCGATCTCCTTCACGCCCACGTCGTCGAAGCCGCGTTCCAGGAACAACCGCGTCGCCGCGTCGGAGATCGACCGACGGGTCTGCAGCTTCTTCCGCTCGCGGCGGCCGAGCTCGGTCACCGCCCCATCATACCCCATGGGTTGAGCAGGTTCAAAAGTGTAGTGATTGCACTTTTGCAGTCGATACGCTTTCATGGAGCCATGACCACACCACGCATCGCCATCGCCGGGGCCGGCATCGGCGGCCTCACCTGTGCCCGCGTTCTCCAGCTGCACGGCTTCGAGAACGTCACCGTCTTCGAGCGGGAGAGCTCGCCGGAGGCACGCCAGCAGGGCGGCACGATCGACCTGCACGCCGACAGCGGCCAGCAGGCCGTGCGCGCCGCCGGACTGTTCGACCAATGGCGCGCGCTCGCCCGCTTCGAAGGCCAGGAGCAGCGCAAGGTCGACCACGCCACGGCCGAGTTGATCGAGCACCAGCCCGCGGAGGGCGACTTCCGGCCGGAGATCGACCGCGGCCAGCTCCGCAAGCTCCTGCTCGACTCGCTGGCACCCGGAACCGTCGCCTGGGGCCTCGGCATCAGCTCCGCGACGCCGGGCGAGGTCACCTTCCTCGACGGCTCGACCGGCACGTTCGACCTGGTCATCGGCGCGGACGGGGCCTGGTCACGGGTCCGCCGGGCCGTGTCACCTGCCCAGCCGCGGTACACCGGCGTGTTGTTCGTCGAGACCCGGCACGACAACGACTCACTCCTGCTCGACCTCACCGGCCAGGGCACGATGGTCGTGGACCACGAGGGGCTGATGCTGTGGGCGCAGCGCAACAGCGGCAATCACATCCGCGCGTACGCGTGCCTGCGCGCGCGTGAGGATTGGAAGCCCTCCAACGCTGAGCTGCTCGACGTCTACGCGGGCTGGCACCCCTCGCTCCAGGCGTTCCTCACCGGCGAGCTCATCCATCGCCCGCTGTACGCGCTGCCGGTGCCCCACACGTGGGAGCACACGCCCGGCGTGACGCTGCTCGGTGACGCCGCCCACCTGATGCCGCCACTGGGCGTCGGGGCGAACCTCGCCATGGAGGACGCCGCCGAACTGGCCGTCGCGATCGCCGAGCACGGTGTCCGAGACGGGGTGCGAGCCTACGAATCGGTCATGTTGCCGCGCGCGATCGACGCTCAGGAGCGCACGAACGCAGGGCTTCTCGACATGGTTCCCGAGCGCCCGATACGCGTCTGACCGGCTCTCATGCCCGATTCAGGGTGGTTGCGCGACTGTCTGATTCGCCACCACCGGGTGGTCACCCTTGCCGGGGTTACTGTCGGGTAATACTCTGTTGTTACCGGTCAGTAGGCGACCCCGCCGCGACCCTGAGGAGTGAGCTGACGAGATGGGCCACTACAAGAGCAACGTCCGGGATCTCGAATTCAACCTGTTCGAGGTCTTCAACGTGCAGGACCACCTCGGCAAGGGGCCGTTCGAGCAGTCCGACGAGGACACCGCGCGCGGCGTTCTGGCCGAAATGAAGACGCTCGCGGAGGGTCCGCTCGCGGACTCGTTCGCCGATGCCGACCGCAACCCGCCGAAGTACGACCCGGCCACGTTCTCGGCGACCCTGCCGGAGTCGCTGAAGAAGTCGTACCAGGCGATCTGGGACGGCGAGTGGTACCGCATGTTCCTGCCTGAGGCGCTGGGCGGCTTCGGCACGCCGCCGTCGGTCGCCTGGGCCGCGTCCGAGATGATCCTCGGCGCCAACCCGCCGATCTACATGTACCTGGCCGGCCCGAGCTTCGCGACGGTCGTCTACAACAACGGCACCGAGCGCGACAAGCACTGGGCCCAGCTCATGATCGACCGCGGCTGGGGCGCCACGATGGTGCTGACCGAGCCGGACGCCGGTTCCGACGTCGGCGCCGGTCGCACCAAGGCGATCAAGCAGGCCGACGGCTCCTGGCACATCGAGGGCGTGAAGCGCTTCATCACGTCCGGCGACCAGGACCTCACCGAGAACATCATGCACATGGTGCTGGCGCGGCCCGAGGGCGAAGGCATCGAGGCCAAGGCCGGCACCAAGGGCCTGTCGCTGTTCCTCGTGCCGAAGTTCCACTTCGACCCGGAGTCCGGTGACCTGGGCGAGCGCAACGGCGCCTTCGTGACCAACGTCGAGCACAAGATGGGCATCAAGGCGTCCACCACGTGCGAGCTGACGTTCGGCCAGCACGGCGTCCCCGCCCAGGGCTGGCTGCTCGGCGAGGTGCACGACGGCATCGCGCAGATGTTCGACGTCATCGAGTACGCCCGCATGATGGTCGGCACCAAGGCCATCGCGACGCTGTCGACCGGCTACCTCAACGCGCTGTCCTACGCCAAGGAGCGCGTGCAGAGCGCCGACCTGACGCGCATGACGGACAAGACCGCCCCGCGCGTCACCATCACCAACCACCCGGACGTGCGCCGCAGCCTGATGCTGCAGAAGGCGTACGCCGAGGGCCTGCGCGCGGTGTACCTGTACACCGCGACGTTCCAGGACAAGGTGATGCTCGGCGGCGAGGACGCGGAGCTCGCGGCCAAGGTCAACGACCTGCTGCTGCCGATCGTCAAGGGCGTCGGCTCGGAGCGCGCGTACGAGCAACTGGCGCAGTCGCTGCAGACGCTGGGCGGCTCCGGCTTCCTGCAGGAGTACCCGATCGAGCAGTACATCCGGGACTCGAAGATCGACTCGCTGTACGAGGGCACCACGGCCATCCAGTCGCTGGACTTCTTCTTCCGGAAGATCATCCGCGACAAGGGTCAGGCGCTCGCGTTCATCAACGGCGAGATCCAGTCCTTCCTCGACAACGAGGGCGGCAACGGTCGTCTGAAGGAGGAGCGCGCGCTGCTCAAGCAGGGTCTCGAGGACCTGCAGGGCATGCTCGGCTCGCTGGTCGGCTTCCTGACTTCGTCGCAGGAAGACGTCCGCAACCTCTACAAGGTCGGCCAGAACTCGGTCCGCCTGCTGATGACCGCGGGTGACGTGCTCGTCGGCTGGCTGCTGCTGCGCCAGGCCGAGGTCGCGCTGGAGAAGCTCGGCGGCACTCCTTCGGCCAAGGACAAGGCGTTCTACGAGGGCAAGATCGCCGTGGCGTCGTTCTTCGCGAAGAACGTGCTGCCGGAGCTCACGGCCCGTCGCAAGATCGCCGAGACGACCGACAACGCGCTGATGGACATCGACGAGAACGTCTTCTAAGCGCCGTGACGACGACGGGTCCGCGCACCTCCTGCCCGAGGTGCGCGGACCCGTTTTTCACGGTCCTGTCAGGAGATCTGGTCGACGGTGTACCAGCCGTAGCTGAGCGCTCGTGGGGGCAGGTAGGTGTTGTAGGCGTTGCTCTCGTCGAACTGGCCGCTGTGCACGTACGCGACCAAGAAGCCGTCGCTCTTCCTGCGGCCCAAGAGGTCCGGGATGCCGTCGCCGCTGATCTCCTTGAGCATCAACGAGTCCAGCGTGTCCCAGCCCCAGCCGAGCGTGATCTCCCGGTAGCGACCGGTGTTGCCCTCGAACTCCAGCTTCTGCACCGCGAGCCTGCCGTTCGCGTACTCGACGATCCGGTCGCGGTACTGGCCCCTCGTCACCGAACCGGGCACCTCCGAGTACTGCGTCCAGACGACCCGGCCTTTGCTCTCCCGGTCGACACCGAGCTGCTGCTCGAAGTGGCCGTCGCCGGGGACGAGCTTGTTCTGGAAGAGGTAGAGCGAGGTCTCGTTGTCGCTGGCGTAGATCCTCTCGATGTCGTCGATGCCGTCGCCGCGGACCGTGCGGATCACGGCCTTGCCAAAGCCGTCGGCCCAGTCCCAGAAGTTCTTACCGGCGAGCTCGCGCTGGCGCAGCGTCGAGATGCCGTTGAAACCGGCGTTCGGGTAGAGCCAGAGGTTGCCGTCGAGGTCGGCGGCCACGACGTCGCTCGAGCCCGAACCGTCGGCCCGCGCCGTGGAGATCCAGTGGTAGTTCACGTCGCGCCAGCCGTAGCCGATCGTCACCGGCGCACCGAAGTTGCCGCCGTCGATCTGCGGGTAGACCACCAGCCGTCCGTCGGAGGTGCGCGCGGTGATGTCGGACCTGCCGTCGCCGGTCACGTCACCCGACGGACGCGGCGAGGTGCCGGGCTGAGCGGTTGCCGGCACGGTGACGCTCGTGATGGACAGGGCGACGATCGCGGCGGCGATCCAGGTTCTTCTTCGCATGTCTTTCTTCCCCCTGTGCGGTCAGCTGATGACGTTGTTGGTGTTCCAGCCGTAGCCCATCAGGGTCGGCGCCTGGAACGTCGCGAGCGGGTCGGCGGGGTTCCACGTCTGCGAGTGCCGGTAGCCCACCAACTCGCCGTTGTGCCTCCTGCCGATCAGGTCCGGCCACGCGTCGCCGCTGTACGAGTTCACACCGACGAAGTTCAACGTGGTGAACCCGTAGCCGAGGGTGTAGTTGGCCTCCTGCGGGAACGAGAACACGCGCAGGGTGTCGGCGGGGTCCAGGTACAGCAGGTCGGGGTAGCCGTCGAAGGTGACGTCAGCCATGTTCAGATCCACGGCGTACCTGACGCCGTACACCAGCGGCTGCGGTTCGCTGTACCGCGCAACCTCGCCGAAGTTGCCCAGGTGGCGGTAGATGTACGCCATCTCGGTACCCGCACGACGGGCGATGATGTCGTCGCGGCCGTCGCCGTTGAAGTCGTGGAGGAACACCAGATCGTTGATGTTCCAGCCGTAGCTGAGGACGTACGACGGGCCGAGGGTGTTCAGGCCGTCGAAAGTCCCCGAGTGCGGGTAGACCCGCATCGTGCCCCCGACGTCGATGCTCACCACGTCGGCCAGCGCGTCGTCGGTGATCCGGCCGGCACCGATCCAGCGGAAGCCGCTCCAGCCGTGGTTGATGGTCACCGCGGGCTGGAAGGTGCCGAGGCCGCCGTCGAAGCTGTTGCCGTGCGGGTAGACCTTGAGCACGCCGTTGTCCGCCTGCCTGGCGAGGATGTCCGGCAGCCCGTCACCGGTGAAGTCGCCGGATCTGGCGCCGCTGCTCGCGGATCTGGCACCGATGTCGCCGCCGGACTTGGCGGGCTGCACTCCGGCGGACCGGACACCGTGCGGCTTCGGCGCGGCGGCGAGGGCCGGAGTTGTGGACACCGATGCGGACAGCAAGGCCGCTGTCACGGCCAGAAGAGCCCATGTGCGCTGCATGCGCGAATCATGCAGTTCGTCCCCGTGTTTCCGCAGCTGAAATGCGGAACACGGGGACGGCTGCGGTCAGTGAGTTTTCAGCCTTTGAGCGCTCGCGCCGCGATGAAGCAGTAGACACCGAACGCGGCGATGCCGATCGCCACCGCGCTCAGCAGGAACATGCCGTAAGGCTGCGCCGCCAACGTCTTCAGCGCCTTGTCCAAGCCGCCGGACTGCTCCGGATCCGCGTTGACGGCTGCCAGTCCGATCAGGACACCGATCACGCCGTACGCGACACCCTTGCCGATCCAGCCGATCCGTCCGACGGGCTCGATCCACGACGGCGCGCGGCCCATGTCGAGATCCTTCTCGAAGGACTTCTTGATTCCTTTGTAGACGATCACACCGGCGGTGATGATCACGCCGATCGCGATGGCGCCGACGATGAACTGACCACCGGGCCACGACAGCACCTGCGCGGTGAGTTCTTGCTGCTGCTGGGTTTGATCGCCCGCGCTGCCGCTCGTCGCGTACTTGAAGGCGCCGAACGCGATACCGAGCGCGGTGATCGCACGGGCCGCGGAACCGACGCGCTTGGAGATCCGCTTTCGTTTCTTCGCCACGTAGGTGTAGCCCACACAGGCGAGCAGAAGCTGCCACAGCGCGAAGAACACGAGCCCGATGCCGAGCGTCCACAGCACCCACGCACCGGCCTGGGCGATGTCGCTCAACGCGCCTTTGGAGTCGGCCTGTTCGGAGTCGCCGAACGCGACCTGGATCGCGAGCCACGCCACCAGGACGTGCACGACCCCGTACAACACCATCCCCACCCGCCCCAACGTCTGGACGACGGGATGTCTTCGCGCCTCATTCGCAACAGTGGCCACGAACGGGTGAATACCCGCGCGTGGCCACTGTGAACCAGCGTTTGTGTCAGCCGCCGGGCGGTGGCTCACAGATGATCTTGAACTGCGGGTCGTAGCGAACCGTGCGGGACTCGCTGCGGGACTGGCCGGTGCGGCGGTCCGTGATCGTGCGGGTGTCCGTCACCGAGAAGCCCGGGGCGCCGTTGCTCGGCGAGCACCCCTCCTTGCTGATCTTCTTCTCCTGCGGCTGGGTGGGGTTGAACTCGCCGCTGGTGGAGCCGGTGACGTCGTAGTTCTTGGTGCCCCAGAGCCTGATCGTGATCGTCGAGCCGGTCCAGATCGTCTGGATGGCGACGCCCGTGTCGTCCGGGTTCGTGAACGCGATGTCGATCAGGCTGTTGCCCGCGCCGTCCATGAACACGGTGGCCTCGCGGCCCTTCGGGTACCGCGTGATCCAGTAGCTGTGCTCCTTGTGGCCCGCGTCCTTCATGCCCGCGTAGTAGCCGGCGTTGTAGAGCGTGGTCGCGAACTGCGAGATGCCGCCACCGACCGCCTTGCCGGGGATGCCGTTCTCGATGATGCCCGCCTCGACGTAGCCCTGCGCGGTGCCGCGGGGGCCGGTGTACTTGTTGAGGCTGAACGTCTCCTTGGGCTTCACGATCGCGCCGTTGACCTTCTCGGCCACGACCCGGATGTTGACACCCGAGGCGGCGGCGAAGCCACCGGTCTGGAACTCGCCGATGACCTCCTTGATGCCCATCTTGTTCGCCTGCTCGGTGGTGACCTTCGCGGGCGTGTGCTTGTACTCGAACTTGACCTCGCGCGCGTCGGTCTTCTTCAGCGTGTCGAAGTAGGGCTGGAGGTTCTTGTCCCAGTCGAGGTCGAGGCCGTCCACCGACGGCTTGACGGTCGGCCTGCCGCCCTCGAAGACGATCTCGGCGTCCTTGCCCTGCTTGACCGTGTCCTTGAGCTGCGGGGCGGTGACCTCGGCGAGCTTGTCCTTGTTCGGCGTGACGGCCAGCGCGCCGCCCTCGCCGGGCGCGAAGGCCAGCGTGGCGAAGATCTGCTCCGGCGTGAGCGTCGCGTCCTTGCCCTCGCCCTTGATGACGACCGGGCCGGACACCGCGGTCTTGACGACCTCGTTGAGCGCCTTCTCGACGCCCTCCTTGGTCGTCTTCACCGGGGTGAAGTCCATCGGGACCTCGACCGGGTTGCCGGAGGCCCAGTTCGCGACGACGACGCGGGAGGCGTCCTCCGTCTTGAGCTTCTGGCCGTCGTGCGGGTCGATGGCGACAGCGGCGGCGTTCTCGAACTTGATGCTGCCCTCGATCGGCTCGTGGTCGAGCTTCGGACGCATCTCCTCGAGCGCGCCGGAGACCTTCGCGTTGTCGGCCTTCGTCGCGACGCCGACCTCACGGCTGGTGAAGAACGACGTGACGCGCGTGACCGGACTGAGCGGCTGGCTGCCCGCGCGGTCGATCGTGCCGTCCCAGTCGAGCTCCAGACCCGCTGCCTTGGGGTCGAGCTCGGCGTTGACGTCGCCGGCCTTGAGCGCGACCGGCTTGCTCAGCCGCGGGCCGATCTCGTCGCGCAGCTTCTTCTCGGCCTCGTCGTGGCTCATGCCACCGACGTCCACGCCCGCCACGGTCACGCCGCGGGGCACGTTGCCGCTGGACACGAGGATGTCGAGGCCGTAGAGCAGGCCGAACGCGCCGACCACGGCCGCGGCCACGATCAGGGCCTTCTTCCGGCCGTTCTTCGGCTGTTCCTCGTCCTCACCGGGCTCGATCATCACCGGCCCGTAGACGCCCGAGTCCTCCGGCTGCGGCAGTGGCGGGGCCACCGGCGCCATGTACTCGGTCGCGTCCTCGCCGGCCGGGAAACCGACACCCGGCACGGCCGCGGTGACGGTCGCCTCGATGTCCGGTTCCTCCGAGGGCCACGCGTCGGTGGCCGCGCCGGTGGTGACCGGGCCGATCTTCGCCGTCTGCTCGGAGGCGGTGCCTCCGGGGTAGACCGGCGGCATCGCTCTCGTCTTGTCAGCGTCGTACGGCACAGCTCTCCCCGTTGCCCTGTCTCTCGCGAGGCGGCATATGTGTGTAGCTATCAGGCGCAGATCACGAACCGGCGGCTCATAGGTACAGACCAGTACCGTGCTCGGTGAGCTCGCTGGCCACAGCGTGCAGGTCGCGTTCCCTCATCACGAGATACGTGGCGCCCTGCACCTCGACCTCAAGCTGATCTTCCGGGTTGAACAGAACCCGGTCGCCCACCTTCACGTGTCGCACGCTGGTACCGACCCCGAACACATCACCCCACGCCAACCGCTTCGCCATCTGGGCCGTAGCGGGGATCACGATGCCACCACTGGATCGCCGCTCGCCATCCTCCGGCGAGATGCGCACCATGACGCGGTCGTACAGCATCTGGATCTCGAGCTTGACATCAGGCACCAGCAGAGTCTACGTGCCTGCCGGACCGGCCTCGTCCATGCCGCCCATCAGCAGCGGCAGCCGGGTAGGTGCATCGGCAACAACTCGAACTGGCACCCCCCAGTCCTGCCTGGTCAGGCGACAGACCGGGTGTTCGTCGGAAGGATCGTCACTGCAACTGGCGGCCTGCGCTACGACGTGCAAAACGCCGTTCGTGACCTGATCGTTGATCCGCAACGCCCGTACCAGTTCGGTGCCGACCCCCGCGCCCTCGAGGATCAGCTCGGGCGGCGAGCTGGTGATCTCCAACCGAGTGGACGGTCCGTACCTTTCGTCCAGTTTGGTCCCAGTGGGCGGCGTGAAGACGACCGCGAGCTCCAGCGCACCGGGCGCGATGTCGGTGGACGGCCGCTTGACCGCGTGCTCCTCGCCGTCGATCTTCGTGGCGGCCGCGGAGAACCGTTCGAGCCGGTGCGCCGCGCTGGCCACGACGACCAGTTCCTTCTGGACGATGAGAGCGTCGGACGGTTCGGCGATGTCCGTCGCGATGGTGGTCAACGTGTTCGTCTCGGGGTCGAACCGCCTGATCGCGTTGTTGTAGGTGTCCGAAATGGCCAGCGAGTGGTCATTCAGGACGGTCACACCGAGCGGGTGCTGCAGGAGCGCCTCGTCCGCGTCGCCGTCCTTGTGTCCGAACGCGAACAGGCCCTTGCCGATGACGGTGTGGACCTCGCCGTTCTCGAGGTACCGCAGCGCGCTGGTCTCGGAGTCGACCATCCACAGCCGGTCGCCGTCCGCGGCGAGCCCGGAGGTCTGCGCGAAGAAGGCCTCCTCCTTTGGCCCGTCGTTGATGCCCTCGACGGTGGTGCCCGCCAGCCTGCTGACCGTGTTCGTCGCGGGGTCGAAGAAGCCCAGCGTGTGGTTGCCGGCCATGGCGATGGCCACGCCGCCGTTCCACCAGGCGACGTCCCACGGGCTGGTGAGGTCGATCTTGTCGGCCGGCCCGTCGGTCTCGCCGTCGCGCCACTGCTCACCGGTGCCCGCGAGGGTCGTGACCTCGCCGGTCTCCAGGTCGAGGCCGCGAAGCAGGTGGTTGACGGTGTCCGCGACGACGACGTCGTAGCCGTGGGTGTTGGGCACGAGGGCGAGGCCCGCCGGCTCGGAGAAGGTGGGCGCGAGGCCGTCCTCCCTGCCGCGCTCGCCGGTGCCGATGCGGCGGATGACGGTCTCGCCGTCCGCTTCGAGCTCCACGATGCTGTGGTGGGCGGAGTCGCTGACCAGGATCGTGTCGTTCGGCGTGACGATCGCCTTGGCCGGGAAGCGCAGCGTGGTGTTCGTGGGCTCGGGCGCGACGTACGGGCCGGAGCCGCGGTGCAGCGTGCCCTTCGCGTCGTGCTCCGCGATCAGTTCGCCGATGATGGTCCGCAGCGCCTCGACGTGGCCCTCACCAGCGGCGACGTGCACGACGTAGCCCTCGGGGTCGACCAGGGTCAGCGTCGGCCAAGCCTTCACGGCGTAGTTCTGCCAGGTGGTGAGCTCGGGGTCGTCGAGGACCGGGTGGTGCACCTCGTAGCGCTCGACGGCCGCCTTGAGCGCCTCGGCGTCGGCCTCGTGCACGAACTTCGGCGAGTGCACGCCGATCGTGACGAGGACGTCCTCGTACTCCTTCTCGAGGGGGCGCAGCTCGTCGAGGACGTGCAGGCAGTTGATGCAGCAGAACGTCCAGAAGTCGAGCAGCACGATCTTGCCGCGCAGGTCCTTCAGGCTGACCTGTTCGCCGCCGGTGTTGAGCCAGCCGCGACCTTGCAGCTCAGGGGCGCGGACGCGGGCACGGCGCTTGGCAGTCGTCACGACCGTATCCAACACGGTGGGACAGGTTCGTGTTCCGGCGTCCATCATGTGGACGGCAGCTTCAGCCCCGGCTTCTCGCCCTCGTCGAACACCGGCATCACGCTGATCTGCGCCTCCGACAGGTCGACCTCGCCGCCGGTGAACCGGGCCCCGCGGAACGACACCTCGCCGCCGTTGAACTCCGCGCCCTCGAACCGCACGCGACCGCCGGCGAACTCGGCGTTGTCGAAGGTCACGCGCGCGCCTTCGAAGGTCGCGCCGCCGAACCACACCTCGCCGCCGCAGACCACCATGCCGTCGAACGAGATCCAGCCGCCAGGAAAGCGCGCCAGACTGAGGAAGAACGTGCCGGACGACATGCGGATGCCCGCGAAGTCGGCGGACCTCAGCACCGCGCGCACCAGGTCGAAGTCGTGGCCCTGCCAGCTGACCGGGGCACCGTCGCGGAGGTGGCGGGCGATCACGTTGGTGATCGCGAGGCGCACCTCGGTCTCGGCGTCGTGGTACCACTCCGAGTCCAGCGCGGGCTCGTACGCGATGCGCAGGTACGAGCAGAGGACGTCGATGCAGACCTGGCGTTGTTCCGGCCATTCGTCCGCGAGTGAGGCGAGGGCGTAGACGCCGGCCAGGCGGACGGTCGGGGTTTCGTTGCCGATCTGGTTGCAGGCGGCGCCGAAGCGTTCGTTGAGCAGCTTGATCCGCTCACGGGTTTCGGCCGACTCGCTGATGCGTTGTTTTCGATATGCGACGACCAGGGCGACCACACCGCCGACGCCCGCGACCACGGTCAGCGCGACCTTGATGATGTCGAGCCTCGCGGTCGGCGCAGCCGGAAAGCCCAGTGCGGCCCACAAAAGCACGGCTGCGAGGGCGAAAACGGTTACGCCGATCAGCACAACGAGACTGATGTGCCTTTTGATTGACCAAAGCAGGCCGGACTCCACGATGATGGACGGTAACCGCCCGTCTGAACCTTTGCGCCTTGTTTGGCGTAGAGGACGCCGGGAGGTGCGTGATGGTGGAGTACCTGGTGATCGGTGCGGGTCCGGCGGGCCTGCAGATGGGGCGCTTCCTGCATCAGGCGGGTCGCGACTACCTGATCGTCGAGGCGGGGCCGGAGCCGGCGAGCTTCTTCCGGACCTTTCCGCGGCATCGGGTGCTCTCCACGGACGACAACTCGTTGTTCGAGGGGGCGCCGTTTTCCCGCTACAGCAAGAGGTCCTTTCCCAACGCGGACGACCTGGTGCGCTATCTGGAGGACTTCGCGCAGCCGTTGAACATCCGCTACAACGCGCCCGTGACCGACCTGGCCCAGCACCAGGCGCGGCACGTGATCATCGCAACCGGCAAGAAAGCCCACGTTCCCAGCATTCCGGGGATCGAGCACGCCGAGACGTACGCCAGCGCCAGCACCGATCCGACCGAGTACGCGGGCAAGCGGGTGCTGATCATCGGGCGCGGGCACAGCGCGTTCGAGACGGCGGACAACATCGCGGCGACGGCGCGGGTCACGCACACGGTCGGGCGGACCGTGCAGCGGATCGTCAAGGAGGGCAACGAGTTCGTCGCGACGATCGACGGCACCGGCGAGCTCCGGTACGACAAGGTGATCGTGTGCGCGGGTTTCCGCAGGGACACCACGCTCGACGTGCCGCACGCGCACGTCGTGACCGGTGACTCGATCAAAGCGATCCGCCACTCGGCCCGCGCGCTCCACCGAATGCTGGAGGCGCAACACCACGGCGTGCCGTGGCCGCACCGGAAACTGCGCAACCGGCCCGACTCGCTGGCCGCGACCATCGCCATGCGCGCCAGCGAGATCCCGGACGGCCTGGCGGACGTCGTTGTCCCGCAAGGCCAGCACGTGCTGCTCTACGACGAGATGCCCACCACCGAACGCCACGGCTTCGTGGTCACGCGCACCCAGATCAGCCACTACCGGCGCAACGAGCTGATCGCCGTCGAGCACCGCCTGCACCGCAAGCCGCTGGAGAAGTTCTTCTCGCAGCAGCTCGCGGTGCCCTGCATCGCCTAGGCGGGCAGGGTGCGTGCGAGGAACTGCGCGGTGAGGTCCCACGCGCGGTCGGCGGCGTCCTTGTCGTACCAAGGCGCCAGGTGGTTGAGGAAGGCGTGGCCCGCGGCCTCCAGGTGGATCTCGGCGTTGGGCCGCTCCTGCACCGCGTCCACGACCTTCTGGTACTCGGTGATGAACGAGTCCTCGGTGCCGAAGTGGAACAGGATCGGGCAGGACACCTGGTCCAGCGTGCCGATCTGGTCCGGCACACCCGAGCCGTAGAACGACACGGCCGTGTCCGGGTTGGAGGCCGTGGCCGCCGCGTACGCCAGGGTGCCGCCGAGGCAGAAGCCGAGCACGCCGACGCCGCCCGTGACCTCGGGCAGACCGCGCAGGTACTCGACCGACGCGACGACGTCCTGCACGGCGAGCGGGAAGTCGAGGTTCCCGACGACCTCCATCGACTTCTGGATGCCGGCCTCGTCGTGCTCACCGACCCAGCCGGGCTGGAACCGGTGGAAGAGCTCGGGCACGGCCACGACGTAGCCGAGAGCGGCGAGCTTCTCGGCGATTTCGCGCAGGTACCCGTCCAGGCCGAAGATCTCCTGGATCAGCACGATGCCGGGGCCGGAACCGGACTCGGGGAGCCAAACCGGCAACGGCATGTCGTTCACACGATGGGTCATACCTCGATCTTGACGTACCCGCGTTCCTACTTGCCGGTCGGATCGCCCTCGATCGCGGCGCCGGCTTCGGGCTTGGTGATCGTCCGCTGGGCCGCCGCCTCCGTCACGTCCGCGGCCAGTTCGACCACGTCGCTGCCGTACGCGTCGCGGTTCACAATGCGCAGGACCAAGCAGAACGACGTGCGCGCGCCGTACTGGGCATGCAGGGAGTCCTGCTGTTCCACCAGGTACTTCGCCGCCGCGTAGTTGGTGATGGCGGTCTGGCCGCAGACGAGGAACAGCGGACGGCGTCTGCCCGGGACGACGATGCGGGCCACCAGCACGTACTCGGAACCGCCCCGTTCGCGGCTGAAGACGCGATCGCCGACGCGCACGGACAGTCCCTCCGGGTCCTCGCGGTAGGTGGACTGCGAGACACCCGGCAACAGCCAGCGCAGATGCGCGGCCGTGCGCGAGTTCGACAACGGGCCGCCCACGCAGAACTCGACCTGGTCACCGACGCCCTCGACGACCTCGGAGTGCAGTGCGATCTCGGGCTCGGCCCCGGCGTCCTTCGCCAGCATCGCCAACTCCAGCACGGCCGCGACGTCGGTCTTGTTGATGCTCATCGGGGCCGGCGCCGCACGGTGCTTGCCGACGACGAGGAGCGCTCGTTCGCCGGGAACCAGACCGAAGAACGCGCGCCGCCGTGCCGCCCGCCGGTACCGCAGGAGGCGCTGCACGAGCCACACGGTGATGCCGGCGATGAGGCTCGCCAGCAGGTTGATCGCCAGGTCGTTCACGCCATGGTTGTACCGGAGCGGGCAGTCGCGCGGACAGCGGTCGGGGAAAGGGTCTTCGTGCGCGCGGAGGGCCTGCCCGATAATCAGCCGATGATCAGGTTGATCGCGACCGACCTCGACGGCACGCTCCTGCAGCCGGGCGGAGTGCTCAGCGACCGCACCCGTGCCACCCTGAACGCGGTCGGTGCGGACGTCGTGGTCGTCACGGCCCGGCCGCCGCGGTTCGTCCAGGACCTGGCGCTCACGGGCACGGCGATCTGTTCCAACGGCTCGGTGATCTACGACCTGACCGAAAAGGTGGTCACACACGCCCAGACGGTGCCGTTCGACGTCGTGCGGAAGGTGTCGGAGGAGCTCGCGAACGTGATCCCGAACGTCGGCATCGCGGTCGAGACCGGGATGGAAGTGTTGTGCGAGCCCGCTTTCAAGGGATTCAGCCCGAACAATCCACATCGGACACTGGAGCTGCTCGACCACGTCTTCGCGGAGGCGGACCAGGTCGTGCAGATGCTCGCGTGGGCGCCGGACGCCGAGGCCGACCACATGATGGAGATCGCCAGGCAGGCGGTCGGGCAGCACGTGGCCGTCACGCACTCCGGTGGGCTCGGGCTGCTGGAGATCGGCCCGCCGGGGGTGTCGAAGGCGGCGACGCTGGAATCCCTTTGCAACACAAGGGGAATCGGCAAGCACGAGGTGATCGCGTTCGGCGACATGCCGAACGACCTGTCGGTGCTCGGGTGGGCCGGCACGGCGTACGCGATGGGCAACGCGCACCCGTTGGTCAAGGAGGCCTGCGGCAACCACGCGCCGCCGAACACCGAGGACGGGGTGGCGCAGGTGCTGGAAAGGCTCTTCGGGATCTAACGTCGCGGTACCGAGGTGGGGCCTGCCACCTCGGCACCGAGCTCCGTCACCCGCCGGCGCAGTTCCCGGTCGGCGGTCACCACGACCACGCGACGTCCGGGGCCCTCGGCGCGGACCACGTCGACGATCGTGTCGTCACCGTCGCCGGCAGCGGAGACCACCCGGACGTCGGGGATGCTGGAGACGTTGCGCGCCTTGCCTTCCACGACGAGGACCACCTCCTCGTCGCGCCCCTGCAAAGCGTCGCGGAGGCGTTCGGCCGCTGCCGCTCTGTCCCGCCACCAGCCGTCGGGCACCGATCCGACGACGTTGGCTGCATCGACCACGAGCAACGGCTTCACGCCTCCCAGGGTGCCTCAGCCCCGGCGCGCTCGCAGTGCGTCCAGCGAGTCGGGGTCGTCGTCGACCGCCAGTGACACGACCGTGCCGGAGACACCGGCCCAGCGCTGCACGGCGGCGGTCGCGGCCAGGCGTTCCTTCTCCGGCAGCTTCGCGATGTTGGAGCCGTGGTTGCCGCCGGGCACCGCGAACGCCAGCGAGTCGCGCGTGCCCGGACCGAGGCGGAACGGCTCAGCGCTCCACGGGTCGTTCTGACCGTTCACGAACAGCAGCCGCGAGCCCTGATAGCGCACCCACGAGTCGATGTCGCGCATCGCGAAGCGGTCGAAGCGCGGGAACTTGATCTCCGGCGACACCATCGAGCGCGGCACCGAGACGCCGGGGTAGCGCAGCAGGTCGCGCACGGCCGACTCGTCCGCTTCCGGCCAGCCGAGTTGGGTGCCGGCCTGGTAGTAGTACGGCGCGTAGGGCGCGACGCCCGCGTCGGTGTAGAAGTCCCAGCCGACGGTCTTGTCCATGAACGTCCAGAGGTCGTCCACGGAAGCACCGGCGCCGGGCACGAGAGCGCACTGCTCCTGGGTGCCGTACTGCCAGAACGTGAACGGCGTGTCGAGCACCAGGATCTCCAGCGCCCGGTGCGCGTTGCCGAACTGCTTGTAGGTGTAGCCCTTGGCCTCCAGGCGCGTGACGATCTCGTCGCGGTGCTGCAGGATCTGCCGCTGCACGCCCTCGAGTTTCTTGTTGCACGTCGGGTCGTTGCCGACGTTGCGGATGAACTCGCCGTAGACGTCACGGTCGTTCACCACGTCGTTCGGCGCGACGTAGGCGATGGTCGCGTCGACGTCACGCGGGAAGAAGCGGCGGTGGTAGATCGACGTCATGCCGCCTTTGCTGGCGCCGGTCGAGAGCCAGCGAGCCCGGTAGATCTTCTTGAACGCCAGCACGATCCGGTGGTGGTCGTTGGCGGCCTGCCAGATGTTCAGGTCGTCCCAGTCGGCCGGCGCCGGTCGCGACGGCGTGAAGAACCGCTGCTCGACGCTGAGCTGGTTGCCGTCGACGAGCCGCGCCGGTTCGGACGCGCCGATCGTGCCCGGCAGGTTGTAGCCGGTGGTGTGCAGCACCATCGGCTTGGAATCGTCCTTGTGCAGCAACGAGAAGCGCTGCTCGAACCGGACGCCGCGCGGCCTGCGGTGGTCCGCGGGCTGCTGGATGCCGAGCACGAACGTCCGCGCGGTGCCGGACGTTCCTTCGCTGATGATCCGGACGCCGGGCAGCGCGGCGATCCGATCCTTGATGTCAGGGGCGGCGGAGACGACCGAGGCGACAGCCAGGACCTGTGCCGATGCCAGGCCGAACGCCAGCAGGGAGCGTACGAGTCTGTTCACTCAGCCAAGCTATTGAGCCCGTACGCCCTGCCGGACCGGCCGATCGTCGGGCTTATTGGTAGCTGGCGTAGTAAGACGCGGCCATGTCCTCGTCGCCGTGCCCCTTGGTGATGGCGCGGTTCAGCCGGGCACTCGCCGCCTGCGCCACGTCGAGGTGGACGTTGGCGTGCACCGCGGCCTCGTTGACCAACAGAGCATCCTTCAGCGCGTTCTGCACGGTGAACGCGGGCGGGAAGTCCCGAGCGATGATCGCGTTGCCCTTCATCTGCAGATACGCGCAGTCCATCGCACCGCCGGAAACGGCTTCCAGGAACAGCTTCGGGTCGAGCCCGGACGACTCGGCCAGCGCCACGGCCTCGCCCACCGCGGCGGTCAGGGCCAGCACCCAGCTGTTCGCGACGAGCTTCAACCGGGACGACGCTCCGGCCTCGCCGACCCACATCGTGCGCGCGCCGATCACGTCGAACACCGGCTGCACGCGGTCGCGCAGTTCTTCCGAACCTGAGGCGAGCACGACGAGCTTGCCCTCGGTCGCCGGCTTCACACTGCCCAGCACCGGGGCGTCGACGAACTCCAGCCCGAGCGACCGCGCCAGCGCGATGTGGTCGTCGATCGCGTCGACGCCGACCGTGGACGCCTGGATCCACACCGCGTCGTGCGGCAACGAGTCGGCGGCCTCCTGCATGGTCGCGGTGACCGTGGGACCGTCGGTGAGCACCGTCATGACGATCTCGACGCCCTCGACGGCCTGAGCGGGCGTGTCGGCGACGACGGCGCCCCGAGCAGCGAGCGGTTCGGCTTTGGCGCGCGTGCGGTTCCAGACCCGGACCTCGTGTCCGGCTGCGGCGAGGTTGGCTGCGATGGGGGCACCCATGAGGCCGGTGCCGAGCACGGCGATCTTCATGTCCCCCAGCAAACAAGAAACCTCGCAGTGCTGCCAGGTCGGGGGTCCGACAGCACCGCGAGGTCAACAGTGACATCGGCGGACCGACGTGCGCTGTTACAACGCCATCATACTGTGGCGCGGATCACGTTTAACAGAATGAAACCCCTGGAGCGCGGGAGGTGCTCCAGGGGTTCCCGTTCGGGGAGGCACTCGCGACGGGGCGCCGCGCGAGTGCCGGGTCGAGAAGTCAGCGCAGGGTGGTGACCTGAGCCTGGGCGATGGCCATCAGCTCGTGACGCATGGCCGGGGTGGTGGCCATGTCGATCGCGCGAGCCACGGCCTTCCGGTTGCGCGCCTCGGCACGACGGGCGCGGAGCTTCGCTGCGAAGTTCATCTCGGTCTGCACTTCCCTCTCGGAGGTCTGTTTGGTTGGTGACTTAAGTATGCACCTTCCTACCCACAAAAGCACGCGATTATCCGGTGAGGTGGGGCACACGCCGACGAATCATCGGCTGACAACGTGAACGGCCGGACAACGGCAGGGTGCTTCCGGTTACTCCTCGCGGCCGAGCAGGAACCGGCCGAAGTGCGGCACCGTGAAGGCGATCTGACCCCGTTCCGCGCTGTAGACCAGGCCTTTCTTGATGAGCGAGTCCCGTGCGGGCGACAGCGAGGAGGGCTTGCGACCCAGGTGGTCGGCCACCTGGGCGGTGTTGACCCCCGCGTCCTTTCCGTCGGTCAACTCGGCCATCGACCGGAGATACTCGCGTTCAGCGGGCGTCGCACGCTCGTATCGGGAGCCGAAGAAGCCCACAGCGAGCTCGGCGTCTGCCTCCGGAGCGGCCACGGAGACGTCCAACGCGCTGATCGGATCGGCCGGTGCGGCGTCCCAGGCGGCTTTGCCGTAGGCCTGGATGAAGTACGGGTAACCACCAGACGCGTCGAACAACGCGTCGAGCGCCTCGTCGGTGATGCCCGCGTCCTCCCGTTCGACCGGGGCGAGCACCGCGCGGTCGGCGTCCTCGCGGCTGAGCCGGTCGATGCGGACGTACCGGAAGAGCCGTTCCGAGTACGACTTGCTGGCGCTGAGAACCGCGGGCAGGTGCGGCAGGCCGGCACCGACGACCACGAGCGGCGCGCCGAGCTGCGAGAGCTCGTGGCACGCCGCGCACAACGCGCTGATGTCGTCCGGCTTGAGGTCCTGCATCTCGTCGATGAGCAGCGCGACGCCCGTGCCGACGTCCTGCGCGAGCTCGGCGACGTCGGTGAACAGCTCCACCAGGTCGATCTCGATGTCACCGGAGTCCGCGCGCCCACTCGCCGCCGGGACGTCGATGCCGGGCTGCCAGCGATCGCGCAGCTTGGCGCCGTCCGGTGCGGCCCTGAGCGCGAACGCCTTGAGGATGCCGAGGATCGCCTCGACCCGGTCCGGCGCGCGGTGCCTCACGGCGAGATCGCGGATTGCCCGGTGCAACGCGGCCGAGAGCGGTCGGCGCAGGTCGGCGTCGGGCCGAGCCTCGACCTTGCCCGCACCCCACCCGCGTTTGACCGCCATGGACCGCAGCTCGCCGAGCAACACCGTCTTGCCGACGCCGCGCAGTCCCGTCAGCACGAGGCTGCGTTCGGGACGGCCGCGGGCCACGCGTTCGAGCACCACCTCGAAGGCGGCGACCTCCTTGTCCCGGCCGGCGAGCTCAGGAGGCCTCTGGCCTGCACCGGGGGCGAACGGATTGCGCACCGGGTCCATGCCTCGCACCGTATCGCTCTCTCTAGCGCTTCCCCTAGAGGAACGCAGACTCTCCTCGTTTTGGGGCACGCGGGGGCCTCGCGTGCCCCTGGAGTGCACGCGGGGACCCCGCGTGTCTTCTACGAAAGCGGAGTATTCGGCTTTCTAGTGATTTAGCAATAGAACGTAATAGTTGCGGATGAACCGGGGCACCGGTTGGCTGGGGAACGTGGCTGAAGTCGTGACAAAGGGGACCGGCGAGGTCGAGCGGACCGCCGACCGCGCCCAGGTGGACGTGACGTTCGAGGCGCTCGGTGCTGAACGCTCCGAGGCGGTGAGCACGCTCAACCAGCGCATTTCCGCCGTCGAACCGCTGCTCGAGGACTTCGAGGTGCGGTCGCGGCAGCTGTCCGTGCACGACAACTGGGACAACAACCAGCGCGTCGGCAGCCGCGCCCAGCAGCAGTACGTGATCTGGGTTTCGGACCTCGACCGGCTCGACGGGCTGCTCGCGGAACTGGTGCAGGCCGAGCCGTCCTGGGTCAACGGACCGTCGTGGACGCTCGTCGACGACACCGAGGCCATCCGCGAGGCGCAGCGGGAGGCCGTGGCGGACGCGTTGCGCCGCGCCGAGGGCTACGCGTCGGCGCTGGGGCGGCGGCTCGGGCCGTTGCTGCGGATCGGTGACACCGAGGGCGGTGCGCACTACTCGCCGCGGATGATGAGCGGCGCCGCGTCGTTCGAGATGGCCGGGCCTGCCGGGATGGTCGACCAGCTGAACCTGAAGGCACAGCAGATCACCGTGTCGGCGTCGTGCACGGCCGCGTGGTCGCTGCTCGACTGAACCACGCCACTAGCTCGCCTTCAGGGTCTCCATGGCGGCCTGCACCGCGGCCGCGTCGAGGTCGTCCGGCCTGGCCTTGCGCCACTTCTCCAGCCACACGACGCGTTGGCTGGCCGCCGCGGCCAGGGTCAGGACGATGTACGCGCGGCGTTCCCACTCCCTCGCGGACGCCATCGCGTCGGCGGCCGGCCGCCATTCGTCCCGCAGGGTGCCGAGGAGTGCGCGGGCCAGCACCGGGTCTTTTTCGGGATCAACGTTCATCAGTCCCACCCCCAGGACCGCTGTGACGCGGTCCAGAGAGTGTGCCTGATTGACCGTTCAATTTAAATAGCCGTACGCGCGGCGTACCGCCAGAAGTCGCGCATGATCTCGGTCGGGGTGGGGCTGGTCATGGCCGTGCGGGTGAGCAGGACGGCGACCATGTCCTGTGACGGCACGACGTGCGAGGTCGTACCGGAGCCGCCGACCCAGCCGTAGCGGCCCGGGACGTTCCACGGGTCGATCTCGGCGATGTCGACGCTGCCACCGAAGCCCCAGCCCTGGCCTTCCAGGAAGAGCTGGCCTGCTTCGCGGTCCTCGGCGGACGTGGTGTCGACCGCGAGTCGCGAGACCAGGTCGCTGGACAACAGATACCGGTTGAACGCCAGCACATCGTCCACAGTGGAGTTCAGGCCGCCGGCACCGGACGGGAGGACGTCGCTGATGAAGCCGGTGTTCGTCATGCCGGCCGGCGCGTAGAGGTGTTCGGCCAGGTAGTCCGGGAGCGAGCCGGTGGCACGGTGCAGCAGCACGCCGAGGACGTCGTAGGACGTGTTGTAGAGCCAGCCGTCGCCCGGCTGGTGCAGCAACGGCACCTGGGCGAGCCCCTTGAGCCATTCCTCCGGGGTGGGCAGGTCCGGGCGGCCGTGCAGGTGCGCCTCGTCGAAAAGCTTCCTGGTGGCGGGCAACGAGAAGTCCGCCGTGAAGCCCCAGCCGGAACGGGACGCCAGCAGGTGCCGGACGGTGATCGGCCTGGCCGCGGGGACGACGTCGTCGATCTCGCTGTCCGGTGTGCGGACGACCACCGGGTCCGCGAGTTCGGGCAGCCAGTTCGCGATCGGGTCGTCGAGACCGATCCCGTTGTCCTGCACCAGGAGCATCGCGGCGGCGGCGACGATCGGCTTGGTGACCGAGGCGATCGGGAAGACCGACTCGCGGGTGTCCTCGCCGATCGCCGCGCACTCGACGTCGTCACCCCTGGCGATGAGCGCGACCGCGGTGGGCACGGTCTCGCGGTGAGCCTCCAGCACTTCCTGCAGAGTCATGGTCGCCATCCTTCTCCTGATCGGGTTCGGATGGGTTGACTTCAGGTACCGGAGAAACTCATCGCTCCAGGATCGCCGTGATGCCCTGACCGCCGGCGGCGCAGATCGACACGAACCCGCGCCCGCTGCCCTTCTGGTGCAGCAACTTCGCCAAAGTCGCCACAATTCGGGCACCGGTGGCGGCGAACGGGTGGCCCGCCGCGAGCGACGAGCCGTTGACGTTCAGCCTGGTCCTGTCGATCTCGCCGAGGTCGGGTTCCCAGGCCTTCAACGTGGCGAGCACCTGGGACGCGAACGCCTCGTGCACCTCGTAGAAGTCGAACTCCTGCAGCTTGAGACCCGCCTTGTCGAGCATGCGCGGCGCGGCGTGCACCGGGGCCATCAGCAGGCCCTCCTCGCCGTGCACGTAATCGACGGCGGCGGTCTCGGCGAACGTCAGGTACGCGAGGACGGGCAGCTTTCGTTCACGCGCCCACTCCTCGGTGGCCATCAGGACCGCGGAGGCGCCGTCGGACAGCGGGGTCGAGTTGCCGGCGGTCATCGTGTCGCCGAAGACCGGCTTGAGCCTGGCGAGCTTCTCGGCGCTGCTGTCCGGGCGGAGGTTCTGGTCGCGGGTCAGGCCGAGGTAGGGCGTGACCAGGTCGTCGAAGAAGCCCTCGTCGTAGGCGCGGGCGAGGTTCTGGTGGCTGCGGGCGGTGAGCTCGTCCTGGTCCTCGCGCGTGACGCCGTACTTGGCCGCGGTGACGGCCGCGTGCTCGCCCATCGACATGCCGGTGCGCGGTTCGCCGTTGCGGGGCAGGTGCGGCACGACGTGGCTGGGGCGCAGCCGGGTCAGCAGGCTGACCTTGCGGGTGCGGTTGAACTCCAGCAGGAGCTTGCGGAAGTTCTCGTTCACGCCGATCGGAGCGTCGCTCGTGGTGTCGACGCCGCCCGCGATGCCCGCCTCGATCTGGCCGAGCGCGATCTTGTTGGCGACGGCGATGATCGCCTGCAGGCCGGTGCCGCACGCCTGCTGCAGGTCGTACGCGGGTGTTTCCGGGCTGAGCTTGCTGCCCAGGACCGACTCGCGGACGAGGTTGAAGTCGCGCGAGTGCTTGAGCACGGCGCCGGCCACCACCTCGCCGAGGCGTTCTCCCTGCAGGCCGAAGCGGCTGACCAGCCCGTCCAGCACCGCGGTGAACATGTCCTGGTTCGACGCGGTGGCGTACGGGCCGTTCGATCGGGCGAACGGGATGCGGTTGCCGCCGATGATCGCTACTCGCATGCCGCCATACTACCTACTAGCGAGTAGACTTACTAGCTAGTAGGTTGTGTGACGTGGACAGGTACCAGAAGTTCGCCTCTTCGGGGCTGGGTCGCCAGCTCGTGCGCAGGCTCGGCCTGCCGAACCCGTATCCACTCCGCCGTGACGCGGCTTTGGCCACACCCGTGCTGGTCGGTGGCACTGCTCGGCTGCCCTTCCTGAAACAGCTCGAAACCGGCACCGCTCCCTACGGCGCGCTGGTGTTCGACGCGTCCGAGATCGCGGCTGTCTCGGATCTGCGGCAGCTGCACGACTTCTTCCACCCGGTGATCACGCAGCTCGGGCCGTGCGGGCGGGTGATCGTGATCGGACGGTCGCCGGACTCGGTGGCGCAACGGGCGCTCGAGGGCTTCGTGCGGTCGGTCGGCAAGGAACTGCGGCGCGGCGGCACGGCGAACCTCGTCTACGTGGCGGACGGCGCCGAGGACGGGGTCGAGTCGACGCTGCGATTCCTGCTGTCCGGACGGTCGGCGTACGTGTCCGGCCAGGTGATCCACGTATCCGGCAACGCCGCCACCGGCACGCTGGAGGGCAAGATCGCACTGGTCACGGGTGCCTCCCGGGGCATCGGTGAGGCGATCGCGGCCACGCTCGCCCGCGACGGCGCGCACGCGGTGTGCCTGGACGTGCCTGCGGCCGGGGAGGACCTGTCGAGGGTCGCGAACGCCATCGGCGGGTCGGCGTTGCAGCTCGACATCACCGGCGATCCGGCGAAGCTGACCTCGCACCTGCTCGAACGGCACGGCGGCGTGGACGTCGTCGTGCACAACGCGGGCATCACCCGCGACAAGACATTGGCACGCATGGACTCCTCGCTCTGGGACTCCGTGCTGGAGGTCAACCTCGCGTGCCAGGAGCGGATCAACGACGCACTGCTGCACGGCGACGTGTTGCGCCCCGGCGGACGGATCGTCGGGGTCTCGTCGATCGCCGGCATCGCGGGCAACGTCGGCCAGACCAACTACGCCACCTCGAAGGCCGGCGTGATCGGGATGGTGCGGTCACTGGCGCCCGTGCTGGCCGATCGCGGAGCGACGATCAACGCCGTGGCACCCGGTTTCATCGAGACCAAGATGACCGCGGCGGTGCCGTTCGCGACGCGTGAGGTCGGGCGGCGGATGAACAGCCTGTCGCAGGGCGGTCTGCCGGTGGACGTGGCGGAGACGGTGGCGTGGTTCGCGTCGCCGGGTTCCGGTGGTGTGAACGGCAACGTGGTCCGGGTGTGCGGCCAGATGCTGCTGGGGGCGTGATGTTGCTGCGTGCCGCCCTGACGTCGTTCCGGCGCGGGGAAACCCTGGCGGCCCAACCGGTTTCGGCCACGGTCGACGTGTCGCTGAGGCATCTCACGGCCTACAACTCGGTGTGCGGGTTCGGGTTGCGGGACGCGTTGCCGCTGACCTACCCGCACGTGCTGGGCTTTCCGCTGCAGATGAAGCTGATGACCGGCTCAGGGTTCCCGTTCCCGTTGCCCGGCCTGGTGCACATCGCGAACCGGATCACCCAGTCGCGTCCGCTGGCACTGTGCGAACCGCTGGAGATCACGGTGTCCGCGCGCGATCTGCGGCCGCATCCGCAGGGCACCCAGGTCGACGTGGTGACCTCGGTTTCCGGTGTCTGGGAAGGCGTGTCGACCTACCTGCGGCGGACCGGGTCGGGGTCGTCGTCGGGCGAGGAGCTGCGACGGCCGGTCGGGTCGGCGGTGTGGCGGGTGCCGGCGGACATCGGACGGCGGTACGGCGCCGCGTCCGGCGACCGGAACCCGATCCACCTGTACCCGTTGAGCGCCAAGCTGTTCGGCTTCAAGCGGGCGATCGCGCACGGGATGTGGACGAAGGCGCGCTGCGTCGCGTCCCTGGAAGGCCGGTTGCCGGAGGCCGTGACCGTGGACGTGAAGTTCAAGAAGCCGCTGCTGATCCCCGGCCGCGCCGAGTTCTCGGCGGCCGAGGTCGAGGACGGCTGGGAGTTCGCGGTGTGGGGCAAGGGGCCCCACCTGCTCGGCTCGGCCCGGGATCTAACGCCGTGACGGTGGATGCCAGACGTTGCCTTCGACCAGGTCGCCGAAGCCCATCCACACGAGGTTCATGAGGCGCGCCGCGACGACGCCGGCGGGTTCCTCCGGGTGGTCGAGCCACCACTCCGCGAGCGACTCGCCGGCCCCGACCAGCGCCGCGGCCAGCGACTCGGCCTCCAGCTTGGTCGCCGGCGCCTTCGTGGACTGGGTGAGCAGCGCCGCGACCAGCGACACCGCCCGGCTGCGCATGTCCGTGAGCTCGACCGCGAACGGCCCGCCCTGGGTCGACGCCTGCCGGTGCAGCACCATCCAGCTCGCCCGGTTCTCGCCGACGAACCCGAAGAACGCTCTGAGCCCGCTCCACAGCTGCACGTCGGGTTCCTGGTCGGGCTCGACGCCGGTCGCGATGGCCTCCATCATCCGGGTGGCCTCACGCCGGATGCAGGTCGCGAACAGTTCCTCCTTCGAGCCGAGGTAGGCGTAGAGCATCGGCTTGGAGATGCCGGCGACGTCGGAGATCTCGTCCATCGACGCCGCGTGGAAACCGAGCCGCGAGAACACGTCCACGGCGGCGTCCATGATCTGCCGCTCACGCACCGCGCGTGGCAAGCGCTTGGCTCGACCTTCTGTGCGCATCATTACCCCTCGGTTCGGAGCAACAAGATTATCCGATCGGCTTGCCGCCCAATCTACTCGCCAGTAGTCTTACTCGTGAGTAGGTACCAGGAGGTGTGTCAATGACGCTCGACCTCACCACCGAGGCGATCGCGAAGCTCAGCCCGGCTGAGCTGATCAGCACTTTGCAGCAGATCTCGCCGGACGACCCCGCTCTGGCCGACGTCGACATCGACGTCATCGCCCGCGGCATCGACCCGAAGAAGCTGGGCAAGGACGACTTCGCCGCGTTGCTGAACGCGTTGGGCAGGCTCGCCGACGCCGGCGCGGACCTCGACCTCTCGAAGATGGACCCGTCCAACTTCGCCCGCATCATCTCGCGCGCCTCGAAGGACCAGATCGAGGGTGTCGTGTCAGATCCTGCGCTGCGTACGCGGGTTCTGGACGAGGTGTTCCGCCGCATGGAGGTCCACTTCCGCGCGGACCGGGCCGGCGCCACGCGTGCCGTCGTGCATTTCCACGTGCTGGAAGACGTGTACGAGGCCATCATTGAAGACGCGCACTGCACCATCAACAAGGGTGTCACGCGTGAGGCCCGCGCCATCGTGACGCTGACGCCCGCCGATTTCCTGAAGCTAGCGACCGGCAACGCCTCCGCCCCCGTGCTGTTCATGACGGGCAAGCTGAAGGTGAAGGGCGACCTGGGGTTCGCGGCCGGGTTCATGAGCCTGTTCAACATCCCGAAGGCCTGACGGAGAGGTTTTGCAGTGGGTGGCTTCTCGCTCGAACTGAACGAAGACCAGACCGACCTGCGCGACTGGGTGCACGGTTTCGCTCGCGACGTGATCAGGCCGGCGGCCTCCGAGTGGGACGAGCGCGAGGAGACGCCGTGGCCGGTGATCCAGGAGGCGGCGAAGATCGGCCTCTACGGCTTCGAGGCCCTCGCGACCTGGTTCGCGGACCCGATCGGGCTTTCGTTGCCGATCGCGACCGAGGAACTCTTCTGGGGTGACGCGGGCATCGCGCTCTCACTGATGGGCACCGGTCTCGCGGTCGCCGGCATCTTCGCCGGTGGCGAGCCCGAGCAGCTGGCCGAGTGGGTGCCGGAGTGCTTCGGCGACGAGTCGGACCCGAAGCTCGCGGCGTTCTGCGCCTCCGAACCCCAGGCGGGCTCGGACGTCGGCGGCTACCGGACGCGAGCGCGCTACGACGAGGCCACCGACGAATGGGTGCTCAACGGCCAGAAGGCCTGGGCCACCAACGGCGGCATCGCGAACGTGCACGTCGTGACCGCCGTCGTCGATTCCTCGCTGGGTGCCCGCGGCCAGGCCGGCTTCATCGTGCCGCCGGGCACGCCGGGGTTGTCGTCGCCGGGGAAGATCAAGAAGCACGGCATGCGGGCGTCCCACACCGCCGACGTCTTCCTGGACGACGTGCGCGTGCCCGGCCGTTGCGTGCTGGGTGGCCGCGAACGTCTTGAGGCCCGGCTGGCTCGGGCACGTGAGGGCTTGAAGGCCGGTGGCCAGGCCGCGATGGCGACGTTCGAGACCACGCGCCCGACCGTCGGTGCGATGGCCGTGGGCGTCGCTCGTGCCGCGTACGACTACGCGCTGGAGTACGCGAAGGACCGCGAGGCGTTCGGCCGCAAGATCATCGAGAACCAGTCGATCGCGTTCGACCTCGCGAACATGCGGATGGAGATCGACGCGTCGCGGCTGCTGGTGTGGCGCGCGGCGTGGATGGGCCGCAACAACGTGCCGTTCACCGCGGGTGAGGGGTCGATGTCCAAGCTCAAGGCGTCCGAGGTGTCGGTGTGGGCGACTGAGCGGGCGATCCACATTCTCGGTGGGGCCGGCTACACGCGGGAGCACCCGGTGGAGCGCATGCACCGGGACGCCAAGATCTTCACCATCTTCGAGGGGACCTCGGAGATCCAGCGGCTCGTCGTGTCCCGGATGATCTCGGGGATGCAGATCAAGTGACGTGAGGTGGGCCGGGGCGTGGCGCCCCGGCCCGGTTCGTTCAGCAGGACGAGCCGCTGCGCCCGGTCAGGGATTCCTCGGTCGTCTGCAGGGTGGCCTCGGCCGCCGTGCACTTGTCGTTCAGCGCCTTGCTGAACGTCCACACGTCGCGCTGGCCCCGTGCGCCCTGCGTCGGCGGGGTGAACGAGCCGCCGCCCACGAGGCGGATCGACGCTCGGTACAGGTTCGCGCCTTGCAGGCGGACGTGGCCGTACTTGCCGCCACAGCCTTCGAACTGAGTGATGGTGGCCATGGTCGTGGCTCCGCGCTTCACGTGGCCGGTCGAGCCGATCTGCACCGCGCTCGGGCAGTTCGGCGGGGTCGGTTCTGCTGCTTGCGCTGTTCCCCCAAGGAGCAGGGCAACGCCGGTCGTGACGATTCCCAATTTGATCAGCACGGACGTGAACGTAGATCGCGTTGGTTAGCCGACGGTAAATCCGCGACCGCGTGGAGTAACGCCGGGTCCCGCTGCTCCGATCAGCCCTGTAGATCGGCGTTAGGGGGAATCGTGATGCTCCCGAATGTGTTCGTGATGGCTGCCGCGGTCCTGACCGGTGCCGCGAGCAGTGCCTACGTCGTGACGGTCTTGGATCGCCCGCATCCGGTTGCGGTCAGCCAGGTTGTGCGTGTGGTCGACGCGGAGACGGTCGAGGTGCGCGAGGGTGATCGCGTCGCGCACATCAGGCTCGTGAACGTTGCCGCGCCCGCGGCGGGCGAGTGTCTGCACGAGGAATCCACGAAGCGGCTCAAGGAGCTGCTACCGGAGGGCACGACAGTCACTGTGGTCAAAGAAGGGCAGTTGGCCGCGCTGTCCACACAGGACGGAAAGCTGGTCAACGCCGAGCTGATCGCGGAAGGGCTGGCGGTGCCGACGGTCAACGGGACGCGCTTCCTCGGTCAGGCCAAGGCGGCGAACGCGGAGGCGGCCCAGAAGCTGAAGGGGCTGCATTCGCCGGATGTGCCGTGCACGTTGCCTGGTCAGGTCAAGGCGATCACCGAGGCCGCGGCCGTGGTCGAGGCGCAACCGTTGCGGGCCAGCAAGACCGAGTTGACGGTGGCGGCGGACACGGCCAAGACCGCGATCGGGCTGGTGGATCAGCTGGCCAAGCCCGGCGGGCTGACGTGGGACGCGGTGGCGCCGGTGGACCAGACGGTGTTGCTGGCGAAGGTCACCAAGGCGGTGCCGACGTTGTACCGCAAGGAGGCCGAGCTGCGGAACGTCGTGAAGGGCTTGAAGTGATGGCCCGCCGTACCCCTGCGCCGGCGGGCCGGACTCACCGTCTCGTTTTGCGGTTATGGAACGGTAAACGTCCAGGTTGGACATATCTTCCCGGACCATGAAGCTAGAGCGGGAGCGTCAGAACCGCGCCCACGCGCTTGAGCTCGCGGCGGTGCACGGCCAGCAGCACGACGTCGGAAGCGCGGCGGAAGTGCAGCACCACGAAGTTCGGCTGCGGCGGATCCTGGTCGACGATCAGCTCGACCCTGCCCTCGTCGTCGCTGAAGACGATCCGCTCGGCCCAGACGATCTTCGTCGGACCGAAGAACAGCTCGCCCTCCTGCCATTCGCCGTCCAGGAAGACGTCGCCGTCGCCACGTGAGTTGTCGTCCCCGCCGGGCGCGAAGGCCTCCGCGAGCACGCCCCCGAGCACCTCGAACAGACCGGACATCGTGATCCCCCTTCGTTGCCACAGGAACGAGCTGGGCGCCCAGCTGGTTCCCGCAGTTCACTTCGGAGTGATCTAGCCGAACGGCTGACCGGCCTCGCGCAGCCAGGTGCGCTCCGCCGAGTGGTCCGGCATCGCGGGCCAGCCGTTGACCTTCGCGATCAGGACCCAGTACCGCTCGGCACGCGGGTCCGCGAAGTCGGAGAACGAACGCAGCCGCTCGACGAGCTGGTCGTCGTTCGGCAGGTTCATCGCCTCGGCCCACTTGGCGTTCACGCGCGCCACGACCTCGCGAGCGGCGTCCGACCCCGGCGCGATGCCGGCGTCGAGGGCCTCACGGGCCTGCGCGATCGCGAAGTTGAACGCCTCCATCTGGTCGTTGGACCGCGGGCCCATGTCCTCGCCGTTGCGGCGGAACTCCTCGTGCTGCTGGGACATCCGCTTGATCGACGAGCGGAAGTCCGGGTCCTGCACGAGCTTCGCGAGCTCGACCCACGCCTCCAGCTGCTCGGTCGTCGGGTCGTCCGGCAGTTCGATCCGCACGGACCGCATGTGCTGCTCGAACTGGGGATCCAGCTCGTACGGCCCGAACACATCCTCGAAGAAGTCGTCGAGGATGCGCTGGCGCTCCTCGTCGGACATCCGCGCCAACTCGTTCATCAGTTCCATCTCCCCTCCCTTGGCGACGGCGCGCAGGACGGCACGGCGCAGCCGCAACGTCTTCATCTGCGCGTCGATCGCATCCGCATGGGCGCGCGCCACGTCGGTCACCGTCACCTCGCGGGCGAGCACCCGTCCGGCGGTCGGCAGATCCACACCCAGATCTCGCAGGGTGCGGACGAGTTTGAGCTTGGCGACCGCCTCACCGTCGTACGTCCGGTAGCCGCCGACCGTTCTCGCGGTGGGCGGGATGAGGCCCTGGTCGGAGTAGAACCGGATCGTTCGGACGGTGAGGCCGGTCATCCTGGCCAGCTCGCCGATCTGGTAGCGCGTCACGGGGACAACTCTGAACCCTCCAGTGACTGGAGAGTCAAACCCGATTAACCGATCGAGTGCCAGAACGAGCAGTTGTGCCTGGTCAGAGCGTTGATCTGGCCGACGTTCCCCAGCGAGTACTCCTGGACGTTGCCCGCCGAGTACCGCGCCCAGCCAGGCTTGCCGGTACGCGCGAACGTCGTCCAGTCGCGGATCATCGTCGCCGCCAGCTTCTGCTGAGCCGGGTCGAGGTCGAACGTGGGGATGTCGAAGAAGTAGGCGAGCTCGAACGAGTGCGCGGCGCCGGCCGGGAAGCCCGCGGGGAAGAGGTCCTTGAACCACCCGACCGGCGCGGTGCGGTCGGCGAACTCGTAGCCGTACGTCGGCGTGTAGCGCGAGAGCAGCCGGTCGTCGGTGAGCTGGTTGCACGCCCACACGCCGTCAGTGAGCACCGCACCGTGAGCAAGACGTGCGGAGTCGCCCGCCGGGTACTCGGCCGCGATCTTGGTCGCCTTCTCCGGACCGTAGGCCTGGACCAGCAACCCGTTGTAGTCGAACGGTTCCGGCACGGTCGCGGACGTCAGCCTGCCTTCGTCACGGGTGTTGCCCCAGATCACCGGCACGCGGTTGAACCGGCCGGACTTCAGCGCGGCCACGGGGTGCAGCGGCAGCACGCTGTTGCCGATCACGATCGGGGTCTCACCGCGGTCGATCGCGGTGAAAGCCGTGGGAGGCAACGAACGCAGGCACGCGATGTCCGAGCAGCCGAGCTGAGCCGAGATGGCCGCGGCCTCGGAAGCGGCCGCCGACTTCGTGATCCAGGGAGAGCCGGCCGGCTTGCCGTGGATCACGCCGTTGGCACCCCACGTCGTGGAACAGCCGCCGCTCTGTGCGATGGCCTTCTGGAACAGCCCACGCGACCGCGGCGACGTCAGCTGTGCACACACGTCGAACGCACCGCCGGACTCACCGAAAACCGTGACGTTGCGCGGATCTCCGCCGAACGCGGCGGCGTTGCGCTGCACCCACTTCAGCGCGGCCTGCTGGTCCTCGATGCCGTACGCACCCGAGTCCGGCAGGTCCGGATGCCCGAAGAAGCCGAACCAGCCGAGCCGGAAGTTGAGCGTGACGACCACGACGTCGCCCTGCACGGCCAGGCGCCGCGGGTTGAACCCGTCGGCGGACAGGTAACTGTTGCCACCGCCGTGGAGGTAGACCATCACCGGCTTGCGGCCGTGGGTGGAAGGCGTGGTGACGTTGAGGTACAGGCAGTCCTCGTTGCTGCTCGGCGAACCGGCGCCCGCGGACTGGGCACAGACAGGGCCGGGCTTGGTGGCGTCACGAGGCGTCGTCCACGGCGTGACCGGCTGCGGCGAACGCCACCGCAGCTCGCCCACGGGCGGTGCCGCGTACGGAATCCCCTGGTAGAGCTGCCGGTCAGCGAGAACGGTGCCGCGCACCTGGCCGGCATCGGTCCGCACCAGGCCGGGTTCGGACGCCTGTGCCACCCCGATCGGGCTCGCCAGCAGAGCTGCGGCGATCAACAGAGAAAGTCGCTTGTTCATGCACAGGCGTCGAACGAAGGGCCCGCGGATGGACATCCGCGGGCCCTTCACATACCAAGCCGCAAAATCAGTAGGTCATCGCGAAGCCGGGGTCGGCCAGCAGCGCGCCGACGTCGGCCAGGAACTGCGAGCCCTGCTGGCCGTCGACCACGCGGTGGTCGAACGACAGCGCGAGCTGGCAGATCTTGCGAATCTTGATCTCGCCGTCGACCACCCACGGCATGTCGCGGATCGCGCCCAGCGCGAGGATCGCGGACTCGCCGGGGTTGAGGATCGGCGTGCCGGTGTCGACGCCGAAGACGCCGACGTTGGTGATCGTGATCGTGCCGTTCATCATGTCGGCCGGTGCGGTCTTGCCGTCCCTGGCGACGGTGGCGAGCTCGTCCAGCGCGACCGCGAGTTCCTTCAACGACATGCGGTCGGCGTCGCGGACCTTCGGCACCACCAGGCCGCGCGGCGTGGCGGCCGCGATGCCCAGGTGGACGTAGTCCTTGTAAACGATCTCGTTCGCCGCGGCGTCCCACGTCGCGTTGACGTCCGGCGTCCGGCGCGCGGCGAGGATGACCGCCTTGGCGCAGAACGCGAGCGGCGTCAGCTTCACGCCGTGGAACTCACGGTGGCTCTTCAGTCGCGCGCGCAGTTCCATCATCGGCGTCACGTCGACCGTGAGGAACTCGGTGACGTGCGGTGCCGTGAACGCGCTGTCCACCATCGCCTGCGCGGTCGCCTTGCGGACGCCCTTGATCGGCACCCGGCGTTCGCGCGAGCCGTTGTCCACAAAGGACAACGCGGAAGGAGCAGCAGGAGCGGCGGGAGCGGAGACGGCGCTTTCGACGTCCTCGCGGGTGATCACGCCGTCAGGGCCGGAGCCCGTGAGCGCGTAGAGGTCGACACCGAGGTCCTTGGCCAGCTTGCGGACCGGCGGCTTGGCCAGCGGCACATAGCCACCGGAAGCCTGGACCGGAGCCGGAGCAGCGACGGGCGCCGCAACCGGAGCGGGAGCTGGAGCGGGCGGAGCCACGACGGCGGCAGGTGCGGCGGGTGCGGCGGCCGGAGCGTCCTTGCGGGCACGACGCTTGGCCGCACCGGACTTCGGGCCGTACCCGACGAGCGTCGCGATGCGCCCGCCCGGCATCTCCTCGCCGATCTTGCCGGACGAGGTGCCGTTGGACTCGGCCGCGGCCGGAGCCGGCGCGACGGGTGCGGCGGCGCCACCGGGGTCGGTGTCGATCGTGATGATCGGGACACCAACCTCGACGGTCTGGCCGGGCTCCGCGAGCAGCTCGGTCACGACGCCGGCCCACGGGCACGGCAGCTCGACGGCCGCTTTGGCCGTCTCGATCTCGACGATGATCTGGTTGACCGTGACGGTGTCACCCGGCTTGACGTGCCAGGTGAGGATATCGGCCTCGGTCAGCCCCTCTGCCGTGTCGGGCAGGGGGAATTGCTTGTACTGCGGCATTTCCGTTGTTCCCCTTACCAGGCGAGAGAGCGGTCGACGGCGTGCAGCACCCGGTCGAGGTCGGGGAGGAACTCCTCCTCGAGCTTCGACGGCGGGTACGGGGTGTCGAAACCGGTCACCCGCAGCACCGGCGCCTGCAAGGAGTAGAAGCACTCCTGCTGGACCTTGGCTGCAATCTCGCTGGCGATCGAGGACTCGGACGGCGCCTCGGACACGACGACCAGCCGGCCGGTGCGGCGCACCGACTCGAACACCGGCGCCAGGTCGAGCGGCGACAGCGTGCGCAGGTCGATGACCTCCAGCGACGTGCCGTCCTCAGCGGCCGCGTTGGCGGCATCGAGAGAGGTGCGGACCATCGGGCCGTAGGCGACCAACGTGGCGTCCGTGCCCGAACGCAGAACGCGCGACTCGAACAGCTTGCCGGGCTGGGTCGTGGTGTCGACCTCGCCCTTCTCGTAGTAACGGCGCTTGGGCTCGAAGAACAGCACCGGGTCGTCGCAGTCGATCGCCTGCTGGATCATCCAGTACGCGTCGGCCGGGTTCGAGCACGAGACGACCTTGAGGCCGGCGGTGTGCGCGAAGTACGACTCCGGCGACTCCGAGTGGTGCTCGACGGCACCGATGCCGCCACCGAACGGCACGCGGATCACGATGGGCATCTTGATCTTGCCCTGCGTGCGGTAGTGCAGCTTCGCGACCTGCGACACGATCTGGTCGAAGCCCGGGAAGATGAAGCCGTCGAACTGGATCTCGCACACCGGGCGGTAGCCGCGGATCGCGAGGCCCACGGCGGTGCCGATGATGCCGGACTCCGCGAGCGGCGTGTCGAGCACGCGCTGCTCACCGAAGTCCTTCTGCAGACCGTCGGTGATTCGGAAGACGCCACCGAGCTTGCCGATGTCCTCGCCCATCATGATGACCTTGGGGTTGGCCTCCATGGCCGCCCGCAGACCCATGTTGAGCGCCTTGGAGATCGTGAGCGTCTGCACCGGGGTCGCCGGAGCAGCAGCGGTCGAACGATCCATCGTCGGAGCAGCCATCAGTGCTCACCTCCAGCAAAACCCGAGACGTAGTCGAGGAACTCATCGCGCTGCGCTTCGAGGTTGGGGTTCCCCTCGGCGTAGACGTTGCTGAAGATCCGTTCCGCTGGCGGGTCTGGCATGTTCGTGCAGAACTCCCGCAGCTCCTCGCCCAGCTTGTCGGCGTCGGCCTCGACGCTCTCGAAGAACTCGCTGTCGGCCCACTGCTGGCGGACCAGGTAGACCTTGACCCGCTCGATCGGGTCCTTGAGCTTCCACATCTCCAACTCGTCCGACAGCCGGTAGCGGGTCGGGTCGTCGGAGGTGGTGTGCGCGTCCATCCGGTAGGTGAACGCCTCGATCAGGATCGGGCCGTTGCCGTGGCGGCACTCGTCCAGCGCCCACTTCGTCACGGCGAGCGTCGCGAGGACGTCGTTGCCGTCGACCCGGATGCCGGGGAAGCCGTAGCCGCGGGCGCGCTGGTACAGCGGCAGCCGTGACTGGCGCTCGGTGGGCTCGGAGATGGCCCACTGGTTGTTCTGGCAGAAGAAGACGAGCGGCGCGTCGTAGACAGCCGCCCACACGAAGCCCTCGTGCACGTCGCCCTGGGAGGTCGCGCCGTCGCCGAAGAAGCACATGGTGGCTTCTCCCTCGTCGTCGCCGACCTTGCCGTCGAACTTCTGGCCCATCGCGTACCCGGCCGCGTTGAGGACCTGGTTGCCGATGACGATCGTGTACGGGTGGAAGCGCTTCTCGACCGGGTCCCACGTGCCCTGGTCGGTGCCGCGGAAGATGCCGAGCAGCTCCGTCGGGTTGATCCCGCGGGTCCACGCGATGCCGTGCTCGCGGTAGCTCGGGAAGGCCATGTCGGTCTCACGCATCGCGCGGCCGGCGCCGATCTGCGCCGCCTCCTGGCCGAGCAGCGGCACCCAGATGCCGAGCTGGCCCTTGCGCTGCAACGCGTTCGCCTCGCGGTCGACGCGGCGGATCAGGACCATGTCGCGGTACAGGCCGCGCAGCTCCTCCGGCGTGATGTCGATGTCGAAGTCGGGGTGCGTGACCCGCTCACCCTCGGGGGTGAGGAGCTGCACCAGGTCGGCGCCGCCCTCGTCAGTCGCTCGCAAGCCTGCGATCACCTGTTCCGCTGTCGGTTTTGCGGCAGTGGCGGCCGGCGCTGCGTCCGGCTCAGGGTGCGTCCATTGCTCAGGGGACGACATGCGCCTTCTCCTCTGTCTTCTCCGACCGCCTGATCGCTCGTGACGATCTCGTGCGGCGACGTCGGCGGTCGCCGCCAACCCTGTGGGGCCGGAGGCAGCCGTCGACGGTGACGGTGGCTTACGACCACATCCTGACACGGCCTCACCCGTGTTGGTGAGACCCGTCCCACTTCGTAACACACGAGTCAACGTTCTGATCAGCGACAACAGTCGGAGGTTCGACCTTTTGTCCTCCGACTACGCCGTCCGATTACCGGACACGACTGTCCCGGTTACCGATCGTTAACTTCTGAGCAGGCCTCCTGGTAAGAGGCTAAGGACGCGAGCAGAGGCGGAGTCGTGACAGGATCGAGAGGTGGACCGCTCCGTTGTGACCAGCACCGTCCGGACGCTTTGGGACGAGAACATCGTCCCGAGCTTGTCTCAGCTCGTCGCCGTGCCGGCGATCTCGCCCGCGTTCGATCCCGACTGGGCCGAACACGGCGAACTGGCCGCCGCGATCGAGCACGTGCGCGCCTGGATCACCTCGCGGAACATCCCGGGTGTGACGCTCGAAGTCGTCCAACTGGCGGGACGCACGCCACTTCTCGTGGTCGACGTCCCCGCGTTCGGTAACTCCGGCGACGACACGGTGTTGCTCTACGGACACCTGGACAAGCAGCCACCGGTGGGCGGTTGGGGCGAAGGGCTCGGTCCGTGGACCCCGGTGCTGCGTGACGGACGTCTCTACGGCCGTGGCGCGGCCGATGACGGTTACTCCGGATATGCCGCAATCGCCGCGATCGAGGCCGTGCGCGTGGCGGGCGGCTCGCACTCCCGGTGCGTCGTGCTGCTGGAGACCGGCGAGGAGTCCGGCTCCCCCGACCTGCCGGCGTACTTGGAGCACCTGTCTTCGCGTTTGGGCCGCGTGTCGCTGGTCGTCTGCCTGGACTCGGGCGGCTCGGACTACGAGCGCATGTGGCTGACCACGTCGCTGCGCGGGTTGGTGCAGGTCACGATGACCGTGCGGGTGCTGGAGGGCGGCCTGCACTCGGGCATGGCGTCCGGCATGGTGCCGTCGTCGTTCCGCATCGCGCGCGTGCTGCTGGACCGGTTGGAAGACTCGCTGACGGGCGAGATCCTCGTGCCGGAGATGCACGTCGAGATCCCCGCGCACCGGCTGGCCGAGGTCCGCGAGGCCGTCGAGGCAGCGCCGGGTGCGCTGTGGGGTCCGGTGCCGCGGGTCGGCGACCTGCAGCCGATGTCCTCCGACGAGGTCGAGCAGGCGTTGGGCACCGGGTGGCGGCCGACCCTGTCCGTCACCGGCGCCGACGGGCTGCCCCTGCCGGACGACGCCGGCAACGTGTTGCGGCCGTTCACCTCGCTCGTCCTGTCGTTCCGGTTGCCGCCGACGGCTTCCTCGGCGGCCGCTCTGGAGGCGGTCAAGGAGAAGCTGACGACCGACGTGCCCTACGGCGCGACCGTGGAGCTTTCGCGCGTCGAGTCCGCTGACGGGTGGAACGCGCCGGAGCTGGCGCCGTGGCTGTCCGCGACGCTGGACGACGCCGGCAAGGAGGTCTTCGGGTCGCCGTGGCGGACGGTGTCGCTCGGTGGGTCGATCCCGTTCATGGGGCTGCTGCACGAGGCCTACCCGGAGGCGCAGTTCCTGGTCACGGGTGCGGTCGGGCCGGACTCGAACTGCCACGTGCCGGACGAGTGGCTGCACATCTCGCACGCGACTCGGGTCACCGAGGCGGTTGCTTTGGTGCTGGAGGCGCAGTCCAGGCAGGGGTGATCACCTAAAGTTACTCTCAACTACTCTCAAGCGCAGCTCTCAAGTACTCTCAAGGTGCTTCAGAGCCTGTTTGAGAGCGGGTCGCATGGACACGTCCAACCTCACGTCTTTGATCGACCGACTTCGGAAGGTCGGTGGGGAGGTGAGCGATGTCGAAGTGAAGTCGGCGCAGGGCGGGCTGCCGAAGAGCGTGATCGAGACGCTGTCCGCCTTCGCCAACACCAACGGCGGCTTGCTCCTGCTCGGACTGGACGAGCAGAGCGGATTCACCCCCGTGGCGCTCAACGATCCGGCCAAGCTGCGCACCGATCTCGCTTCAGCCGCAAGCAGCTGCCTGGTGCCACCACTTCGCATCGCCACCGACGTCATCGAGGTGGAGGGCCACGCGCTCGTGGTCGCCGAGGTCGATCCGCTCACCTCAGACCAACGTCCCTGCTACGTCGAAAGCCGGGGCATCGCGAACGGGTCGTACGTACGAGTAGGCGACGGTGACCGGCGGATGACCCAGGCAGAGATCGGGTTGGCTATCGCCAATCGCGGACAACCGCGTTATGACCTCGACCCTGTGCCTGAGTCCGACCGCGCCGACCTGGATCGAGCGGCACTCGCGCGCACCCTCGAGCGGGTACGTCAGACCTCCAGAGCGTTCCGGGACGTGGACGAGGAAATCGCGTTGGAGAGGTTGCACGTCCTGGTACGCGACGAGCACAGCAACCTGGTCCCGTCGTTGGCCGGGCTGCTCACGTTCGGCGTGTATCCCCAGCAGCACTTCCCGCAGCTCACCATGTCGGTCGTCGTGTACAGCGGAGACGAGACAGGACCGAGGTTCGTGGACAACCCGGTGATCCGCGGCGCTGTGCCTGAGCTCATCGCGGAGACCATGGCGGTGCTGCGTCGCCACATGCGGGTGCGCAGCTACGTCAGCGGGGCAGGTCGGCATGAGCGGCTGGACTATCCGCTCGAAGCCGTGCGAGAGGCTGTCGTGAACGCGGTGCTCCACCGGGACTACAGCCCGGTGACCCGAGGAACCCAGGTGCAGGTCGAGCTACACCCCGATCGTCTGCTCGTGCGGAGTCCAGGAGGCTTGTTCGGTCCGGTGGTGCTCGAAGATCTCGGCACGGAGGGCGTGACGTCGTCGCGCAACTCGTTCCTCGCCGCCATGCTGTCCGACACCTACCTACCGGGGAGTGATCGGCTGGTTGCCGAGAACAAGGCCTCCGGTATCCCCGCGATGATCAAGGAACTCCGAGTATCCGGCATGACCCGGCCGTTGTTCGGCAACTTCGCCAGCCGCTTCGAGGTCGAGTTCAACAGGTCGGAGTTGCTCGATCCGGCCACGCGCCGGTGGCTGAACGAGCTGCGTCGGCCGGGGCTCGGACATGTGCACGAACTGGCTCTCGCCACGATGTTCCACGGCCAGTCGATCGGCAACGCGACGCTGCGAGAGTTCGGCGCAAGTCCGGCCACCGCCACCGCCGTCCTCAAAGATCTGGTCACCATGGGGCTGGCGGTCCGAACCGGAGGACGAAGGTACGCCGCCTACTCGCTCAACACGACGGCCAAGGCCGCCACCGAACAGCCCTCGCTGTTCCCCGAGGTGGAGGAGCTGGCCTCCGCAGATCTCGTGGCGGAAGCGCTGCGGGAGTTCACCGCTGCCAGTTCGAAACAACTGGTCGAAGCGACCGGGTATTCGCGCCCCACCGTTCTCGCCCGGTTGGACGAACTGATCAAGGAAGGGCTGGTCAAGGCGGAAGGTTCGCCCAGAAGCCCCAAACGCAGGTACCTGTGGACCGGTATTTAGTGAGGAACAACTCAGACCTGACCTGGGCGCAACCAGGCATGTGATCCGGTGTCCCACACTGGACGGATGGGCGAACAAGCGGAACGGGCGCGTCTCGCGGAGTCGGAGAACCCGACTTCGCCGTGGCGGCTGTGGGGGCCGTACCTCTCCGGTCGCCAGTGGGGCACCGTTCGCGAGGACTACTCGCCCGAGGGTGACGCGTGGGCGTCCTTCCCGTTCGACCACGCCCGAGCGCGCGCGTACAGATGGGGCGAGGACGGCATCGCCGGCATCTGCGATGTGCACGGGTTCATGAACTTCGCCGTCGCGCTGTGGAACGGCAACGACCCGATCCTCAAGGAGCGGTACTTCGGCCTCACCAACGACGAGGGCAACCACGGTGAAGACGTCAAGGAGCACTGGTGGGTGACCGACGGGACGCCCACCCACTCCTGGATGCAGGTCGTCTACCGCTATCCACAACGCGAATTCCCCTACGACCAGCTGCGGGAGATGGCGCGCAACGCCGGCCGGGAGAACCGCGAGCCCGAGCTGAGCGACACCGGGGTGCTCGACGAGAACCGGTTCTTCGACGTCCAGGTCACCTACGCCAAGGCCGACACGGACGACATCTGCATCGAGATCACGGCGACCAACCACGGGCCTGAGGACGCGCCACTGCACCTGCTGCCGCAGCTGTGGTTTCGCAACACTTGGGCGTGGGGCCGGGACCAACGGCCGTGTCAGCTCGTTGCCAGCACCACGAGCGGACGCAAGGTCACGGCGGATCACGGCAACCTCGGCCGGTACACGCTGCACCTGGACGACTCGCCGTCGATGCTGATGACGGACAACGAGACCAACGAGATGTCGCTCTTCGGGGCCGAGCGCAACCCGTCGCCCTGGACCAAGGACGGCATCTGCGACTACGTGGTGCGCGGGTCCACGTCGACCTGTCAGGTGGTCGGGCCGGACGACGCCGGCGCGGCGGGCACGAAGTTCGCGGCCTGGTACTCGTTCGACCCGGTGGAGCCGGGCGAGACGGTGACCATCCGGCTCAGACTCGTCGGCGGCGACGGGCACGTGGACCCGTTCGGGCCGAGCTTCGCGGACACGATGAGCGCGAGGAAGCTCGAGGCCGACGAGTTCCACGACGCCATCGCGCCGAACACCACTCCCGAGCAGAAGCACGTGCTGCGGCGGGCGCTCGCCGGGTTGATGTGGACCAAGCAGCACTACCGGTTCCGGACGCGCGACTGGCTCGACGGCGACCCGACCAAGCCCGAGGCGCCTTCGTCCCGAAGAACGCCCGAGGCGCGCAACGTGCACTGGCGGCACCTCGACGTGGCCGACGTGATCTCCATGCCGGACGAGTGGGAGTACCCGTGGTTCGCGGCGTGGGACCTCGCCTTCCACACCATCCCGTTCACGCTCGTCGACCCGGCGTTCGCGAAGGAGCAGCTGCTGCTGTTCTGCCGTGAGTGGATGATGCATCCCAACGGCCAGATTCCCGCCTACGAGTGGGAGTTCGGCGACGTCAACCCGCCCGTGCACGCGTGGGCGGCGTTGCAAGTCTACCGCGCGGACGGCAGCAGGGACCGGCAGTTCCTCGCGAAGGTCTTCCACAAGCTGTTGCTGAACTTCTCGTGGTGGGTCAACCGCAAGGACGCGGACGGCAGCTACCTGTTCGAGGGCGGGTTCCTCGGCATGGACAACATCGGGCCGATCAACAGGTCCGAGCCGATGCTGGGCGAGTGGCGGCTGGAGCAGTCGGACGCGACGTCCTGGATGGCCGCCTACAGCCTGCACCTCATGCAGATGGCGCTGGAGCTGGCGCGCGACGACGAGTCCTATGAGGACGTTGCGACGAAGTTCGTGGAGCACTTCCTGTCGATCGCGGAGGCGTTCACGCACTTCGGGTCGCACGGCGGTGGCATCTGGCACGACGAGGACGGCTTTTGCTACGACCGGGTCTCACGCCGCCGCCCGGACGGCAACGTCGAGTCGGAGCCCGTGCGGGTTCGGTCGATGGTCGGCCTCATCCCGTTGCTGGCGAGTGCTGTTCTCGAACCGTGGGTGCTCAACGAGCTGCAGGGGTTCACCAGCCGGTTGGAGCACCTGCTCAAGCGCCGGCCGGAACTGCGGCAGTTCATCACGTTCCACTACGAGCGCGGCGCGTTCGTGTCGTTGCTGGACGAGCACAAGCTCAAGCGCGTGCTGCACCGGATGCTCGACGAGCACGAGTTCCTTTCGCCGCACGGCATCCGCTCGCTGAGCGCCGCCCACCGCGAGGGCCTGGAGGTCAACGTCGCGGGCCAGGACCACCGGATGGGGTACGAGCCCGGCGAGTCGCACACGCCGATGTTCGGCGGCAACTCCAACTGGCGCGGCCCGATCTGGCTGCCC
The DNA here is from genome assembly GCF_002150765.1 of Lentzea kentuckyensis. Lineage (GTDB taxonomy): Bacteria > Actinomycetota > Actinomycetes > Mycobacteriales > Pseudonocardiaceae > Lentzea > Lentzea kentuckyensis. Next base: position 138,168 of record NZ_MUYM01000005.1, read on the forward strand.
ACCAACGCGCTCCTGGTCGAGGCGCTCCGCACGGTGTGCGCGTTCCACGACGGCATGTTCCAGGTCGAGATGCCCACGCACTCTGGCCGCTGGGTCACCGCCGGCCAGGTCGCCGACGAGCTGTCCGACCGGCTCATCGGGCTGTTCCTGCCCGATCACGACGGGCGCCGGCCTTCCGACGGCAAGCGGATCGAGGCCTCGGAGTCACCGCTTTGGCGCAGCCACGTCACGTTCAGCGAGTACTTCGACGGCGACACGGGCGAGGGGCTCGGCGCAACCCACCAGACCGGCTGGACCGCCCTGGTGGCGGGTCTGCTGACCGAACGCATGCGCTGAGCAGCACCGTCGTGATCAAATCCTGATCAAGGACACGCTCGCAGATGGTTATCATTCGAGTGCAATACGTGAAGACGTTGTGTGATCTTGGCTATTTCGCGCAATATTTTGCGGCTCACCACGGCATTTGACGCAAAGTTGTTGCAAGGCAGTGGCCTGTAACACGCACGTGCTGTCCACCACGTCACCCGAGTGGCAGGATCCCGTTCACTCGTCCGCGACAGTTACGAGGAGTGACGCAGTGGCTCGTCGAACCAGGCAGTTGATGGCCATGATCCCGGTGGTGGGGCTGGCCGTGATGGCAGCTTCGGGCTGCGCGACTCCGGTGAACCAGGGTTCGGGCGGCTCCGACGTCCCGCTGGTCCAGAGCGGGAAGCTCGTCACCTGCACCCACCTGTCCTACAAGCCCTTCCAGTACAGCGAGGGCGACAAGACCGTCGGCTTCGACGTCGACCTGGTCGACCTGATCGCCAAGGACCTGGGTGTCACCCAGCAGATCTTCGACACCCCGTTCGAGACGATCACGTCGGGCACGTCGTTCAACGCGAACCAGTGCGACCTGGCCGCGGCGGGCATGACGATCACCGACGAGCGCAAGCAGGCGATCGACTTCTCCGACCCGTACTTCGACGCCGAGCAGGCGCTGCTGGTCAAGAAGGGCTCCGGCCTCAAGTCCCTCGCGGACCTCAAGGGCAAGAAGCTCGGCGTTCAGCAGGACACCACGGGTGAGAAGTACGCGAACGACAACGCGGCCGCCAACGGCTACACCGTCGTCCAGTTCGAGGACCTCCCGCTGTCCGAGACCGCCGTCCGCACCGGCGCCGTCGACGCGGTGATCAACGACAACGGCGTGCTCTACGACTACGTCAAGGAGTTCCCGGACACCGAGGTCACCACGGAGTTCCCCACCAACGAGAAGTACGGCATCGGCGTCAAGAAGGGCAACACCGCCCTGCTGACGAAGATCAACGACGTGCTGAAGAAGGCCAAGTCGGACGGCACGTACGACAAGATCTACGAGAAGTGGTTCGGCAAGAAGCCGACGTCCAAGTAGTCGCTTCTCCGGGGCCGGTGCAAGCACGTCGCGCCGGCCCCGCCGCTTGTCCGAACCACTTTCGCTAGGAGCCGCAATGGCTATGTCCAAGCGCAAGCGCGCGGAGTACATCCGCTACGCGCAGTACGGCATCTTGATCGTCGTGGTCGTCCTGGTCGCCGTCCTGGCCGACTGGGGTCAGATCCAGCGCGCGTTCTTCAACGTGAACATCGCGAAGTCGATGTTCCCCAACGTCATCACCGTGGCGTTGAAGAACACCATCATCTACACCGCGCTCGGCTTCGGGTTCGGCCTCGCACTGGGCCTCGTGCTCGCGCTGATGAAGCTGTCGACCGTCGGTCCGTACCGGTGGATCGCGACCGCCTACATCGAGTTCTTCCGCGGCGTACCCGCGCTGCTGGTCTTCATCGGCATCTACTACGGCGTGCCGATCGCGTTCCAGGTCCAGTTCCCGCCGCTGACCACGGTCATGCTGGCACTGGGTGGTGTCGGTGCTGCCTACATGGCGGAGACGATCCGCGCCGGTATCCAGGCGGTGCCGAAGGGCCAGGTCGAGGCCGCTCGCTCGCTCGGCATGTCGCAGGGCCGCGCCATGATCACGGTCGTGATCCCGCAGGCGTTCCGGATCATCCTGCCGCCGCTGACCAACGAGCTGATCCTGCTGACCAAGGACTCCTCGCTCATCTACATCCTCGGCCTGTTCCGCGAGCAGTACGAGCTCACGAAGTTCGGCCGCGAGACGCTGAGCCGCAGCCCGTCGCTGACGCCGATCCTCATCGCGGGCCTCTGTTACCTGATCATCACGCTGCCGCTCGGTTACCTGTCGCGGTACCTGGAGAAGCGCACGGGCGGGAAGAAGGTGTCCGTCGTATGAGCGAGATCTGCGTCGAGATCACCGGGCTGAAGAAGTCGTTCGGCTCGCTGGAAGTTCTCAAGAACATCGACCTGACCGTCAACCGCGGAGACGTCGTCTGCATCATCGGGCCGTCCGGCTCGGGCAAGTCGACGTTGCTCCGGTGCGTGAACCTGCTCGAGGAGCCGAACGGCGGCAAGATCGCCGTCAACGGCACCGAGCTGACCGACCCCGACGTCGACATCGACCGGGCCCGGACGAAGATCGGCATGGTCTTCCAGGGCTTCAACCTGTTCTCCCATCTCACCGTGTTGAACAACCTGATGGTCGCGCAGCGCAAGGTGCTCAAGCGCTCGGAGAACGAGGCCCGCGAGGTCGCGCTGCGCAACCTCGACCGCGTTGGTCTGCGGGACAAGGTCGCCTCGATGCCGGCGCAGCTCTCTGGCGGGCAGCAGCAGCGTGCGGCGATCGCCCGCGCGCTGTCGATGGACCCCGAGGTGATGCTGTTCGACGAGCCGACCTCGGCGCTCGACCCGGAGCTCGTGGGCGACGTGCTGGGCGTCATGCGCCAGCTCGCCGACGAGGGCATGACCATGCTGGTCGTGACACACGAGATGCAGTTCGCCCGCGAGGTCGCCGACAAGGTGATCTTCATGGACGGCGGCTACATCGTCGAGGAGGGACCGGCGGCCGACGTGATCGGCAATCCGCAGGAGGAACGCACCCAGTCGTTCCTGGCCCGCGTGCTCGACCCGACGCACCACGGTCCGAAGGACCCGGAGTAGCCAGGTGGCCAGGGGGAAGGTCGCCGCGGCGCACCTGCTGCGGGGCCTGATGGGGGAGAACGACAGCTCAGGTGGAGGCGGGTGGAGGATGCCTCGGCGCAAGCCGAGCACCCCGCCCGTCATCCGCGTGGTGGACCGGGTGGTCACCGATGTGCTCGACCTGCGCGCGCTCGAGGTGCCGTACGTGCTGGAGTTCGAACGCTGCCAGTTCGAGGCGGCGCCGGACCTGCGGCAGGCGAACCTCGCCGGCGTCTCGTTCAGCGACTGCGATCTGCCCGGTCTCGAAGCGCGCAATCTCAGCAGCAGCAACGACGTCTCGTTGCTCGGCTGCCGCGTCTCCGGGCTGACCGACCTGACCGACGCCGAGATCGCGGGCTCGGTCCTGTTGCGGGACAGCAGTTTCAGCCTGCCCGGTGGCCTGTGCCTGCACGGCGATCGGCTGACGGTCGCGGGCGCGCTGCTCGGGTTCGGCATCCACACCGAGGGCGAGGTGCGGCTCGCGGGCGCGCGCATCGGCGGCAACGTCAACCTCGGCAGCGCGACGCTGGAGAACCCCGACGGCTTCACGTTGAACGGCAACGGCATGCAGGTCGGCGGCAACTTCCTCGGCGCGTTCATCTCGCGCGGCGTGATTTTCCTGGCCAACGCGCGGATCAGCTCCGCATTGTCGCTGCGCGGCGCGATGCTTTCGCGCGGTGACGTGCTCGACGAGACCACCGACCCGCACGCCGACCCGTCCGTGACGCTGATCCTGGACCGCGCCGACGTCTCCGGCGATCTGGAGCTCGACCGCGGTTTCACCAGCGCGGGCACCGTCCGGGCCGTGAACACGCGCATCGGTGGCACGTTCTCGCTGGCAGACGCCGTTCTGGACGCCGTGTCACCACCCGCGGTCGGCACCGACCCGACCGGCTCGGGCCGCGCGCTGCACGTCGACGGCGCGGAGATCGGCGGTGACATCGTCGGTCGCGGTATGCGGATCAAGGGCCAGCTCCGCATGGTCGACACGCACGTGCGCGGCAGCATCACGATCGAACGGGCCATTGTGGACAATCCGGCTGCGGACGCCCTGCTGACCAACCGTTCGCAGATCGGCAGCAACTTCGTGGTGCGCGAGTGCGAGATCTCCGGCGGCCTGGAGCTGCGCGGCATCACCGTGGGCGCGAACCTCGACCTGCGCGGCAGCCGCCTGATCAAGCCGGGCAAGTACCGCCACCAGCCGCGCGAGAAGCCGTCGCTGGACATCGGCGGCGCGACGATCGGCCGTGACCTCATCTGCGCACGCGGCGACAAGGAGTTCGTCGCGCACGGCGGTGTGCGGTGCCGTCGCGCGACGATCGGCCGCATGGCGAACTTCAACGGCGCGGTGCTCGGTTACAAGCTCGACAGCCACGCGTTGAACGCCATGGGCATGCAGGTCCAGGAGCTCATGCTCAACGTCGTGTCGCCGCCCAAAGGCCTGGTGACGTTGCGGCAGGCGCGCTGCACGTCGTTGGACGACAACGAGAACTTCTGGAACGCCACCGGTTTCATCGACCTCGACGACTTCCGCTACGACTCGCTCGCCTACCCGATCGACCTGCGTGACGACGCCCAGGTCCAGCAACGGCTGCGCTGGCTGCGGCAGGCCATGCGGCGCAGCTACCACCCACGCCCGTACGACCAGTTCGCCGAGATGCTGAGCGCGGCGGGCAACGAGGAACACGCCTCGACCGTGCTGATCGAGAAGCAGAGGTTGCGCTACCGCGCGGTCGCCGAGGGCATGCGGTTCTTCGGGCCGTTGGTGCTGGTGTGGAGCTTCCTGCAGCGCTCGATGGTCGGCTACGGCTACCGCCCGGCGCGCGCATTGGGGTGGCTGATCGCGGCGTGGGTCGTGGGCAGCATCTGGTTCCAGATCAAGGGCCCGCTGGTGGTGATCAACGACGACGACCACCTGCCGTGGAACGCGTGGCTGTACACGATCGACCTGGTCGTGCCGATCGTCGACTTCGGCAACAAGAACCGCTGGCAGACACCGGGTGCGTCGCAGTGGATCGCGTCCGGCCTGATCGTGACGGGCTGGATCCTGGCGACGACCGTGGCCGCCGGTCTCACCCGGATGTTGAAGCGCTAGAACGCCACCATCGGGGTATTTCGCCCGGTGGTGAACGATGGTGCGATCGTTCAGTGATCGCCGCCGAGTCCACCGAACTCTTCGTCGGACCTCGGACCGCGCTGCTGCAGGTGGTGCGGCTGACCGTGCCCACCTCGGCGGGCCCGGTGCACGCGCACGTCTCCGGTCCCGGCCTGCACTCGCCGCGCCACGGCGGTTCGCTGGTCGCGGGCCCGTTCGGGTACGAGATCGGTGTCGACGTCTCCTCGCACTCGCCCGGTTCGGTGGTGCCCGCCCAGGCCGTCGTGCGGTCTGATTCTGGTGAGGAGACCTGCACGTTCTCGCTGGTGGTGGGCTCACCGGGGTGGACTGTGCACCTCGTCGGGCACGTGGCCGCCGACGCGCCGTTCGCCGCGCTGCGGGCCCATCTCGACCTGGCCCTGACCGATCCCGCCTACCGGTTCGCGGTCACCTCGGTGGAGTTGCTGCAGCCTTACTGGGACACGTTCCCGCAGCACCGCTCGCTGCTGTTGCGGCTGATCTCCGAGGGACGCGTGGAGGTCGTCGGCGACGAGTCCAATGTGGTCGGTGTGGCGCCGCTTCTCTGGTCGTTGCCCATCGGTTCGTCGCTAGCTGTCTCGTCGTTGGACGAGGCTGAGCGTGCGGTCTACTCGTCGTTCTTGGAGTTGCGTGGTGGAGCGCGCGCACCGCACGTGATGCTTCCGGTCGGATCCTCACGTTCCGCTCCGAACCCGTGGGTGACCGCGATCCACCACGACTGGAGCGCGCGCTACACGTGGCCACGCGTCGTCTGCTCGTTGCCGCGTGACTACTACGTGCGCGGTTCCGTGCCCGTGCCTCCCGCTCCTCTCGATGAATCGCCGGCTGCCGTGTTCGCCTCACATGCGGCCCGGTTGACGGGCGCTTCCTTCCCCGCCGCCGCTCTGGCCCGCGCCGCCGCGGCACATCCACGAGAAGCCTTCGACCTGCGCTCGGACATCGTGTCGCGGTCATTGGCGGCTTTGACGTCCACTGTGGACTCGTCGGTAGTGGTGTGGAACCCGCTGCGGTCGCTGTGCACCGACATCGTCTCCGTGCACCTGCCTTCGGTTCGGAACGTGCACGTGGAGTTCGAGGGCGAGGTGTTGCCGACGTTGGTGGACGGGTCGACCGTGACGTTCCTGGCGCGTGACGTGCCTTCTTGCGGTTGGCGCACCTACTCGTTGGTCGACGACAACATCGACCACGGCTGGAAACGCGGCTACGGCACGGAGATCGCGTCCACTCACTACGTCCTGTCGTACGACCCAATCGCTTCTTTGGTCGCCGTCGACGGCCCGGCGCTGCAGCCTCCCAAGCTGACCGGCCCGGTGACGGTCTGGCACAGCGAGGTCGGCGAGAAGATGGTCGGCTCCACGACGTTCGCGTTGTGGCACGAGGTCGGACATCTGGGTCCGTCCGAGCTGGTGGGCGTGCTCGGCACCCGCACGCCGTCGTCCGGCACCCTGCCTGCCGTGGCCGCCCGTCTGGCGCTGGCCGGGCCACCTCTCGGCCCCGTTTCGCCCACCGTCACCCCGGTGTTCGCGCGGTACTGGCTGCACGAGCCGGCGCCGTTGGGCGGCCTGCCCGCGAACGTGCACCTGGAAGTGCTGAGCCCGACCCGTCTGCGCGTGGTCGCGGTGTCCGACGGTCCGGCGTTCGAGGGCGTCGTCCGGTTGTCACTGCCCGACGGCTGGTCGGCGTCCTGGGACTCGCTGCCGGTGTCGCTGCCCGCCGGCGGTTACGTGTCGGCCGACGTGCATCTGACGCCGCCGCTCACGCCCGGCTGCTACCCGATCCGCGCGACCTTGCGGGGTCTGCCGTTCGAGGTCTACGACATCGCGCTGATGACCGTGCCCGAGTGGGACGCCGAAGACCCGGTCGAGGTGCTGTGGGTCGCCTCCACGCCGCCGGTTGTCGCGGTGACTCCCGGCTCGTCTGCTCGGCTGCGCGTGGTCATGGCGTCCGGTGCGCACGGCGACCTGCCGCTGCAGGCCCGCGTGCTCTCGCCCCGCGACTCGTGGGAGCTGGTGGGCCCGTTCTGCGTGAGCGGTGTTCTCCCTGCTCAGGGCCGCGCGGCACTCGACTTCACGGTTTCCGCGCCTGCCTGGTCTCCCGTCGGGTCGTGGTCGGCGGTCGTGCGGGTGACGGCGGGCCCGCTGGTGCGGACCACCCCGGTGATCCGCCTGGTTACCATGGCGCACCGTGACTGATCTGGTGCTGGCACTGGACTTCGGCGGCACCAAGATCGCCGCTGCCCTCGTGGACCCGTCCGGCGCCGTGGTGCGCTCCTCGCGAGTGCCCACGCCTGCTGTTGATCCGTGGGACGCCGTCGTGTCGGTGGTGTCCGCGGTGGTCCAGGGCGACGCGGTCTCGGGCGTGGGCATCGCCTCCGCCGGCCCGGTCGACACCGTGCACGGCACCGTGTCGCCGATCAACGTGCCCTCGTGGGACGCCTTCCCGCTGCGCTCCGCCGTCTCGTCGTTGTTCCCCGGCGTGCCGGTCGAACTGGCCGGGGACGGCGTCTGCATGGCGCTGGGCGAACACTGGCGCGGCGCGGGCCAGGGCAGCAGGTTCATGGTCGGCTTGGTCGTGTCCACCGGTGTCGGCGGCGGGCTGGTGCTGGACGGGCGGGCGTTCGGCGGGCGCACGGGCAACGCCGGGCACATCGGCCACATCGTCGTGGAACCCGACGGCGACCCCTGCACGTGCGGCGGCCGCGGGTGTGTGGAGACCGTCGCGGGTGGCCCGCGGATGGTGGCCTGGGCACGGCGTGCCGGCTGGCAGGCGCCGGACCACGCCGACGCCGCCCTGCTGGCCGCCGCGGCGCTATCCGGCGAGGAGATCCCGCTGGAGGCCTTCGAACGCGCTGGGCAGGCGGTGGGCATGGCGATCGCCGGGGCCGCCGCGGTGTGCGACCTGGAGCTGGCGGTCATCGGCGGCGGGGTGGCGCAGGCCGGGGAGCTGCTGTTCGAGCCGGTGCGGCGGGCTTTGAAGACCTATGCCGGGTTGTCGTACCTGGCGGGGTTGGAGGTTCGGGCGGCGGAGCTGGGTGGCGAGGCCGGGCTGGTGGGGGCGGCGGCGCTGGTGCGCTGAGCACGCTGACGCAGGCGTCCCCTTCGGTTTCGGGTCCCCCGCGACCCAACGTACCGAGTAGGTCTGACAGTCCGGGCGGCCTGACAGTCCGAGTGGGTCCGGCATCCTGAGCAGGTCCAACAGGCTGAGTGGGTCCCTCAGTCCGGCAGTCCCTCAGTCCGGCAGGCCGGCAGTCCCTCAGTCCGGAGTCCCGCAGTCCGGCAGTCCCGCAGGCCGGCAGTCCCGCAGGCCGGCAGTCCCGCAGGCCGGCAGTCCCGCAGGCCGGCAGTCCCTCAGTCCGGCAGTCCCGCAGCCCCGCAGGCCGCATTCCCGCAGGCCGAGCGCGTCCGGCGGTTTCCTCAGACCGCCTGGCGGGTGTGGCGCAGCGGGGACTCCACCCGCGCCACCGTCACGCCCGCCGACTCCAGGGCCGCGCGGACCGTCCGGGCGATCTCCACGGCGTTCGGGGTGTCGCCGTGCACGCAGATGGAGTCGGCGGCGATCCGGACCGGCCGTCCGGAGACGCTGCGCACCCAGCCCTCGGTGGCGAGTTGCACGCAGCGGGCGGCGATCTCCGCCGGGTCGCGCAGGACCGCGCCCGGTTCGCCGCGCGGGACCAAGGTGCCGGCGGCCGTGTAAGCGCGGTCGGCGAAGGCCTCGTGCCACACGCGCAGGCCGGCTACCGAGGCTCGCTTCAGCCAGACGGCGCCCGGTGGGCCCAGGACGGCCAGTGCCGGGTCGAACAGTCGGATGGCGTCCACCACGGCGTCGGCCTGGGCCTCGTGCCGGAACAGTGCGTTGTAGAGCGCGCCGTGTGGCTTCACGTAGGAGACGCGGGTTCCGGCTGCGCGTGCGAAGGCCGCCAGCGCGCCCAGTTGTGCCAGCACCTCGTTGGTCAGGGTGTCCGGGGCGACGTCGATGAAGCGGCGGCCGAACCCCGCCAGGTCGCGGTAGCCGACGTGCGCGCCCACCGCTACGCCGGCCGCGGCCGCCAGCGCGCACACCTCGCGCATGGTGTCGGCGTCGCCCGCGTGATAGCCGCACGCGACGTTTGCGCTGGTCACGAGGGACAGGAGCGCGCGGTCGTCGCCCAAGGTCCAGTGGCCGAAGCCCTCTCCGAGGTCTGCGTTCAGGTCCATGGCCGTCCTCCAACGCGCTGGTTTGTTGGATCGTTGGATTGTTGAACGATTCTACGATAGTGCAATGGAACGATCCTGCAAATAGACTTGGCAGGTGACCGAGACGTGGGTGTCGACGCTGGCTCAGGGCAAGGCCGACCTGGAGCGCGCGAGCACCGCGCAGAAGGTCGCGGACATGTTGCGCGAGCGGGTCCTCGACGGTGAGCTCGCGCCCGGCCTCAGGCTCAGCGAGGAGGCGATCGGCGGGGCGCTCGGGGTCAGCCGCAACACGCTGCGGGAAGCGTTCCGGCTGCTCACCCGCGACCGGCTGCTGGTGCACGAGCACAGCCGCGGTGTCTTCGTGCGCAGGCCCAGCGCCGACGACGTGCGCGACCTCTACGCCGCGCGGCGCGTGATCGAGTGCGGTGCCCTGCGGCTGTGGAACAGCGTCACCGAGGCGCAGCGCGAGGCTCTGCGGGCGCCGGTCCGGCAGGCGGTCGCCAGGGCCGAGAAGAACGACTGGACGAGGGCCGGCCAGGCGAACATCCAGTTCCACCGCGCCATCGTCGGGCTCGCGGGCAGTGCGCGGCTGAGCGAGGAGTGCGACCGGCTGTTCGCCGAGCTCATGCTCGCCTTCCGGGTGGCGCAGGAGATCAACGACTTCTACCAGACGTACGTGCCGTGGAATCGTCAGATCGTTGAACTGTTGAACAACGGCGAGATCGACCGGGCCGGGATCCAGCTCCTCGAGTACCTCGACGCCGCCGAACAGGATCTTGTCGGCCGTCTGTCGGCCGATTAGTCCAAAGAGAACGTTAAGCCGAATGCAACGATTCCGATCTCCAGGCTGACGGCACGTCTCATCAGGCCTAACATCCGCGCAACACCGCGTACACGGAGGGCCACCATGCCGTCGGATCACAAGACCGGCTTGCGCTGGAGCAACTGGAACCTGCTGCTGATACTTCCGCTGCTCATGCTCATCACGCCGTGGTTCAACCAGGACGAGCCCCGCGTCTTCGGGCTGCCGTTCTTCTACTGGTACCAGTTCGCGTTCGTGCCGCTCGGCGTCCTGTGCGTAGGCCTGGTCTACGTCAAGACCAAGGACAAGCCGGTGGTCACCGGCAAGCCGGACAACCTCGGCGTCGACGACCTGGACGAGGGAGCGAAGTGATGCAGTGGACTGAGCTGATCGTTTTCAGCGTCCTCTTCCTGCTCGTCACGGTCATGGGCTTCGTGGCTGCGCGGTGGCAGAAGGGCGAGACCCTCGACCACCTCGACGAGTGGGGCCTGGGCGGCCGCAAGTTCGGCAGCTGGATCACGTGGTTCCTGGTCGGTGGCGACCTCTACACCGCGTACACGTTCGTGGCGGTGCCGGCGCTGATGTTCGGCGCGGGCGCGACCGGGTTCTTCGCGTTGCCGTACACGGTGATCCTCTACCCGATCGTCTTCCTGCCGCTGGTGCGGATGTGGTCGGTCAGCCGCGTGCACGGTTACGTGACGCCCGCCGACTTCGTGAAGGGCCGCTACGGCTCGCACTGGCTGGCGCTGCTGATCGCCATCACCGGCATCGTCGCGACCATGCCGTACATCGCCCTGCAGCTCGTCGGTCTCGAAGCGGTGCTGCGCAGCATGGGCCTCAACGGCAGCGGCATCCTCGGTCACCTGCCGCTGTTCGTCGCGTTCGTGATCCTCGCGCTCTACACCTACCAGTCGGGTCTGCGGGCGCCGGCGCTGATCGCGTTCGTCAAGGACATCCTGATCTACATCGTCATCCTGGTGGCGATCGTCTACCTTCCGGCGAAGTTCGGCGGCTGGGGCGAGATCTTCAACGACGCGCAGGCCAAGTTCGACGCCACGCCGGCGAAGACCGACGGCATCCTGCTCAACAGCAACAACCAGCTGCAGTACGCGACGCTGGCTCTCGGATCGGCGCTCGCGCTGTTCATCTACCCGCACTCGCTGACCGGCATCCTGGCGAGCCGCGGCCGCAACGTCATCAAGCGCAACATGGTGGCGTTGCCGGCGTACTCGCTGGTGCTGGGCCTGCTGGCGCTGCTCGGCTACGTCGCGATCAGCGCGGGCACCAAGCCGATCGTCAACCAGGCGACCGGCCGTCCCGACACCAACACGATCGTGCCGGAGCTCTTCGGCGCGAACTTCCCGTCGTGGTTCGCGGGCATCGCGTTCGCGGCCATCGGCATCGGCGCGCTGGTGCCGGCGGCGATCATGTCGATCGCGGCGGCGAACCTGTGGACGCGCAACGTCTACAAGGAGTACATCCACAAGCACGCCACCCCGGCGCAGGAGGCCAAGCAGGCCAAGCTCGCGTCGCTGGTCGTGAAGTTCGGCGCGGTGGCGTTCATCGTGTTCGTCGACCCGCAGTTCTCCATCGACCTGCAGCTCATCGGCGGCGTGATGATCCTGCAGACGCTGCCGGCGGTCGCGATCGCGCTCTACACCCGCTGGTTCCACGTCTACGGCCTGGTCGCGGGCTGGATCGCGGGCATGGGCTACGGCATGTGGCTGCTCTACAACATCGGCAACCCGGCCATCAACAAGGCGCACTTCGCCGGCTCGGCGCTGCCGCTGGGCAAGCTGTCGATCTTCGGCTGGCACCCGTTCGGCCAGTCGGCGATGACGATCTACGTCGGCATCGTCGCGCTGGCGGTCAACCTGCTGGTCGCGGTGATCGTCACGCTGATCGCCAAGAAGGCCAAGGTCTTCAACGGCACCGACCAGACCGATCCGTCGGACTACCACGTCGACGAGGACAGCCCTCGGGTCAAGCCGGTGGCCGCCCACTGAGACGCGAGAGTTAACGCCAGGGGCCACCCGTCGGTTTCGGCGGGTGGCCCTTTGCGTTAGAGATCAGTGACGTGAAAACCATCGCCGGACTCGTCGGACTGACCGCACTCGCTCTAGTCGTCGTCGCCCCTGGCACCGCGCAGGCACAGGACGCGACCTGCTACGACGCCACCGCCCCGCTGACCGTCGAGGAACAGCGGCTCGACGACACGCTCGTGACGGGCGGCCCGGCCGTCGGCCCCGCGCTCGTGCGGCTCGCCGGATTCGACGGCCGCGTCACCGACTTCACCGCCAGGCTCTGCCACCAGGCCGGGGCCAAACAGGCCCAGCAGTTCGTGGAACACGAGGGCAACGCGCTGTGGAAGGCCGCCGTCGCCCGCGCCCAGAGCACAACACCCCAGGCCCACGACGCCTACGACGACCGGCCGCTGTACTGGGCACGCCTGCAGCTCACCTCCGCGCTGCGCCAGTGGAAGCCGCGTTTCTCCTTGCCCGTCAACGAGCGCACGAAGCTGATCCAGCGGTTCGACTGGGCCTCGCGAGGACTGAGCGACTCGGCGTTCCCGGCGAGGCCTGGCGTGCGGCGGATCGCCGTGACCGGGTTCGACCCGTTCCAGCTCACCGGCGTGAACGTGCGGCGCGCCAACCCCGCCGGTGCGGCGGCGTTGCAGCTCGACGGCCGCGAGATCTCCACGCCGAACGGCAAGGTCGTGCTGCAGGCCGCGGTGCTGCCGGTGCTGTGGGGCGGGTTCGACGAGGGGATCGTCGAGCAGTTCTACGGAAACGCGCTGGCGCAGAAGCCCGACGCGTTCGTGACGATCAGCCAGGGCCGGCCTGGCCGTTTCGACGTCGAGCGGTGGGCGGCGCGCTGGCGCGGTGGCTTCGCGGACAACAACAACGTCAGCTCCTACGGCAGCGTCCCGAACGCCGCGGGCTGGCCGCAGCCGGCGAACGAGTTCATCGAGACCTCACTGCCGTTCCAGAAGATGATCGACGCGGGCACCGGGCCGTTCACCGTGAACTTCAACCGGAGCTTCTGCGAGTGGGTCGTCGTGGGTTCCCAGCAGTCGTGCCGCACGGACGAGCCGACTCCTGGCAGGGTCGCGGCTTCCGGTGGCGGTGGTGACTACCTCTCCAACGAGAGCATGTACCGGGCGAACCGGCTGCGAATCGGTTACGCCGCAACGAATGTCCTGGGTGGACACCTGCACACGCCGGTGCTCGGCCAGCCCGCCGACCCGGCCGCGTTGACCGACGCGGCCTTCGAAAAGCAGCGTCGGGACATCGCCGATCAGGTCAAGGCCCTAGTCTCTGTGGTGTGACTCGTGTGCGGCTGGCGGTGGCGATCGTCCTGAGCTCGTGGGCGCTGTCCGCGTGCGCGATCCAGGTTGGCGGACAAGCGGTTCCCGGACCGCTGCCGTCCACCGCCTCCGCCTCCGCACCCACGCTGCCGAAAGCCGGGCAGTGCATGAACGCCTACGAGCTGACGGCGCTGCAGTGCACCGACTCGCACGAGGCCGAGGTCATGAACGTCGGTGAGCTCACCGGCCTGCCGACGGTCTACCCGGACAGCCAGGTGCTGCGCAAAGCCGCGCTGCCGCCGTGCCGCCAGGCGCTCACCGAGTACCTGGGCAGCGGCGACGCGGACGCGACCCGCCTGCGGGTCTGGGCGTTCTGGCCGAACGAGCAGGGCTGGAAGGACGGCCAGCGCTGGCGGCTGTGCACCGTCGTGGAGGTCAGTCCCGACGAGAAACCGCTGGCGCGCAAGGGTTCCGTGAAGGGAATCCTCGGCGCCAACGGCTTCACGACGTTCCAGAACTGCACCCAGGGCTCGCCGTCCAAGGACCAGGAAATAAAGATCATCGCGTGCAACTCCGCCGCGCACCTGGCCGAAGCCGTGCCCGCCGGTGTGGTGTCGCTCGGCAAGTCGACCGACCCCGCTCCGTCCACCGAGCAGATGAACACCATCGCCAAGGCGAAATGCACCAAGGCCGTGCACGACTACCTGGGTTCGTCCAAGCGCGCCGACGTGTTCCCCTCGTGGCGGAACCCCGGCTCCCAGGCCTGGTCAGAGGGTTGGACCAACGCGGTCTGCTACGCCGAGGCCAACAAGGCCTTCAACGGCACTCTCTTCGGCATCCGCGACAACCCGCTCCCGAACTGAGTTCGCGACCACGACCATCAGCACGGCGGCCAGGGACAGCACCAGCATCGCGATTCCTGCGATCCCCACGGCACACCTCCCTTTCCGCCCTCGGTGACGATCTTTGTGATCGCCATCACATACCTAAGACGTTCCCAGAAGGGGCCAGGTTCATTCCTGGAGCAAGACCATTTTCGACACCTGCGGAGAAGTCCCCAGGGCTGTCCACAGCTATCCACAACATGTGCACAGAGCCGTCCACACCTGTGGACAACTTCGTCTCAAATGGACGTTGAGCTGCACTGATTCAGAGGAAATTGCTGCACAGGACCACACCGGCCGCGATGCCGATGGCTAAACCGAGGACGAACACGAGCGGGTAGCGCCACCACGGCGTGCGGGCCGGCGGGGCGGGCGGCACCGGGTAGTAGCGCACGATGCCCGTGGTCGGGCCGACCTCCACATCGCGCTTCGAGCCGTCGAAGTTCAGTCCGCCGAGGAAGTCCTCGTCCTGCGTCACACGACAGTGATACCCCACCCAAGTGACCCAGTCACTCCCCGCACCTGCTTGAAATGCACGCGGGGACCCTACGTACCTTTTGAGAGTACGTAGGGTCCCCGCGTGCCGTCAGGGTCAGCCGAGGCGTTGCTTCAGAGCGGCCAGCTCGTCACGGAGCGTGGTTGGGACTTTTTCGCCGATCTTGGCGAACCATTCCTCCACCAGCGGGATCTCGGCGCGCCACTCGTCGGCGTTCACCTCTAGCGCGGCCTCGATGTCCGCAAGAGGCGTGTCCAGGCCCTCCAGGTCCAGGTCGGCGGCCGTCGGGACGTGACCGATGGGGGTCTCGGTGGCGGCGGCCTTGCCCTCGAGGCGCTCGATGGCCCACTTCAGCACGCGCGAGTTCTCGCCGAATCCAGGCCACAGGAAGCGCTTGTCGTCACCGCGGCGGAACCAGTTGACGTAGAAGATCTTCGGCAGCTTGTCGGCGTCGGCGCGCTTGCCGAGGTCGACCCAGTGCTGGAAGTAGTCGCCGGCGTTGTAGCCGATGAACGGCAGCATCGCCATCGGATCGCGGCGCACGACGCCGGTCTTGCCGACCGCGGCGGCCGTGGTCTCCGACGACAGCGTGGCGCCCATGTAGGTGCCGTGCTGCCAGTCGCGCGACTCGGTGATCAGCGGGATCGTCGTGGCGCGACGGCCGCCGAAGAAGATCGCCGAGATCGGCACGCCCTTGGGGTCGTCCCACTCCGGCGCCTTGATGTCGCACTGCTCGATCGGCGTGCAGTAACGCGAGTTCGGGTGCGAGGAGAGTTCCTCGCTGTCCGGCGTCCAGTCCTGGTGCTTCCACGAGGTGAGGTGGGCCGGGGGCTCGCCCATGCCCTCCCACCAGATGTCGCCGTCGTCGGTCAGCGCGACGTTCGTGAACAGCGAGTTGCCCTTGGCGATGGTGCGCATCGCATTCGGGTTGGTGTGGTAGTCGGTGCCGGGCGCGACGCCGAAGAAGCCGTTCTCCGGGTTCACCGCGTAGAGGCGGCCGTCCTCACCGAAGCGCATCCAGGCGATGTCGTCGCCGAGCGTCTCGACCTTCCAGCCGGGGATGGTCGGCTCCAACATGGCGAGGTTCGTCTTGCCGCAGGCCGACGGGAACGCGGCGGCGATGTAGTACGCCTTGTTCTCCGGCGAGGTGAGCTTGAGGATCAGCATGTGCTCGGCGAGCCAGCCCTCGTCGCGCGCCATGACGCTCGCGATGCGCAGCGAGTAGCACTTCTTGCCGAGCAGCGCGTTGCCGCCGTAGCCGGAGCCGAAGCTCCAGATCTCGCGGGTCTCCGGGAAGTGCGAGATGTACTTGGTGTCGTTGCACGGCCACTGCACGTCCTGCTGGCCGGGCTCGAGCGGCGCGCCCAGCGAGTGCAGCGCGGGCACGAAGTCCGCGTCCTCACCGAAGACCGCGAGGGCCTTGGAGCCCATGCGGGTCATGATGTGCATGGAGACGACGACGTACTCCGAGTCGGTGATCTCGACGCCCAGCATCGGCTTCTCCGCGTCGAGCGGGCCCATGCAGAACGGGATCACGTACATCGTGCGGCCACGCATGCAGCCCCGGTAGAGCTCGGTCATGATGGCCTTCATCTCGGAAGGGTCCATCCAGTTGTTCGTCGCGCCCGAGTCCTCCTCGCGCACCGAACAGATGTACGTGCGCTCCTCGACGCGTGCGACGTCGCTGGGGTCCGAGGCGGCCCAGAAGGAGTTCTGCTTCTTCTTCAGCGGCACGAACGTGCCGGCGTCGACGAGCTTCTTCGTGAGGCGGTCCCACTCACCCTGGGACCCGTCCGCCCAAACAACCTCATCGGGGCAGGTCAGCTCTGCGACTTCCTGAACCCATGCGAGCAAGCGCGCGTGGTTGGTAGGTGCGTGTTCGAGACCGGGAATGGTCACTGCCGTCATCTCGTCTCGTCTCCTGACTGAACGCCTCGGCTGCCCGAGGACGTAGCTGGGTCCGGTTCAGGACTTCGTCGTCCTCGGGAATAGCTCCACAACGCCCGGTGGGGCCGGGCGTGCGTGGAAGGGGATGGACCGAGGTTAGCCCGGTGAATGGCAGGTAAAGCACCCCCAGCCTGTCGCTTCCCTCACAAAACCGATTCTGGAATCGATTCAGCACTCGGACGGCGTTAAGGCTCGCTTGAGGTGGGAAAAACACAAGAGGCCCCGGTGCGGTTCTCACCACACCAGGGCCTGTGACCTGCGCTTCAGTTCAGACGTCAGTTCGGGCTGATCCACTGCCCGGTGGTGGAATCGATTCGGACGACGCCGTCGAACCGTTCTTCCTCCAACCAGTCGTCCGAGTCGTCCAGAATGCCGCTCTTGGAGTCGGTCACGTACCGGCCGTCGGACTCGATGTGCCCGTGCTCGACCTCGACCCAGTCGTCACCACGGTGTTCCGACATCGTGACCTCGCCCGATCGTGTGATCTCGGTCGCCACGTCGGCCCGTCCGTCGCCGTTCTTGTCGGTGAACAGCCAGGTGTCCCCGTCGTCGTCACGCACGACAGCGGTGTCGGCCTTGCCGTCGCCATCGGTGTCCTCGGTCGCCTTGCCGACGTTTCGATCGCCTTCGTCGGTGTCCACGACAATCGTCTGACTGGGCGAGGAATTCGTCTTTTGTTCGTGCGAGTCGTTCGGGTCGACGGCAACCCACTCACCGGAATTCTCCTCGAACCTCGCCTGGCTCAGGAGATTGCCGTCCTTGTCGAACGTGCTCATCAGATCGGCGTCACCGTCACCGTTGCTGTCGGTGAACGCGAGATGACCACCGTCGTCCGTCTCGACCACCGCGGAGTCGTTCACGCCGTCGTGGTCGAGGTCGAAGGTGACGTCGGCGGTGTACTCCTCGTCCTCGACGGTCACCTTCAGCTCGGCGTCGGCCGCACCGTTCTCGTCGATGTACACCGGGACACACCTCCTACGTGCTCATGTACCGGTATGACCCACGTTATGCCGGTTCGGTTCCCTCGCCAACCGTGTGACGGGTGCGTCGGTCGATCTCGCTCTGATCGATGGCGGCGTCGAGGGCCGCGCGAAGCTCCGCGATCTCGGCGCCCTCGAAGGTGAACGCCGGGCCGTCGGGGCCGGCGATCTCCACCGCTCCGGCGCTCACACTGACCTCGCAGACCGCTCGGTCCGCGTAACTGTCGCTGCAGTGAAGGAGCCACTCGCGCTTGACGCCCATGGTCAACCTCATCTTCACCCCAGGCCGCCAGAATTAGACTTAACTTTAGTCCTACTTGAGACTAAAGTCGCTCGCCTAAGCGTATGAAGGGAGGCAGCCACGTGGGTCAGGCCAGGCAGACCGTGGAGCGCCTCCAGCTCGGACTCACGCTCCAGCGCCTGCGACTCGCGGCGGACAAGTCGCAGCAGGAAGCGGCCGACGTCATCGGCCGCAGTGCGGGCCGGCTCAGTCAGGTGGAGAACGGCAAGGGCGCTCTCGGCTCTACAGAGCTGACGCTGTTGCTCGACTTCTACGAGGTGTCGAGCGAGGAACGCGCCACGGTGCTCGCTCTCGGGAGGGCGAGCCGGCGCAGACAGCCTCGGCTCGGCTACCTCGACTCACTGCCTGACTCCTATGTGCGC
The DNA here is from genome assembly GCF_002150765.1 of Lentzea kentuckyensis. Lineage (GTDB taxonomy): Bacteria > Actinomycetota > Actinomycetes > Mycobacteriales > Pseudonocardiaceae > Lentzea > Lentzea kentuckyensis. Next base: position 156,599 of record NZ_MUYM01000005.1, read on the forward strand.
TTCATGGACCTGCTGGCGGCGGCGCAGCGAATCAGCTGGTACGAATCGGGCATCATCCCCGGCTTGGTCCAGTCAGCGAGCTACGTCACCGGTGTCCACCGCGCGGGCAGATCGTTGCGCCCCGACGAAGAAACGGTGGAACGCATCGCGTTCCGACTGCAGCTCCAGCAGCAGGTGCTGTCTGTTGGCAAGGCGAAGTTCATCGACGTCATCTTCACCGAGGACACCCTTCTGCACGTCGTCGGAGACGCGTCGGTCATGCGTGAGCAGGTTCTGCATCTGCTCCAACTGCAAGAACAGCATCCAACGCTCAACATCCGCATCGTCGGGCTCGGGACTCCCGACAATCCAGGCCTGGGTGGTGGACTGGTGTCGCTCGAGTACGACACGTCCGCTCCCATCGCCTACGCCACCAGCCTTTACGGCCCGCCGATCTATTATGATCAACCGTCCGCCACGGAACGGATGCAGAAGATCTTCGAGGGAATCTCCGACATCGCGCTGAGCCCGAGAGATTCGAGGACAGTGCTGATCAACTTCCTGGCAAGGAGCTCGTAGTTTGACCTCGTGGATCAAGAGCAGCCACAGCTCGGGTGATGGCGGCGCGTGTGTGGAGGTGCTGCGCACCAACGTGCTGGTATCCGTGCGGGACTCGAAGAATCCCGACGGACCCCGGTTCGCGGTCTCACCCGACGGGTGGCGGACGTTTCTGAGCGTGATCACTGACCGGTGAATCCTGCTCCGGACGCGCACCGATGACGAGCAGGCACAACGTCGTGACCGCGGCGACCAGTCCGGCCAGCAACAGCATCGGCTGAAGCGAGGGCGGTTCGGACGGGGCCGCGGCGATCACCGCGGGTTCGGTCGTGACCTGCGGCGGTGCGGTGGTCGTCGGGGGCTCGGTCGTCGTGGTGGTCACCGCCTCGGGCTGTTGGGGTGCGGGCTCGTGCGTCGCCGGATGCTGCGGTGCCACCGTCTCGGCCGGCAGCACGACGATGCGCGCCCGCATGTCCGGGTGGATCGAGCACACGTAGTCGAACGTGCCGGGCTGGGTGAAGGTGTAGCTCCAGGACTGACCGGTCGACAGCATGGGCGAGCGGAACGTGCCCGCCGCCACGTCGTGCGGAGCCTGGTCCTGGTTGGTCCACGTCACGACGTCGCCGACGCGCACGGTCATCGACGCGGGCTGGTACTGGTACTGGGCGATCGGGATCGAGTGCGTCTCGGCGCCGGTGGCCGGTGCCGTGCTGAACAGGATCAGCACGGCGAACGCGGCCAGGACGGCGCTGGCCAGGCCGCGCCGCATCAGCAGATCGCCTGGTTGAACGCCGGGTCGAGCATCTGCTCGAGCATGACGGTGTGGGCCTTGACGTAGTTGTCGAACGCCAGGGCGTCCTGAACCTGCTGCAGCGGCGACGTCTCCAGGTGCGCTGCCTTCACGTGCGCGATGAACGGCTTGAGCACGTCCTGGGGCAGCGAGCTCGCGAGTGCCGGATCGAGCATCTTCTCCAGCAGCACGGTGTGAGCCTTGACGTAGCTGTCGAGTGCCAGGGCGTCCTGGGTCTGCTGGAGGAGCGAAGTCTCCAGGTGCGCCGCCTTCACGTGCGCGACGAACGGTTCGAGCGCCGCCTTCGGCACGCACTCACCGCCGGCCGGTGGAGCGGTGGTCGGTGACGGGTGAGTCGGGTGGCTGGTCGGCGGCGTCGTGGTCGGCGGAGTTGTCGGAGGGGTCGTCGGTGGGGTCGTGGTCGGCGGCGTGGTGGTCGGCGGGGTCGTGGGGACGTCGCCGGACACGGTCACCGAGGCCCGCATGTCCGGGTGGACCGAGCAGTAGTACGAGTACGAGCCGGCCTTGGTGAAGGTGAAGCTGTAGGACTCGCCCTTCTGCAGGGTCGGCGAGGTGAACTTCTCCGGGCCCGAGGTGACGACGACGTTGTGCGGGGCGGTGTCGTGGTTCGTCCAGACGACCGTGTCGCCGGGGGCGACGGTCAGCGATGCGGGCTGGAACGCGTAGCCCATGATCTCGACCTTGGTCGTCGCCGCGGCCTCGCCCTGTACGGCGGCGAGTCCGACGGCCGGTGCTGCCAGTCCTGAGCCCGCCTGGCTCAGACAGAACACCGCACCGACTATGCCGAGCGCGGCCACCAGCGCCGCCAACCGGTTTCGTTTGTCCACTGTGACTTCCTTTCGGACGGGTCAGCGACCGGGACCGGTCGTGACGAGCAGTGCGGCCACGGCGAGGACGGCGACGGCGAGCACCGTTTCGGCAGTGACCGAGTAGACGAGGGCGCGGGTGCCGTCGGCGGTGTGCAGTCGCCGATCCACCCAGCGCTTGCTCGCCAGGCCCAGGAGAAGGAGACCGGCGAAGATCGAGAGCTTGACCAGCAGGATCTGGCCGTATCCGGTGTGCAGCAACGCATCCAACGAACCGACCAGCCGCCACGCCAGCAGCGATCCCGCGACGGTCAGCACGCCGACGGAGACCACGGCGAGGCGGGAGTAGCGCGGCAGCACGGTGGTGAGCGCGGCGCGGTCGGGCAGCGTCACGAACAGCAGCATCACGAGGCCCCCGATCCACAGGCACACCACCAGCAGGTGGGCGAAGATCGCGAGCTGACCCCAGGCAGGCAGATCGAGCGCGTGGCCGGTCATGCCGTTGGTGCGCAGGATGCCCAGGCCCACCGCGCCCGCACCGACCCGCCACGCCCACGAACGCGCCGCGCGGGCACCGCGGCGGGCCAGGTCGGCGAGCACCACCAGCGCCAGCACCCAGAGCAACGTCCGCGCGAACCACACCCGCCCGAACGGCGCGTCGAGCAGCGGGCGAACGACGTCCCAGCTGAACGCGGGCGGGCGTCCGGCGACCCAGGCGGCGTTCAGGAACAGTCCGGTGACGGTGCCCGCGACACCGCACAGCCAGCCGAACGCCACCAGGCGCCGCGCCCGGCCCGTGTCCGCACCGTCCGGCCACAGCAGCGCGAAGAACGCGGCGCCACCGACGAACAGCACCGTGCCGACGTAGTCGAACGTCCTGGCCAGCACGAACCACGACTTCGCCGCCTCGGTCACGGCGTGCTCAGCAGCGCGGTGATCTTGCCCGTCTTGTCGTCCGCGACGAGCGAACAGCCCGGACCGAGCAGGTCACCGGTGAGATCGCCGACCAGCTTCGCCGGATCCCCGAGCTTCCCGAGCAACGGAAGGTCCACAGTGGACTCCCGTTCGACCTCGTGCGTGCCGGGCAGCAGTTCGCCGACGACTGGCAGCGCGTCGAGATCGAGCAGCTTCAACAGTTCGGTGACCGCCCCGCCCTCACACGGCTTCGAGGGTGGCGTCGTGGTCGGCGGAACAGTCGGCTTCGACGGCGGCGAGGTCGGCGCGGGGTGTGGATGCTCGACCGCGGGAGCCGGAACGTGCGGACCCTGCGGGACGGGGAGAGGAACTGCCGCGGGCACGACCTGCTGTTGCTGTGGTGGCGGCTGCTGTGGGCGCGCCGGAGGTGTCGTGGTGGCGGCGGGCAGGTGCTGAACGGGCGGTGTCGGCCCGCTCTGCGCCACCGGTACGCCGCCGATGCCCGACGCGAACCCGAGCACGACGACCACGGTGCCCACCAGGCCCGCCGCGACGACCTGGTCTCGCTGCAGTTTCATGCTTCAAAAGCGAATCAGTGCCGAATTAACCGGCATTCCCGATTCATGACGAACCGGTGAACTAGTATCGGAGACAAATGTTTTGTACCAGTGCACGTCCCGAAACGCGCAATTAAGTTGCCGCGACAACAGTGCGTTGACCAGCAAAAATGAGTAACACTCAATTAATTCTGAACGATCTCACAGATAGCCCGTAACTGGCGTGCGGGCCGCTCGTTGATGTTCTTTCAGGCCCGGTCGCGAACCGACCGAATTCGCGCCAGCAGCTCCTCCGCCTTGGCCCGCCCCGCCTCCACCTCGGCCAGCTGCCGGGTCACGGACTGCAGCTCGCGGCCCCGCTCCCCGGCCTCCATCCGCAGCGCGCGGTCGACCTCGCGCAGTTCGGCCTCGATGGCCTCGATGCGCTTGGCCAGGGCCTCGTCCAAAGCCAGGGACAGGGCCTGTTCGGCTTCGATGAGCTGTTCGGCGGCCAGTTGGTCCACCGTGGAGCGGGCGTCGGCGATGGCGTCGGAGAGCCACTGCTTGACGTGCTGCTTTTCGGCGGTGTGGGTTCGGGTGCGGGCCATCCACCAGCCCGCGCCGAGGCCCAGGGCGATGGTCACGGGCAGGACGATCGGGTTCAGGACGGCTATGCCGAGGCCGGCCAGGGGCATCACGGCCAGTTTGCCGGCGCCCAGGCCGCCGGAGACGCCCATGAAGACCAGGAGTTTGTCCTCGGCCGTGGGTGGGCGCTTTTCCTTGGGACGCAACACGACCGGGGGTTGCTCACCGCGGGCGAACTGGCCGCGGATCAGGGTCAGTTCGTCGGGGCTGAACAGGGTGGCCAGGACGGCGTCGGTTACCTGGGCGAGGCGTACGGACAGCGCGGTGGAGATTCGGCCCGAGACCACTTGCAGTGCGGTGTCGACCTGTTGGGGAAGCGCGGCCAGCCCCGTGCGGTCGGCCTGGTCGATGGCCTGGCGGTACCAGGTCTGGAGGTCGCGCATCTGGCGGGAGATCTCGTGCGAGTTCTCGACGCGGGCGCGTTGGACCTCGCCGCGCAGGCGGACCTGCCAGCCTCGGGTGGAGGAGCGGCGTTCGGTCTGCAGTTCTTCGCGGCGGGCGCGGAGCACCGCGGCCTCGTCCTCGCCCACGGACAGGGCGCGCTTCTCGTGTTCCAGGCGCACGACCAGTTCGTCCAGCACGGTCGACAGGGCGCGCAGGGCGTTGGCTTCGGCGAGCATGCCGGCGCGACCGGCGACCAGTTCCTGCAGCGAGGTCTGGAGCAGAGCGATGCCGGAGCGTTCGCGGAGCATGGCGGCGGCGTCCGGGTTGGGGGCGCTCGCAGCCATGTCGAACATGCGCGACGAGACCGGGTAGAAGGTGGCGTCGGCGAAGCGCGGGGCGTGTTCGGTCAGCAGGGCGCGGTCGGCGTCGAGGACCTGGCGCCAGCCGCGGTACTGGTCGGTCTTGGTCAGGGCGAAGACCACGGTTTCGACGCGGTCGCCCACGCGCTTCAGGAAGTCGAGCTCGCCGCGGGTGAACGGGGACGAGGCGTCGACGACGAAGACCAGGGCGGTGGCCGAGGTGACGGCTTCCAGGGCGAGTTCACCGTGCACCGACTCGAGGCCGCCGACGCCTGGAGTGTCCACAACGGACATTCGTTCCAGCAACGGGATCGGGGCGTCTACCTCGACGTAACGCGGGGGCAGCTCGCCCGGAGGCAGGTCGTGGGCGGCGGAGACCCAGTTGATCAGGGCGGGCAGCGGGAACGACACCGGCGCGAGCAGGCCTGGGTAGCAGGCGCGGGCCGCCCAGGCGGGGCCGTGCTGGAAGACCAGGTAGGTCGAGGTGGCCACGTCCGCGTCGACCGGGGACAGGCCCGGCGTGGCGAGCAGGGTGTTGACCAGCGAGGACTTGCCGCGGTTCGTCTCGCCGACGATCACCACCGACGACACCTCCGAGGCTGCGCGGCGTGAGACCCAATCAGCCATGGACGGGTCGAGGTCGCGCACGAGAGAGGTGAGACGCTCGCGCGTCTGACGGACCGTCTGGGAGAGGTTGCTCATCGCGCCGTGTAGACCGTCACGATCGGAGCCCGCAGGACCCGGCCGCGGTCGCAGAAGCCCGGCACCTCGGTCTCGGCCACCAGGCCCAGCAGCGACTTGTCGTCCGTCGGCACGGTGCCAGCAGCCTCGTGCTGCGACGGGTCGAAGCGCTCACCGTCAGCGCGCAGGGCCACGACTCCTATGGACGACAGACCTTCCTCGATGCGGGCGACCACGCCGGAACTCGCGCGGTCCAGCGCGTACAGGCACAGCTGGACCAGCGCGCGGCGTTCGGCCAGCGCCTGGTCGAGCAGCTCGTCGGCAATGGTCTCCACACCGTCATCCGACGCCACGTCGGTCGGATCGGTTCCGTTCCCACTCATCGGTGCCCCCCAGCACGTAGTTGCCGCCAGATGAGGAAATACGCCCGATGGACGACGTGCGCCACTCGAGCCTGCGCCGGCGTCGCACCGAACGAGGCGAACGAACGCCACCAACCGGCCCGTTCCAGCGCGTAGGCGACCAGTTCGGCAGCGGGGCGGTCGCGAAGACCGAGCTGCCCGGCCACGTCCGGCGTGCTGCCGACCCGCAGCACCTCCTCGGTCAGGTCCGCGGCCAGCGTGACCGCACCGGACGACACCAGGGTCAACGCCTCCAGCAGCCGCAGCTGGTGTGCTTCCGGCCGGGCCAGCAGGACCTCGATCGCGTCGTGCACGCGCTGCCGTTCGCCGGGATCGCCAGAGGCCAGCGAGGTGACGGACGCCAGCGCGGCCGCCGCCTTGATGCCGTCGGCGCGGGCCCGGAACACCGCGTCCAGCCGGCCACGAACAGCCGCGAACCCGGACGCGTCGAACAGCACCCGGCGCAGCGCACCCGTGGTCAACGACGGTTCGGCGTCCAGGGCCGCGAGAGCGCGTCCGATGCCGTAGAGGTCGAGCTTCTCCAGCAACCGCGACCGCAGGCCCGCCGGAACGTCGCAGTCCCACGACGTGAAGAGGTCGCCGGACATCAGCATCATCGTGCGGGTGTCCGCGTCCAACGCCGCGAGCTGCCGCAACGCCTCCGCGTCCGCCGAGGTGAACTCCCCGGTCTCGGCCGACTCGGCGAGCAGGCTGATCACCGGCAGCACGTCCGCCACCCGCGGCTTCAACAGCTGTGCCTGCTTACCGGCCAGGATCTCCGCGGCCCGCCAGACGTCACCGTCCGCGCCTTCCACGGTTTCCGGCGCCACGGCGTCGACCTTGTTCAACGCGGCGATGGCGTTGACCGGCCCTGCTTCCCGGGAAGCGGTGGCGGCGGTGAAGGCAGCCAACGTCGCATGGTCGTCCGCGCGCACGCCCTGCGTCACGACGTAGAGAACCGCTTCGGCGCCGGCGACAGCGTTGCGCGACACGGGATCCAGCAGTTCCTCGGTGCGCGCGACGGACGCCGCGTCCAGAGAACCCAGCCCTGGTGTGTCGATGACGGTGAAGTCACGCAGCACGGCGTTGGTCAGGTACGCCTCGATGTGCGAAACGCCTTCCACGCCAAGAGAAGCGGGGATCGAGCCGTTCGCGTCGAACGGCAGCACCTGGCGCCGTCCGTCCGTGAGAACGACTTCGATGCGGTCGACCGTTCCGTACTGATAGCGCGTGACGAGTCGTGTGCACTCACCGATGTCGGTGGGCGCGACCCGGCGTCCGATCAACGCGTTGACCAGCGTCGACTTGCCGGACTTGATCCGCCCGGCCACCGCGACCTGCAACGGCGCGTGCAAACGGCGTAGCACTTCCTGGAAACCGAGAGCGGTCTGCTGGGAGACCTGAGGTTGCAAGGCAACACACAAGTTGGCCACCGCCGCGCACAGCGGTCCCGCCATTTGTTGTCCTTGCAACGCCGTCACGGGCACTGATCGTGCCACGGTTTGTACGCGTGTGTGCGCGGGTAGCCACAGCACATGGGTGACAGCTACGTGACGTTCCTAGTGCTGGGGATCGTCCTGGTCGTGGTCGACGGCCAGCTGATCTACCACAGCGGCAAGGGATATTTGAAGCGCGCCGCGTACGACGACGAACAGGCCGGCGCCATGATGAAGCTGACGGCCGTCCTGTTCCACCTCGTCGTGCTCGGTCTGCTGGCGCTGGTGTCGACCATCAACGTCGAGACCGGCGACCCGGTGAAGAACGTGGTCGTGAAGCTGGGTGTGGTGCTGTTGCTGCTGGCACTGGCTCACGGCGTCACGATGGCGATCCTGGCCAGGATTCGGGATCGCCAGCTCCAGCAGCAGCTAGCGGACCAGATGGCCGAGGAACACCGCATCTACGAGGAACGCCACGCGCACGTCGGCGAACCGCGACCCGCGCCCAAGATCGAGTCGCCCTACTCACCCACGTAGTGGGCTCGCACGGCGTTCAGTGCCTCCCCCTCACTGGCGCCGAGCGACCGAGCTACGGCGACGTACTCCGCCGCGGCGGCGGAGAGCGGGTCCGGTGCATGCGAAGGCAGGGCAGCCACCACGGTGCCCTGCCTTCGTCCTGTCGTGAGCACCCCTTCGGTCTCCAGCTCGCGGTACGCCCGCGCGACGGTGCCCGCGGCGAGCCCGAGGTCGGCGGCGAGCTGGCGGATCGTCGGCAACCGCGACCCGACCGGCAACACCCCACCGCTGATCAACCGCACCAACTGGTCACGCACCTGACGCCACGGCGCGACGCCGTTGTCGACGTCGACGACGATTCGTGGAGCACTCATCGGTTGATCTTCATGTGTTTCGGCGTGGTGTTGGACATCGAGATCCAGGCGAGCAGGCCGAGCACGCCCACCCAGGGATGGACCAGGCCGCCCACGACCGCCACGCCGAGCCCCGCCGCAACGTGCACGCTGCGGGTGCGCAGCGCCAGATCAACGGCCTGGTCACCGCCGGCCGGCCGCGCGACGGCCGCCCAGATGATCAGCCCGACCGCGAGCACCGACCCCGCGAGCCAGACGAGCGCCGTCCACCGCGGGTGGATCACGAGGTAGATCGCGGCACCCAGCACGAACACGGCGTACGAGCCCACCACCCACTTCGACGCGAAGTCGAACAGCCCACGCGGGATGAGCAGCGCCTCACGACGAGCATCGCGCTGCGGGCGCAGCGCCAGCAGCTCCGCGAGCAGCGTGCCGGCGAGCACGACGACCACGAGCTGGTCCACGTCGTCGCCCCACTTCGGCACGAACCAGAGCACCGCGTAGAGCCACGGGTAGAGAAAACGGCGGCGCCTGAGATAGAGCAGCCCTTCACGCGCCTGCGCGGCGGTCGGCTCGGTCACACCCCACTTCTTCAACAGGCGTGCGCCGTTCGCCTCGTTCGGCCACAGGATGCCCAGTATCAACAGGCCGGTGGCCACGAACGCGGCCATGGCGATCCACGGATTGATCTCGAACACGGGTCCCCCCGATCTTTGTATCGACCCCTCGATACAATAACTCACACTGAAGTCGTACGCAGCGTCATTCCGTGGCGCGACGCGCGGAAGTTCGACCCGCACCTAACCTTGAACGGTGCGGAGGTTCAGCCTGTGGATGAAGGCTCACCCGGCGTTCGGGGACTCCCTGATCGCCGGGCTTTTGCTGATCTTCGACCTGGGTGTCGGCATCAGCGGGATCGACCGCGGGGTGTCGTTCTCGGCGTTCCTCGCCGTCACGTTGCTGATGCTCGGACCACTGCCGTTCCGGCGTTACCACCCGCTCGGCACCAGCTACCTGATCCTCGCCGGCGCGTTCCTGCAGCTGTTCACCCACGGTGGTGAGGCCGGCATCCCGGCCAGGATGTCCGACTTCGCGCTGGCCATCGCGCTGTACACGCTGGTCGCGTACATCGGCCGCAAGTCGGGGTTGATCTACTCGGCCTGGTTGCTCGCGGGCACGTTGCTGTGGGCGACCTTCCAGGTCGGCGAGCTCCAGGCCGTCTTCCTGGTGTTCATGGTCTTCGTGATCTTCGGCTTCAGCTGGGCGATGGGCGAGTTCGTCGGCGCCCGCCGCGCCTACCAGGGCGAGCTGGAACAACGGCTCAAGCTGCTGGAGACCGAACGCGACCAGCAGGCCCAGATCGCGGTGGGCGAGGAACGCTCGCGCATCGCCCGCGAACTGCACGACGTGGTCGCGCACGCGGTGAGCGTGATGATCGTCCACGCGGACGGCGCCGCCTACACGATCAGGTCACAGCCAGAGGTCGCCGAGAACGCGGTCCGCACGATCGCCGACACCGGCCGGCTCGCGCTGACCGAGATGCGGCGGCTGCTGGGCGTGCTGCGCAGCGAGGACGCCGAGACGCAGTGGGCCCCGCAGCCCGACGCGCGCGGCGTGGTCGAACTCGCCGAGAACACCCGCGCGGCCGGCGTGCCGGTGCGCCTGGAGATCAACGGAGACGTGGACGACCTGCCCGTCGGCGTGGGCCTGAGCGTCTACCGGATCGTGCAGGAAGCGCTGACGAACACCATCAAGCACGCCGGAGCAGGCACGACCGCGACCGTTCGACTGGCACGTTCGCCGGAAGAACTGCGGCTCGAAGTCGTCGACAACGGCTTCGGCACGCCACACGACGTCGTCAAGGTCTCCGGCGGCAACGGACTGATCGGTATGAGGGAAAGGGCTGCGGTGCTGGGCGGCGAGTTCGAGGCAGGCCCCAACCCCGGTGGGGGTTGGCGCGTGCGCGCGATCTTCCCGCTGGCCGCATAGGGTGATCGAGTGATTCGGGTGCTGCTGGTCGACGACCAGGAACTCATGCGCATGGGCTTCCGCATGGTGCTGGGGGCGCAGGAGGACATCGACGTCGTCGGAGAGGCCGCCGACGGCCTGGACGCCGTGCAGATGGCGGACAAACTGCGCCCTGACGTCGTGCTGATGGACGTCCGCATGCCGGTGCTGGACGGCGTCGAGGCGACCAAGCGCATCGCTGCGGCCGACACCGCAAAGGTGCTGGTCATGACGACGTTCGACATGGACGAGTACGCGCTGTCCGCCCTGCGCAACGGCGCCAGCGGGTTCCTGCTGAAGGACACCCCGCCGTCCGACCTGGTGTCGGCGTTGCGCGCGGTGGCCTCCGGCGACGCGGTGGTGTCGCCGTCGGTGACGAAGCGGCTGCTGGGGCGGTTCCTCGGCGACGGCGGCGGTGAGCTTCGGGACGCCTCGATGCTCGACGTGCTGACCGAACGCGAGCGCGAGGTGCTCGTGCTCATCGCGAAGGGCCTGTCGAACACCGAGATCGCCCGAAAGCTCTTCCTGTCAGAGGCGACGGTGAAAACGCACGTCGGACGGATCCTGGCCAAGCTGGAGCTGCGAGACCGGGTGCAGGCCGTGGTGCTGGCCTACGAGACCGGTCTCGTCCGCCCCGGCGACGCCTAGCTTGAGTTTCAAAACTCAAGCTAGCGGTACTTCAAAACGTCCACAGTGGACCGTTCCAGCCCCGGCTCCACCACCTCGTCGTGCCAGCGTCCCCAGTCGGGCTGCGAGCCGTCGAGGTCCGTGAACCCGTACTCGCGCATGAGCCGCCACGACGACAGGCACTGCCCTGCGAACCTCTCGCGGTCCTTGTCCGCGGCGAGGTGTGCGAGGCCGCGGCCGAGGTAGTGCGGTGTCTCGGACAACGCGTAGTCCGGCACCTTCTCGATCGCGTCGCGCCAGTTCGCCTCCGTCACTCCGAAGTTCTCGAGCATCTGCTCGGACCTGAGGAAACCCGGAGTCGCGGAGAACGCGGTGACGCCGGGGACGTCCTTGAGGTCCCTCGCCAGAACGTCGCCGAACCGACGCACCGAGGACTTCACGGCGTCATAGGTCAGGTTCACGTAGTAGGGCTTGCCGTCCTCGCCATCGGTCACCTCGACCACTAGCCCGTCGTCGGAGCGCACGAGGATCGGCATCAGCTTGTGCAGCGCCACCAGGTGCGTCTCGATGCCGTTGCGCCACATGCGCAGCTGCCGGTCGAGGTCGTGGTCCCAGAACTTGCCCCACTCGACGAGGTTCTCGCCGCCCCAGGCGTTGTTCACGAAGATGTCGAGCCGGTCGATCCTCGCGGCGAGAGCGTCCACATCGGACGGATCGGTGAGGTCGCACCGGACGGCGATTCCGTTGCCACCGGCTTTGGTGACCAGCTCCGCGGTCTCCTCGATCGTCTCCGACCGGCCGACCTCCGACTGCTGCTCGCGAGTCGTGCGGCCGGCGACGAAGACCGTCGCGCCGGCCGCGCCCAGCTCGACCGCGATGGCGCGCCCCGCACCCCGCGTCGCACCGGTGACGACCGCGACCTTCCCGCTGAGATCGGGCTCATTTCTTGGCGACACGCCGAGTCCCCCTTCCCTCGTGCCAGGAGAGGACGATCATCTCGTCGCCCTCGACGGTGAGTGACACGACCTCGGTGACGTCGAACCGGAACAGGTCGATCTCCTCCGGCTTCGGCTGCCAGCCGGTGCGGTCGAACAGGTCCTTGAGATAGACGTCCTTGTCGGTCCAGAACTCGGCGGTGCCGCTGATCTTCGCGTCGCCCGCCTCCGTCATCGAGGCCGTGGTCGTGTTGCAGTGCAACGAAAATCGTGGGTCGCGGCGCAGATCACGCGACTTCAGCGAGTCAGGCATCATGCCCGCCCACAGCTCGCCGTGGGTGAAGTCCGGTTCGACGCCGCTGATCCGCGGCGCGCCGTCCTTGCGCAGCGTCGCGATCAACGCGTGCCGGTCCGCGGCGAACCTGCTCTGCACGAACGCGGCCAGGTCGGGCTGTTCGGCCGTGAACTCCGCCCAGGTAGCCATCAGCGCATCCCTTTCAGCACCAGATCGATGTCCTCTGCCATGCGTGTCAGCAACTCCCCGCGTGGGCGCACCGACCAGTCCATCGCGATCCCGTTGACCTGCGCGGCGAGGACGCGGGCCGCGTTCGGCGGCAACCCCTCGGCCGCGCACATGATCTCCAGTTCCGCTTCCATCACCGCGTAGTGCCTGGCCAGCAGCCCGCGCAGGTCCGGGTCGATCAGGTCGACGCCGAGTTGCGCGAGGTTGTTCGCCGCCACCACCGGGTCGGCCAGCCGGTCGAACCAGGTGAAGAGCGCCTCGCGGACGGTGCCCACCTCGCGCATCCGGCGGACGACCTCCTCGGTACCTGCTTTCGTGAGCGCCTGCAGCAGGCCGCTCTTCGATCCGAACCGCTTGGCGACCGCCCCGACGCTGACCCCGGCCTCGGCCGCCACGTCCGCGACCGTGAACTCCGGTCCGCGCCGGTCGATGACCGCCGCGACGGCGTTCAGGATCCGTTCGTCGGTGATGGTGCGAGGTCGTGCCACCGCATTAGTGAACCACAATTCACTAACCATCGCATAGGGTGGTACCACGTGAGCTGGAGACCGCGCCTGGTTGCGCTGGACATCGACGGAACCCTGACCCCTGTCGGCTCGAACGACATCGCTCCCGCCGTGAAAGCGGCCCTCACCCGCGTGACGGAACACGGCTCGCTGGTCGTGCTCTGCACCGGTCGCAGCCTCATCGGCACCACCCCGATCGCCGCACAGCTGCCCACGTCGTTCGCCCTCTGCTCGAACGGCGCGGTGTGGTGGGACCCGGCGCGCGCGGAGGTCACCAAGCGCACGACGTTCGACCCCGGCCCGACCATCAAGACGCTGCAGGCACTGCTTTCGGACACGGTGTTCGCGATCGAGCAGACCGGTGTCGGCAACCTGGCACTCGGCGAGTTCCTGCCCGGCGACCTGTGGGGCGTCACGACGCAGACGACGTTCGACGAGCTCGCGGCCACCCCGACGCCGCGCCTGGTCATGCGCTGGCTCGACCACACGCCGGCCGAGATGGCCTTTGCCCTGAAAGACCTGGAACTGCCCGATGTCGAGTGGTCCATCGACCACACCGAGGCGTGGCTGACCGTGGTGCCGCCGAACGTGTCGAAGGGGGCGGCGCTGGAGGAACTGCGACAGGAGCTCGGGATCTCCGCCGCGGACACGCTGGCGATCGGCGACGGGAGCAACGACGTCGAGATGCTGCGGTGGGCGGCGCTCGGAGTCGCGATGGGGCAGGCACCGGCGCGGGTGCACGCGGCGGCCGACGAGGTGGGGCCGACGGTGCTGGAGGACGGTGCGGCGCAGGTGTTGTCGCGGTATTTCCCCGCTTAGCCGCAGGCCTGGACCGTCTCGCGCAGCCAGCGCTGGGCGGGGTCGGCGTCGAGCCGGGCGTGCCAGCGCATGCGGACGTCGATCTCGGGCAGATCGGCGCTGATCGGGAACCAGCGCAGGTTTCCGGGGTACTGCTCGACGAGGCGTTGCGGGGCCAGGCCGATGTAGTCGCTCTGGGCGACGAGCTGGGCGGCCGCCGAGTAGAACGGCACCACCGCGGCGACGTGTCGTTGCAGGCCAACCGCTTGCAGCGCCACGTCCAACGGCCCACGCACCCGGCCGCGACGCGACGCCGAGACGTGCGGGTACCGGCAGAGCTGTTTGAGCGTCGGGCGGTTCTTGAGCGGATGACCGGCGCGGACGACGCCGACCAGCCGTTCGCGGAATAGCACGACGGACCGGATGTCGGACTCGGTGTCGTGGCCCGCGCCGATGTCGAGGTCGACCGACCCGTCCCGCAACGCCCCGGCGCTCTCGTCGCCCTCCGCCACGAACCTGAGGACCACCCCGGGCGCCTGCACGGCGACAGCGCTGACCAGCGGCGTCACCACGCCGTCGCTCACCCTGATGGTGAACGTGCGACGCAGGTCGGCGGGGTCCAGCTCCTTGGCGTTGATCAACGCGGATGCCTCGTCCAGCAGCGACCGCACCCGCGGCGCGATCTGGAGCGCGTACGGCGTCGGCGCCATGCCACGTCCCGAGCGAACCAGAATCGGGTCGTTCATCGCCCGCCGCAGCCGCGAGAGCGCCCGGCTGGTCGCGGGGATCGACAGGTGCAACCGCTCGGCGGCCGCGGTGACGCCGACGCCTTGGAGCAGTGCGTCGAACACGCGCAACAGGTTGAGATCGAGCTGGTCCGGCATGTTTGCATCGTATGCAACTCTGTCTTGCCAAAGTTGCGTGGCGAGCAAGCCTTGGTCGTTTCTACGTTGAGGGCATGACAACCTTTGAGGCCAACGTGACCGCGTTCATGCTCGTCAAGACCACCCCGAAGTGGCTCACCCTGACCGTCCCGCAGCGCATGGAGGCGTTCGCGACCGAGATCCTCCCGGTGATCGAGGAGAAGGCCGAGGGCGTGCGATCCCGGTTCTACGACACGGAGTTCTACTCGACGCGGGTGACCGACATCTGGGTCTGGGAGGCGCGCGACCACGAGGCGTACCAACTGCTCATCGAGGCACTGCGGGAGACGCCGTTCTGGGACACCTACTTCGAGGTGGTGGACCTGCTCGTCGGGGTGGAGAACGGGTACGCGCGCAACTACGGCGTGGACCCGCTCGCCACCGTGAGCGTCTAGTCAGCGCCTAGTCGGAGACGTTGGTCTTCGCGACGATCTTGTCGACCTTCACCCGGACGACCATCTCGCCCGGCACGCCGTTGCGCTCGGCGTACGCGTCGGCCTGGTCGGCGCCCATGTAGCGCGCGGCCGTGCGGCCCGCCCAGTACTTCAGCTGCTCGGGGTCCTCGTCGGTGATCGCCTGGCCGGTGATCGTCACGAAGTTGAACGGCGGGGTCTCGTCGTCGAAGCACAGGGCCACCCGGCCGTCGCGCAGGATCGACTTCCCCTTAATGGTGTCGCGAGCCGTCAGGAAGACGACGTCCGGGCCGTCAAGATCCACCCACACCGGCGCGACGTGCGGTGATCCATCCTTGCGGGTGACCGCGAGCTTGCCGGTGCGGGCGGGCTTGGCCAGCACGAACTCACGCCACCAGCCTTCGGGAGCTTCCGTGTATCCCATGTGGCCCATTCAACTACGACTGAGGTAGCGGCACCGGACGACGGAAGTTGACGTCGGTCGCAGACCGCAGGGCGATGTGGCGGACCCCCTCGCAGCAGGAGAGTTGTCTCCAGCACCGAGAGGGGAAAGCCAATGATCGAGGCAATCGGCCTCACCAAGAGATACGGCAGGACGGTCGCGGTCGACGACCTGTCGTTCACCGTCCAACCTGGACGGGTGACCGGATTCCTCGGTCCCAACGGCGCCGGCAAGTCCACCACCATGCGCATGATCCTGGGGCTCGACCGCCCGACGGCCGGCCGCGTGCTGATCGACGGCAAGCCCTACGCGGAGCTCAACCGTCCACTGCGGACGGTTGGCGCGCTGCTCGACGCCAAGTGGGTGCACCCGAACCGCTCCGCCCGTGCTCACCTGCGCTGGCTCGCCAAGTCCAACGGGCTGCCGGACAAGCGCGTGGACGCGGTGCTGGAGGCGGTCGGTCTCACCCAGGTCGCGGGCAAGAACGCCGGTGGGTTCTCGCTCGGCATGGCGCAGCGACTGGGGATCGCCGCGGCACTGCTCGGCGACCCGAAGGTGCTGCTGTTCGACGAGCCGGTCAACGGCCTGGACCCCGAGGGCATCCTCTGGATCCGCACGTTCATGCAGAACCTCGCCGCCGAGGGCCGCACGGTCCTGGTGTCGAGCCACCTGCTGTCCGAAATGGCCCTGACGGCCAGCGAGCTCGTGGTGATCGGCAGGGGGAAGCTGATCACCCAGAGCAGCACCGCCGAGTTCATCGACCGCTCGACGGGGAACTCCGTCCTGGTGCGCAGCCCTCAGCTCTTCAAACTCGGCCCGCTCCTGGTGGACAAGGGCTTCACGGTTCGTGACGGCGCGGACGGCGCGTTGTCCGTATCGGGTGCCACCAGTGACCAGATCGGTGACATCGCCGCTGCCAACGGTGTCGTCCTGCACGAGCTCAGCCCGCAGCGCGGCTCGCTCGAAGAGGCGTTCATGCAGCTGACCGGCGATGCTGTCGAGTACCACGCAGAGATCGGGAAGTGAGTCTGATGACCCTGTTGGCAGTTGAGAGAATCAAGCTCTTCTCGACCCGTTCGCCCTATTGGTGCACGGCACTCGCCCTGATCCTGGGTGTCGGTCTCACCGCGATCATCGCGGGCACGACCGACAACGGCCAGATGTCCATCGGCCTGACGCAGTTCGGCAGCAGCCAGCTCGCGCTGTCCGTCGTGCTGGTCATGTCGGCCCTCGCGGTCACCACCGAGTACCGCTTCAGCACGATCCGCGCCACGTTCCTCGCGGTGCCGAACCGCACCTCCGCGCTGGTCGCCAAGACCGTCGTGGTCGCGTTCATCGCTGGTGTGCTCGGCGAGATCATCGCGTTCGCCTCGTGGGGCATGGCCAAGGTGTTGTCGCCGGCCTCCGACCTCGCGATCAACACGGGCGCCGAGTGGCGGCACGTCGCGGGCATCGGCCTGCTGTACGGAATCGGCGCGGTCCTCGCGATCGCGGTCGGCATCCTGGTCCGCCAGACCGCCGGTGCCGTGGCGATCCTGCTGGTGTGGAACATGCTTCTCGAAGGCCTGATCGGGATCATCCCGAAGGTCGGCGTCAAGATCCAGGCGTGGCTGCCGTTCCAGAACGCCAACCACTTCCTGGCGCTGGGCGGGGCAGACGCGGCCGAGCAGCCGGGAGCCGGGATCGCCTTCAAGCTGAGCCAGTGGGGTTCGCTCGGCTACTTCGCCGGTATCGCGGTCGCGCTGCTGGTGGTCGCGCTGGTCGTCGCCAAGCGGCGGGACGCGTGACCGAGTGAGGGGGAGCGAGGCGCAGGCCATCCTTCGGGGGGATGACCTGCGCCCCGATCAGTCTTTCGAGCGAACGGGAGAGGCCATGATCGAAGCAGTGCGGTTGCGCAAGCACTACGGCCGGACCAAGGCCGTCGACGACCTGTCGTTCACCGTCCGGCCCGGCCGGGTGACCGGGTTCCTCGGACCGAACGGCGCCGGCAAGTCCACGACCATGCGGATGATCCTCGGCCTCGACACGCCCACCGGGGGCGACGTCAAGATCGACGGCAGGCACTACGCCGAGCTCAAGCAGCCGCTGCGCAAGGTCGGCGCGCTGCTCGACGCGAAGTGGGTGCACCCCAACCGTTCCGCGCGGTCGCACCTCAAGTGGATGGCGGTCTCCAACAAGATCCCGGTCAGCCGGGTCGGGGAAGTGCTGGAGATCGTCGGGCTCACCGAGGTCGCGCACAAGAAGGCCGGCGGGTTCTCGCTCGGCATGGCCCAGCGGCTCGGCATCGCGGGCGCGTTGCTCGGCGACCCCGAGGTGCTGCTGTTCGACGAACCGGTCAACGGCCTCGACCCCGAGGGCATCCTCTGGATCCGGCAGTTCATGCACCGGCTCGCGGACGAGGGCCGCACGGTGTTCGTGTCGAGCCACCTGCTGTCCGAGATGGCCCAGACCGCGCAGGACCTCATCGTGATCGGCAAGGGCCAGCTGATCTCGCAGACCACCACCGAGCAGTTCATCGCCGACGCCACCCAGGACCACGTCCGGGTGCGTTCACCGCACGCCGTGAAGCTGCGTGAGATTCTCGCCGCCAACGCCACGGTGACCGAGGACGCGGTGGACGGAGCCCTTGTGGTGCACGGAATTCCGGCACCGCAGATCGGTGAGATCGCGGCGGAGAACCAGATCGTGCTGCACGAGCTCAGCCCTCAGCGCGGGTCGTTGGAGGAGGCCTTCATGCAGCTCACCAAGGAGTCGGTGGAGTATCACGCGCACTGACCGGCGGCGCCCCGTCACCCACAGAAGCCTCACCAGCCTCATTTTTGGACACGCGGGCGCCCCGCGTGTCCTCTGACAGTACGAAAGGGCCCCGCGTGCCGT